>DYJA01000076.1 GCA_020723345.1 Candidatus Aquidulcis sp. | reverse complement strand
CCGGCTGCCCGAGGATGAACCAGGCCGTCGCGAGCGCGGGGTCGCCGCCGGGCGACACGCCATCGATGACGGTGACCGAGGCGGTGATGTCGCGGTTGATGCTGTCGCCCACCCAGGCGAAGCGCGCCGCCTCGGGCCGTGCCAGGGGGAACGCGCCGGTGCGGCCGTTGGCGACGTCGCGGCTCACGCCGGCGAGCAGCGTGCGGGCGTCGAGCTGCCTGGAGGCGACGAGGGCGTCGACGAGCTCGGTGGCGCGCTCGCGCCGCAGCAATCCGGAACCGGTGGCGCCATCCCCGCTGTCCGAGTAGTTGGAGCGGATGAGGTAGCCCTTCGGAGCCACCGCGGGGTCGGTGGCTTCGAAGCGCTTGAAGGTGGTGAGGCCGGTCTCGAAGTAGGCCGCGCCCCCCTGCGCGTCGATGACCCCGAAGTTGGCGGTGGTGTCGCGGGCGCCCTTGAGATTGGTCGAGCCGAGCAGGCGCTCGAAGTCGCCCACGGTGGCGCACGACTGGAGCGCCAGCTTCATGAACGCCCCCTCGGCCAGCGTGTCCTTGTCGTCGAGGTTGTACGAGGCCGAGTTCATGATCGCGAACCCGGCGCTGTTGACCCCGGCCCAGATCTGCAGCCCGGCGGTGTCGCCCTGGTTGACGACGCCGACGTAGGGGTACCGGCCGTCCTCGCGATACACGACCTGGTTGTGGAGGTCGTCGGCGTCGCGGTTCTTCCACAGCAGCGGGCGCCCGTCGGCGGTCGCCGCACTCGAGACCACGGCCGTGGTGCAGGCGCGCGCGGGCGCGGGGGCCCCCAGCAGCGATCCGATCAGCATCGCGGCCGTGAGCGCGGCAGCCAGGGTGATGTAGCGGTCCGTCATGTCGGTCTCCAAGCCGGGCCACGCGTCGGGCGGCCCGGCGCATTGTATCGTCGTGGGGCCCACAGAGCGACGGACGCAGGCCGGTTTGGCGGTACTCTTGAAGCATGATGCCGCTCCCGGGACTGCGCGCCGGCCGGGGGTCCTCGCTCGCCGCGAGTGGGCTCGCCATCGCCGCGTCCGCGTGGGCGCTCACCGCCTCGGGCGGGGAGGCCGGCAGTCTCTGCCAGGGGATCGCAGGGATTCGCGAGCTCGTGGCGTGCGTGGCGGCGCACATGCCCGAGGGGGGTTCGGGGGGGTACGTGCCACCCCTTGCTGCCGAGCGCGCGGCGTGGCAGGCGACGGTCCAGGCGATGCTGGCCGACACCTGCGAGCCCGCGCTGCCGGCCGAGCTCGCCCCGCACTACGAGCGGCGCTGGCTCGGCGGGCGGACCGGCCTGTGCGTGCTGGTGGAGACCCTCGACGCCGACGGCGACGGGCGCGTCGACCGGGGGTGGGGCACCTTCGCGGTGGCGTCACGCCCGCGGCGGGAGCTCCACATCCAGGTGCCGCATCCGCTGTACGACATCGCGACCGAAACGCAAGCGCTCGCGGTGTTCAAGGGTGTGGACGCGCGCAGTTTCCTTTTGGCGGGCAGTCATCGCGACGCGAATCCCGCGCGCTCGACTTGTCAACCCAGTACCGGCGAAGGCGAGGCGGACGCCGGACACAATGACTCTAGTTTGTTTTTCATCGCGATGCAATCGCTGTTCGAGTTCTATAACGCAAACGGCAAAGCGTGGACGGCGATTCAATTTCACGGAATGGGCGCGTCGAGTTGTCCCGGCGTGGACGCGTTTATGACGTACGGTTTTGCCGCGCCGCCCAAACCCGGCGACAAGATTCTGGATTTGCGCGCGAATATCGCGGCGCGCGATCAAAAGTGGGTCATCACCGTGCCGGGCGATTCGCCCGCGTGCAATCTGACCGGCGGCACGAACGTCGGCGGTCGTCTGCTGAACAACGTTCCCGCCGATCAAGTGTGCGCGACCGGCGCGACCGCGTACTCCGGCAAGTTCATCCACATCGAACAGAAAACGAATCTGCGCGCGGCAATCGCGGATTGGATCGCGGCGATCAACGCGACGTGGAAGTGAGGACAGAGGGGTGAAGACGGCATAAGAGGGCAGAGAAGACAGAGAGGGCGAAGACGGCGTTGAAGGCGATGCGCCTTCTCTGCCTTCTGTCCCTTCTCATGCCATCTACTGCCTTCTTATCCCCTCTGATCCCATCTGAAGAAATGGAATTGTGAGCAAAGACAAATTCACGAGCAAACCTTTCTCCGCGCAGCGTCAGGTCGTCGCCGATAGTTTGGCAATCGGCGCGCGGCGGCACATTGTCCACGGCTTGCTGGAGGTGGACGTGACGCGCGCGCGGCAGTTTATGCGCGAGCACCAGGCGCGCACGGGCGAGACGTTGTCGTTCACCGCGTTCGTCGCCGCGTGTGTCGCGCGCGCGATCGACGCGCACAAAAGTGTGCAGGCGTACCGCGATTGGCGCAATCGGCTCGTGATTTTCGACGACGTGGACGTGGTGGTGATGATCGAGCCGGAAGCCAACCGCGTCGCGATCCCGCACATCGTCCGCGCGGCAAACACGAAATCGTTCCGCGCGATTCACGACGAGATTCGCGCGGTGCAGGCGCGTCCGGCGCGCAGCGCGCAGGAATCGGGTGGCTTGGCGCGGTTGGGATTGATCGTTCCCAGTTTCATTCGCAAGTTCTTTATCCGGCTGTTTATGCAGAATCCGCAATGGATGAAAAACTTTGGCGGCACGGTTGTGATCACGTCGGTCGGAATGTTCGGGCGCGGCGGCGGTTGGGGAATCGGCATGTTGCCGATGCACACGCTCGGACTCACGCTCGGCGGCATTGCGGAAAAACCCGGCGTCGTGGATGGACGCGTCGAAATCCGCGAATATCTCGATTTGACGATTAGCGTGGATCACGATATTGTAGACGGCGCGCCCGCGGCGCGATTTGCGCGCGAGTTAATCGGGCTGATTGAAAGCGGGTACGGGTTGGAAACGTGAGAGGAGGAGCCATGAAACAAAGTGGTAAGAATATCGCAAAACAACGCCGGCTTGTCCAAAGTAACCGACCGTCCACTCGCCGCGCCATAACGCGATTCAAGCGCATCCTGCGGAGGCATTTGCCCGAACTTGCCGAAAAGTACAAAGTCAGATCACTAGGTGTGTTTGGCTCATACGTACGTGGGGAACAGCGCAGCCGAAGCGACTTGGATGTTTTGGTCGAACTGGGTGATGATACTTTGTCCTTGCTCAAGTTTATCGAACTGGAACATTACCTGAGCGATTTAGTCGGCGTCAAAGTTGATCTCGTGGAAAAGTCGGAATTGAAACCGTGCATTGGCAAGCATATTCTGGCGGAGGTCGTAACACTATGACGACCAAACGGGAGTATGTGGACTATCTGCGCGACATCCTCGATGCGACTCGTAAAGCGCGACGCTTTGTTGAGGGCGTAGAGTTCGACGACTTTGTGACGAATGACGAAAAAGTGTTTGCCGTTAGGCAAGCATTGGAGATCATCGGAGAAGCCGTCAAAAAAGTACCTCGCTCGGCGCGCGAACGTTATCCGCAGGTGCCTTGGCGCGAGGTTGCCGGAATGCGGGACAAGTTGGTGCATGAATAGTTTGGCGTAAACCTTCAACGCGTTTGGCAGACCGTCCAGGACGATCTGCCCGGACTGGAGACGACGGTCGAGCAGATGCTTGCCGATTTGGAAGCGCAGGAACAGTAAGATCGAAAGGAAGAATCCGAGAATGAAGAAGATTGACCTCCGCAGCGACACGGTAACGCTGCCGACGCCCGCGATGCGCGAGGCGATGGCGAAAGCGCAAGTCGGCGATGACGTGATGGGCGAAGACCCGACGGTGAATCGGTTGGAAGAAATCGCGGCGGCGCGAATGAAAAAGGACGCCGCGCTTTTTGTCGCGAGCGGCACGATGGCAAATCTGGTCGCGCTGCTCACGCATTGCGCGCGCGGCGACGAAGTGATCGTCGGCGACAAGGCGCACTCGTTCATCAACGAAGTCGGCGGGATGGCGGCGCTGGGCGGCATACACCCACGCACACTTCCGAATCAGCTGGACGGCACGCTCGCGCTCGCCGACATCGCGAACGCGATCCGCGGCGATAACGTGCATTGGCCCCGGACCACATTGATCGCGCTCGAAAACACGCACAATGCGTGCAACGGCTCGCCGCTTGCGCCCGAATATCACAAAACGGTGTACGATCTCGCGCACGCGCGCGGCATCCGCGTTCACACCGACGGCGCGCGCATTTTCAACGCGGCAGTCGCGCTCGGCGTACCAGCGTCTGAATTCGCGCAGTACACCGACACGATTTCGTTTTGCTTGTCGAAAGGATTGAGCGCGCCGGTCGGCTCGCTGTTGTGCGGGACGCGCGATTTTATCGCGGAGGCGCGACGCCAGCGCAAAATGGTCGGCGGCGGAATGCGACAGGCGGGGATCATCGCGGCGGCGGGCATCGTCGCGCTGGAGACGATGATCGACCGGCTCGCGGACGATCACGCGCACGCGCGGCGACTCGCGGAAGGTCTCGCCGACCTGCCCGGCATCGCGCTCGATCCCGCGTGCATGAAAACGAACATCGTCTTTTTCGATTTGACGGGCGGGATGACCGCGCGGCAACTCACCGAGCGCGTCGCGCGCGAGGGTGTGCTGATCGGCGTGAGCGGCGAACGCCGAATCCGCGCGGTGACGCATTACGGCGTCGAACGCGCCGATATTGAAACCGCGCTCGGCGTAATCCGGCGCGCGCTCGAATAGTGCCATTTCGACAATGTCGGATCATATTTTCCCCACCGACAAAAAGGATCACGAATACTTTTTCTCTTGTTTGTTTTTCCGTGTTCCCTTCTAGCAGTGGGAAATCTGACTGGGCGCGGTGTTTTCGTTTGGTGTGCCAATCCGATAAGGATTGGCATTTTTTGAATGTCGGGAGCAAGGAATGAACGGGCACCACATCTCAAACATCGTGTTGGTATTCTTCGCCGTTGCGATATCGGCTGGCGTCGCGTATGGCGCGTGGCGTCGTCGCCCGGCATCCGGGGCAGCGGCTTTCGCCGTACTCATGCTCGCCGTCGCCGAACGCGCGCTGGTCTTGGCGTTTGAGTTGACGGCGACGGATCTCGCTGCCAAAATTTTTTGGGCAAAAGCCAGTTTCGTTGGCTTGGTCGCGATCCCGGTCGTGTGGCTGATCTTTGTGCTGCAATATACCGGTACCGCCAAGTGGCAAATTCGCCGGGTCGCCACTGTTCTGTCGATTGTGCCGCTCGTTTCGCTGCTGCTGGCTTGGACGAATGAGGCGCATCACTGGTTTTACAGCGACGTCGGATTGAGTGCGGGCGGCGCGTTCGATCCGCTGGAAGTTCAATATGGCGGGTGGTTCTACTTTCACGGGTACTATTCGTACACGCTGCTCCTGTTCGGAATCTTTCTGCTCGTCAAATCGTTGTGGCATCCGACGCGCATTTATCGCGATCAAGTGATCATTTTGCTGGCGGCGGTGCTCGTCTCCTTCGTCGCCAACTTGATCGAAACTGTGGGACTCGATCCGCTGGGTGCTTTGCCGCTGACGCCTCTCGCTCTCGCGCTCAGCGGCTCGATGATCTTTTGGGGCATGTTCTCTTTCCGAATTTTGGACTTGATGCCTGTGGCGTGCGACGTGATCATCGAGGGAATGAACGATGGCGTGATCGTCTTGGATGCCCACCGCCGGATCGTCGACTTGAATCCGGCGGCGCAGCGGATCATCGGTCAGTCCGTCGTCGGGCAATTGGCGGAACAGGCGTTTGCCGGATGTCCCCAACTGATCGCGCATTGGCGAAACGGGGCGGACACCCGTTTTGAAATCTCGCTCGTGCGCGCGGGACAATCCTTGTGGTACGATGGGCAGATCGCGCCTTTGTGTGATCGGCAGGGGAACCGCTTGGGACAACTCATCACTTTGCGCGACATGACCGAGCGCAAACGCGCCGAGGAAAAACTGTACTACTTGAGTTCGCACGATATTCTCACCGGTCTCTACAATCGCGCGTTTTTCGAGGAAGAGTTGTCCCGCCTGGAAGGGGGCAGGCGATTTCCCGTCAGCATTTTGATTGCGGATGTGGATGGCTTGAAAGCGATCAACGATCGACAAGGTCACGCGGCGGGCGACGCGCTGCTACGGCGCGCGGCGCAAGTCTTACAGGCGGGACTCCGCGTCGAAGACGTGCTGGCGCGCATTGGCGGCGACGAGTTTGCCGCGCTGCTGCCCGATACGCCCACCTCAATCGCCGAGGACATTGTGACGCGTCTGCGCAACAATCTGCAAGCGCATAATGTTTTGCAATGCAACGAACCGGCGCTGGCGTTATCTTTTGGAATTGCTACGGGCGAGCGCGGTTGTTCGTTGAACGATCTGTTGAACGAGGCGGACAAACAAATGTACCGCGAAAAAAGCGGCAGGGTTGGTTGATTTGATAGACGCTTGAATCCTCCAGATGGATGTGATATACTGACAGGCGTAGATCGGTCAGGTCTTTCGATAGTCTGGTAGCGTTCTGTTTCAGACACAAACGGAAAGGTTTGCGTATGGGACGCGATTTGTCGGCAAACTCGGTACGACCTCGTTCGAAAGGTCAAGGCATCTGTGGCTCTGGCGCGTTGCAACGCGTGGGGCACAGGTGTCTTTTTGTTTGAGGGTGCGGCTATGTTACACTTGGCGTCAACAGGTCTGCATCTCTGGCAATGGCTCACCGAGCCACACACCTCCATCCGCGAACCGGAGCAGCGCCGCCGTGCGCGGATACTCTCGTCCGTGCTCATCGTAGCTATACTGTTGGTCATTCTCGAATTGGGAAAAGTGTTGCTACAAACCAGTCTGACCTACCAGCCGGTGCGAGGATGGGGCATTTATCTGGTGCTTGCTGCTCTTGCGGCTATGGTTTTTGCCTACGCACTGAGTCGCGCCCAACATTATACACTGGCTTCCACGCTCGCGGTGGGGATGGCGTTTGCTGTCACCTTTGCTTCGGTAATCATTGCTCCCGAGGAATCCTTCCATCTCGCGTTCGTGATCTTTGGTGGGTTGATGGCAAGTTTGTTTCTCTCGCTGCGATCCACGATCCTGATCTTCATGGCTACTTTGGGAGGGATAGTTTTGCTGGCAATTTTTGTGCCCCAGTTGCCTCCGACCGACATTGTCAATACACTATTGTTGCTAGTTGTTTCTGGAATATTGATCGTGGCTGCCTCCGCGATGCGCCAGCGCGACCTGGATCAAATCAAGCAGCAAGCGCGTGAACTGGTCGCTGAACTCGCCGCGCGCAAACAAATGGAAAAAGTGCTGCACGAAAGTGAAGAAAGATTTCGTCGTCTGGCGGAAGCCCCGTTTGAAGGAATTGCGATTCACGAGGGCGGAAAGATCGTAGATGCCAATTACACCGTCGCCGCGCTGTTTGGGTATGAACTGTCCGAGGCGATCGGAATGTCGCCTCTGGATTTTGTCGCGCCCGAATCGCGCGAAACCGTGTCGGCAGCCATCGCTTCCAGACGCGAGGAATCGTACGAAGCCGTCGGACTAAAAAAGAACGGCGAGACTTTTCCCATAGAAATCCGCGCCCGACACATCCCCTATCAAGGGCGGACCGTCCGCGT
The DNA here is from genome assembly GCA_020723345.1 of Candidatus Aquidulcis sp. Taxonomy (GTDB): domain Bacteria; phylum Chloroflexota; class Anaerolineae; order UBA4142; family UBA4142; genus VGOB01. Next base: position 21,618 of record DYJA01000076.1, on the reverse strand, counting down.
GGTAGCGGTGCGTGATATTTCGGAACGCAAACGTCTGGAACAGGAATTGCAAACTCAACACGCCTTTATGACCCAAGTCATCGACAACATGGGACAGGGGTTAACTGTGACCGATGCCGAGGGGCGTTTTGAATTCGTCAATCCTGCCTACGCGCGCATGATTGGCTGCGCGCCCGAAGACTTGGTGGGCAAAACGCCCTGGGATGTCACGGCACCGGATGATCATGCCGTGCTCGACCGCGAATCCGCCCGGCGGCAAGCCGGCGAAAATTCGATGTATGAGACGCGCTTGCTGCATCGCGCGGGCTATCCCGTTCCCGTTCTGATCACATCTGTGCCGCGCTGGCGCGAGGGTGGAAGAAAGGGCGCCATCGCCGCCATTACCGATTTGACCGAGCACAAACAGATGGAGGAAGCCGAGCGCGAGCAGCGCGCCTTTACCGATGCCCTGCGCGATGCGGCAACCGCGCTGAACAGCACGCTCAACTTTGACGAAGTCCTGGAGCGCATTCTCGTCAATGTCAATCGCGTCATCCCGCACGATGCCGCGAGCATCATGTTGGTCGATGCCGCGACGGGAATTGCCCGCATCGTTCGCTGCCGCGGCTACGCCGGGCGCGGACTGGAAAGCGCGCTCTTGGCGCGACGCTTTCTCACCCAGGAGATCCCCGGCTTTCGCGCGATGCTGGAGACGAAACAGGCGCTCGTCATTCCTGATACGCAGACCAATCCCGACTGGCATGTTTGGAGCGAGACGCAGTGGATCCGTTCGTATATCGGCGCGCCGATTCACATCAAGGGACAGGTTATTGGTTTTCTGAATCTGGACAGCGCGACGCCGAATTTCTTTTCGACGGCGCATGCCGCGCCGCTGCAAGTCTTTGCCGACCATGCCGCGATCGCGCTCGAAAACGCGCGCTTGCTCGCGGAAACCGATCGCCGCGCGAGCGAATTCGCCGCGCTGTATGAAACGACGCGCGATCTGGCAACCCTTCAGCCAGATTTGCGCGCGTTGTTGCAAATAATCATGGATCGCGCGATGACGTTGCTTGCCGCGCCCAGCGGTGGGATCTACCTCTATGATGTAGCGCGCGGCGATCTGGAACTCGCGGTATCCGTAGCGAATCCAGCCCCGTGCGGTACGCGCCTGAAACTCGGCGAAGGCATGGCAGGGCGGGTCGCCCAAACGCGTGAGCCGCTGAGGATCGACAACTATAGTATCTGGGAACACCGCTCGTCGCAGTATACGCAGGTCCCGTTTGCCGCCGTGCTCGAAGTGCCCATGGTGTACGCGGGCGAACTGATCGGCGTGCTCACGGTCAATGAAATGCTCCCCTCGACGCGCACGTTCACCGAGGCGGATGTCCAGCTCTTGTCCCTTTTTGCGGGGCAAGCGGCGAGCGTGGTTCATAGCGCGCGCCTGTTCGATCAAGCGCAGCGCCGTTTGCGCGAAACGCTGCTCCTCAATCGCGTGATCGCCGCGACGGCATCCGCGCTCGATCCCACGGCGGTGCTCAAGATCATTTGCGAGGAATTAGCCCGCGCCTTTGATCTGCCGCGCGTCGGCTTTGCGCAACTCGCCGCCGACCGCGCCTACCTCACCATCGTCGCCGAATACTGCGCGGGAGAATTGGCATCCTCGGTGGGCGAGATCATTCCGCTCGCCGACAACGCGGCGACGCAATACGTGATCGAACAGCGCGTGCCCCTCGTCATCGCCAATGCCCAGACCGATGAACGCCAAGTCGCGGTTCATGCGCTGCAGAAGCAGTATGACATCGCGTCGTTGTTCATCGTCCCGCTGATCATCCGCGACGAAGTGATCGGCACACTGGGTTTGTCGTCCGCCGAGCCGCGCGATTTTGGCGCGGACGAAATCGCGCTCGCGCAAAGCGCCACGCGCGCGGCGAGCCAGGCGCTGGAGAACGCGCGATTGTTCGAGTCGGCGCAGAACGAACTTGCCGAACGCAAACAGATGGAGTCGGCGCTCCGCGAGAGCGAGCGGCGGTTCAAAGGTCTATTCGAGGACGCGCCGATCTCGCTCTGGGAAGAGGATTTCTCTCTCATTGCCAACTACATCGAAGGATTGCGCCAAACGGGGATCACAGACTGGCGCGCTTTTTTTGAGAGCCATCCTGAAGTGGTTGCCGAATGTGCGACGATGGTGAAGGTCGTGGATGTAAACAAGGAGACATTGCGGTTGTTCAAAGCCAAATCCAAAGACGATTTTCTGATGGGACTGGACAAGGTATTCTGCGAAGAGTCATTCCCTGTTTTTGGAGAAGAATTGATCGCGTTTGCCGAAGGCAAGAATCACTTTGCGGGTGAGACCACAAACCAAACTCTCGCCGGCGATAGGATTCAGGTCGCGGTCAGTTGGGCGTTGGCGCCTGGCACGGATCAGATCGCCGCGCGACTGTTTGTCTCGCTCAACGACATCACCGAGCGCAAACGCGCGGAGCACGCCCTGTACCAAGCCAACGAAAAACTCAAAGACTACGTGATCGAACTCGAGCGCTATAACCAAGAAAATATCTTGATCAGCGAAATGAATGATCTGCTCCAAGTCAGTCTCACGGTTGACGAAGCGTACAACATCATCGCTCAATACGTCGCCAAACTACTCCCGGAAAAATCCGGTGCGCTGTTCGTCTTCGATTCTTCGCGGAATTTTCTCGATGCGGTTGCGACCTGGGGCGACGCGCTGATGGGCGAGCGATTATTTGCGCCCGCGGACTGTTGGGGTTTGCGGCGCGGGCGCGCGTATCACATCGAGAATCCACGCATCGGAGTGATTTGTCGGCATTTGGAGCAAAGCGATAAAGCCGGCGCGAATGGGAACGCGCTGCGGCTGGCGGGTGGTTATGTCTGCGCGCCGATGATCGCGCAGGGCGAGGCGCTGGGCGTCCTTCATCTGCAAAGCCACTCGGCGCAAGACCAGCTGTCCGAATGGCAGCAACGGCTCCTGGCGCGCGCAGCCGAACGCGTCGCGCTGGCGCTGGCAAATCTGCAATTGCGCGAGACCTTGCGCGCGCAGTCCATCCGCGATCCGCTCACGGGCTTGTTCAACCGGCGCTATATGGAAGAATCGATCGAGCGCGAATTGCGCCGGGCGCACCGCAAGCACAGTTCAGTCGGCATCATCATGCTCGACATCGATCGCTTCAAGCGTTTCAACGACACGTTTGGTCACGATGCGGGCGACACGATGCTGCGCGAACTGGGCGCATTTCTCCGCAGCCACATTCGCGGCGAGGACATTGCCTGCCGGTACGGCGGCGAAGAGTTCATACTGATTCTCCCAGAAACGGCGCGTGAAGCCGCGCGGCAGCGCGCCGAACATATCCGGAAAGAAGTCAAACACTTGACCGTGGAGTACCACCGCCAGCCGCTAGGAGCGATCACGTTTTCGCTTGGGGTAGCAATCTTTCCTGATGATGGCGCGACGGCAGAGATGGTTATGCGGGCGGTGGATGCCGCGCTCTATCGCGCCAAGCAAGCCGGACGCGATCGGGTTCAAGTCGCGGACGGGAATCAGTGAACAGTGAACAGTGAACAGTTGAACGCGGTCGTGCCGTCCTGGGACAATCGCGCGGCGACGCAGATCATCAGTTCGGATTTGGAATATTTTGGGTTGGGCATTTCTGCGCGTTGCCGAATTTGTCGGCGCGGTGAACGTGGATCCGCGCGGGCAAGAGGCACACGCGCATTCCGGTGAACGGATCGGCGACGACCTTTGCCGCGGCTTTCATGCGCCACGTGCTCGCGCCGTTCGACCGTTCGACGCACATTTCGATCTGTCCCGATTCGACCGCGCGGCGGAACGCGGACGACGCGCCGAACACTTCAAACGAAAAGTGTTCTTTCGCGCTTGTGTGGTATAATGCCGCCGATGAAACAATTCCTCCTCTTGCACCATCCCAAACTCCCGCGCTCGCTCACCCTCGCGCAACAATGGCTGAGCCAGTTGGAACAACTGGGCGCGCGCGGCGCGCTGGTCTCCGCCTGGGACGAACGCGAAATCCAACGCCGCGCGCCGGACGCCACGCTCGCGATCACGCTCGGCGGCGATGGCACGATCTTGCGCGCCGCGCGCGCCTGCGCGTCCGCCCGATTGCCGATTCTCGCGATCAACCTGGGACGCGTCGGCTTTTTGTCCGAAATGACGCCGGAGCGATTCGACGCGCGCGCGGTGGTGGAAGGCAAGTACTGGCTCGAAGAGCGCGCCATGCTGCACGCGGTCTGGTCGCGCGATGACGCAGCGCTCGGCGAATCGGAAGCGTTGAACGACGTCGTCGTCGGGCGGGGCAAACTCGCGCGCGTCATCCGGCTCGCGACGTACATCGACGGCGATTACTTGAAAACGTTCGTCGCCGACGGCGCCATCGTCGCGACCGCGACCGGCTCGACCGCGTACGTCTTTGCAACCGGCGGACCGATTCTTGCGCCGGCTGTCCGCACCCTCGTCCTCGTGCCGATTGCGCCGTACTTGAGCCAGGTCAAGTCGCTCGTCCTGCCGGAAGGATCGCGCGTCTTGTTTCGCCTGGACACGGATCACGATGCGATTTTGACGGTGGATGGTCAGATCGATGTGGAACTGAAACACGGCGACGAGGTGTTGGTGCAGGCGAGCAAGAACATCGCGCGCTTTGCGCGGTTTCAGCCGCGCACGTATTTTTACGGCACGCTTGTGGATCGTTTGCGCGAGCGGGGCGCGTAGGTGTCAACGAATCTCGAACGAATAATCGAATCGTGAAGGTTGTACCAAAGCAGGAATTGTTCTCGATACACCGGCAAAATAGAACGAAAAAATTCCCTGCTGTGCGCCGTAAGAAAAAGATAAGAAACTAGTCAGGGCTATTGACAACCGACGCTGAATCGGAGACAATCAAGCCGCGAAACTTTACTCTCGCTTTATGCGTATTACCCTTTATACGGGATTTCCAACCACCCCTAGAAAAGCGTGGTAAGTCGTGCGGCAGAGTACATATCAACCGGTTCCGCCGGTTCCGCCTAAACCGGTCGAAAAACCTCCTTCCCGATTCCAAGTTTTGCGTCAGCGCGCGCGTCGTCTGTACGATCGTTCGCGGACCGTGCTTCTCGTCGTGTTGGGTATCGTGATCGCGCTTGCCGCGACATTCGCGTACGACGCGACGAAACCGCCGCCGCAGCGCCTGACGCAGCGCGACATCAACGCCGCCGTCGCGCGCGCGCTCGCCTCCGCGACGCCTCCCCCTTCGATTGCCTCCCAAGTCTACGAATTCATCGCGCCCTCGCTCGTCCGTGTCGAAGCCCGGGTTGCCAATGATCCGAAAAAAGTTTCCACCGGCACCGGCACCGTGGTTTCCGACATGGGCGATATTCTTTCCAGTTGGCACATTGTCGAAAAAGCCACGGCGATTGGAGTCACGTTTTACGATGGCACCGAATCGGACGCGGTGGTCGTCGCCAAAGATACCGAAAAAGATCTCGTCGTCTTGCGCGCAAAAATTTTGCCGGACAATCTGATGCCGGCCGTCCTCGGCAGTTCCGGCGCGCTGAGCGTCGGCGACGATGCGATTGTCGTCGGCAATCCGTTTGGGATTACCAATTCATTGACGGCGGGCGTGATCTCCGGACTGCGGCGCAATTTCAAATCGCCCAAGACCGGCGCGACGCTGACGAACCTGATCCAATTCGACGCGGCGGTCAATCCCGGCAATTCCGGCGGACCGCTCCTCAATCGCTACGGCGAAGTGGTCGGCGTCGTCACCGCATTGCTGAATCCGGGCGAACAAGAAGTTTTCATCGGCATTGGGTTTGCCGTCCCAATTGAAACCGCCGCGGGGGCGATGGGATCGCCGGAATACTAAATCAAAGGCAGAAGGATGAAGGCAGAATTCTTTCATCCTTCATCCTTCCGCCTTCATCCTTTGGAGGAAAGATGACGGACGAAATAAAAATCACAAAGCCCGAAGACGCGCCGTTGATGGAACAGGTGCTGTACCAAGTCAAGAAAGTGATCGTCGGGCAGGATCATTTGCTGGAACGCGTCCTCGTCGCGATTTTGTCGCAAGGGCATTTGCTCGTCGAAGGTGTGCCGGGGCTGGCGAAAACGCTGACGATCAAGACGCTCGCCGAAGCCGTTCACGGAAGTTTCAAGCGCGTCCAATTCACGCCCGACCTCGTGCCGGCGGATCTCGTCGGCACGCGCATTTATAATCAAAAGACCGGCGAATTTTCCACCTCGCTCGGTCCCGTGTTTACGAATTTGCTGCTGGCGGACGAAATCAACCGCGCGCCCGCCAAAGTGCAGAGCGCGCTCCTCGAAGTGATGCAGGAACGCCAGGTCACCATCGGCGGCGAGACGTTCAAGGTGCCGGAACCGTTTCTCGTGATGGCGACGCAAAACCCGATTGAAACCGAGGGGACGTACCCGCTGCCCGAAGCGCAAGTGGATCGCTTTATGATGAAAGTGCTCGTGGATTATCCGAGCGAGCAGGAAGAGTTCGTCATCGTCGAGCGCGTCGCCGGGCAATTTGCGCCGGTCAATCCGGTCGTCACCACGCAGCAGCTGATCGATCTGCGGCGCGATGTGGAAAAAGTGTACGTCGATCCGGCGCTGATCGAATACGCAGTGCGTCTGGCGAGCGCGACGCGCGAGCCGGACAGATTCGGCGTGCCTGACATCGCCAAGTACATCATGTACGGCACGAGTCCGCGCGCGTCGATCAATTTGATCATCACCGCGCGCGCGCTCGCGTTCGTGCGCGGACGCGTGTACGTCGTGCCGCAAGATGTCGTGGATATGGCGCTCGACGTGATGCGGCACCGCCTCGTCCTGTCGTTTGAAGCGATGTCGGACGGCATTTCGAGCGACACGGTCTTGAAGAAAATCCTCGAACGGATTCCGCTGCCGGCGCAGCCGCTCAAAACGCATCTCGATATTAACGTCGCGGCGAATTGATCGTCACAGAATCACACAGAAACACACAGAAATTCTTCCGTGTGATTCGGTGTGGTTCTGTGGCAAAGAGAAAGTTGGATATGGCAACTGAAACGACCGCGCCGCGCACCATTTCGCCCGAAAAAATTTTGCAGCGACTCGACTGGACGGTGATTCGCCGCCTCGATGGTTTTTTGCAAGGCGACTATCGCACGCTCTTTCTGGGTTTCGGTCTTGATCTCGCGGACATTCGCGAGTACCAGTTCACCGACGACGTGCGGTACATCGATTGGAACGTCACCGCGCGTATGGTCACGCCGTACGTCCGACAGTACGCCGAAGACCGCGAAGTGACCGCGTGGTTTCTGCTCGACATCAGTCCGTCGGTCGATTTTGGCACGACGCACGCGCTCAAGCGCAACATGCTGATCGATTTCGTCTCGGTGCTCGCGCGCTTGCTGACGCGGCACGGCAATCGCGTCGGCGCGATTTTTTACAGCGGCAAAGTCGAGCGCGTGATTCCGGCAAAAGGCGGGCGCCTACAGGTTTTGCGGCTCATCGACGATTTGGTCAATCAACCGAAACTGAAACGCGCGCCGCCGACAAATTTGACGACGCTGCTCGAAGCCGCGCTCCGGTCGATCAAACGCCGCTCGCTCGTTTTCATCGTCTCCGATTTCATCAGCGCGCCGGGCTGGGACAAGCCGCTCGACATTCTCGCGCAACGCCACGAAGTTCTCGCGATTCGACTGTACGATCCGCGCGAAATCGAACTGCCCGACATCGGCGCAGCGATCTTTGAGGACGCGGAAACGGGCGAGCAGTTGTTCATCGACACGCACGACAAGCAATTCCGCGAACGCTTCGTCCACGCCGCGCAACGACGCGAGTACGAAATCGGCGTCGCGCTGCATCGCGCGGGCGTGGAAATCTTGCCGCTCTCGACGGAAGACGATTTGGTCAAAACGATTGTGCGCTTTGCGACCGCGCGGAAGCAACGAACGCGAAGACCAGTGAAGTGAACAGTGTTCAGTATTCAGTTTTCAGTTGACCCTTCTACTGAATACTGAATACTGAATACTGCTTGGGGTTGATATGGAATTCCAGTGGGTTCAAATGCTCTGGCTGCTGCTGCTGATCCCGGGGCTCATCGCGGCGTACATCCTCGCGCAGCGGCGGCGCGCAAAATATGCGTTGCGGTACGCGAGTCTTTCGCTCGTCAAAGAAGCGCTTGGACGCGGACCCGGTTGGCGGCGGCACATTCCGCCGATTATTTTTCTGCTCGGTTTGACCGTGATGATCGTCGCGCTCGCGCGCCCGAGCGCGACGATGACGCTGCCGTCGCAGCAAGGCACGGTGATCCTGACCTTCGACGTTTCGGGAAGTATGCGCGCGGAAGATATGAAACCAAATCGAATGGAAGCCGCCAAGATCGCCGCGCGCGCGTTCGTCGCCAAACAGCCGCCGAATGTACGCATCGGCGTCGTCGCGTTCAGCGATAACGCGGCGGTCGTCCAAGCGCCGACGACGGATCGCGAAGCGGCTCTCGGCGCGATCAATCGTCTGCAGCCGCAGCGCGGTACCGCGATTGGGCGCGGCATTTTGACATCGCTCGACGCGATTTTTGAAACGCCGCAACAACAACCGCCGCCGGTTGCGCCCGGCTACGACTATGGATCTCGGGGAGGGCAATTCACTCTGCCAACGCCGACGCCGGCGTACACGCCCGTGCCGCGCGGCGAGTATGCGCCCGCCGTCGTCATTTTGTTGAGCGACGGAGAGAGTAACGTGGGACCGCGCCCGCAAGAAATTATTCAGCAGGCGGAAGATCGCGGCGTGCGCGTGTTCACGGTCGGCGTGGGCAGTCCCGAAGGCGTCGTGCTGAATGCGGGTGGGCGCAACGTGCGCGTGCGGCTCGACGAAGCGGTGCTCAAGTCGATTGCAGATCGAACAGACGGACGCTATTTCAAGGCGGACACGGAAGAGGCGTTGAAAAACGTTTACGAGACTTTGAGCACGCGGCTCGTGATGAAAGCCGAGCGCACGGAACTGACGGCGGGGTTTACTGGCGCAGCGGTTATTCTGCTGCTGATCGCGGGGACGCTGTCGCTGTTGTGGTTTAATCGGCTGCCGTGAAAAAAAGACTTCCGAAGTTTTCAAAAAACTTCGGAAGTTTTTTTCACTCCCGCGCCACAACTTGCTCCGCCGGACGCGCGCCTTGCCGCGCGCGCAGCAGAATCGCGATGAGTCCCGCCGCGGAACCCAACGCCGCCGCGCCGACGAGCAAGCCCCACGGCGCGCCGGTCCGTTCGCGCACGATCAACTCGCGCATCTCGCGATGGTACGCCGCCATCCGCAAGCCATCGCGCAAGCGCGCGCGAAACTCCGGCGCGGGCACGACCGGCTTGAGCGCGCGTCCGAGCCGCGCGGCAAAATCGCGCCAATCGGCTGAATCCTCGCGCAGGTTGAGTTGGCTTGCCGGTGTGGCAAGCCGTTGCATATTTCGATCCACGTTCATTCGATTTTCTCCCTTCAAAGCAACCCTTACGAAGGTTTCCTCTCGCCAAGTGGTGATTTTCCTCAAACCTTCGCAAGGATGCGCCATTACGTCGCGGGGTAGACCACCATGCCGATGACCCCCGGACCAAACTGGACGGCGAGCGAAATCGCAATGTCATCCACAAACGCGTCCACGCAGTTCATCTCTGTTTGCGCGCGCGCCAAGAGTTTCTCCGCTTCTTCACGCACTTCGCCGTGAACCACCGCGAACTTGACCGGGCGATCTCCGGCGGCTTGTTTGGAAATTTCGAAGAGTTGCTCGAGCGCGGCTTGGCGCGAGCGCACTTTGCCGCTGGGCGCAAGCAATCCGTCGTTGAGCGTGATGATCGGTTTGACGTTCAACAGCGACGCGAGAAATCCTTGCAAGTTGCCAACGCGTCCGCTCATCTGCGCGTACTTGAGCGTCGCCAGCGTCAGGCAGAGCGACAATTTGGAACGCGCCTCGGTCAACCGCGCGACAATTTCCTCGACGCTCTTGCCGGCGCGCGCCATTTGCGCCGCGTCGACGCACATAAAGCCGAGCGCGGCAGAACCGGCGAGACTGTCGAACGGCACGACGCGGATCTCGTCCGCGATCTCTTGCGCGGCAAGCGTCGCCGAGTTCATCGTGCCGCTCAATTTGCCGGTGACGTGCAGCGACAAGATCGTGTCGTACCCTTGCTGCGCGATCTGGCGATACGCGGCGACGAATTGCGCGGGCGATGGCTGCGACGTTTTGGGAATGATCCCCAATGAATCGACTTTTTTGTAGAATGTCGTTTGGTCAATCGAGATGCCTTCTTCGAACGTCTCGTTGCCGAATTGAATATTGATCGGCACGACGCCGATTGCGTACTCGCGAAAATAATTCGCGGGCAAATCACACGTCGAGTCGGTTAGGATTTTGATTTTGGACACAGCGTCACCTCTTTCTCAATTTTCGATTTTCGATTGCCGATTTGCGCTCGGAAAACAAAAATCGAAAATCAGAAATTCTCTTGCAGTTCATTGCGCAGCATCACGAGCGTCCGATGGTACAGCGACTTGATCGCGCCTTCGGTGCGCCCCATCAGCCGCGCGATCTCTTCGTTGGACAATTCCTCGCCGAACTTCAAGATCAATAATTGCTGTCGTTCCGCCGGTAATTTGCGAATCGCGCGCAGGAGCGTTTGCGCCTCTTCGTTTTGCTCCGCGCGCTGATGCGGTCCATCGCCGCGCTCGGCAAGCAGCGCGATGTCGTCCAGCCGAATATTCTTGCGGCGGCTGCGATCGCGGTACCAGTTCGCGACGAGATTGTGCGCGATGCGATACAGCCACGCGGCAAACGGCGCGCCGCGCGTTTGATACTCGTGGATGTGCCCGAGCGCGCGATAAAAAACGCGCGCGGTCAAATCTTCCGCTTCCGCCGAATCGCCGACGCGATAAAAAATGTAATTGTAGATGCGATCCACGTAGCGTTCGTACAATGCGCCGAACGCCGCCGCGTCGCGCCGCGCGCGCCGCACCAGGGTGTCTTCGGTTTCCGCCAACCTAATCTCCGAACGGGCGCGGGCGCGGTTGCTCAATCGTAACAACACCGCGCCGCGCTGAGGGTTACGCGCCTCAACACGCGTATAGCGAATGGCGTATAGCACATAGCGGGCTGAACGATCCGCTATATGCCATACGCCATCCGCGCTTGTCATCGTCTGCCACCGCTTGGCACTCGCAAAGCATCGCGGCTGACGATGACTTGCGACTGCTAATCCGTGTAGAACGCCAAGCCCAGGGCTAGCGGTCCAGTGTGGACTCCGATCACAGAACCGATTTCGGTCATGTAGAATTCTTTGCAATCGTACTGGGCGCGCACTTGCTTGGCAATTTCATCAGCATCCTTGCGCGCGTCCGCATGCAAAACCGAAACGTGCAATGGTCGGTGACCGGAGCGCTCTTCCAGAACCTCCATCAACCGCGCTAACGCTTTCGCGCGCGAACGCGGCTGTTCGAGCGGTTCGACTTGCCCACCTTTGATCTCCAACATCGGTTTGACGTTCAACAGCGTGCCGACCATCGCACGCGCGCCGCCGATGCGTCCACCGCGTCGCAGATACTCGAGCGTGTCGAGAACGAAGATGAGGTTCAGTTTCGGAATAAGCGCGTTGATCGTCGCGACGACTTGTTCGCGCGACTGACCCGCCTCTGCCGCTTGCGCGGCGGCGATCACCAAAAGCCCCAACGCCATCGAAAGCCAGGGCGTGTCCACAATCGAGAGCGGCAATGCCTTTTTGAATTGAGTTTCCAATTCGGATTTTGCCGCGCACGCGGACGCGTACGTCCCGCTCAACTTGCTCGGCAGGTGCAGCGAGACGATCTCCTTGCCCGCGTCGAGGAACGGTTTGTACATTTCCTCGAACTCGCCCGCCGAGGGCTGAGAGGTTGTGGGATGCTCTTTGGCATGGGGCAGCATCTTGTAAAACTGTTCATTCGTCAGATCAACTTCGTCGCGATACGTCGTCGTCCCGAAAAGGGCTTTCAACGGAATCACGGCGATGTTGTGCTTTTGCCGTTCGTCCATCGGCAGATGCGCTGACGAATCCGTGACAATTTGAATCACGCTGGTCTGTCTCCTTCCCGTCGTTTGTAGTGCGGCACGGAGCGAACTTGGCGGAGTGCCGCAGGTAGCGGACGCTACTCCGCTTCGCTGCGTGGCTCACTACAAGCAATTTCAGATTTTCTGCAATGATGGTTCGCGTACTGTTCGCACCGAATACGCGATCCATCCCGCGCCGCCGAACGTGAGGACAATCAAGCCCAGCATGGATGCCAGGGCAAGCCAGAGCAGCGGCGAGGCGATTTCGAACGGCGCGCGCGCGCCGTTCATCAAGAACACCGCGCCGATGGCTTGTCCGATTGCCAACGCGTTCCATACGGCGTGCAGGAACACACTTACTACATACGCGAGAAAAAGTTTTCGCCACCTCCTTTCCACGCGCGCGGCATACCAACCGCGCGCCATCGTCGCGCCATTCGCGACGTGCATCACCGTCGCGCCGACGCGCACGAACATTGCGATCGCCCAAATGTCGAGCGCAGCGCTGGTATTCAGCGCGCTTTCGACGAGGGCGAATCCCGCGCCCGCCGCGATGCCCCACAACAGCGCGTCGCGTGCGGTTGTGCGTTGCGGATCGGCGAACGCGACGATGAATGTTTTGGACGCTTCTTCGATAAACGGAACGATCCCGACAAAGTACACTCCTGCCGCCGCGACGACGCCGGGATTGGAAATCAATCGCCGGACGACGGTCTGATCGTCCAGCATTTGCAGCGATTTCAACTCGGCGCCGAGTCGCTCGATCTGCGCCGCGCCCTCCGGCGTCAGCGCGAGTGCGACACCAATACCGATAACTATAATAACACCGATCACGACTTCTAGTGACAGCGCGAGAAATGTGCTGCCGAGCGCGCCCCAACTCAATGAGCCGATCAGCGCGCGCAAGCCCGAAGTTGCGCCCAAGTTTCGCGCGGCAAACGCGAGCAGCGTAAGCGGCGGCAGCGCGGCGGCGAGAAAATGAATCGGCGGGAAAACAAACGCGGCGGCGGGTTTGACCGCCAGCGCGCCCACGCCAAGCGCGAGGGCAAGCAGAAACGCGGCGACCAAAATGATCGCGCGTGGAAATATGCGCGCGGCAGGGCTGGTCGCGCGTCCGCGCAGAGTACTGATACCTTGCCACACCCACGCCGCGCCGAACGCAATTCCAATCGCGGCAAACGATCCGAGAAAAATATTCGTCTGGATCGCGCTGTCGCGATTTTTGATGAGGAACGGCGCGATAATGTACGACACACCCGAACCCAAGCCGCACAAAAGCAAGGGCGCAGCGAGGACGAGCATCCAGATTCCGGCGACAAACAGGTGATTGGGTGATTGGGTTGAGGATTGCACAGTGGTAAACCATGAAACTAAACAAAGATGGCAATAGGTACGATCTCCAACGCGGGACCTTTAATCGCGGTTTCTATTTTGGGCAGGTTCATGCCTTGTATTTGAAGTGCAGTAGCCATTTGCTCAATTGCTTGTTTTCCGATCCCGCCTAGCCCAGTACCACGCAACAAGTCTATGGCGTCTTCTTCCGATTCGCTAATCTTGCGAACAACCTTACCCAGAACACAGTATTCCTTGTGTGCAATCTCGGTCATTGTCGGATCGCGCAAATATTCAACAAATAACGACAGAACCGCTTTGTGCATTGGAGGGGCTATCAGATCGACGACAAATGTGCGAATGTTTTCTTTTTCCAGATCGGCGATGATTCCCTTGACGAATTTACTGAAGTTCCCTATTTCCTTCTGATCAAGATTCGATTTTTTCTTATCTGCTGGCAGATTACCTTGAGTACCCGCAAACAAATGAATCAGCCCCATTAAGCGATCAATGATTTGTAAAGCATCTGCTAATGGGTTAGGATGAAATATTCCTCGAACCTCTATAAACTCGGAAGACTGAATAGCATCCCAAGATTCCTGATCTTTCAGGCGTCTAGTTATTTTTTCGTTGTCGAGGTGCGATCTTAGACGGTGGAGCAGTGATCCGTAGGTATGATACCGCTCAGATTCTGTTTGTTTGCCCATTTCTTCGCCCGTCTTGGAAGATAATGAACCGCCGAGGTTAATCTTCAAGAGGCTCAATACGTTTGGGATTCCAAACTCAGTGCCGCTTTGTAGGGAGAGTGATTTATCTGAATTCGAAGTTGTGGCGGTACGTGTTGTGACCTTCTCGACAACTGTGAACCCACCTTCTATTGATGCTAGAAGGTCGAGAAGAACATTGGTATCAACATAAATGGGAACGATAAGATCGTCGTTCATATTCTATACTCCCCCATGCGGTTGGCGAGCATCCGCAGCCACTCTTCTGTTCTTGTCGAAGTATATCACGCTCTCCCGATAAGAGCAATCGTCATTTGCCATTCGCTATTCGCCATCTGCCATTGCCAATTTGTACACCTCGCGCCGCGCGCGCCCGGACTCGCGCGCGACGCGCTTTGCCGCGCCGGTCCGCGCGACGCCCGCCGCCATCAACTCGCGCACCGCCGCGATCACGCGCGCGTCGTCCCACTGTTCACCGTTCACTGTTGACTGTTCACTGCTTGGCGCGGTCGCTCCCGCGATGACAACCGTAAACTCCCCGCGCGGCGCGCGCGCGGCGAAATGTTCGCGCGCCGCGTTCACGCTGCCGCGAAAAAATTCCTCGTGCATCTTCGTCAGTTCGCGCGCGACACAAATCGCGCGGTCGCCCAGCGTCTCCGCGATGTCGTCCAAACTATCGCAAACGCGGTGCGGCGCTTCGTAGGCGATCAGCGTGCGCGGTTCGTCGGCGACGGACTGTAGAAATTTGCGGCGCGCGCTTTTTTGGCGCGGCAGAAAACCGAGATAGACGAATTGATCGGTCGGCAAGCCGGACGCGACGAGCGCGGCGGTCAGCGCGTTCGCGCCCGGAATCGGGACGACGCGAAAATCGCGCGCAAGCGCGGCACGCACGAGTTCGTAGCCGGGATCGGACAAGCCGGGCATCCCGGCTTCGGAAATCACCGCGACGTCGCCGCGTTCGAGCGCGCCGAGGATCGCGTCAACTTTCGGCGTCGCGGCGGGATTGCCGCGCCCGATTCCGCGCGCAAAGTACGCCGTGACCGGCGTCGCAATTCCGAAATGCGTCAGCAGTTTGCGCGCGGTGCGCGTGTCTTCCGCCGCGATCAAAACTGCCTCTTTCAAAACGCGCAGCGCGCGCAGCGTAATGTCTTCTAAATTTCCAATTGGAGTCGCGACAAGGTAGAGTATTCCCATGTCTTCTCTGCCTTCTTATTCCTTCTTCACCCCTCTCTTCCCTTCCGCATTATAACGCGGAACTCGATACGCGTCTACTGTCAAATTTACAAACGACGCGGCACGATGTATAATACGCGGCGTGAAGTCGGAAATCGTCGTCGCCCAATTGAGCATCGTCGATGGCGCGTGGCAAGAAGCGCCGGACAATCTGGCTTGCTTCGATGCCGCGTCGCTGTTTGACGGCGCCGTCGAACGCGGCAACTTGTACATCGTCGTCGAAGTCGCGGGCGAGCCGGAAGGACGCGACGCGCTGGCGCGCGAATTGATCGAAACGGCGCGGCGCGAGTACGCGGCGAGCCGCGGCAGCATCGCGCTCGGTTTGGTGCAGGCGGTTCGCGCGGCGAACGATTTCTTTTACAACGCGAACGCGAACGCCGCGCCCGAAGCGCGCCGCATCGCCGGAATGACGGCGGCGGTTTTGCGCGAGGACGAATTATTTGTCGCGCAAGGCGGACCTGGGTTGACGTGTCTCGCGCGCGGCAACGCGTTGACGCGTTATCCTGCCGAATCGCCCTGGTTCAACGCGGATGAAGCCGCCGTCAGTGAGTGGCTCGGCACGCGCAATTTTGTGACGCCCGGCGAAGTGCCGATGGGTATGCGGCGCAATTACACGCCGGACGTGTTTCACTTTTCGCTGTATCCGGGCGATGTCGTCGTGTTTGCGACGCGCGCGCTCGCGCATTTGTTGACTGACGAAGAAATGCTCGATACGCTCGCGAACCGTCACCCGGACGAAATCGTCGCGGGCTTGGAAGATATCGCGGGCGCCGCCGATTTGTCGGTGATCGTTCTGCGCGCGATGGGCGAATCCGTCGCGCCAACACCTGTGCCGTCGGAAGAAATTCCGCTTGCGTTTCCCCAAACCAAAAGCGCAATCGAATCGCCAGTTGTCGAAATGGAACCTGCCATTCCGATTGCGGCGCCGCAGCCGTCGGAAGAAGAACTCGCGCTGGAACGGATTCGCGAGGAGCGCGAGCGCGAACGCAAGCGACTGCAAGAAGAACAAGCGCGGGAGCGTCGACAGAAAATTCAGTCCGGGTTTTTGCGCGCGGGCGCGGGAGTGATGGGCGGACTCGCCGGACTCACCGGGCGGATCAATTGGACGGGAATCGGCAACGCGGCGGATCGCGCGATTGGCGCGGTCGTGCGCGGCGCGGCGCGCGTGCTGGTCTTTTTGTTGCGCTCGATCACGCCCGGCGAACCGAGAGAAGATCAGTCCGCGCGCAAACCGTCGCCGACGCTGCAGACGGCGTGGAAACTCGCCGCGCTCGCGCTGCCGATCTTGCTGATCATCGCAGGCATCATGGCGTGGGGCATTTTTCGTACCGATCAGCGCGCCGCGCTCGAACGCAAAGTGACGCAACTTGTTAACGATTCGAGCAAATCGCTCGAAGAAGCCAAACGGTTGGAACGCAGCGACCGGACCGCCGCGCGCGGCGAAGCGCAAAAAGCGTTGAATCTTGCCGAGCAAGCGCGCGCGTTGAACCCGCAAGACCCGCGCGTGAGCAACGCGTACTTTGCCGCGCAAGATTCGCTCGACGCGCTGAGCGGCGTCTCGGTGATCTTTGCGCTGCCCACGTTTGCGACCTTCACCGATCCCAAATCCAAAGTGACGCGCGTCGTCGCGCGGTGGCCCGATTTGTTTATTCTGGATCGCGGCTTGCAGCGTGTCTACCGGTTTGCGATCAACGACGTCGGATCGAACGCGACGCCCACGCCGGGCGACGGCATCATTCTGAAATTCGGCGACAAGGTCGAGACGCGCACCGTCGGCGACATTTTCGATTTGCTGTGGCTGGACGCGGGACGGCTCGTCGCGTTGGATCGCACCGGCGCGTACTATCAGTACGATCCGGCGCGCGCGGCGTGGTCGGCGCGCGTGGTGAACGATCCCGCGGCGTGGTCGCGCGCGACGCTGGCGGAAATTTACGCGAACAATTTGTATCTGGTCGACGCGCCGCGCAATCAGATTTTGAAATATGTTTCGCCCAGCAGCGAAGGCGTGTGGTCGTCTTCCGTCACGTACTTTGCGCCCGGCGTCACGCCGCCCGACTTGTCGACCGCCGTCGATCTTGCGATTGATGGCGATGTGTGGGTCATTCGCAGCGACGGATCGGTATCGCGCTTTAACCAGGGTCGTCCGAGCGATATTACGCTCGCCGGACTCGACGCGCCGATTTCCAAACCGAGCGCGATTGTCACGTCGGAAAAAATTAGCAATTTGTACATCGCCGACGCGGGAAATCAACGCATCGTGCAATTCGACAAGACGACCGGGCGATTTACGCGGCAGTTCAAACCGCGCGGTCAGGATCGCGACGCGTTCAAAGCGCTCCAAGTTTTGGCGGTGGACGAAGCGAACAAGCGATTCTTTTTCGTCAGCGAAGGTAAAGCGTACATCGCGACGATACCGCAGTGACACGGAACACGCATCACGCAACACGGCTCACGTGATGCGTGTTCCGTGTTCCGTTTTGGGAATCTAATGGCACTCATTCTCGGCATAGAAACATCCTGCGACGAAACCGCAGCCGCCGTGGTGCAAGACGGCTGCAAAATTTTATCCAGCGTCGTCGCGTCCCAGGTTGTGCTGCACGCGCAGTACGGCGGCGTCTTTCCCGAAATCGCGTCGCGCGAGCACGTGTTGAAAATCGTGCCGGTGATCGACGAAGCGATGCGCGAAGCGAAGATCGCGTTCGACGATCTCGACGCGATTGCGGTGACGTACGGACCCGGGCTGGCTGGCTCGCTCCTCGTCGGCGTGAACGCGGCGAAGGCGATTACGTTCGCGCGCGATCTGCCGCTGATCGGCGTCAATCATCTCGAAGGGCATCTTTACGCGACTTGGCTTGAAGCCGCCGGCGCGACAGTCGGCATTCCCGCGACGGAAGAACAATTTCCCTTGATCGCGCTCATCGTCTCCGGTGGTCACTCCGAAATCGTTTTGATGCGCGGACACGGCGACTATGAATTGCTTGGACACACGCTGGACGACGCGGCAGGCGAGGCGTTCGACAAAGTCGCGCGCTTGCTCGGCTTGAGTTATCCCGGCGGACCCGCGATTCAAAAAGCCGCGGAGCAAGGCAGCCCGACCGCGTTCAAACTGCCGCGCGCGTGGCTGCGCGGCACGTACGATTTTTCGTTCAGCGGCTTGAAGACGGCGGTGCTGCACCTCGTCCAGAGTTTCGAGGGGAAAAAGCGCGTGCCGGTCGCGGACATCGCCGCGAGTTTTCAGACGGCAGTCGCGGATGTGCTGGTGGACAAGACGCGGCAGGCGGCGGAAGAATTTCGCGCGCGGCAAATCGTACTCGCAGGCGGCGTCTCGGCGAACGCGCACTTGCGGAAGATGATGCTGGCGCGTTCACAGGCGCCGGTTTCGATTCCGCCGATCAAGTTGTGCGTCGATAACGGCGCGATGATCGCGGCGGCGGCGTGGCGGCATTTCGAGCGCGGCGAGCGAAGCGGTTGGGAATTGGACGTGGTGCCGGCGTTGAAATTGCAGTCGAAAGTGGACAGTCGCCAGTAGACAGTCAGCCACCCTTGCGAAGGTTTGGAAGACACTCGCAAGCGCGGCGGCTTTTAGCGCATGATGACGTATTTCAAATCGAGAAACGGTTTGAACCTTCGCAAGGGTGAGATACCGACGAAAGGAATTTGAATGGCAGGCACCGGAGATTGGTTTACGAATATTTTGATCGTGCTCGCCTTGGCGATTCTTGGGTGGTTCGGTTTTGGGACGATCGCGAATGTCCGCGCGGGCAACCGGGTGATGAAATGGCTGCGCGAGGGTCTGTCGATCATCGGCGAAAAGACGACGATGAATTGGATCGGGTCGGCGGCAATTCAATTCAAGATTGCCAAAGCCAAAGGGGCATTTCGCGACGTCGAGACGGTATTTTCGTTCGAACCGCGCGATGTCGTCTTTTTGTGGCTGCTGGCGCGACTGCAAGGTCGCCGCGACTTGATGATCGTGCGCGCCACGTTGAATACCGCGCCCAATTTCGATCTGGAAATTTTCGATCCGCAGAGTTGGCTGGCAACTCATCCGCAAAAAGAAATTCGCGAGAAGAATTGGAAACGGATCACGCTGCCCGATCGGTTCAAGGTACAGGCGTACTCTACCGTCGCGGTGGACGGCGCGCTCGTCCAATCTTTGATCCATTTGGCAACGCGCGCGGGCGCCAAACTGACCTACTTGTCGATTCGCCGCGGTCTGCCCAACCTGCAAGCGCATTGGCTGCTGCCGGATCCGCAAAAGGTTTCCGCGCGCGCGCTGTTTTTGGATCTTCGGGAGTTGGGTAATCAGACGCCGCGCGCGTAAGCAAATCCAGTAGGGGCGAAGCATTTGTCGCATCACGTTCGTTTGATGGAGTGGTTGGCATTATGCCGGCGTGTTTATCCAACAACCACAATTTGACAAATGCCGCGCTCTCTACGAAACCCGTCCCCAATGTGAACTACTGACTTTGGGTTTTCCGATCTGTGTTCATCTGTGTTGATCAGTGTCCAAAATCGTTTCCGAAAGTCTATTGGAAACAATCTCGAAACATTGGAGTTTCTAATGACCTACCTCGACCGTGCGCTCGCGTTGAAAGACAAGTTGATCGCCATTCGCCGCGATTTGCACGCGCACCCTGAGTTATTTTTCCAAGAAGTCCGCACCGCGCAACGCGTCGTCGCGACGCTGCGCGACCTGGGCATCGAATGCCAAACCGGCATCGCGCGCACCGGCGTCGTCGCGTACCTCGGCGAAGGCGCGCCGCGCATCGCGCTGCGCGCGGATATGGACGCCCTGCCAATCGTCGAAGCGAACGACGCGCCGTACAAATCGCAAAACCCCGGCGTGATGCACGCATGCGGACACGACGCGCACGTCGCGGGGCTGCTCGGCGCGGCGATGCTCCTCAACGAGGATTTCCAGCAGGGCAAATTGCGCGGGTCGGTGAAATTGTTGTTTCAACCCGCGGAAGAAAATTGCGGCGCGGACGGCAAAAGCGGCGGACGCTTGATGGTGGAAGAAGGCGCGCTCGACGATGTGGACGCGGTCGCGGGTTTGCACGTCTCCAGTCTCACCGCGAGCGGCCAAGTCGCGGTGCGCGCGGGCGCGTTCATGGCGGCCGTCGACACGTTCGAAGCCGACATCATCGGGCGCGGCGGACACGGCGCGTATCCGCATCAATCGCTCGATCCGATCTGGCTCACCGCGCAAGTCGTCAACGCGATCTACGGCATCGTCGCGCGGCGGATGGATCCGACGAAGCAAGGTTTGATCTCGGTTTGCACGATCAACGCCGGCACCGCGACGAACATCATCCCCGAAGTGGCGCATCTCAGCGGCACGATCCGCAGTTTCGACGAGAACGTACGCGCGCTGCTGCACGCCGAACTGCAAAAAGCATTTGCGCTCGCGCGCGCGTGGGGCGGCGATTACAAGTGGAAGTTGATCGATGGCTATCCCGCGACGGTAAACGATCCGCAAATGGCGGAGTTGGCGCGCGCGGCGGCAGTCAATCTTGTCGGCGCGGCGCACGTGAAAGAGGCGGAATTGCAAATGGGCGCGGAAGACTTTAGTTTCATGGCGCGCGCCAAGCCCGGTGTGTTCATGAATCTCGGCGCGAAAAAAGACGACGTCAATCGTCCGCACCACAATCCGATTTTCGATATTGACGAGAATGTGCTACCGACCGGCGCGGCGCTGCTCGCGGAAACCGCGCGGCGGTTTTTGACGAGGGAATAAATTTATCGCCCACGAAGGACACGAAGAAAAAACGTGGCTGCTCCGTCTGTCATTGCGAGAGGACATACCGCCGCGCGGTATGTTCAAGCCGAGAAACTTGTCGTGCCCAACGCCCGAAGATCAATCTTCGGGCTGAGTAGCCGAAGGACGCTTAAGCGCCCTTGAACTGCTCAGCCCTGTCGTTTACGACGGGCCAAGTTTCTGGGTAGGAGGCGTCCTGAGCGGAGCGACGGTTTTTGTCGCGGAGCCGAAGGATGCCGACGAGAAATCTCTTGGTCGCAGGCGGAGATTTCTCGCTCCGCTCTCCTGAAAATGGACTGTTGCGCGAGCCGCTGGCTCGCTCTGCGACGGGCGAGCCGCCCGTGCAACATTTTCATCGGAACGCTGGTGAACGCAAGTTCATGAACAATTACCCAGAAACTCTCCTGAAAATGGACGGTTGCGCGAGCCGCTGGCTCGCGCTGCGACGGGCGAGCCGCCCGTGCCACATGTTCATCCGAACGCTCTCCTGAAAATGGACGGTTGCGCGAGCCGCTGGCTCGCGCTGCGACGGGCG
>DYJA01000075.1 GCA_020723345.1 Candidatus Aquidulcis sp. | reverse complement strand
GGGCGTCTACTGAGCGCGAAACGTCGTATTCATACAAAACGTCGTTGTAATACTAAATACAATTCGACGTGGCGAGATGGTACGAATTGAGGCATAATATCTACTATTGATCGTAAGCGGCGCACCAAGTGTTTCGGTTGAGATATAGTTCGCTCAGGATACACTCAAATGAACTACGATCAAGACAAAGTTGATGAAATGACTCTCGCGCTCCTCTATCTCGTCACATCGGGGTACCAAAAGGGGCACGGCGCGAGGGCTTGGCGCGGATTCGATTCGAACACGATGGATCGCCTTTTCCAAAAGGGGTGGATCGACGATCCACGGAACAAGACCACGTCGCTTCATCTGACCGAGGAGGGCTTTAAGAAATCGGAAGCGTCGTTTCAGAAATATTTCGGACAAGAGGGGAAATAATTTTGGCGAAAAATTCCGTCGTGACTGCAAAGATATTTTCTTTCCTGATTCTGTTTCTCCTCGGACTAACCAATTTGGGCTGTGCGGCGAACACTGCCCAACCCACTCCCGCGCCAACCCCTGTCGATTATAACAAAGCGATGGAACTCGATCCGAAAAATCCTGCCGCCTACAACAATCGCGGACTCGCATACTACAAGGCAGGCAAATTCGATCTTGCTATCGCGGATTACACCAAAGCGCTTGAACTCGATCCGAAAAATGCCACCGCGTACTACAGCCGCGCGCGCGCGTACTACGACAAAGGCAACTTGGACTCCGCCATCGTCGACTACGGCAAGGCGATTGACCTCGAGCCGAAAGACGCCGACGCGTTCTACAGCCGCGCGCGCGCGTATTACGACAAGGGCAATTACGATCTAGCCATCGCCGATTACACCAAGGCGCTTGACCTCGACGCGAAGAATGTGAACGCGTACTACAGCCGCGGGCTGGCGTACTACAGGCGCGGCGAGTTTGATCGCGCGATTGCCGATTACACCAAGGCGCTTGAACTCGATCCGAAAAACGCGCGCGTCCACAACGATCGCGGCGCAGCGTATCACGACATCGGCAACATTGATCGAGCCATCGCGGATTTCGACAAGGCAATTGAACTCGATCCCAAATTCGCGCTCGCGCACAGCAACCACGGCGCGGCGCTTTACAAAACAGGCAAACTCGATCAAGCCATCGCCGCGTTCGACAAAGCCATCGCGCTCGATCCCAAAAGCGCGGACGCGTACAGCGGGCGCGGCGTTGCTTATCGCGACCAAAGCCAGTTTGACAAAGCGCTCGCAGATTTCGACAAGGCGATTGGCATCGATCCGAAATATGCGAACGCCTTTTTAGGTCGCGCGATTACGTATCAGCGCACGGGACGTAACGCGCCAGCCGTTTCTGATTTTCAGATGTACCTGAAACTCGCGCCAAACGCGCCCGACCGCAACCAGGTTCAGCAACTGATCAACCAACTGAAATAATTCATTCGCTCCAACAAAAACGCGGCTCTCGGAATTGAGAGCCGCGTTTCTTTCACCGTTCAGTTCCGCATTCTATGTAGCCCGCTCAATCAACTTGCGGATCGCCAGCGACAAGTTACGATCCAACTTACGCAACCGCTTGGCGTGCGACCGATACAACGTGATCGTGTGCCGTTCCATCGGCTCGGGCGCGCGCTTGCGTCCCGCGCCCACACGCGTGCCGCCGTGTGTGAACTTGACGCGCCCTGCAAAACGATTCGGCTTGGCTTTGCTATAATCCACCTTGTAGTACGGGCGCAATTGATCTTTCAGGTCATCTTCAGGGTAGATCACTGTGGATTCCTTCTTCATATTCTTCCATCTCCCTCGGGGCGGCTAGCCGCGCGCTGATGATTCGGATAATTTCAGCGCGCACGGTGAACGAAACGAACAACAAGCGATTCTTGCCGGAATAACCGATGATGATCTCGCACGTTTCGTCGTCGGAATGTGCTTCATCGCCGATGATAAAGCCGTGCGGATCGTCGAAGACTGTTTCTGCCTCATCAAAACTAACGCGATGCAAACGCAGGTTCAACTTCGCCTTGTCTTGGTTCCCTTTGAATGCGATGTCGCGTTGCGGCACTGGTTCACCCCGATTCATTCCAGCAACTTGATTCTATCATACACAAATCAAGTTGTCAAATGCGTGGCGGTTTTGCGGTTTCCATCTCAACTTTTAACTTGCCGTAATCTCAAGTCACCATCCCCACTGTTCACCGTTCACCGTTCACTGTTTACCGCCCCACTGCCTCCGCCATCGCGCGAATGTGCGCGGGCGTCGTGCCGCAGCAGCCGCCGATGATGCGCGCGCCCGCGTCGCGCAACGCACGCGCGCTCTGCGCCATCACCTCCGGCGTCGCGGGAAAAATCGTTTTGCCGTCCACCATCTCCGGCTTGCCCGCGTTCGATTTTGCGATCAGAATCGCGTTCGGCGCAACCGCGCGCATCTTTTGAATCACGGCGAGGATTTCTTCGGGACCGTTGCCGCAGTTGCCGCCAATCGCGACCGCGCCCCATTCCAGCAGCGAGCGCGCCGCCGTTTCCGGCTTGACGCCCATCATCGTCCGCCCGCGCGTGTCAAACGTCATCGAAGCGAGAATCGGAATATCTTTGGAGACGCGCCGCACGCCTTCGATGATCGCGCGCACTTCTTCCAGATCGGACATCGTTTCAATCCAGATCACATCCACGCCGCCGTCAATCAGCGCGCGCGCTTGCTCTTCAAATCCCGCGACCGCGTCGTCGAACGCGAGCGCGCCCAACGGCGCGAGCAACTCGCCGCTGGGTCCCATATCGGCAGCGATCACCGCATCAACACCCGCGGCTTGGACTTCATCGCGCAACAATGCAACGCCCGCGCGGTTGAGTTCGGCGACGCGTTCAGCCGCGCCGTGTTTAGAAAGATGGAATCGGCTTGCCGTGAATGTATTTGCGATGGGCAACCGCGTCCCCACTTCCAAATACGCGCGATGCACCGCGCGCACGCGTTCGGGATGCTCTACATTCCACAACGCGGGCGCCTCGCCTGCAAGTCCGACGGCTTGCAACATTGTTCCCATCGCGCCGTCCGCGATCACGACATTCGATTTTTCTAAGAGCATTTGTAATTTACTCATTTCGTTTTCTCCATTCCGCATCAATTGTACACAAAAAACAGCGAGCGACAAACTCGCCGCTCGCCACTGTTCACTGTTGACCGTTCACAGCTCACTGATTTAGCACTCACTATACCCGCACGCGTAACACTTGCGGCAACCTTCCTCGTTGACGAACGACGCCTGCCCGCACTCGGGACACAAATCGCCGACCTTGAACAATGGAATTTGCTTCGCGTCCGCTTCCTTTTGTTCGACGCGCACCTGACCCAGGTCTTCCGCCAATGCTTGCGCGATTCCGTCCGGCAACGAACGGACGCGCCGCGCGCCAAATCCCATCGGGCGTCCGCCGCCGATGCCGCCCAACTGATCGACGATTTCTTGCAAACGTTCCGTCGGCGACAATGGCGAGGGCAACCGGAGCGCGAGCGAAATCAATCTGCCGATTGCTTCGCTCACCGCCGCGGTGTCCGATCCGGCTTTGCCGACATTGCAAAAAACTTCGAATGGCTCATCCTCGCCGTTGCGATTGACGGTGACGTACGCCTTGCCGAGCGGCGTCGCGATTTCGTATGTCGAACCATGCACTGCGCGCGGGCGCGGTTTTTTCGCCGAGGGAGTTTCGCTTGGCGCGGATTTCTTCGCCAATGTCTCGCGCGTTTCCAAGACGACTTGATCGCGCGAACCGGCGACGTACACCGTGATCCCTTTGCAACCCAGTTTCCACGCGAGAAAGTACGCCTTTTCCACATCCTCCGGCATCGCCGTCGCGGGAAAGTTGATCGTCTTGGACATCGAGTTGTCGACGAACGCTTGCAGCGCGGCTTGCATTCGGACGTGCTGTTCCGGCATAATGTCGCTTGCGACGACGAACGTATCGCGAATTTCCTCCGGCACGAGATCGACGTCCTGACACGTTCCGGTCACGCGCACGCGTTCGAAAATCTTTTGGCGCGTCGATTCGTCTACACTCGCGTCGATCAACGCGCGCTCGAACGATGGACTGACATAATCGAGTTGCAAATCCTTGCCGTTGTCGTTGACGTGACGCGTGTACGCCAGCGCAAAAACCGGCTCACAGCCGTACGATTCGACGCCGGCGACGGTCGCAATCGTGCCGGTCGGAGCGACCGTCGTTTGCGCGGCGTTGCGAATGCCGTACTTTTTGATCCCCGCGACGATTTCGCCCCAATCGAGTCGCGGGCGGCTCCACTCGCGCGTGCCTGTCCTGAGCGAAGTCGAAGGATACGGTTCGACCGGCTTGGGCGGCGTCCATTTCAAATTCTCCGGATCATAAAGCGAACCCTTGATCGCCGGGAACGCGCCGCGCGTCTTCGCCAGTTCGATGCTCGTCTTCAACGCGTGGTAGCGCACAAACTCCATCACCTGCCCGGCAAATTCTTCGCCCGCGCGCGAGCCGTACCGCACGCCGAGTCGGTACATCGCGTCGCCCAAGCCCATAATGCCCAAACCGATCCGGCGCGCGCGATGCGCGGCTTCGGCAAGTTCCGGTACGGCGGGGACGTACTTGTTCGCGTCCACGACGTTGTCGAGGAAATGCGTTGAAAGTTCGACCGCGTCGCGCAGTTTCGCCCAATCCATTTTGTGATCGGGCGTGACGTGCGGCGCGAGGTTGATCGAGCCGAGGCAGCAGTTTTCATAAGGTCCGAGCCATTGCTCGCCGCACGGATTCGTCGCTTCCAACTCGTACAAATGCGGCACCGGGTTTTGCCGATTCGCCGCGTCGAGGAACAAGACGCCCGGCTCGCCATTGTGATGCGCGTGCTTGACAATCTCGTCAAACAATTCGCGCGCGCGCACCGTATGCCACACTTTGCCATCGCGCGGGTTGACGAGTTCGAAATCGCCGTCGTTCTCGACCGCGCGCATAAATTCGTCGGTGACGCCGACGGAGATATTGAAATTGCTGATCGTGCCTTCGGTCGTCTTGCAGCGAACGAATTCGAAAATATCCGGATGATCGACGCGGAGCACCGCCATGTTCGCGCCGCGGCGCGTGCCGCCTTGCGCCACTTCGCCGAACGCGGTATCGTACACGCGCAAAAAGCCGACGGGACCGGACGCGACGCCCGCGCTCGTCGCGACGCGGTCGCCGCGCGGGCGCAGCCGCGAAAACGAAAAGCCGTTGCCGCCGCCGGTCTGCTGAACCAATGCCGCGGCGCGCAGCGTCGAAAAAATGCCGCGCGCGTCGCGGCCCATATCGTCGGTGATCGGCAAAACGAAACACGCGGCGAGTTGTCCGAGCGGCGTGCCCGCGCCGGTAAACGTCGGCGAGTTGGGGAAAAAGCGAAGCGTCGTCAACAGGTCGTAGAATTTTTCGCGCGTCGCGACCGGATCGCCGCCATAGCGCGCGTCCGGTTCCGCGATCACGCGCGCGACGCGGTCGAACATTTCTTCCGGCGTTTCCATCGGCTTGCCGTCCACGCCGCGCCGCAAATAGCGCTTCTCCAAAACGACGCGCGCGTTCGGCGTCAAATCGATCGGTTGACGCGTTGGTTTTTCTTGGCGCGGCGTAACCGCCGGCATCGATGTCGAGAGCTTGACCCGTTGATCCATGACACACTCCTCCAGCGTACGATGGAATGTCACGATGTGACAAAAACAAAGGCAGACACACCTTTGGGGGATCGCAGGTGTGCTGCCCCACAGAGGCACGGAAAACTGGAAACTAGATTGAAATGGGAACGAGGATAATTCGGATGTTGGGTGAACTGATCGTTATCGTCAGCATACTAAATCGCCATCTTGACTTGCAAGCGTTCTTCCGCTTCGCGCTGCTTGCGTTCTTTCAACCGCTGAATTTCCAACGCGAGCGAATCCAAATCCGCAAAGCGCCGATAGACCGACGCGAACCGGACGTACGCCACATCGTCGAGTTTGCGGAGCCGCGCCATCACCATTTGTCCGATCTTTTGCGAATCGACTTCGGATTTTGCGAGCGCGTGCAGTTCCATTTCGATTTCGTCGGCGACGGATTCGATCGCGGGCATCGGCACCGGTCGTTTCGCGCACGCCTTGACCAAACCGCCCAACAATTTTTGTCGATCAAACGCTTCACGGCGACCGTCTTGCTTGATCACCATCAACCCTGTTTGCGCGATCCGTTCGTACGTGGTGTAGCGTTTGCCGCACTTGATACATTGGCGGCGCCGTCGGATCGAGTCGGCGGATTCACGCGTATCAATGACTTTGTTATCTTCGTGCGCGCAATATGGGCACTGCATAGGTGTTCCTCCGCGAACGTGGCGCAAAACAGGGTTTGGAACGTTTCTCCCAAACCCCGTAGATTGTGGTCGACGATTTCAGAACTACAACTGCTCGTGCATTCGGAGTGTAACACAAGTTCCGATTGAACGCAAGAGAAACACCTTAAAAATCACGCGCAGTTAACAAACTTTAATTCGCGCCTAATCCGACTATTTTTGACATTCTGTCCAGTAAACCCGTTGACCGGTGGTCTGATAAGTCTCCCAATAACTGTAGCAATTCTTTTGTCCGATCGCATGGGCGGTGGTCGTCAACGTATATTGAACCGCCATGGGATTGCCATTCGTGACGCGCGCCATCCATGTCCCTTCCGAACGCCAGTGTCCGCCTGCCCACACAAGACGCCCCGAACTTTTTTGCAGTGTGCCCTGCCCAATCGGATCGGATAAATTGCCGGGCGCAAACACCGCCAGCGACATTCCGCTGAGCGGGTTCGCGTCGAGAAAAACTTCGATGCGATCGCCGCCGCCGCCGACTTTGTACCACGCGCTCGCGCCCGGTCCAAGCGTACGCGATCCGCCGTCCGCAGTCAGCGCGTTCGCCGGGCTGTCGCCGCTCGGCGCAGCGACCACCGGCGCGGGCGCGGCAGGCGGCGCAAAATTCGCCGGAGGTCGGAAGGACGACGCGGGGACCGGCGTTGCCGGAAAAACCGCAAAGCCAAACGAAAAACGTTCGCCGACGATCAACGGACGCGCGGTGGGCCACGGCGTTGTGGTGGGCCACGGAAAAATTTGACCCCAGGGCCAGGGACCTTGCGCGCTCACGACGCTTGCCATACCAAGGACCAACAGCAACGCGAGAACCATGATCGTCGCAGATCGGAAAATTTTCCGCGTTTGCATCTTGCACCTCCAAAACAAAGTGACAAGCGACACGTGCCAAGTGACAAGGGAAGTTGCATGTTGCGCACTTCCCCTGCGACTTTTCTTGTCACTTGTACCTTATCCCTTGTCCCTTCATCCGCGCTTTCGCAAGAACGCGGGAATATCCAAATCCTCGCGGTCGAATTGACGCACCGGGAAATCAATCGTCTTGCGCGCCGGAGCCGCCACGACGTTGCCGACGGCTTGTCCCGCGCCGGTCTGCCGCTTGGCTAGCGCGCTGAAACCGGTCGCGATGACGGTGATCTGAATTTCGTCTTTCAATTCCGGATTGATCACCGCGCCGAAGATCAAGTTCACGTCCGGATCGGACACGCGGCGCACCACATCCGCGGCTTGGTACACATCGTCGAGTGTGAGGTCGTCGCCGCCGGTGACGTTGAGCAAGACGCCTTTCGCGCCGTCAATCGCCACGTCGAGCAGCGAATTTTTGATCGCAGTTTCAGCCGCCGCGATCGCGCGATTCTCGCCCGAGCCGCGCCCAATCGCCATCAACGCCGCGCCGCCGACGCCCATAATCGTTTTGACATCGGCGAAATCCAGGTTGATGAGACCGGGCACCGTGATCAATTCGCTGATGCCCTGAATGCCTTGCCGCAAAACATCGTCGGCAGTGCGGAACGCGTTTTGCAACGTGACTTTTTTGTCGCTCACTTCGAGCAAGCGGTCGTTGGGAATGACGATGAGCGTGTCCACTTGCTCTTTCAATTTCGCGAGACCTTCTTCGGCGACTTGGCGGCGGCGCGTGCCTTCGAAGGTGAAGGGCTTGGTGACGACGCCAATCGCGAGCGCGCCCGCTTCCTTCGCGATTCGCGCGACGATCGGCGCCGCGCCGGTGCCGGTGCCGCCGCCCATCCCGGCGGTGACAAAGACCATATCGGATCCGACGAGCGCGTCGTACAAATCCTCGGAGGATTCCTCCGCGGCTTTTTCGCCAATCGTCGGATCGCCGCCTGCGCCGAGACCGCGCGTTAGTTTGTCGCCGATCCGAAGTTTTTGCGTCGCGCGCGAATGCAACAACGCTTGCCCATCCGTATTGATCGCAACGAAATTGACGCCGCGCAATCCTTCGTCAACCATGCGGTTGACGGCGTTCGTCCCACCTCCACCAACACCGATCACTTTGATTTCGGCGAAATTTTCTGGACCCGCGCTGGTTTCTTTTGTTGGCTGAACCATACTTTCCTCCTAGCGCGCAAACTCCGCGCCCCAATTCGATGGCTTTCGCTTTACGTCGACTACTACAGTTCCTGAGGTCATTCCCGAACCCCTATGGCTAGTGGCAATCAGGGCGTTATGCCACAATATCTTGGGACTGTGTGGGTATTTTATCTTATCTGTACACTTCTGTCAAGCCCCCCTCGCCATTTGGGTGTGCGTCAAGCTTTTGGTTGAGATCGCCGTCGTTTCAAAACGACGGCTCAACGAGGTGGAAACTCGATGAATCGAGTTGATGCCAATCGGTTTCCAACCGATTTTCACCTCATTGAGACGCCGAATTCATTCGGCGGCGGTCGCCCAAGAACGTGACGCACACCCTCGCCATTTGGGAGACTCGAAACTTTACCCCGGCAAAATCGCGCCCCGCGCCCAACCAAACAATCCGCCCAACGGGTTTGGCTTTTTCGATCCGCCGCGCGGCGGCTTGGCGATGGCTTGCGCTTCTTGTTGCTTCCAGCCCCACTGCAACAAACCAACGCTCGTCGCGAACGCGGCAGACGATACGCGATCGACAAACCCTTCGATCTCGCGCGGCGCGCCAACGCGCACCGGCATATCCAAAACCTGGCGCGCGAACGGTTTGATGCCGACCAATTCCGCGGTGCCGCCGCACAAGACGACTCCGGCGGGCAACAAATTGTCATAGCCCGAGCGTTTGATCTCAGTGAGAACCAACTGACAAATTTCGTCGACGCGCGCGCGAATAATTTCGGCGACATCGCGCCGCGCGACGGTGCGCCGCCCTTCCTCGCCGAACGCCGCCACGTCGATCAAATCCGTGTCCGCGACTTGATCCGGATCCGCGTGACCGTACTTGATTTTCATTTCCTCCGCCGCGTCGAATGGCGTCCGCAAGCCGACCGCGAGATCGTTCGTGATGTGCATCCCGCCCGTCGGCAAAATGACGGTGTGCCACACGCTGCCGTCGATAAAAATCGCGATGTCGGTCGTGCCGCCGCCAATGTCCGCGAGCACGACGCCCATTTCTTTTTCCGATGTCGTCAACACCGCGTCGCCCGCGGCGATGGGCTCCAGCACAAGATCGATTATTTTCAGCCCCGCGCCTTCGACGGCTTTCGTCACATTTTGAATCGACGCCGCCGCGCCGGTGACAATATGCGCTTCGACTTCTAAGCGAAAGCCGACCATGCCGAGCGGATCTTTCACGCCATCCTGTCCGTCAAGCGTGAAACCGCGCGGAATGACGTGAATGATCTCGCGATTGACCGGCACCGCGATCGCTTCCGCCGCTTCGAGCGCGCGATCAACATCATCCTGGATCACGCCGCGTCCGGAATGAATCGCCGCGACGCCGCGCGAATTAGTTGATTGAATGTGCCCTCCGGCGATTCCAACGAACGCCGAATCAATCGACACACCCGCGACGAGTTCCGCCTGCTCGACCGCGCTGGCAATCGCGAGCGCGGCTTCTTTCACATCCGTGACAACGCCTTTGCGCAAGCCGCGCGACGGCGCGATGCCGGAGCCAAGAATTCGTACTGCCCCCGCCTCGGTCACTTCGCCGATGAGCGCGCAAGTTTTCGTCGTGCCAATGTCTAATGCTGCGATGGGTGATGGCATTCTAGTATCCCCAATTCGTAATTCGAAATTAAAAATTCAAGAAGCGAGTCGCGAATTTTGAATTTCGAATTTTGAATTCGTTATTGATAGTATGGGTCGCCTTTGCCCAAATCGATAAACCGAATCCGCGTGTTTTGCGCGGACAACTTTTCGACAAGCGCGCGGAGCGTCGCGATTTTGCCCGGCATGTCGTTCGCATCGCCGAGATAAATTTTCCAGCCATGTCCGTCGGTGAATGCGACGCCGCGCGCCGCCGACCATTCCAAATGGCGTGGACTTTCAGGCATCGCGTCGCGCAGCGCCCAAAACGCGGCGACCGCGTTTACCTGCGCGCGCTCGCCGGGCTTGATCGCGCTCGCATCGAGATCGCGCACGACCGGCAACTGCGTCAGGTTCGCGCGCGCGCGGAAGAAAATACCGTCGGCGTCGATCCAGTACGTTTCGTTGCCGCGCTGCCAAACGATTTGCGGCTGGCGTTCCTGAATCTCGATCGTCACCTGATTCGGCAGCCGCGTCGAAACGTTGACCGATTTGATCTCTGGTACTTTCGCCAGCGCGCGTTCGACCGCGCGCGCGTCGATGAAGAAAATGCTGTACCCGCGCACGCCGCTCGCCTTGACGATCTCGGTCGGCGTCAGATATTGCGCGCCGACGATGTTGAAATCGAAAACGTAGAAATTGTCCGTGTCGAAAAATATGAACAAGACCGCCGCGCACGCCACGATCAAAACGACCGCGAGAATCTTGGTGCGTTGTGTCACCCACAGATTGTTCAACGGCGATGGCGCGCTTAGCGTCCCTTGCGCGAGTGTATTCATGCGGTGCCGCGTGGTCCGCCGCGCGGTGGACGAGTGAGTGGGTCGACGAGATGTGAATGTCATATTTTCGATTTTCGTTTGTCCGCGTGACGCTCGAGCGCGAGTTGAATCAAGCGATCAATCAAATCGCCGTAACTGATGCCGCTCTGCTCCCACATCCGTGGATACATCGAAACCGACGTAAAACCGGGAATCGTATTGATTTCGTTCAACAACAATTTATTCGCGCCGCGTTCCAAAAAGAAATCCACGCGCGCCATGCCGCACGCGTCAATCGCCGTGAACGCGCGCACCGCGATCTCTTGCACCTGGCGCGCGATTTCCGATGGCAAATCCGCGGGAACGATCAACGCGGTGCCCGATTCGCTGGCGTACTTTGCCGCGTAGTCGTAGAATTCGCGTTTCGGAATCACTTCGCCGGGAATCGACGCGATCGGATCGTCGTTGCCGAGCACGCTGCACTCGATCTCGCGCGCGTTCTGCGCGGCGCGCTCGACAATCAACTTGCGATCGTACTGCGCGGCGGTCTTGAGCGCGGCGATCAGTTGATCGCGATTTTGCGCTTTGCTCACGCCGACGCTCGATCCCAAGTTCGCGGGCTTGACGAAGCACGGATAACCCAGCACGCTTTCGACGCGATAAATCGTTTCGTCCGCGTGCGTTTCCCAAACGCGACGGAGAACCACCAGCCATTCCAAAACCGGCAAGTTGTGCGCGCGAAAGACCGCCTTCATCAATGCCTTGTCCATGCCGACCGCGCTCGCCGCGACGCCCGCGCCGACGTACGGAATATCGGCAAGTTCGAGCAAACCCTGGATCGTTCCGTCCTCGCCGAACGGTCCGTGTACCAACGGAAACGCGACGTCAATCGTCGCGAGCGGCGACGACGCGTTCGACGCGGCGGGAACAAGTTCCGCGCTGCTGATTGGCGCGCTCACCGCGCCGGTCGCGCTCTCGCTTTCCGGCGCGAGGAGCGGCGTGGGGCTGATCGCCGCGAGTTGTTTGAGCGCGTTGCCGCCCGTGATCCAGCGTCCATCTTTCGTGACGCCGATCAACACAACCTCGTATTTATTTTTATCCAGCGCGCGCGCGACGGACTGCGCGGACGCGAGCGAAACTTCGTGTTCGCCCGATTTGCCGCCGAAGATGAGTCCGACGCGAATTTTGTTTGCCACGAATATCCTATCATTTCAAATTTCCGATTTTCGATTGCCGATTTTCGATTGCGCCAACAACCAATCGAAAATTGAAAATCAAAAATCGAAAATCATCCCACAATCTCGATCTCCAGTTCCAGATCGACTCCAAACCTCACGCGCACGCGCTCGCGCACCAGTTCGATCAACTGCAACACGTCGTCCGCCGTCGCGCCACCGCGATTGACGAAGAAATTCGCATGAACTTGCGATACCTCGATGCCGCCGACGCGCGTCCCTTTCAACCCGGCTTGATCGATCAATCGTCCGGCGGAGCTTGCCCTGAGCGGAGTCGAAGGGTCGCCGGGCGGATTCTTGAAGATCGAGCCGACGCTCGGTTCGGTCGGTTGCGTGCGGCGGCGATACTCGGTGTACTGGTTCATCCGCGCGATGCACGCCTGCGGATCGTCGCGGCGCATTTCAAAATCTGCGCGCAGTACGATCTCGCCCTTCGCGCGCTTGAAGCGACTTGCGCGATAATCGAACGCCAATTCTGTCTTGGGTAACTCACGCCGCGCGTCGTCCGCGTCGAGAACCGCGACGCCGATCAGATTATCGGCGATGGACGCGCCGTGCGCGCCCGCGTTGCCGACGACCGCGCCGCCAATCGTGCCCGGCACGCCAATCGCCCATTCCAAGCCCGCCCAGCCCTGCCGCGCGAGACGATTCGCGATGCCCGGTAATGCCGCGCCGCTCTCCGCGCGCAAAATCGCGCGTTCTGAATTGATAATGTCCAGCGTAAATTGATCGCACTGATTTTCAACCACTAAACCGCGCACGCCGCGCTCGCGGACGAGAATGTTCGAACCGTTGCCCAAAATGAAAATCGAAACGCCGTGTCGCCGCGCTTGCCGCGCGAAATCGACGAGTTCGTCCAGCGTCCGCGCTTGCACAAACAAATCCGCGGGACCGCCAACGCGCAGCGTCGTGTGCGCTGCCAGCGGCTCGTTCGCGCGCGCGCGTCCTGCCAGCGCGACGCGCAAATCGTCAAGCGCATTCGTCACGACTGTCCCGCTTCAACTTCGACTTTGGGCTGCGCCATTCCGCCGCCACCGCCGGGCTTGCCGCCGCCGCCCCCTCTACCGCCACCGCCTTCCGGCATCGCCAGACGTTGCAGCGCAAGCGCCATTCCAACCACGCCCCACGCGACAGCGAATGGAACATTCGCGGGGTTCGACAAGCCCGCGCCAAATTGCGACAGCGCGTCGAGAAGGTAACTAAAGATAATCGCCACTTCGCGCGGGTACATGAAAAGCGACAACAAACTGCTGGCGATAATCGCGCGCCAAAACGCGCGCTTGCTTGAAAACCCTTCGCCGAAAAAAGTGATCAAGAGTAGCAACACCATAATCACTATGTACGCGGCAAAGGGATTGTTCACGAAATCCCGGAACCAATTGGCAAACGGTAACGCCGTCGCCAGCGCGACGATGTGACCCACGACGCGGAGCACCACGTACATCACCGCCAGCGCGATGAAATCGTCGAACCAGACCGGCGATTTGATCGCGCGAAAAACCAACGCCGCGCCGATGCCAATCAAAATGAATCCTCCCAGAAACGCTAGCAGATAACTGGGGACCGGTGTGGACCCCACCGTGAACAGCGGCGTATTCGCATTGAACTTGACGGTGACGCGAATGTATTCGCCCGCGCCGTCAATCCAACTGTTCACGCCCGGCAGAATATTGAAAGGAATTTTGTCCGGCGTAAATGTGTTGGAGGTTCTAAAAAAATCTGCCAGTTGTTTGAGCCAATCCCTGACAAACACGGTTGCAGTCAGAACGCCCCACCAGTAGAGCAGACTCCGCACTCCGAAGACTTCTGCCATATTATTCTCCTCGCTCGCACGTCCTTCGACTGCGCTACGCTCCGCTCAGGATGCGCTCGCCGACGCGATTTACGTCGCCTGCGCCGAGCGTGATCAAGATATCGCCTGGGTTCAAATGCGCGAGCAAAAACTCCGATGCCGCGTCCAACGCCGCGATAAATCGCGCGTCGCGATGTTTCATCCGGTCGACGATCTGCGCGCCGCTGACGCCGCGACTATCGCGTTCGCGCGCCGCGTAAATTTCGGTGACGATGACGTGATCCGCGTCCGCGAACGCGTTCGCGAATTCATCGAGCAGCGCGGCGGTCCGCGAAAAGGTGTGCGGTTGAAACACCGCCCAAATACTTCGCTGCGGAAAACGCACTCGCGCCGCGGCGAGCGTCGCGCGAATTTCGGTTGGATGATGCGCGTAATCGTCAACCACCGTGACGCCGCGAAATTCTCCCTTGATTTCAAATCGCCGCGCCGCGCCGCGAAAATTTTCCAGCGTCGCGCGCGCGATTTCAAGATCGACGCCCGCTTGATCCGCAACCGCGATTGCCGCCAGCGCGTTCAGTACATTGTGCCTACCTGGGATTTGCAGAGCAAACTCGCCGGCGCGCGTCGCGCCGCGCCACGCGACGAAATCGCTGCCGCCGCGCGCGTTTGGAACGACGTCACTCGCGCGCCAATCATTGTCCGCGCTGAAACCATATCGCACCGCGCGAGTTTCCCCAAGTTCTCGCAGTTCCGCCGAAACCCGTTCCACATCACCGCAGCCAACCACCGCTCCGTCGCGCGGCACCAATCGCATAAATTCGCGAAACGCGCGCGTTACGTCGTCCACATCGCGATAAATGTCCGGGTGATCCATCTCGATACTTGTGACGACGGCAATCGCCGGGCGCAGACCCAGGAACGCGCGATCATACTCGTCCGCTTCGATCACGAAATACCCGCCGCGCCCCGCGCGCGCGTTGCCGCCCAATTCCGGAACGATGCCGCCGACGATGACATCCGGATCCAATCCCGCGTTCGTCAAAATCGCCGCGATCATTCCGGTTGTCGTCGTTTTGCCGTGCGTCCCCGCAACCGCGATGGTTTTCTTTCCCGCCGTCAATTCGGCAAAAAAGTCATAGCGTTTGACTATCCGAAATTTGCGCCGCTTTGCTTGTACGATTTCCGGATTGTCTTCCGGCGCGGCGGACGTGACGAGAACCAGATCGGCATTGCCAACATTTTCCGCGCGCTGTCCGATTGAAATGTTCGCGCCGAGCCGCGCAAGTTCGTCTGTAATCGGTGACGCGGTTTGATCGGAGCCGGAGACCTGGACGCCGCGCGCCAGCAGCACCCGCGCAATCGCGGACAAGCCGATGCCGCCGATGCCGACGATGTGGATGCGCCGCGGGATCACCGGCGCTCCTCCAACGTGATGCGTGCTGCGTGTTGCGTGGCTACAAGGTCTTGCAACAGATTCGCGATGTTTGCCGCTGCGTTTGGATTCGCCAGTGCGCGCATCGCGTCGCGCATGGTTTTTAGTTGTTCAGGCGCGTCGAATAATCTTTGAATCGTCGGAAGCAAATCGCGCCGCAACGCGGCATCGTCCACTTTTACCGCCGCGCCGCGCTCGACCAAGAATCGCGCGTTCGGCTCTTGAAATTGTCCGGCAAACGGACCCGGCACGAGAATCGCCGGGAGTCCGAGCGCGGGAAATTCGCCGAG
The DNA here is from genome assembly GCA_020723345.1 of Candidatus Aquidulcis sp. Taxonomy (GTDB): domain Bacteria; phylum Chloroflexota; class Anaerolineae; order UBA4142; family UBA4142; genus VGOB01. Next base: position 13,849 of record DYJA01000075.1, on the reverse strand, counting down.
CGTCGCCGCGCCCGCGCGCGCGACGACGAGATCGGCAGCGGACAGCGCGTCCGGCAAATCGGCGTCGAGATAGCCAAAGACGCGGACGCGCGCTCTCAGATCCTGTGACAATTGCTCGACTTCGCGGCGCGCCCATTCCTCGTCGTTCGTCCCGGTGAGATGAATCACTTGCGCGCGCTCGGCGAGCGCGACCAGATTCGCCACGACCGCGCGATTGATGTGATGCGCGCCGCTGCTCCCGCCGAAAATCGCCAGCGTCGGCGCGTCCGGATCGAGTTTCAGTCGCGCCCGCGCGCGTTTTTGATCGGTTGTAAAAAAATTGGCGCGCACCGGATAACCGGTGACCACGACTTGATTCGGCGCGAAATGCCGCGCCGCTTCGGGAAAAGAAACTGCGACGCGCGTCGCCCAGCGCGCGGTCGCGCGAATCGCCCAGCCCGGCGCAAGATCGGGCAGATAGATCACACTCGGAATTTTTTCCGCCGCGCCCGCCCAAACGACCGGCGCGCTGACGTAGCCGCCCGTCACAAAAATCGCGTCCGGTTGAAATCGCCGGATGATCGCGCGCACTGCGTCGATGCTGCGGTACATCCGCCACAAACTGCGCGCGATGATCCACGGCGCTTTGCCGCGCACCTGCCCGGTCGCAATCGCTTGGAACGGAATCCGCGCGCGCTGCGCCAAACGTTCTTCGACGCTGTTCGCGCGACCCAGGTACAGGAACTCCGTTTTGTCATTTCGAGCGGAGCGAGAAATCTCCCTGTTTGCATCGCGAGATTTCTCCTCGCGATCCTTCGACTCCGCGACAACTCTTCGACTCCACTCCGTTCCGCTCAGAGTCGTCGCTCCGCTCAGGATGCTCGTCGAAATGACATTACCGGCGCGCGCTTGAATTGCGTTGGCGACGGTCAGCGCGGGGTACACGTGTCCCCCCGTTCCGCCACCCGAGATTAAAAGACGCATTCGTTTCTTGCGGTCCTTGCGCGCGCGAGATGTTCAGCAACACGCCAATCGACGCGAGCGCGACGACGAGCGACGAACCGCCGGACGAAATGAACGGCAGCGGCACGCCGGTAAAGGGAATCGTCGCGGTGATGACGCCGATGTTGACGAACGCCTGAAAGATCAACCAAAACGTCAGACCCGCCGCGAGCACTTGACCGAATGGATCGCTCGCCTTCGCCGCGATCCGAAATCCGCGATAGACCAAAAAGAGAAACAAGCCCAACACCAACCACGTCCCGATCAAACCCATCTCTTCGCCGAGCAGCGCGAAAATCGAATCGGTCTGCGGCGTCGGCACGAAACCAAATTTGCCGTACCCCGCGCCGATGCCGCGCCCGAACAATCCGCCGGACGCGAGCGCGATCAACGTTTGAACGACCTGGTATCCTTCGCGGTCGGAAAGCGTCAACGGGTTTTGAATGAAAACTAGAAACCGCTCCATTTGATACGGCGTTTTCATCACGACGATTGCCGCGACCACGCCGCCGCTGATGCCCAGCAACAAGAGTTGAACCAGGTCAGCGCCCGCGATGAAAAACATCGCCAGCGCGCACAACGCGATGATGATCGCGGTGCTCATGTTCGGCTGCAACACGATCAACCCGCAGACGACTCCGACAATGATCGCGAACGGCACGACGCCGTACGTGACCTGGCGCAATTTCTCGCCTTTCGACGACAGCCACTTTGCCATGTACACGACCATCGTAAATTTCGCCAGCTCCGCCGGTTGAATCGAACCGTCGAACAGCCAGCGGCGCGCGTTGTTGACCGGCGACGTGAACAAGACCACGATGAGCAACAACAGCGTGACGCCCATCATGATCAGCGCGCCGCGTCCCCACAATCGATAATCGACGCGCGCGAACACGAGCAACGCGAACATACCAATCGCGGCATAGATCGCCTGCTTGACAAACTCGCTTTGCGGATTTTGTGCGCCTTGCTGAAGGCGCGGCGGAAACGTCACGCTGAACACCATGATCAAACCGATGATGAGCAGAATGACAACCGCGCCGAGCAAAACGTAATCCACGCGCAGCGTACTCGTCCAGTCGTTTCTCGTTTGGGATTGAACGGTCATTGTGTTCCTCTTGTTGTTCGGGCAATCGGTCAACTAGGCAATCAGTCAATCAGTTCCTGATCACCTGGTTGCCTGATTGACTGATCGCCTGATTGACCAATTGCCTAAACTGCTCTCCGCGTTCGAATTCATTCGCGAACATTCCGAAACTCGCGCAGCCGGGCGAGAGCAAAACGATTTCGCCTGCGCGCGCGATTTCTTGCGCGCGTTCGACGGCGCGCCGCAGATCATCAAAGCGTCCAGCGACGATTTCCTTCGGCAGCGCGCTCGCGAGTTTATCGGTCGCGCTACCTTCGAGCAAAATCACCGCGCGCACTTTTGCCGCGATCACGCGCGCCATCTCAGAAAAATCGAGCGACTTGTCCGCGCCTCCGGCGATCAAAACGATCCCCGCCGCGCCCGGCGCGAACGTCTCGATGGCGGCAATCGCGGCTGCCGGCGCGGTCGCGGTCGTGTCGTTGATGTAGCGCACGCCGCCGATCTCGCGCACAAATTCCTGCCGATGCTCGACGCCGCGAAACTCGCGCAGCGCGTCCGCGATTTGTTCCGGCGCCGCGCCCCACAGCGCGGCAAGCGCGATTGCGGTCAGCGCGTTCGCGAGGTTGTGTTCGCCCGGCACGCGCAGATCGCGCGCGTCCAAAATCTTTTGCGCCGCGCCGCCCGCGCGCCAGACGAGCGCGCTGCCATCGCGAAACGCGCCTTCTTTCAGCGCGCGCGTCGCGCTCGTCCAGACGACTTGCCCAAAGCCGCGCGCGGCAAGTCGCGTCAGAATTTTGTTTTCAAAGTTCAGAACGATATAATCGCCCGGTTGCTGGTAGCGGAAAATATTCGACTTGGCGTCCGCGTAATCGTCCAGATCGCGATAGCGATTCAAGTGATCGGGAAAAATATTCGTGATCGCGGCGACGTGTGGACAGATGCGATGCGGCGGAAACGCTTCGAGTTGCCACGACGACAGTTCGAGCACAACCGGCGTTTCCGCGTCGATCTGCTCGAGCAGTTCGAGCGCGCTCACGCGCAGATTGCCTGCGACGACGGTTTTGGGATTTGCCCGTTTCAGAATCGCGCCGGTCATCAACGTCGTCGTCGTCTTGCCTTTCGTGCCGGTGATACCGATGACTTGCGCCACGCCGCGCGGCAGTCGCTCGATGAACAGCGACATTTCCATTTCGACCGGGATATCGTGATCGCGCGCGAACTGCAACCACTTGCTTTCGCGCGGCACGCCCGGGTTGCGAACGATCAGATCGGCATTCAGAAAATCTTGCTCGCGATGTTCGCCCAGCGCGTATTCGATTGGTAAGCCGCGCAGCGCGTCGAGCGACGATTGCAATTCCTCCGCGCGTTTCAAATCGGTGATGGTGACGCGCGCGCCTTGCCTCACGAGCCACCGCGCGACGCCCAGTCCGCCGCCGTGGACGCCGAGTCCGAAGACGAGAACGCGTTTGTTTTTTAGTTCCATATCATTCCGCCGAATCAATTCGGCGTCTCACAAGGTTCAAGTCGGCTGCAAGCCGACTGCACGTCAACCCGATTCATCGGGTTTTCGCCTGTTGAGACGGACGATTGTATCGTTCGTCTAATTTCGGCTGACCCAGATCACAACCTGGTCGCCTTTCATCCGCCACGCGAGACAGACGGGAAAATCGTACGAGTTGGTAATCCGCAAGTCGCGCTGGATCGAACAGTTGCAACTCCAGATATTCGTCCAGTACTTTTGCTCCACACCGTACACCGGCGGATGCGTCGGGACGGGCGCGATGCGCTCTTGCGCGCCGATGCCAACGACTTCCACCGCCTTCATGCCGCCCCACTCTGCCGCCTCGCGCAAACGCGACGCGCTCAAGCAAACTCCCAGTCCCCAAACTTCGCCGACTTGTTTCCACGGCGCGTACTCAAACGCGAGCCATTCGCCATTTACGCTGTTACCCCACTCGCGGATGACCCACTTGGTCTCGCGCGCTCGAAAGCAAAGTTTCCCGGAGAAGTCGTTTGGATTCGCGTTCGTGCCTCCACCCTTCGTTTGAAAGAACCACTTTTGATTGAAGCCGAAATCGCCACCGGTATCAAAGCCGTAAGTTTTGTATTGCCCGACGAAACTTGCGGGCGTTGGAATCGCTGGCGTCGGCGTCGCGCTCGGCGCGATCTTGGGCGCGTTCACGAATTGCGCGCTTGAAGGCGTGGCGCAGGCGACGAGCAAGATATGAAACGCGGCGAGAAGTACGATCGTGAGCCAAGAAGACAGTCTTGATGCAGCGCGAACACCGTCAACCTGGGAACAAATCCCACCGATCTTGATATTCCAAGGCAGTCCTCCAATTGATTCCTGCGCCACTGTCAATCCATTTCTTGCCAGATTCAAGTGTTTGTGTCTTTTGTGCTCGAATATTTTCCATCAAGACTTTGCTTGTAAAAATATAGAAATTGGGAGGGTGATAGTCTGGCGGCAGATAGACGAGGATATAAAACAAATCATCTCTCGGTTCACGTTCCTGCACTAGCCAGAAATTCTTGCTAGACAATCCTTTCACATCAATCTCAAAGTGGGTACCGCTTGGGCTAACAGCCATCAAATCCACAACAGGCGCGTTCCCCAAAGTGAAGGAAACCAGATAGCCTCGGCGCGTTAGTTCCGCGGCAGCGAAGAACTGTGCCGCCCATTGTGTTCTGTATCTTTTGCGATCAGCACCCATCACAGTATTCCACAGAGGAATTTGATACGTTTCGTCCTACAACAACGCCAACGCGATTCCCAACATTCCCGCGAGCAATCCCGCGAGCCAGAACCGCTGCACGACTTGCGTCTCCGACCAACCCAGCAATTCAAAATGCAAATGCAGCGGCGCCATTTTGAAAAAACGTTTGCCGTGCGTCCGCTTGAAATACAAAACCTGGATGATGACCGACAATGTTTCCGCGACGAAGACCGCGCCGATCAACGGCAGCAGCAGCCACTGCCCCGTCATCAACGCGACGACCGCGAGTGTCGCGCCGAGCGCGAGCGCGCCCGTGTCGCCCATAATCAATTCCGCCGGATGCGCATTGTACCACAAAAACGCCAGCAGCGCGCCGACTATTGTGAAGCAAAAGACAACCAGGTATGCCTGTCCCTGCAAAAACGCGATGACGCCGTAACACGCGAACGCAATCGTCGAAGTCCAGCCCGCGAGACTGTCCAAGCCATCGGTAAAGTTCACCGCGTTCGTCATGCTCACGATGATAAACGCGGCGACCGGAATGTACAACAAGCCAATGTCGATCTTCTCCGGCACCAACGGAATCGCAATGCTCCGCAGATCGAGAACGAAATGCAGCGCGGCGGCAATTCCCAACGCGATGATCGATTGCCACAAGAATTTGTAACGCGCGCGCAGACCCTCGCCTTTTTGCTTGCCGCGAATTCCCACCACATCGTCGAGCGCGCCCAGAATGCCAAATGTCAACAGCGTCGCCATCGGCACCAGAATCGAGCGTCCGATCAGCGTGTTGCCCATCAGCGCGGCAAGATTCAAAAAGACCGTGATGATCAACACGGGACCGATGATCATGATCCCGCCGAGCGTCGGCGTGCCGGTCTTGACCTGATGCGCGGTTGGCTCTTCGATCCGAATCTGCTTGCCGAGACTGTACGCCTTGAGCCAACGGATCAGCGGCGCGCCCCAGATGACCGCGAGAAAAAATGAAATTGCGCCGAGCGTGAGGGGCCATGCCATTAGTGCGCCGCCCTTCGACTGCGCTCAGGGTGTACCTCATTGACGCGCGCGAGCGCGTTGACAATTTCTTCCATCTGCATTCCACGCGATCCTTTGATCAAGATCAAGTCACCGGGGCGCATCACGTCGCGCAAAATCTCGATGGCGCGCGCGTTGCTTTCCGCAGAGAATACCTGCTCCAACGACAGACCCGCGTCGCGCGCGGCTTCGCCGATCCACGCCCCGCGCGCGCCAACTGCGATCAACACTTGCACGACTTGCGCCGCGCGTCCGCCAACGATTTGGTGTCCGCGCAATTCCTCCGCGCCCAATTCGAGCATGTCACCCAGCACCGCGATCTTGCGTCCATCCAACTCCGCGAGTAAATTCAACGCGGCAAGCGACGACGCAGGACTTGCATTGTACGTGTCGTCGAGAATCGTCGCGCCATTTTCAGTTGGAACCGCGATCAAACGCAACTGCGCCGCGACGTCGTTCAAGCCACGCACGATTTCGTCCCACGACAAATTCTCGACCAAGCCGACGCTTGCCGCCGCGAGCGCGGTGTGAACGCTGTGCCGACCCAGGAGCGGAATCCGCACGCGCAAGTCTTCGCCGCGGTGATGCAACGTGAACGCGATGCCGTCCAGCCCCAAACTTTCGATGTCGTCCGCCCAAAGATCGCAACGCGAATCCAAGCCGTAGGAAAAGACGCGCGCGCGCGTTTGCGTTTTCATCGCGCGTACGCGCGGATCGTCGCCGTTCAAAATCGCGTAACCCTCGTGCAGCAGCGCGTCAACCAATTCGGCTTTCGCTTGCGCGATCCGCTCAATCGTCCCGAGCCGTTCGAGGTGCGTCGGTCCGACATTCGTCACGACGCCGATGCGCGGCTGCGCGATCTCACACAACATTTTGATCTCGCCGAGCGCATACATCCCCATTTCGAGAATCGCGCGCTCGTGCGAATCGTCCAGTTGCAGCAACGTCAACGGCAAACCGATTTCGTTATTAAGATTGCCTTCACTCTTCAAAATGCGGAAACGTTGGCGCAGTACTGCGGCGATCAATTCTTTCGTCGAACTTTTGCCGACGCTGCCGGTGATCCCAATCGTTTCGCACTTGAATTTGCGCCGGTGGAACGCCGCAAGTTTTTGCAGCGCGCGCAAACTCGATTCGACGATGAAGACGATTGGAAGGGGCGGCGGGCTAGGTTGCAACCCGGCGACACTTGTGTTGATCGAATCAATCAAGTGAACATTCGGACCTAGCCCGCGCCCCCCGCGCGCTTCGGCGATGATTGCCGCCGCGCCGCGCGCGATAGCGTCGGAAATGAATTCGTGTCCGTCGCGCGTTTCGCCTTGCAGCGCGACAAAGAGCGATCCCGCGCGCGCCTGCCGCGAATCAATCGTGACTTGCGGAATCGCGATTTGCTCCGCGCGCTCCGGTCGCGCGTTTGTTAACGCCTGGAATAGATCGGCTAGAGACAACATCTTGGCGTTGGACAAATTTGCAAATTTGTCCTACTTACTCGCCGTCCGCGCCGAATCCGGCGGCAAGCCCACCAGCGTCACCAATTGCTTCGCGACCGACGCGAAAACCGGCGACGCGACCTGGGATCCCCATTCGGACGTTTGCGGCTTGTCGAGTTTCACCAGAATCGCGAAACGCGGATCGTCGGCAGGTAGATAGCCCGCGAACGACGCAATCGTCCAGCGCGGATCGAGAATGCCCGCGATCGGGATTTGCGCGGTGCCGGTCTTGCCCGCGATGCGATAACCCTGGACGTTCGCTTTGTTCGTCGACTCACCGACAATCGCGTCGCCGAGAATCTTGGTCAGCGTTTGCGCGGTTTCGGGACGAATGACTTGGCGCACGACTACAGGATTGGTTTTGCGCGCGTTGCCGTTCGCGGGCTGAATTTCCTGCACGACGTACGGACGCACCAACTTGCCCTGGTTCGCGACCGCGCTGATCGCGGTGAGCATTTGCAGCGGCGTCACCGCGATGCCCTGCCCGAACGAATTCGTCGCGAGATCGACTTCGCGCCACTCGCCATCGCCGACCGTTTTCACTTTGCCCACGACTTCGGCGGCGAGATCGACACGCGTCGGCGCGCCGAAACCGAATTTGCGAATACAATCGTAAAAACGCTGCGCGCCCATGCCGACGCTGATCTTCGCAGCTTCGACGTTCAGCGACATTCGCAAGACATCGGTCAACGTCACGCGTCCCGGCGCGATGTTGTCGTGATTCTTGATCTCGCGTCCGCCGATGTAAATCGAACCCGTGTCGTCGAACGTTGAATTGATGTTGATTGTCCCTGCATCGAGCGCGCACGCGACGGTCACCACTTTGAAAACAGACCCCGGTTCGTATTGCGCGCTGATCGCCGGATTCGCGTACTTGTCTTTGTTGGCGACATCGTAGTACGCGTTCAAGTCCGCGTACGGATACGACGCCATCCCGAGAATTGCGCCGGTCTTGACATCCATCACCATCACGGTGCCGCCTGCCGCGCGCGTGTCGCGGATCGCAGTTCGCAATTCGGTTTCGGCGATGCGCTGAATGCCGCTGTGCAAAGTGAGCGTGATCTTCGCGCCGTCGACTGCGGCTTTGGACGTGGGCACTTCGAACGGAATGATGTCGCGGTACGCGTTGCTCGATCCAGAAATCGATCCGTCCACGCCGCGCAAGTCCACATCGAATTGGCGTTCGACGCCGTACGCGGATTCGCGCATCAAATTCACGTACCCGACGACGTGTTCGGCAAACGCGTTCGCGGGATACACGCGCTTGGGCGCGCCTTCCACGTTGAGTCCGCCCAACCCCAGTCGATTTTTCAAATCCTGCGCGGGACCGCCAATCGATTGCGGCGCGTTGCGCGCGAGCACGACGTTCGTCTCATTCGATTTCAATTTCGCGAGAATCGCGTCGGGTTGCTGACCCAGGATCGGCGCGAGTTCTTTTGCCGCGCGTTCGGGATTCGTAATGTCTTTCGGCGTCGCGGTGATCGTGTAGAGAAAAACGTCGGTGGCAAGCAAAGTCGCGTCGGCGGTGACGATGTCGCCGCGGCGCGCAAAGACCATCTCGTAAAAATCGCCTTGCCCTTTCCGCAGATTCGCCATTTTGTCCATCTCGACGATCTGCCACCAGAACAAGCGCGCGGCGAGAAAAACTCCAATCGCAAACAAGGCGATCAACGCGGCGCGCATTCGCAGCGGCGCGCGCGATAGAGTCGGTTCTGCCATCGTCACCTCAACCGTCCTGAGCGGAACGAAGTGGAGTCGAAGGACGCGCCCTTCGACTGCGCTGCGCTCCGCTCAGGGTGCTACCTTGCCCCATTACGGGCTTGCCTCAACGGTGCGTCCGTTGGACAACAATCCCAGGCGCGACAACAATTCATTCCACAATAGTTCAAGCGAGTTGGACGGCGGCGGATTGATCGGTTCGCCGCGCGTCTGTGTCTTGGGCGGCAAGACGGGATAATTTTTGACTGGGATGTAAACGGTCTGCGTAATCGTCGGCGGATGCAAACCGCCGCGCGTCGCGATGGTCGCCATCCGCTCGGGCGCGGTCAGTTGCGCGATTTCCAGCGTCAACTGCGCGTTCTCGCGGCGCAAGCGTTCGTACCTGTCCTGCAATTCGATCATGCGCGTGCCCGTCATCGTCGCTTGGCTGCTTTGCGTCAAGTAGATCATGCCAAGCAGCGCGGTCAAGCCAACCAGCAAGAGCAACGCGCGCGCGATGCTGAAACTAAAACCGCTATTGATTTGAGCCGTGCGGATGGTTGGGTTGTCCAAAGTTTCCACCTGTCATTGCGAGGAGCGGGCTTTGCGACGAAGCAATCTCCACATTCCAATTTGGGGATTGCTTCGTCGCATCCTTCGACTACGCGGCACAAAACGCCGCTCCGCTCAGGATGCTCCTCGCAATGACACGTCAAACGCGTTCCGCCACGCGCAATTTTGCGCTGCGACTGCGCGGGTTGGCGACGATCTCCTCGTCGGTCGGTTGAAGCGGGTGCTTGGTCAGCACGCGCAGACCTTTTGTCTCTCGGAAAAAATTTTTCACGCGGCGATCTTCGAGCGAATGAAACGCGATGATCGCCACGCGTCCTCCTAGCTTGAGCGTCTCGACCACCTGCGGCAAAACGTGATCGAGTACTTGCAATTCGCGATTGACTGCGATCCGCAACGCTTGAAACGTCCGTGTCGCCGGATGAATGCGTCCGCGCCGCCCCAGCGCGCGTTCGATCACCTCGGCGAGTTCGCGCGCGCTGCGAATCGGTCGCGCGTCCACGATGGCGCGCGCGATGCGGCGCGACGCGCGCTCTTCGCCGTACTCGAAAATCAGATCCGCCAACTCTTTTTCGTCGAGCGAGTTGACGAGATCGGCAGCGGTCGTTTCCTCGTCGGGATTAAAGCGCATATCGAGCGCGCCGTCGGTAAGGAACGAAAAGCCGCGCGCGGCGTCGCTGAGCTGCATTGACGATAATCCAAGATCGAGTACAATACCATCGGCAGGGGCAAAGCCGTGGGCGGCGGCAATTGCGTTTAGATTTTCAAAGTTCGAGTGAACGAGCAGCGCGCGCGCGCCATATCGCGCAAGATTTTCCGAAGCCCGCACGAGCGCCGTAGGATCGGCGTCGAGTCCGAGCAAGCGCCCCGTCGGCGCGGACGCGTCGAGAATGCCTGCCGCGTGTCCGCCCGCGCCGAGCGTCGCATCGACGTAGCGTCCGCCGTCGCGCGGCGCGAGCGAATCGATCACGGATTGAAAAAGAACCGAAACGTGCGCGCGATCTGGTGACATCATTTTTTGTTTGTCATTGCGAGAATACATACCGCCGCGCGGCACTCAGAACGCCCCGAATGAATTCGGGGTCTCAGCGAGGTGGAAATCGGTTGGAAACCGATTGTGCTCAACTCGATTGATCGAGTTTTCACCTCATTGAGACGCCGATTTTCAATCGGCGGCGGTATTGCTGACACCGGGATTTCTCGTCGCACAAAACGCTCCTGGAAATGACACGAATCGAATTACTTTGCGGCGAGCATCGTATCGCGCCAGCGTTCCGCAATCGCCGACGGCTCCGCCGTAATCCGCTCGTCAATCGCGCGATGTTTCTGCGGTTCCCAGATTTCGATGTGATCGAACAAGCCGACGACGACAACTTCGCCATTCAGCCCGAACGCGGAACGCATCGCTTGCGAAATCAAAATACGACCCTGCTTGTCCAATTCAATCGTTTCGGCTTTGCCCAAAAAGTAACGCGACCAATTGCGCGCTTCGGGACTTTCAAAACCTTGCGCGACAACTTTCTCTGCAATCGTCTTAAAGCGCGACTCGGTGAAGACAAACAGACAATTGTCCAGCCCGTACGTGATCACGAGCGCGGATTCAAGTTCATCGCGCCACTTGGCGGGCATCGTCAGCCGCCCTTTGTCATCAATCGTATGCGAAAATGTCCCGACGAACATTCGTTCGGCTTTCTCCCACTTTGGGGTCAAGAACATCGGTTCTAGGAGGTCTCCCTCCCACTTTGCACCACTTTACTCCAATTTACATCAACATTAAACCACAACCCTCTTGGGGTGTCAAGGGGTATCTCCCACTTGTACGAAACTTTAAGGTTGCATAAGACAGAAAGACGCGACTAGCCCTTGTGTTCGTAGGCAAAGAGACCCAGCCGATAGTGGCACCTCGAAAAAGATTGCGAGGAAATCCGTGAACCTTGTCTCCCTGCTCTGGCATCTCCAAACGACCGACAATGAGCTTGACGATAAAACAAAGCGCGCGCACCAAGTGGACCACGCGCTGGCGAACGATCCGAACCTGGTCGCGACGCGCGCCGCAGACGACGACGCGCAGAAACGACTATCCGCGTTGCGCGCGCAGATGCGCGACCGCGAACTGGAAGCGAAAACACTCGACGCGAAGATCAAGGGGATCGAGGAGCGCTTGTACAGCGGGCGCGTGACGAATCCGAAAGAACTCGACAGCGTGGAGAAAGATTTGCAGATGCACAAGCGGCAGCGCAGTACGCTCGACGACAAACTGCTAGAGTTGATGGACGCGGTGGATCACGCGCAAGAATTCGCGGACGAAAAAGCCGGCGCGTTCAAGCATGCCGATGGCACACGCGCGCGCGATCTCAAGCAACTCGCGCGCGAACGTGACGCGCTCGCGGCGCGCCTCACCGAGTTGAACGCGGAGCGCGAGCAGACGCGCACCGCGCTGAACGCCGACGCGCTCCGCACGTACGATCAACTTCGCAAGACGAAAGCGGGGCGCGCGGTCGCGCAGATCAAGCGCGACGCGTGCGGCGCGTGCGGCGTCGGTACGCCGACAGGTTTGGTACATCGCGCGCGCGAGGGAAATGAAATCGTGCTGTGTTCGGGCTGCGGGCGAATTTTGACGGCGTAGGAGAAAATTGGACACAGATAACACAGATGCGCACAGATTTTGCTTAATCTGTGTTTATCTGACAGTGTAGCATTGCTACCGCAGAGAACGCAGAGACGCAGAGAAAAATCGAAAACTCTGCGCTCTCTGCGCCTCTGCGGTGAGTGAATCGGTGGACATGCTACAGTCTCGTTTATCTGCGTGAATCTGTGTCCCAACAAAATATGGTTCGCAGAATCACTCTTTTCACCGACGGCGCGGCGCGCGGCAATCCCGGTCCCGCCGCCATCGGCATTGTCATTGCCGATGAACAGCGCAATGAAATCGAAGCGTTCGGCGAGACGATTGGTCACGCGACGAACAACGAAGCGGAATATCGCGCGCTCTTGCGCGGTTTGGAACGTGCGGCGCGCCACGCGAACGAAATCGAAATTCGCACCGACAGCGAACTGCTGGCGCGGCAACTCAACGGCGCGTACCAGGTTCGCGCGGCGAACTTGAAACCGCTGCACGCGCAAGCGCGGCGCGCGCTCGCGCAGTTCAAGCGCGCGACGATTGCGATCATCCCGCGCGAGTTGAATCGCCGCGCGGACGCGCTGGCAAATCAAGCCCTCGATGCAAGATCGCAGACGAAGGACGAAGGACGAATGCCTTCGGCTTCCGTCGTTCGTCCTTCGTCTGCACCGCTCGTCCTCATCGTCACGGGCGCGCCGTGCGCGGGCAAGACGACGCTCGCGCGGCGCATCGCGCAGGAATTTCGCTTGCCGCTCGTCGCGAAAGACGACATCAAGGAATCGCTTTTCGATTCGCTCGGCTGGAAAGATCGCGCGTGGTCGCAGCAGTTGGGGCGCGCGACGATGCGCTTGCTATTTTACTTTGTGGAAACGCAGCTCGCGGCGGGGCGTTCGTGCATCGTCGAAAGCAATTTTCGCGCGGAACTGGCGACCGAGGAATTTCGCGCGTTGCAGGCGCGGCACAATTTTGTTCCACTACAAGTTGTGCTAAAATGTGAACGCGGCGCGCTGGCGCAGCGGTATCGCGCGCGCACTGATTCGGATGCGCGGCATCCCGGGCACGTCGACCACCTGGTTGGCGATGAAGAACTCGCGGCAATCAACAACCGTGACTATGGCGCGATGGATCTCGGCGGACAAGTGATCGCGGTAGACACGACGGATTTCGAGAAGGTGGATTACGCGGAGTTGTTTCGCGCGATGGAATCAGTGCTAGATTTCTGCGAATCCCCAGTTTGAGGAACAGGAGGAAGCAAATGACGATCCAAGATTCAACCATCCTCAAGATTCAACAATTGCCAGATTCGCTCGTCCAGGAAGTGAATGACTATGTGGATTTTTTGTTGCTGAAACACAATAGCCCGCGCTGGCAACTGTGGCATCAATTCAGCGAAGGACTCGAAACCGTCGAATCGGATTTTTTCGATTATCTACGGAATCTTGAGGACTATGAAAATCGGTTAGCCAGAGGAGAGATCCAATGGTAACTGTCACGCGCGGCGATGTGGTTCTGTGTGACCTGAATCCCGTCGTTGGTACTGAACAAGCCGGAGTACGCCCTGCCGTAATTTTGCAGATTGATCGCGCCAACGCGGTGAGGGTAGCACTCCAGAACAAGGTGGAGTCACGCGCGCTTCGGTCTGAAGCGTAAT
>DYJA01000004.1 GCA_020723345.1 Candidatus Aquidulcis sp. | reverse complement strand
TCCGGCGTCGCGGCAGTCGTCGGCGCGTAGGCGATCCAATAGTTCCACGACAAATAGCCGCCGCGATACTGTTTGCCGGTCGGCGACTCGTACTTGAATGCTTCTTCCGTCCACACGCGGCTGATGTCGCGCGCGATGTCGTCGGCGTACGGATCGTCGTTGCCGTACTTGGGCGCGCGATTGACGAGCATCTGCCGCAAATTCTCGTATCCCTCGAAATTCGCTTTGAGCGCGGCGAGCAAATCGCTCATCGAAATTTGTTTCGTTTCGTACACCAATTTCTTCACCGCCGCAACACTATCCGCCGCCGTCGCGAGCGCGATGCCTTCGACGGTGAGAAAGTTAAAGTGCGCGCCGCCCGCGTTCGCGTCCTTGCCGGATTCGAGGCAGCCGCCGACGAGCGCGCTCAAGTACGGCACCGGTTCCCAGCGCGCGCGTCCGGCGTCCGCGAGATCGTTGACGCGAATAATCCACTGAACGAGAAAACGGAGTTGGGTTTCAAACGCGGAAAGGAATTGCGGGAAATCAGGGAACTCGATTGGATCGCCGGTGCGCGGACCGAGTTGCTTGCCGGTTTGCGCGTCGCGCCCGTCGTTCAACGCGAGTTCGACGGCTTTCGCGAGGTTCAAGTTCACGTCCACCGTGCCGGAGCGATCATCGCCGGCGAGCGTGTTTTCGAGACAGCCGACCGGCGCGTAATCCCACAAGCGATCTTCGGGCAGACCTTGCCAGCGCAAACCGGCGATCGCGTTCTCGTCAAAGTTGATCAGGAACGGCGATCCTTGCGCGTGCGCCAACATCTCGACGACGCGCTGCAACAACCGCTCCGGCGTGCGCGCGTGAATGCGAATATTCGGCTTGGGTTCGAGCAGATTGATTTCGTCGATGATGTCGAGCATCAGGTACGTGAGATCGTTCGCCGCGTCGCTGCCGTCCGCGTTCATGCCGCCGAGCGTGATCAGTTGCCCGAATGACGCGTTGATTCCCTGGTTTGTGCCGACCCAGCCCTGATAATCGTACGCATAGTTGTGTTTGATCCACCAACATTCGAGCCACTCTTTCGCTTGCTCGCGCGTCAATCGTCCCGCTTCGAGATCGGCTTTGTAGTACGGATACAAATATTGATCGACGCGTCCGGGCGAAATGCCGGGACCCGGATAACTTTCCGCCGCCATCAACAAGAGATGCGTCGTCCACAATGCCTGCAGCGCTTCGGGAAAAGTCTCTGGCGGCAGCCACGGTACTTTCGCACAGTTGCGCGCGATTGTGCGCAGTTCTTCGCGCCGCGCCGGATCGCGCTCCGCGTCCGCGAGACGACTCGCTTCGTCTTCGTAACGATCGTTCAACATGCGAGCCGCGTCGGCGCAGATGATGACGGCGCGCGCCAGATCGCGTTGTTCTTGCGAACGAGCCGTTCGCTCTACTTCGCTTGCTTCGGATTGAATGCCCTTCCAACCGATCCGCAGCGCCTTTGGATAATCCGGGACAAGATGCCCCGGCACTGCGCCGCAATTCCCAACGCCGACGTCGTTCAACGCGCGCCACTCTTCGAGAAAATGTTTTTCCGCGCGGTCGCGCGCGCTTTGTTCGGCGTGCGTCAGACAGCGCGAGAGCGCAGTGGAAAAATTCGACCCGACGATCAACTCGCCGTCGAGAATTCGCACCGGCAAATATTTACGGACGACCTCGCGGAAAAAGAGCGCCTGGCGAACGACGAGCGGCTTGCTCCAAAATCCTTCTGCAAGTTCAACTTTCGTCGCCGCCGCGCCGAGGTAACTGCGAAAGCCGCGCTGGAAGAGCGCGACCTCCGGCACGTTCGTCCACGACCAGATCGAATAAACGCAATCCCAATCGGCGCCGGTCGTGTACGCGCGCACTTGGTTCGTGAATTGGCGGTCGTAGAAATTCCAGTACTCGTCGCGGAGTTTTTTCACGCGTGGGGAAAGCGTTGGCGCGGCAGACCAGAGTTGCGCGGGGGCAAGCGCAGTGCAAGTATCGAGAGCGGTGGACATGGCAAACCTCCTTGTTAGGACAGCGCGAGACGCGGCAGCATCGCCAGCGTCACAAATATTGTACCGAGAATTTCCGGCAGTGTCAATAATCTGTTGGGCATGGCGCAGTAGGGGCGCGGCATTTGCCAAATCGTGTTCGTTGAGAAATCACGCCGGCAGAATGCCAATTGATCTCGCAAGCAATCGAACGGCGGCAAATGCCTCGCCCCTACTTTAGACACGGTTTGCGGACACGCGAATCAATTCGACCGCGCGCGCGCCAAACGCTTGAAATTGCGCTTCGCTTGCCGCGCCGCCGCCCTGCGCGAGTTGCGCGTCGCCGCCGCCGCGCCCGCCGATGTCCGCCAACTGCTGGCGGATCAACTCGTTCGCGCTCACGCCGGTGTCGCTCGCGCACGCGACCGCCAGCGACAATTTCGCGCCGTCGTACGATGCAAGCAGCGCGATCACGCCCGGCTCGTTTTGCAGCAACGTCGCGAGCGCGCGCAATTCTTGCGGCGCGCGATGGCGAAACGTCGCGGTCGCCAACTTGATCGATCCGATCACTTGCGTGCTCGCGACGAGACGCTGCGCTTCCAGCGTCACGCGCTCGGCTTTGAATTCTTCCAATTCCTTTTGCGCCGCGCGCAACGCGTCGCGCTGCTTCTCGACCGCTTCGCCAATCGCCTCCGGATTCGTGTCGAACTGACGCGCGATCTGGGTTACGATGGCGTGAACATTCTGGAAATATTCGAGCGCGCGCTGCCCCGCGATAAAATGGACGCGCAATTTTTCCGCGCGCCGTTCCGTCTTGACGATCTTGACGACGCCGATCATCCCGGTGCGCGTGCAGTGCGTCCCGCCGCACGCGGAATAGTCCGCGCCCTCGATTTCGACAACGCGAATTTGCCCGGACACTTTCGGCGGGCGGCGAAACGGAATCGTCGCGATCTGATCGTCGGAAATGAAATACGATTTGATTGGACGATCTTCGTAGATCAGTGCGTTCGCCAAATTTTCGCCCGGCGTTAAATCCACGTCGCCGCGCGCGCCGACGGCGAGATCAATCGTGGATGGATTATCAATGTTGATGTTCGCCGAAACGGTTTCGAGTTTGAGCGCGTCGTCGAGCGCGTGACTCAACAAATGTTGCGCGCTGTGATGCTGCATGGACGCGAATCGCCGCGCGCGATCAATCGTCGCGCGCGTGCGCGTCGCCGTCACATCGCGGTCGACGACGTGAACGACGGTGCCCGCGTCGTCAATCGTCACGTCGATCACGCGCGCGTCGCCGAGCGCGCCGGTATCGTGTTCCTGCCCGCCGCCGGTCGGGAAGAAAAATGTTTTCGGCAAGATCACGCCGCGTCGTCCGTCCGATAGCGTGACGCGCGCGATTATTTCCGCGTCGAATTCAAAACAAAATGGATTGGTGAGATAAGCCAGTTCGGTGCTCAAGATTTTTCTCCTGTAGGACAAATTTCCAATTTGTCCTACGCGATTATATCACAAGACCGGCTTTTGGCTTGTTGGGCAAATTTGCAAATTTGCCCTACGTTGGACAAATTTGCAAATTTGTCCTACAATCGCGCGCGTTATGCTCTCCCGCCGCGACTTTCTCAAACTCATCGCCGCGTCGTTCGGCAGCGCGCTCGTGTCCGGCTGCGATCCCGCGACGCCCACTCCAATTCCGCCAACGCCGACGCGCCCCGCGCCGACCGCGACACCGCGACCGAGCGCGACACCGACGGCAACCGCGACGGCGACCGCCACATCCACTGCGACGCCGACGCGCACGCCAACTTCAACCGCGACGCCGACGGCGACCGCGACTCCGCGCGCGATTGACTTTATGACCGTGCGCGGCGATCAATTTTTTCTGCGCGGCGAACGTTTTCCAATTCGCGGTTTCAATTATTACCCGCAACTGCATCCCTGGAAAATGTTCAATGTCGGCGAATGGGAACCCGCAGTGACCGAACGCGAATTGCGGATCGGCGCGTCGCTCGGCGCGAACGTCGTGCGCGCGTTCATCGATTTCAATTACTCGATCCCAAGTTCGCCGACGCCGACGCCGCTCGACGCGAACGCGGTGACGCCGCTCGCGCAGTACGTCGCGAACGCGCGCGGGTTTCTCGACATCGCCGGACGCTTGAATCTCAAAGTGATCTTGACGCTGCTCGATAGTCTCGCGTTCGAAATGTACAATCCCGCGAATTTCCCGCTGATCGAAACGTATCTGCGCGCGCTCGTGCCGCAGTTCGCGCGCGATCCGCGCATCATGTGCTGGGACTTGCAGAACGAACCGGACAAAGCAATTCGCACCGTCGGCGATTCCACCGTCATTCCATTTTTCCAACGCGTTTCCAAGATCGTCCGCGCGCTCGATCCGTTGCAGTTGCAAACCATCGGCTGGATTGATCGCGCGCGCGGTCAATATCTGCCCGCGCTCAACGACTATCTCGATTTCTTTTGCTTTCACTATTACGACGCGGTGGATCGGCTCGACAGTTTGATCAAATTCTACAAAACGCAGACGCGCAAGCCGGTGATGCTCCAGGAATTTGGCTTGCCGACCGGCGGACCTCCGCCCGAAGGCAGATACACCGAAATGGATCAGGTGATCCATTACAACGCGGTCTTGAAAATTCTCGACGACAATCAATTGTGCGGCTCAGTCTTTTGGTGCTTGAATGATTTTCCGATTGGACTTGCCGGCAATCCGCCGATCAAAACCGATTCCGCCGAAAACCATTTCGGCGTCTTGCGTTTGGATTACGGCGAAAAGCCGGTGACGCAGGTGTTGCGACAGTATTGGAAAGTGGCGAAATGACAAATGACAAAGGCGTGCTGCGTGTTGCGTAAAACCCAATTTCCAGCGTTCAAGATCAGATGTCCAATGTCCAACTTCCAACTTCCAACACCCAATCTCCAATCTCTAATCTCCAATGTTCGCGCTGCCCAACGCGTCGTCGCGCTGACCGGCGCGGGGATGTCGGCGGAGAGCGGCATACCGACGTTCCGCGATCCGCAGTCTGGTTTGTGGGCAAAGTACGATCCAACGCAGCTCGCGACCGTCGGCGCGTTCGAACGCGATCCGAAACTCGTGTGGGATTGGTACGAATGGCGGCGCGCGACGCGACGCGACACGCAACCGAATCCCGGCCATTTCGCGCTCGCGGCGATGGCGAAACTGTTGCCGCATTTCGTCGTCGTCACGCAGAACATCGACGGCTTGCATCACCTCGCCGGCAGTCCCGACGCGATCGAACTGCACGGGAATTTGGCGCGCAACAAGTGCTCGCGCGAAGATGTCGTGATTGACCGCGCGGAAGCGCGCGCGACGAACGACGGACTGCTGGCGTGTCCGCGCTGCGGCGCGTACTTGCGCCCCGATGTCGTCTGGTTCGGCGAAGCGCTGCCGCGCGACGCGCTCGAGCGCGCGTTTGCGGAAGCGACGCATTGCGACGCGTTTTTCGCGATTGGCACATCGGGCTTGGTCGAGCCAGCCGCGGCGCTGCCGCGTTTTGCCAAGCGCGCGGGCGCGTTCGTCGTCGAAATCAATCCGGAGGAGACGCCGCTTTCGGCAAGCGCGGACGTCGTGTTGCGCGGCAAGGCGGGGCAAGTATTACCAGCATTGATGAAGAATTTAGGATTTCAGATTTAGGATTTATGATTTGCCGCGCGTTGTGGAGACGCAAAATCATAAATCGAAAACACAAGCAGGAGACCTTGAAATGATCATCACCGATCTAGACAATCTCAGCCGACAATTGGCGATGAATCAAAAGTTCGCGCACGCGATTGAATTTTTGCGCCGCGAAGGGTGGCGCGGTCATCCCGATGGCACCATCGAGATCGACGGCAAGAACGTTTACGGCTTGCTGCAATCGTACGAAACGAAAATTCCACAAAGTACCGTGCCGTTCGAGGGACATCGCAAGTACATCGATCTTCAGTTCGTCATCGAAGGCAAGGAGACGATTTATTGGACGCCGACGCACTGCCTCACGCCGACGATTCCGTACGATGCCGCCAAAGACATTTGGTTCAGTCACGCGCCGCGCGGCGACGCGACGGAAATCGTACTATCGTCCGGCAAACTCGCCGTGTTTTTTCCCGAAGACGCGCACGCCACGCGCCAAGCGGCGGGACAACCAATGCCCGTGAAAAAGGTCATCGTCAAAGTCGCGGTATAAAGTGTGCGGGAGTGCAAGTTGGTAGTGCGCGATTTATCGCGCTCAGGCGCGGACTGCAAAAGGAGAGAACTTGTGTCAGCGAATGAGAATCCAGCCCCGGCAGAAAAAAAGATCGTGATCGAGTTTGCCGGTCCGTACCACGTTCACGGCAATATTCCGCTGGTGCGGAAAACGCAAATCGTCTCCGAACACGGCGAACCGTTGACGTGGAAAAAAGAGGGAACGCTTGAAACGAAAGGCGATTATGATCTGTGTCGCTGCGGAAAATCGCGCGACAAACCGATCTGCGACGCGACGCATTGCGAGATCAATTTCGACGGTACCGAAACGGCGGATACCGGCACGACCGCGACGCGCCAGGAGATTATGGGTGGTACGCAGATCGTCGTCAAGCGCGACACGTCGCTCTGTTCCGAGTCCGGCTTTTGCGGCACGCGCTTTGCGAAAATCGAAAAACTGGTTGCCGAGACGAACGACACCAACATTCGGTCCCAGGTGATCGCGATGATCGAACGCTGTCCGTCGGGTTCGCTGACGTACGCGCTCGCCGCGGATCAGCCCGACAGCGAACCGGATCTGCCGCCGCAAATCGCGGTGACGACGGAGATCACTGCGGAGGGTCCGATTGACGGACCGCTGTGGGTCACTGGAAACATTCCGATTGAACGCGCGGATGGTCAGCCGTTCGAGACGCGCAATCGCGTCGCGCTCTGTTCCTGCGGACGATCCAAAAACAAGCCGCTGTGCGACGGCGCGCATCGGGTGAAAGAGAACAGGGGACACTGATTGGCGCAGATTAACACAGATTTTTTTAATCGGTGTTCATCGGTGTTTATCGGTGTCCTATCTCCAGGAGATTAGCAAATGATTTCAGCGCAAACCCTGGCGAAACTTCGCAACTATGACACGCCGACAATTTGCAACGTGATCGAACTTTTCGACGTGCGCCCGCGCAGCACCGGCTATATGGACGCGCGCATCGTCGCCGCGTTTCCCGAAATGCCGCCGCTGGTCGGCTTTGCTGCGACCGCGACCTTTCGCGCGTCGGCGGTGCCGCGCCAGGGCGACGTGTACGGCACTCTCGACAAACAAGTCGAACGCTTTGCGGAATTGTCGGGACCTGCCGTCGTCGTGTTTCAAGATTTGGATTCGCCGGTCGTCGCCGCGACGTTCGGCGAAGTCATGTGTACGTCGTACAAAGCGTTCGGCGCGGTCGGCATCATCACGAGCGGCGCGGGACGCGATCTCGATCAGGTTCGCAAACTGGGTTTCCCCGCGTTCACGAACGGCACGATTTGCGCGCACGGCTATTCGACCACAACGCAGATTCACGTGCCCGTTCACGTCGGCGGCATCGTAGTTTACCCGAACGATTTGCTTCATGGCGATTGCAACGGCGTCACGACGATTCCGCTCGACATCGTGGACGATTTGCTCGGCGTCGCGGACGAGTTCATCGCGGCAGAGACAATCGTGATCGACGCGATGCGCCAACCGAATCCGAGCGCCAAGTTGTTGCGCGAAATGCGCGCCGAATCGAAAGCGCGGATGGAAAAAATCCAGGCGCGGGTTTCGCGGGCGCGCAAATAAATTTTTCGGAGGGAATTGATGCGAGATAATCTTGTCCGCGCGAAACTCAAACGCGGCGAAGCCGTTTTCGGTATGATGATCACCGAGTTCGACAATCCGGCGCTGGCAAAAATTCTTGCCGACGCGGGGTTCGATTACTTTTTTCTCGATCTGGAGCACGGCGTGTTCAGTTTGCAGACCGCGGCGCACATCATTCAAATGGCGCGGCTCGCGAACATCCCGCCGATTGTGCGCGTGCCGGATGGAATGTATCACTTGATCGCGCCCGCGCTCGACGCCGGCGCGCAAGGCATCCTCGTCCCGCGCGTCGAAACGCGCGAGGTCGCCGAACGATCCGTCGCCGCGATGCGGTACCCGCCGCTGGGCGTGCGCGGCATTTTCGGCGGCAAAGCGAACAACGATTTTGTGCCGGTCCAATTGTTGGAGTACACCGCGCACGCCAACGAAAATATTCTTTCGATCATTCAGATCGAATCCAAGATCGCCGTCGAACGCGCGGATGAATTGCTCGCGACGCCCGGGCTTGACGCGGTGCTCGTCGGACCCTGGGACTTGGCGTTGTCGCTCGGCGTCGATCCCAGCGACGCGCTCGTCAACACGATGACGCAGCGCGTTCTGGACGCGGCAAAGCGGCGCAACGTCGCGTGCGGAATTCACATCGGCGACCCCGCGCAGATCAAAATGTGGCAGCAGCGCGGCATGACGTTGCTTTCGTGCTGGACGGATTTGGAAATGCTGAGAACCGGCGCGCAGAATCTCGTCAAGGAATTGCGGCGATGAAGATATTGTCGCGCCGTGTCATTGCGAGCGGAGCGAAGCAATCCCCAAACCGCGAGTTGGAGATTGCTTCGGACAAAAAACGTCCTCGCAATGACAGAATGGGCAATCACCAATGAAAACGATGCGCGTCGCGCGCTTGCACGGCGTCGGCGACATGCGCGTGCGCGACGAACTGATCCCGACTCCGTGCGCGGACGAAGCGCTGATCCGCGTGACCGCCGTCGGCATTTGCGGTTCCGATCTGCACTGGTTCGCGCAAGGCGGCATCGGCGACGCGCAACTCGCGCAACCGCTGATCCTGGGTCACGAGTTTTCCGGCGTCGTCGAAATCGGCGAACTGCGCGGCAGACGCGTCGCGGTCGATCCGCAAATCAATTGCGGCAAGTGCGAGCCGTGCCGCGAAGGCAATCCGAATTTGTGCCTCGCGCATCGTTTCGCCGGACACGGCTCGGACGATGGCGCGCTGCGCGAGTTTATTGCGTGGCAGCCCGATTGTCTTTTTCCGCTGCCCGACGCGCTGAGCGACGAAGACGGCGTGATGCTCGAACCGCTCGGCATCGCGCTGCACGCGGTCGATCTCGCGCACCTGCGACCTGGGATGACCGTTGGCGTGTACGGCTGCGGACCGATTGGGCTGCTGATGATCCAAGTCGCGCGCATTTCCGGCGCGGCGCGCGTTTTTGCGACGGACAAGTTGGCGCACCGGCTCGACGCGGCGCGCGCGTTCGGCGCGGAGGTTTTCGCGGCGGACGGCGACGAAGCGCGCGCGATTCTCGCGGCATCGCAGCAGCGCGGCGTGGATGTCGCGTTCGAAATCGCTGGGCAAAACGCCGCGCTCGAAACCGCGCTCACGACCGCCAAAGCGGGCGGCTGTGTGATGTGGGCGGGGATTCCGGAGGACGACCGCGCGACGATCACCGCGTCCAGCGCGCGGCGCAAAGGGCTGACGATCAAAGTGGTGCGGCGAATGAAGCACACGTACCCGCGCGCGATTGATCTGGTGGCGTGCGGACGCGTGGACGTGCGCTCGCTCGTGACGCACCGGTTCCCGTTGGAGAAAACGAGCGAGGCGTTCGCGGTGGCGGCGCGGCGCGAGGGGATTAAGGTAATAGTGAATGGCGGGCAGTAGGCAGTGGGCAGTATGCAGTAGACAGAACACGCGTGCGGGCTTGGGTTTGATTGAGCGGCGCGCGGGGAAAAATGAAAAAGGGCATTCTCCTCGATGAAATCACGATCCGCGAAGATGCTCAAAATAACATTCGTGAATCTGAATACTACGTGAGCCTGCGCGTCGGTGGTAGACTTAGAGCGCTGCGTAGTCTGTTTTGAAAGTGACGGTCACTATCATCGTCAACACCTGTTCTCTTAAATTCTTTGATGTAAAAAGTATGGTAATTGCACTGCTTGTGAAAACCAGTGTAATAGACCCGGTGTCTACCAATTTGTTTTTTTCTAACCTCTTTGAGGTCGGCAGGAAAGCCATGCATCCCGGCTACGTCAAGGGCTCCACGACACTCGGGCGAGGCTTCGCGCGCAAAATCGATAAGCCTCTTTTCAATCATTTGCCTGTTGTTAGATAGTTCAAGATGCTCTAACTGTTGATCTACTGTGGCATTAGTCGTGATAGAGCACACGGGTTATCTCCTGGTCGGCAAGAGCTCGCCTGAGTTCATTCAAGAATGTTTGGTCTTGGGCAGTATCTTCATCTTCGAGCTGATCAATATCGATCTCAGCAGTGTTGAACAACGAAAGTTTTCTCAAGAACGAGACAGCTCCGTTAATTTGAGCGAAAGATATGGTAGGGAACACTTGATGGATTTTGTCGTAGTCAACTATCTCATCAAGCACTTCCACGAAGTGATACAAGGGAATCGGTTGGTTGTTTTGATCAATTAGAACAGGAAGGAACTTCAACTCCTGCGACATTTGCACATAGTTGCCTGTATCTTCACTAATCTTGATTAGCGCGCTCAATATTCCAAGCTTCCTGACATTATCCAGTTTATCTAGGAACTGGTTGATGTTCCCAAGCGATGGAGTTCCAGAGTCCTCACTAATTACTATGGTCTTGCCCTGTTCAGACGTACTTATCCCAAAGAATTCACCCACGTTTATCTACCCCTTAAGTTGATTCTCGATTTTTGCTCGTGCTTCGGGACTCATACGCTCCAGTGGGTCAGCGATGATTTCTCCAAAGGTCTCTTCATAAGTCTCAATGACACCGGCGAGCGTCTTGGCAAGCCTCTTTGCATGTGCTGGGGAGATGTAGAGCTTGGCGACCGAGTTCGCCTGATCGGGATTTTGGTGCTCTCTTAGGCCAAAAAGGAGAATGGTTTCTTCGGCAGAGATGTTGACTGCAACAACATTGGAATAACCCACGAACTGATTAGGGGATTCCTTCATCGAAACACGCTTGCTGGCACGGACCGCCATCATTTTTGCCTCCTAGACACTTTGCACATGTTCGAGGTTCATGGAAGTCGTTGGCAGGGATTATATATCAGCGAGAGAAGATAGATAAGAACGAACCGGATCCTAAATGAACTCTCGATATGCAAGATTACCCCAAATGTAAGCGTGAAAGTCATGGCGAATAGATTTGGATCACCTTGCGACTTTTCAGTATTTATTTTACCCTGAATGTAAGAAATGTCAAATGATGTCGCATTTTTTCAATCTCCCATACAATTCGGAAAAACGTCTACGCTGTGAAGTCTGCCACGCGCGCATCATCTTCGCTATCATAGTATCCTGCTGTGTCCCCGAGCGTTTTTTCTTGCCCGCAGATTCTGCCCGCCACAGGTCGCCACGCGCGGCGCGGTGTTTCGCCCGCAAAAAACAAACGGCAACCCCACACGCGGCTGCCGCTTTTTTTTCTCAGCCGCACGAACCAAGTACGGCTTGCTAACAGTCGGGATGACTGAACCCGCCCAAACTGCAATTCCGATTCTAGCCAAGAATCGCGTTTCCGTCAAGTTCAGCACAAACCAGTGTTCAGTATTCAGTTTTCAGAATTCAGTATCCAGTATTCAGAAAACAAACTGAACACTGAACACTGAACACTGAATACTGTTGACCGTTCACTGTTCACCGTTCACTTTTTCTTCGCCTGCTCGTACACGCGCGCGAACTCCGCTTCAAACTGCGCGGCGAGCGCGAGATCATCCACGATGAGCAGGTTCTCGTCGTTGTCCTCGTCCGCGCTCTTGGAAAAATTGTACGAGCCAAAGATGACGGTCTTGCCGTCCACGATAAAAACTTTGTGGTGCATCAAGTACGGGTTGCCGTCCTGCCGCACGTCGAGTTTGGCTTGCTTCAGTTTGCCGTACTCGCTGTACTGCGTCTCCGAGCCGGTGTTCTCGAACACGCCGCGCACTTGCACGCCGCCTTTCGCGCGTTCCAGCACGACCGCGCCGATGTCGTCGTCGGTGAACGAGTACGCCATAAAGTCAATCGTGCGCGCGGCTTGCTTGAGCCGCGCGACGATTTTGGCGGCGACCTTGTCTTCGGGCGCGAAATAGTTTTCGACCGCGCTGCCGCCAATCGTCAAGCGCGGCGTCGTCCCGCCCGGCTTGCGTTGCGCGCCGAATTTTTTATCGGCGAACATTTTCTCGAACGTCGCGGTGTAATTGCGCGCGAGTTCGGGCGATTGGATCGCGACGCCGTTGTTGTTGTAGCGGTACGTGTCGTTCGTCGTAAAGTTCCACGAACCCGTCCACACCGCGGTTTTGTCCACGACGACGAATTTGTTGTGCATGATCGCGTTCGGATTCCCGCCGACGACGCGGATGCCAGCGTTTTCCAACTCTTTGAACGCTTGATTTTCTTTCTTGTCGGACAGAATATCCACATCGGCGACGACGCGCACGACCGCGCCGCGCTTTTTCGCGTCGAGCAATGCCTGGATCACGCCCGGCAAATCGAGTTGCGATGCCGCGATGTCCACGCTCGATTTTGCGGATTGGATAAAACGCGTCAGCGCGGCATCGAGACTGTCCGGCGGATTGCTTTCGCGCGCCGGACTTTTCGGCGCGGTGAAATAGACCGTGTACCACCCGCCCGCGTTTCCCGTTTCCGATAATCGCACGCTAGGTTCGCTGGGCAATAGCAAAAGCGCAAGCACGGCGAGCGTCAAGCAAATTCCTACGCCTACGACCATTCCGATCAAGAATATCTTGGTTGAACGCTTCATCGCTTCCTCAATCTTGTCACCGCTTGCCTTTGGATTGGCTCGGCGCGCTACTCCACGCCGCGCCGAGCAACGTCGTCAGCAATTTGAACATTTGGACGCGCGGCGTCTTTTGATCGATCTTCAACAACGGTTCCAGCGTCGCCACCGCCTCCGCGAGCCGCACCGGACCCGACCGACTTGCGAGCGCGTTGAGCGCGCTGACTGCTTCCCGCGCGCGCGCGGACGCGCGTTGGGCGATTTGTTTCGCGTTGACTTGGTCGGTTGCCGCGCCGATTTGTTCTTCGATCCACCGGAATGCCCAACCTAAAACCAGCGTCGCTTCGTCATCCGTGAAATTGGAACGAAGTTTTTCGTCGCCATACAACTGTTCGGAAATGCCCTGCATGATCTTATCGAATCGCATCCGGATTTCCTCTGGGCGCAAAATAGGGCTCGTCCACGAAAAATAATCCTGGCGAGCCCCACTCGTCTACGCGCATCGTCGCGCTATTTCCATTTTTTCAAGAGCGTCTGCAATTCCTCCTGATGGTCGCTCACCGTTCCTTCGCCCATCTGAGTACCCAACGCCTGAAAAACTTGCTGTAGACTTTGCGATGCGGTCTTTTGGCTCAAGCCGGTTTGCTGCGTCAGGTCCGCCAACAAGCCGCTGTCTTTCAGATATTTTTGAGTGACTGGTTCGCCGCTGCTCAGTTTCTCGACTAACTCGTTGCTGTTGAATCCTTGGCGCGCGCCTTGCTGCGCCACGCCGGAGAGGAGCGCGTTGATCGCAAAGACGACAACGACTTGCGCGATGCCCGGCGCGATCCCGGTCTTGCGCGCCAACGCTTCGACAATCGGCGCGACGAAACCATTCGCAATCGGATTGTTGGCGATCACGCCCGCGCCACCGCTCGGATCAACGCCAAGCAAACCGCCGAGCATCGAACTGATTTGATCGCCGCCCGCCGCCGGCATTTGTTGCGGCGACATTCCACTGCCGAGCATACTCCCCAGCAGCGAGCCAAGCACGTCGCCGCCCGCGCCCTGCGCCGGCATCCCCGATTGCGCGCCACTGCCACCGAGCATACTGCCCAAAAGTGATCCCAGCACGTCGCCGCCCGCGCCTTGCGCCGGAGTTCCCCCCGTTGACGCGCTGCCGCCGAGCAACGCACCCAGGAGATCGCCCATTGCCGGCGCGGCTTGCCCACTCGTCGCGGCTTCGCTTCCAGAATTTGAACCGAGAACATCGTCGAGCGATTGTCCGGTCTGTTGCATTTGGTTTTGCACTTGCGGTGTCCCGCCGAGCAGCGCACCGAGCAAACCGCCAAGCGCGCCAGCCATCGGATCATTGGTCGGACTCATGGTTGCCTCCTGAAAACTGCACTTGCAAAGTTTATCGCCGCCGCCGCGTCGTCGTCGAGACGCCGAGCAGCGAACCGAGAATGCCGCGCGTGATTTCGCGACCGGCTTGACTTGCCATCGCGCGCCCGGCGCTTTTCATCACCGCCGTCATCACGTCATCGCTTTGGCGCGCGGGCTTGCGCGCCGCCTTGGGTTTTTCTTCGACTGGCTCGGCTTGTTGCGCCGCCTGTTGCGCGCGCGCTTTGAGCATCTCAAACGCCGATTCGCGATCGACGGCGCGCTCGTAATGTCCCGCGACCAACGATTGTTTGAGGATCTGTTTGCGCTGCTCCGGCGCGATCGGTCCGATTTGGCTGTGCGGCGGGCAGACGAACGCGCGCTGGACAATCGCGGGCGTCCCTTTTTCTTCGAGGAACGATATCAGCGCTTCGCCGACGCCCAGCTCGATGATTGCCGATTCGGTATCCAACTCCGGATTGACGCGGAAAGTTTGCGCCGCGGCTTTGACCGCTTTTTGATCGCGCGGCGTGAAGGCGCGCAAAGCGTGTTGCACGCGATTGCCCAACTGTCCCAGCACCATGTCTGGAATGTCCAACGGATTTTGGCTGATGAAGAAAACGCCGACGCCTTTCGAGCGAATCAGCCGCACGACCTGTTCGATCTTTTCGAGGAGCGCTTGCGGCGCGTCGTTGAAGAGGAGATGCGCCTCGTCGAAGAAGAAGACGAGTTTCGGCTTGTCCAGATCGCCGACTTCCGGCAAATTCTCGAATAATTCCGCGAGCAGCCACAGCAGAAACGTGGAATACACTTTCGGCGCTTGAAAGAGTTTATCCGCCGCGATGATGTTGACCATCCCGTTACCTTTGTTGTCGGTTTGGAGAAGGTCGTCGAGTTCGAGTTGCGGTTCGCCAAAGAATTTGTCCGCGCCTTGCTGCTCCAGTTGCAACAACCCGCGCTGAATCGCGCCGACGCTCGCCGGTGAAACGTTGCCGTACTCGGTTTTGAATTGCTTGGCGTTGTCGCCGACGTACTGCACCATCGCGCGCAAATCCTTCAGATCGAGCAGGAGCATCTGGTTGTCGTCAGCGATTTTGAAAATGAGCGCGAGCACACCCGACTGCGTTTCGTTCAGATCGAGCAAACGGCTGAGGAGGAGCGGTCCCATATCCGAAATCGTCGCGCGAACTGGGTGACCTTGTTCGCCAAAGACGTCCCAAAAAGTGACGGGACAACCGGAGAAGGCAAAGTCTTTGAGTTCGAGTTGTTTGACGCGATCGGCGACCTTGGGATTGTTTCCGCCCGGCTGGCTGATGCCGGACAAATCGCCTTTGATGTCCGCGAGGAAAACAGGGACGCCGCTTTTGCTCAGACTTTCGGCAATCGTCTGCAGCGTCACCGTCTTGCCGGTGCCGGTCGCGCCGGCGATCATGCCGTGACGATTGGTCATCTTGGGAAGCAAGCACAGTTCTTGTTTGCTTTTGGCAATCAGTAAAGGTTGGATTGGCATTCGTTCTCCTTGTTGAAAATCAAAGATCTGTTTCGATTGATGGAGCAAAGAAAGGAGCGCGGGAAGTTGGGGAAATAAGGTTTGAACAGGGCTGACAAAAAAATTCCGCGCTCCGACGATCCTGGTTTACAACCCTTCGAGCATGTTGCCGAGCGCGAGAATCACAAAACCGATAACGACGATCCAAAAGGCAAATGGCGAGACCATGGGGATTGGCACCAAGCCCGCCACCAAGCCAACCAGTCCGACAACGCCGGCGACCCAGAAGGTCACTTGTTTGGGAGCACTGAGTTTCATTTGACCTCTCCTTTGGCATCAGATGATTGATGCGTCAGCCCTGTTGATCGCAGTTTAGCAGATTCCATCCGGCGCGTCAAGGTAGGTGACAAAAAAAGGCGTGCATCAAGTAGGGGTGAAGCATTTTTCGTCCTGAGTGGAACGCAGTGGAGTCGAAGGATCAGAAAAATGCTTCGCCCTTACGGATCACCCAAGACCGTGACGTACACCCGACAGAAAATTTCAAGCAATGAAAATGAGACCCAAAGGTCTTGGTCTTTGGGTCTCACGTCCATCAATTAGTACTCGAGCGCTTTGGGCAATTTCTTGGCTTGCGCTACCCAGCGTTTGACTTCTTTCAACGTTGGGTTGCGCTGGCAGTACCGCTTGCCCACGTTCGTTTCCGCCAGTTTCTCGTACAGATTCTGGGGCACGCGCACCGCCAACTCTTTCACCGTGTCCACGCCCGCGGTCTCCAACAAGTTCGAAAAGACGCGGCCGACGCCGTCGATGCGCGCCAGATCGCAGCGATTGGCGTGTTCCAGAACCATTTGCTCCGAAACGCCCAGCGCATTCGCCAGTTCGCGCCGCTTTCCCGCCGTCTTGGTCGCCGCGAGATACTTGGCGCTGGTCCCCAAGTCGTGCGCCTTGAGGGTCTTGGCATGCGCGGGCGCAATGCCACGAATCTTGCTGATGGATACCGTCATCGTTCTCCTCCTTGAGTTTGAAAATCGGCGGGGCGGTTTGCTTCTGCCGCGCCGTTCGTCATGTGGCTGAATAATACACGAGAGCAGACTGAAAGTCAATGCTCGCGCGTTCTTTTTTTGTCATACCCAGATTACTGGACGCAGCGCATCCCGACGCTGCGTTCGCGATAATCTACCGGCTCGCTAAACCGGCTAGTCGTGCGCGCGTAGAATTGCTCGATGCTCCACGCGCCGCCGCGCAAAACTTTGAGCTGACCCGCCGCGGGACCCGTTGGATTGCGCGCCGGCATCGTCTTGGGATAATCCAGGTCGAACCAATCGGCGCTCCATTCCCACGCGTTGCCCGCCAAATCCAAAACGCCAAACGGACTCGCGCCGGAAGCGTAACTGCCGCCGGGCGCGTTCTCCGCGTTGCCATCGTTGGCGCTCGCATCTTTCCAACTGTATTGGCAATTCGTATCGCAAAAATTCAGCCGCGCGCCGTCCCAGGTATTGCCCCACGGAAAAATTCGTGCGTCCGTCCCGCGCGCGGCTTTTTCCCATTGCGCTTCGGTCGGCAGATGTTTGTCCGCCCACGCGCAGTACGCGTTTGCATCGTTCCACGAGACGAGGACGACCGGCTGTTTCTGCCGATCGGCGATGGAACTGCCCGCGCCGCGCGGCGCGCGCCACGAAATTCCGTTGACCTGTTCCCACTTGTTGTTATGTTCAAAGCCCCAACCTTGCTTTTCCGCGTCCGTCGTGTATTTCGTCGCGTCGACGAATTGCTGGAATTGCGCGTTGGTCACTTCAAACTTGTCGATCCAAAACGCGTCGAGGTAAATTGTGCGCGCCGATTTTTCGTCTCCGAATGTAAACTCGCCGGACGGGATGTAAATCATTTCCGCGTTGTCTTTGCCGCGCCGTTGCATCGCGCCAGCCGCGAGCGTTGACGTAGCGGTTGGCGGAACGCGTGTGGCGGTCGGCGGCGCAGGCGTCGCGGTTGGCGGAACGCGTGTGGCGGTCGGTGGCGCAGATGTCGCGGTTGGCGGGATACTTGGCGCGGTTGGCGCGATGGTCGGCGCAATCGCCGCGACAGGCGCGCTGACGTTCACGTTCAGCGCAGGCGATTCGATCCGCGCGCCGTCGACTTGGATAGTTGCTTTGAGCGGATGTGCGCCGGTCGGAATACTCGTCAGCGCGATTTTAAAGTTGCCATTGGCATCCGCGCGCGTTTCGCCCAACGATTTGTCGCCGTCGTACACGCGCACGACACCGTTCGCGGGCGCTTTGCCGATCAGTTCGAGCGGTTTATCCGATTGCAAAGTCGCGTTTGGATCGGCGAGCGCGAGCGAAACTTGGGGCGCGGGGAGCGTGCTGAGATAACCGAGCCAGCACAATAACAACAGCAGAACTAGGATCAACAAGAGATGCCAGCGATCGTACCAATCGACCCAATAGCGTGGGCGGTTATTGCGAAACATCGCCGCCCCCTGACGCCCTTTGCTGGTTGGTTTTTTTCGCCGCGAGTTCTTTCGCTTGCTTGATCCACAGCGCGTAATCGGGTTTGAATTGCGCGGGCGCGTGACAGATTTCTTCGAGCAACTCAACGGTCGCGTTGGCAAGCGCCTCGTACGTGCAGATGCCCGCGTCGTACAGCCGTTTCTCGTACGTGGCTCCGATTCCTTGCAACGGCTCGAAATCGTCGGGCTTGCCGCGGCTCCATTGACGTCCCAGCGATTTGGTCTCGCGCGCCAATCGCCGCGCGTCCGCGCGAATCGCGTTGAAATCGATTTGCGCGGATTGCAGTTCCGTCACCTGGAGAATTCGTTGGAGATCGGCGTTCGACAGTTGCGCCAATTCCCAATAACTGCCGATGCCGGCTTCGTACAACCGCGTCTCGTACACCGCGCCAATGCCCTTCACGTCGGAAAGATGCTGGGGACAAGCGGCGGTAAATGGGGTTTCGTCGTCCGCGCTGCGCTGACGCAATTGCTGAACAGTCGGTGCGGGTGCGGGTGCGGGTACGACCGGGGGTTGCGCGCGGAGTTGCGCGATCTCCGTACCAAGGTGATCGCGTTGGCTGGCGACTTGAAGCAAATCGGACATCAACTTTTCAATCTGTACGCGCTGTCGGGCTTGATCGCCTTCCAGTATTTTGATTCGCTCTGCTGTTGACGCGCTGCTGGCTTGGAATTGCTGAATTTGCGCAGATAGATCGCCTGATCGTTTCTGACATTCCGCCAGATCGGCGCGCGCTTGCGCCAGTTGCGTTTGGCGCGTTTGCGCTTCAGCCGCGCGCGCGGTTTTTTCCTTCAGCGCGGCGTCGCGATCGGCGTTTGCTTTGCTCAATTGCGCTTTGAGCGCGCTGACCTGCTTTTCCAATTCCGCGTTGGCGGCAAGCGAAACTCCAAGTTCGCTCGTTGACTTTGCTAACTGGACTCGCAGTGATTCAACATCCTGGTCTAGCGCGATTTGCGCGCTGACGCAAGTATCGCGCTCGCTTTGCGCTTGGGCGAGTTGCGTTTTCAGATTCCCCAGTTCAGCGTCACGCTCTCGCGATGCGGCTTCAAGCGTTGCGATCTTGGTTTGCAGTTCTTGCTTCGACCGTTCAACTGCCAGCACCCTTTCTTCTGTTTGCCGCAAAAAACGCCGCCGAAAAAAGAAAATCTCCAAGAGCCATTCGAGCAACACACCTACGATAAATGCGACGAAAAGCCAGAGCCAAACCTGGGGCATTGTGTCCTCCTCGACTTGATTATGAACTGACGCAAGTATACCACCAGACGTGTTGGAAAACAAGCACTAATCGTGGTATAATCTGGGTGTCGGTCAGTCAAGTTCCCTGGCATCGACTTGCAGGGCTTTTCCCGGAGACGTATGGAACCTACCACTGTGTCCATGGACGCGCAGACCTTGCTCCTTGTCGCGATTCTCTTGGCGATTGGCATCCCGCTGGCAGGATCGGCGTTGTTCATTTTGTACGCCGCGTGGAACAGCGCGCGAAAAAAACATCTACGCGCGCTGGCAGACCTCGCCGCGTTGCGCCAGGAACAAGAAACCGAACGCGCGGCGCACGCGCGCGATCTCGAGACCAAGCAAGCGGAATTGATCGCGCTGCGCACGCAATTCAACGCGACGCAAGCGGATTTGACGCGCGCCAAAGCCGATCTGGAAGCGAGCAGCGCCAGCGTGACGCATCTTCAGAATCGCACCCAGGTTCTGGAACGGGATTTACAGGAACAACAGAACCGCGCGGCGCGGATGGAGCACACGCTGGCGGATCAGAAACTCGAAATCGCGGATCTGACGAACCAACTCGCGCAAGCCGAAAGCGAACGCGAAAAAATCGACGCGCTCGAGACGGTACTGCAAACGACGCGCGGGACGGTGACGCAACTCACCGGCGAACTCGCGCAAGCGCAAGAACAAGCCGCGCGCGCGACCGCGCTGGAATACGAATCGCAAACGCTGCGCGACACGATGGCGCGGCTCGCCAATGAATTGGCGCAGCAAAAAGACCAAGTCGATCAGTTGACCGCGCTCGCCGCCGCGCGTCCGCCCGAGCCGGATCATTCGGAGGAATTGCGGCAACTGAGCGTTCAAGTCGAAGAGGATCAGACTAAAATCGCCGCGTTGAGCAGTCGCTTGAGCCAGGCGCGCGCGCAAGCCGACCGTGTGATCAGCGATCTCGAACAAGAAAAGATCAAAGTCGCAGAACTGACGCACCAAGTCCACGCCGCGCGAGCGCAAGCCGAACAACTCGCCGCCGCGCGTAACCAGATCGAGCAAGACATCATCCGCCAAAACGATCTGGCGTTGCAGTTGGAACAGGCGCGCGCGCAAGCCGCGCGCGCAACCGCGCTGGGAGCGCAAGCGGCGAAACAGCAGGCGCGCCTCGCGGAACAAAAGAGCCAACTCGCGGCGGCGCGCAAAAAAGCCGCGACAGCCAAGCGGCTCAGAAAAAGCGCGGCGAAGCAGCGCGCGGCAGTTGCCGATTTGAAAAAGCAAATTCGTCTTGCCAAGCAGCAAATCAAGACGCTGCAAACGCAATCGCAAAAACGCGAAGCGGTGATCACGGATTTGACGACCCGACTCTATCGGATCCGGCAAGAAGAGGCGGAGAATCTGGAACTCGTCAAAGGGATTGGACCGGCGTACGCGGCGCGCTTGCGCGCGGCAGGCATCGGCACGCTGAGCGCGCTGGCGAATGCGAGCGTGCCGCAATTGCAAGCCGCGATTCTCCTTCGCAAATGGCAGCGCCAACCCGCGTTTGAAAAATGGATCAAGCAAGCCAAGCAGCTGAGTCGGAAAGACAAGTCGAAAAAGAAATAGGACGCGCGAGGCATGAAGAGACCGTCCAGGTTTTGGGAAACCTGGACGGTCTTTATTGTGCCATCACCTTCACGACCTCACTGAGATGCTCGCGCCATTTCAGATCGCTTTCGAAACCCAGCCACGCGCGGTCGCGCGACGCGCGCACGCGGTCTTTGAATTTCGATTGCAGACGCGTCGCCAGCGCGCTGTCCTCGCGCCCAAACTTGATGACGATGCGTCCTTCTTCGACGATGATCGCGGCAAGGCGCGCGTGGATCGCCGCAACTTTGAGGCGCAGCAAGTACAGCAAATTTTCGATTGGCTCCGGCGGCTTGCCAAAGCGATCCGTTAATTCTTGCGCGATTTCTTCGACCTGCGCGCTCGTCGTAATGTCCGCCAGCCGGCGATACAGCCGCAACCGCAAGCCGGAATCGGGCACGTACTCTTCGGGAATTTGCGCGGGCAGCGGCAGATCGATGATCGGCGCAAAACCTAATCCGCCTCTCGCCTTCTCACTTCCCTTGTCACTCGTCACCTGTCCCTTTTTCATTTCCACCGCGCTCGCAAGCAACCGGCAATACAGATCGAACCCGACAGCGGCGATGTGTCCTGATTGCTGTGCGCCAAGAATTTCGCCCGCGCCGCGAATCTCGAGATCGCGCATCGCGATCTGAAAGCCCGCGCCGAGTTCGCTCGCTCCGGCGATGGCTTGCAATCGATCGTGCGCCTCCGCGCTGAGCGGATGATGCTTTTCGTACAGGAAATACGCGTACGCGCGCGCCGCGCTCCGCCCGACGCGCCCGCGCAACTGGTACAACTGCGCGAGTCCGAACTTGTCCGCGTGCGCGACAACGAGCGTGTTCGCGTTTGGAATGTCAATCCCGCTTTCGATGATCGTCGTACAGACGAGCACGTCGTACTTGCCCGTCGCAAATTCCGCCATCACCGCTTCGAGTTGCGCTTCGTTCATTTGCCCGTGACCGATCACGATGTTCGCCTCCGGCACGAGTTTCCGCAATTGATCCGCGACGATGTGAATGCCGCGCACACGGTTGTGAACGTAAAAGACTTGACCGCCGCGATCCAGTTCGCGCAGAATCGCGTCGCGGACCAATCGCTCGTCGTACTCCGCGACGTACGTGCGAATCGGCAAACGATCTTCCGGCGGCGTTTCAATCGTCGACATATCGCGCGCGCCGGAGAGCGATAGATAAAGCGTGCGCGGAATCGGCGTCGCGGTGAGCGTCAGCACATCGACTTGTTGGCGCAACTGTTTCAATTTTTCTTTGTGGACAACGCCGAAGCGCTGCTCCTCGTCGATGATGAGCAAACCCAGGTCTTTGAATTGCACATCGTCGGACAGCAACCGGTGCGTGCCGATCACGATGTCGACCGCGCCCACGCGAATTTTCTCGACGATCTCTTTCTGCTCTTTGTCGGAGCGAAAGCGCGACAACATTTCGACGGTCAATGGAAATGGCGCGAGGCGTTCGCTGAAGGTGTTGTAATGCTGCTGCGCGAGCACCGTCGTCGGCACGAGAATCGCGATTTGCTTGCCGTCGTTCGCGGCTTTGAACGCGGCGCGCAGCGCGACTTCGGTTTTGCCGTACCCCACATCGCCGACGACGAGGCGATCCATCGGGCGCGCGCGTTCCATGTCGGCTTTCACTTCGTCAATCGCGCGCAGTTGGTCCTCGGTTTCGACGTACGAGAACGACGCTTCGAGTTCGTTCTGCCACTGATTGTCGGGCGCGAACGCGTGACCGCTGACGACCTCGCGCGCCGCGTACAGTTCGAGCAAGTCGTCCGCGATGTCTTCGACCGCTTTGCGCGTGCGCTCTTTGACCTGCGTCCATTCCGCCGTGCCCAGCCGACTGAGCGTGGGCACGCGTCCGCCCGGCGCGACGTAACGACTCAGCCGATCAATCTGATGCACGGGGACGTAGAGCATATCGCCGCGCAGATATTCGATTTGCAGAAATTCGCGTTCGGGTCCGTGGATCGCGATGCGCGTCAGTCCGCGAAAAATCCCGATGCCGTGATCGATGTGGACGATGTAATCGCCAATCGCAAGATCGGAGAAGAACGCTTCCGGCGACGCGGCGCGCGTCTTGGCGACGCGGCGCGGCTTGGGACGCGACCAGCCGAAGAGTTCGGCATCAGTGAGCAGTATGCAGTATTCAGTATTCAGTGTTCGGTTGGACGATTCACTGGAAACTGAATACTGAACACTGGATACTGGTAACTGCCATCCTTCCGCCAACGCGCCTTGCACCAACACAATATGCTTTGGCTCCGGCGGCTTGGCAATCGCGTCGACGGGCTTGATAAAAAATTCGCGTTCGCGCAAAAGTTCGGAGAGGCGCGCGGCTTGGCGCGTGACGACGACGATGCGCGCGTCGCGTTCGCGCTCTTTGAACAACTCATCCATCACTTTGCGGAGTTGTCCGCCGTAACGCGGACCCGGCGTGAACGGCAGTTGAATCGCTTCGCCCGGCGTCGCGTAATCGAAGAGCAGGCGTTTGCGCGACAGCAGTCGCTCGCGCAGCGCGTTCCACGCAAAGTACGGCAGCGCGACATTCGCGGGCAGTTCGCGCCGCGCTTCCAGATCGCCGCGCACGTCTTCGGCTTGAAATTCGAGCGACTGCGCGTTCGCTTCGACTTCCGCCCAATCTTCGACGACGAGCAAACCTTGCGCGGGCAAGTGATCGATCAGCGACGCGGGATTCGAGTAAAAATATTGCAGGTAAAATTCGATGCCGTGAAAACGCCTGCCCTCTTCCAACGATTCGCGGTCGCGCTTGAAGCCCGATTCGGCAATCGGATGGCACGCGGACAAATCCCACGCGGCGATTTTTTGCGCGGCGTCGCGCCCGCGTCCGGGCAGCGCTTCGCTCGCGGGCGTGATCATCACCGCTTTGAGTTCCTGCGCGGAGCGCTGCGTCGCGGGATCGAACGCGCGGAGCGACGCGATTTCGTCGCCGACAAATTCGATGCGGACGGGGCGCGGATGCGCGGGCACCCACACGTCGAGGATACCGCCGCGTCGGCTGAACGCGCCCGGCGTTTCGACGACCGCGGCGTACTCGTAGCCGAGCGCGACGAGCGCAGACAAGAGTTCGGTGAGGTTGACGCTTTCGCCGCGCCGCAGCGCGCGCATCCCCGCGACGAAATCGGCGGGCGGCACGGTTTTCTGCATCACCGCGCGAATCGTCGTGACGATGATCGGCGCGGGATTTTGCGCCAATGCCGCGAGCGCGGACAGACGCGCGGCAATCGTCTCCGCGCTCCACGGAATACGTTCGTAATAAAGCGAATCAGGTTCGGGGAAGTCGAACACATTTGTCATTGCGAGGAGCGTCCTGAGCGGAGCAGCGTCTTTTTGCTGCGGAGTCGAAGGATGCGACGAAGCGATCCTCAACTCGCGATTAGGGGATTGCTTCGCCGCTTCCTTCGACTTCACTTCGTTCCGCTCAAGATGACTCGCAATGACAGCCGGGGATGGCGACCACGCGTTCAGTTCGTTCGCGATCTGCTTGGCGCGATCCGTCCGCGCGGTCAGCACGACCATCGGCGTAGCGAGCGCGCGCGACAACGCGGCAAGCATCGGCGCGCGCGCGGATTCGATCACGTCGGCGGTGACCGTCGCCTGATCGCGCAACCGCGTCGTCAAATGCTTGAACGCGTCGAGTTGTTCGATTAGGGGAAGTAGTCCAGAGAGATTCATCATCTTGCAGACGGAACACGCAACACGCATCACGTCGCCTGTGTTCCGTGTTGCGTATTCCGTTTAGTTGAACTTGTTCATCGCCTTGTCAATCCCATCGCGCACCCACACTTCAATCGCCTCGACCGCGCGCGCGAACGTTTCGCCCATCGCCGCGCGCTCGTCGCGATCAAAAGTGCCGAGAACGTGATCAATGTCATCGTCGGGATTCGGTCTGCCGATGCCGACGCGCAAGCGCGGAAAATCGGATGTGCCGACGCGCGCGATGATCGATTCCATGCCGTGATGTCCGCCCGCGCTCCCTTTCGGGCGCAAGCGCGTTTTGCCGAGCGGCAGATCGAGATCATCGTAGACGACGAGCAAATCGGCGGGCGCGATCTTGTAGAATGCGAACAGTTTGCCGACCGCGTCGCCCGACGAATTCATGTACGTCTGCGGTTTGGCGATCATTACGCGCGCGCCTGCGATTTCGCCTTCCGCGATTTCCGCATTGAAGCGTTTGCGCGCGAATCGCAATTCGTGCGCGTGCGCGAATCGCTCGACGATCAGAAAGCCGACGTTGTGGCGGCTGCGCGCGTAACGCGCGCCCGGATTGCCAAGACCGACGATCAGTTTGATGTTCGTAGGCGCGGTCGCCGCGCCGTGTCGGAGGAGCCAGCGAAGAGAAGGCATTGGGAAATTTCGATTTCTGATTTTTGATTTCAGATTTTAGAATCAGTCAATCGGTAATCGGTCAATCAGGAATCAGTCATCCAGTTGCCTGATCGCCTGATTGACCGATTGCCTAATGGGTTGCCAAGCAATAGCCATAAAACTCGCAGTGTGCAAGTTTACCACCACTCGCCCAATCTGGCAAACGAGGTTGAAAATCGCGCGGATTGACACGCTTTCGCCTCGTGCTATAATGGCGACACTTTTGTAGGGCAAATTTCCAATTTGCCCCTCGTGGAGAAACTCCGTGTCGGCAAAAGAATTCCTCAAAAAACTTTCCGAAGCGCACGGCGTCTCGGGTTACGAACACGCGATCCGTGAAATGGTGATCGCCGAGTTCGAGCCATTCGCCGACGAAATCACCGTCACGCCGGTGGGCAGTGTCATCGCGCTCAAGCGCGGCGCGGGTCCTTCGACTGCGCTCAAGATGGGCAAAGTGCTCATCGAAGGGCACATGGACGAAATCGGCTTGATGGTGACGGACATCGAACAAGGATTCCTTCGCTTTACGCAAGTCGGCGGGTTCGACGTGCGCGTGCTGTTGTCGCAAGAAGTGATCGTACACGGCAAACAAGAATTGCGCGGCATCATCGGCGCGCGACCGCCGCACGTCCTCACTGCCGCCGAGCGCGAAAAGGTGATCCCGATGAGCGATCTCTGGATCGACGTCGGCTTGCCCGAAGCGCGCGTGCGCGAACTCGTGCAGGTCGGCGATCTCGTCACTTACGCGCGCGAGATGATCGAACTGAAAAACAATCTCGTCGCGGGCAAATCATTCGACGATCGCGCGGCGGTCGTGTGCGTCGCGGAAGCGTTGAAATCGCTCGCGACGATGAAGCACGCGTGGGACGTGTACGCGGTGGCGAACGTGCAGGAAGAAGTCGGCTTTGCGGGCGCGATTACTTCGACGTTCCAGATCAATCCCGATGTCGCGATCGCGATTGACGTGAGTCACGCCGATCAGCCGAACGCCTCCGAGATCAACGCCGTGCCGCTCGGCGGCGGCATGGGGATCGCGGTCGGTCCGAATATCCATCCACTCGTCCACGAAAAACTGACTGAGGTGGCGAAAGCGAACGAGATTTCGTTCAAGGTTCTGGCGGAGCCGGGACACACCGGCACCGACGCGTGGGTAATGCAAATCGCGCGCGAAGGGATTCCGACGGGCTTGATTGACATTCCGCTCCGCTACATGCACACGTCCGTCGAAACGATCAGCATCACGGATGTCGAACGGATCGGACGCTTGCTCGCGCTCTTTTGCGCGTCGCTCGACGACAAGTTTATGCGGCAGTTGCGCGGCGAGGCGACGGAAGAGGCAACGCGAAAGGGAACGCGAAAGGGCGCAAAAGTAACGCGAAAGAACGCGAAAGGGAGGTAGGTTTTCAGGTGGGAACGCAAATCAAACTACTCGACGTTGTCGCGCTCACCGTTGATCTCCCAGAGTACAATCTTTGGCGCGGGCAAGTCGGTACCGTCGTCGAAATTCTTGCTGACGGCGCGGCATTTGAAGTGGAATTCAACGCTCGGGATGGACGCACGTTTGAATCGCTGGGGCTGCGTCCCGATCAAATTCTGGTGCTCCACTTTGAACCATCGAATCTGCCGCCTGCGCCCGCATTAGCAACCGCATAAATGCGTCTGGCGAATCGAGGAATCATGCTCCTAGAAAAACTTTCCAACGCGCGCGGCATTTCCGGGAACGAAGCCGAGGTGCGCGAGATTTTGATCGACGCGGTGAAAGATCACGTGGACGAATATCGCGTCGACACGCTGGGCAATCTGATCGCGCGCAAAAAAGCGAAAGGCGCGCGCGCGCGCAAATCGATCAAGGTGATGCTCGCCGCGCACATGGACGAAGTCGGCTTGATGATCGTGCACCACGACTCGAACGGACATTTGCGCTTTGAGCCCGTCGGCGGAATTGACGCGCGCGTACTGTTGAGCAAAACCGTACTGATCGGCAAAGACAAAATCACCGGCGTCATCGGCGTCAAACCGATTCATTTGCTCAAGCAAAGCGAACGTCAGCAAGTGATGGAGTTGGACACGCTGACGATTGACATCGGCGCGAAGACGAAAGAGGAAGCAGCGGGCTTGGTCAAGATCGGCGATTACGCGACGTTCGCAACCGAGTTTAGCGCGGTCGGTTCCGATTGCGTGAAAGGCAAGGCGCTCGATGATCGCGTGGGCTGCGCCGCGCTCGTCGAAATTTTGAAACGCGATTATCCCTTCGACGTGTACGGGGTCTTCACCGCGCAAGAAGAAGTTGGATCGCGCGGCGCGCGCGTTGCCGCATACGCCATCGAGCCGACGTATGCGTTCGGACTGGAAGGCACGGTGTGCGACGACTCACCGAAGAAAAAAGATGTGTCGCCTGTCACGCGCATCGGCGGCGGACCGGCGATTTCCTTCGCGGATAATTCGCTGATGGCGGACCGGCGGTTGGTGAATTTGCTCGTCGAGACTGCGAAGGAAAACAAGATTCCATATCAATTCAGGCAACTGACTGCTGGCGGCACCGACGCAGGACGCATCATGCTTGTCAAAGAGGGCGTGCCCTCGGTCTCTGTCGCGGTGCCGACGCGCTATATTCACTCGCCCGTCAGTTTGTTGAGCAAACGCGATCTCGATTACCTGGTCGCGCTGATGACGAAAGCACTGCCCAAGTTGGCAAAAGGACTGCCCGATTTGTGATTTCCGATTTACGCATCACGCATCACGTTTCACGTCTCGTGATTCGCGATGCTCCAAGAGGTAAAACATGACTACTGCAAAAAAGACAAATCACTTTCCATTGCCCAATAGCGACAATCCGAAATCGAATGGAATGCATCCACTAAAGACGTTGACCCAGCGCATCACCGAAGCGTATGGACCATCGGGATACGAACAAGTCGTGCGCGATCTGATCCGCGACGAGATCAAAGGATTCGCGGACGAAGTGCGCGTCGACGCGCTCGGCAATCTGATCGCGCGCAAAAAAGGATCCGGACCGACGCCGCGCAAAAAAGTGATGCTCGCCGCGCACATGGACGAAATCGGCGTCATCATCACGCACCTTGACGAAAAAGGGTTCGCGCGCTTTGCGCCCATCGGCGGCGTGTTTCCGCTGACGCTCTACGGGCAACGCTGTCGCTTTGCGAACGGCGTCGTCGGCGTGTTCGGACGCGAAGCAAAAGACGCGACCGCGACCGAAGTGACGCTGAACAAATTGTTCATTGACGTCGGCGCGACGAGCAAGGACGATGCGCGCGTCGGCGTTGGCGATCCGGCGGGGTTCTGGCGCGATTTCTCCGATCTCGGCAATCGCATCGTGTCCAAAGCGATGGACGACCGCATCGGCTGCGTCGTGTTGATCGAAGTGTT
Source organism: Candidatus Aquidulcis sp. (assembly GCA_020723345.1). Taxonomy (GTDB): domain Bacteria; phylum Chloroflexota; class Anaerolineae; order UBA4142; family UBA4142; genus VGOB01. Next base: position 142,759 of record DYJA01000004.1, on the reverse strand, counting down.
GAAACAGTTGAAGAAATCGCCGCACGATGTCTATTTCGTTTTCACCGTGCAGGAAGAAGTCGGCTTGCGCGGCGCGACCACCTCGGCGTATGGCGTGCAGCCCGATCTCGCGCTCGCGGTGGATGTGACGCTCACTGGCGACACGCCGGAAGCAAACACGATGGCGGTGCAACTCGGCAAAGGTCCCGCGATCAAAGTGAAAGACGCGGGGATGCTCGCGCATCCTGCCGTAAAGAATTTACTCGCGGAAACCGCGCGCGAAGCGAAGATTCCGTACCAGTTCGAAGTGCTCACGGGCGGCACGACGGACGCGATGGCGATGCAGACGACGCGCGAAGGCGTGCCCGCCGGTTGTCTCTCCGTTCCGACGCGCTACGTCCACACGCCGTCCGAGATGATTGATTTTGGCGATTTGCAGAACGCGATCAAGTTGTTGGTGGCGGTATTGGGCAAGCCGATCAAGTTGGATTGAGTAGTGCGATAGCGCAATGGTGCGATAGTAAACGCCCGCTGATTGTGCCGTGGGTGCGGCAAGATCAGCGGGCGTTTCGGGTTGGTTGCGGCTTTGCCGCGCTATGCTTGGATCTGCCGCAAAATCACGGGCTCGCGAATTTCCGTATCACGCGCGAGCAGCAACACTTTGGACAACACCTCCGCCGTGCGCGGATCATCGTCCACAAACGGCAGGAACAATCGCCCGCGATGTTGCGCGGGCACAGGCACGATGCACACCATTCCCCCGGGTTGCCGACGCACGACCGCGAGAGCGTTTCGTTATTGGGACAACGTTGCCCGCATAAACTGAGCGTGAAATCCGCATTATTCATCGCTCCACAGCCTTGACGAGGACATTTTACCTACCGCGACTGGTCGCCAGCGCAAATGTTCTCTCGGAAATTACGGGCGATCTCGCGTGGCGGCTTGTCCCCGTTGCGAAACGGTTACTTGGCGCGATTCGTGGATCATCTGAACGATGGGCTAACCCGCTTTGGCGACGACGTTCATTTCCGGCAGCAGAAGGTACGGCAAATTGAGATTGCTGTACACCCACTCTGTTTCTCGGCTGACCGCCGCGACATTTTTCAGCAGCGTGTAGATGTTGCCCGCCAGCGATACATTTTTCACGCGTCCGACGATTTCGCCTTTTTCGATCTTGAAGGCGAGACTCAACGGATTCGAAAACGCGCCGGAGATAATATTGCCTTGTCCCAGACCCAGGACATCCTCGACAAGCACGCCTTGATTGACGCTAGCCAGTATGTCCGCCAACGGCGTATCGCCCGCGCCGATGAGCAGATTCGTCGGCGCGGGACTCGGCGGAGCGAACAGCGCGCGCGATCCGTTGCCGGTCGACGCGGCGCCGGATTGCGCGGCGGTCTTGAGATCGTAGAAAAAATTCTTCAGCACGCCGCGTTCGATGAGTGCGGTGCGCCGATGCGGAACGCCTTCGTCGTCGTACGGCGCGCTGCCGAATTTGCCGTCCAACGTGCCGTCGTCAATCACCGTGAGTTTGTCGCTAAAAAGTTGTTCGCCAAGTTTGCCTTTCATCGGCGAAATGCCGGTGAAAACATTTTTTCCGTTCAGTCCTTGCTGTAGCGGCAAGCCAAGCATCAGCAAGCCATTTGGCGAAAAGAGCACCGGCCAGTTACCGCTGGATAGTGTCGTGAGCCGACGCGCCAGTTTGAGTTTTTCGCCGAGCCGCCGCGTGCCTGCCAGATAATCTTCGTGCCAGACAGTTGTGCCGGTGAAATCGAACAGAATCAGGACATCGTCGCCCTGAATTTTGTTCGCCTGCACTGAAATGGACAGCGGCGAGGATTGGTACGACGCTGCGTTCCCGGCTTGATTGTGGAGCGCGACGTGTTGGATGCCGCGTTTCAGCGAAACATCCACGCGCGCCTCCGGTTCGATTTGCAAAATGTATGCGACGATTTCCTTCCCGATTTCAACGAGGCGCGGAATCGGCAAATCGGTGATCGTCGCGTCGAATGTTTTTACCGTGGGCGCGGTTTGCGCGGCAGGAAAAGAGATCGGAACTAAATCGCCGTACCGCGCCGATTCCAGCGCGTTCTTCACGAGTTGTTCCGTCGCGGACGCGTCGCTGGACGCCGCGAACCCGAGCCGTCCTTGCTTGACGACGCGCACCGCGATCCCTTTGGTCTCTTCGACCTGGCTCGTCTTGAGCCGGTTTGATTCAAATTTAACTTGGGTGGATTCGTTCTGGAGATGCACGACTTCGAATTGTTCCGCGCGTTGCTGCAATTGCTTCAAGATATCCATTTTCATTTCTCCTCGGATTACGCCTTTTTTCCACCGATGACGACGTTCTGAATGCGAATGTGCGGCGCGCCGAACGTGACCGGCAAGGGATACTGCGCGCCTTTGCCGCAGCCGCCGCCGCGATGCATCCACTGGAAATCGTCGCCGATCGCGTCGATGTTCAGCAACGTGGTGAACAAGTTGCCTGCCAGGATCACGTCCTTGACCAGCTCGGCGATTTTGCCGTCGCGAATCATGTACGCGTACGCCGAACTGAACGAAAAATTTTCCAACTCGGTTTGTCCGCCGTACGCGCCGCACGCGTAGACGCCCAACTTGATGTCTTTGATCATATCCTCGAACGAGGTTGCGCCTGGCTCGATCGCGGTGTTCGTCATTCGCACAATCGGCGGGAAGCGGTACGTGATCGCGCGCGCGTTGCCGGTCGGCTGTTCGCCCATCTTCGCCGCAGTCTGCCGCGAGTGCAATCGCCCGACCAAGATTCCATTCTTGATCAAGGCGGTGCGCCCAGTCGGCATTCCTTCGTCATCGTACTTGTGCGTGCCGCGCAAGCCCGGCAGCACGCCATCGTCGAACACATTGAGAATGTCTTGACCAAAGCGGCGACCCAGCACCATCATTTCACGCGCTTTGGGATTTTCGTACACAAAGTCCGCTTCGGACAAATGCCCGAACGCTTCGTGAATAAAGACGCCCGCCAATTCTTGATTGACGATGACCGGATACTGACCACCGACGACGCTTTCGGCGCGCAGCAAATCGACCGCGCGCTGCGCGGCGGTGCGCGCCTTTTCTTCTTGTCCCATCACAAATTCAAATCCAAATTGACCAGAGCGGGTTTCGTACGCGGTTTGCACATTGTCCCCATCTCGCGCGATGGCAGACGTAAACACCGTCACCATTGGACGTTCTTCTTCGATAAATGTTCCTTCCGAACTGGCGAAGGTGATGCGGCTAAAAGAATCCGAGTACGCGCAATTCGTGGACACGATCTTGTCACTGTGTTTGAGCAGGATTTGATTGTATCCTTCGATCAACGCCTTTTTGTCCGCGAGCGAAATGTCCCTAAAATCGCGTTGCAGGTTCGCCGCGATCCGTTCCTCGCGGACGGGCACCGGCGCGAGTTCGATTGGCTCATCGCTGTGCGCGACCGTGGCGCATTGATACGCTTGCTCGACTTTGGCGATCAGATCGTCGCGGTCGTTGAACGTGGCGATCCCCCAACCGCCGTCTTTGCACAAACATCGAACGATGCCGCCCGCGTCGATGGCGACGCTGGCGGTTTCCAAATCTTTGCCGCGATACGCGACGGTTGTGGCTTCGCGTTCCTCCAACCGAATTTCGGTGTAATCGGCTTGGCTGCTTTTCAGCGCGGCTAGAATTTTTTCTCGCATAGGGTGTCCTTTCGTCAAGTGAAATATAGGTGGATGCGATGTCACGCCAGATGCCTCTGGAGCAAAATCAAAATCCGCGTCGTCCAATCAAACGCGCGATTTCGTTTCGCGCGCCATCCATCCGACAAGGGCAAGTACGTTGACGCGCTCGACCGCGCGCCGAAATCCCAAAATCCTTGCGCGTTTCTCTGCGCCCACAACCATTCGATTGCCGCGCGCCCGAAATCAAGCCACGCGGGAAAAAGCCGCGCGAGCATTTCGTGTGAGGCGAGCCAGCGATCAAATTCGCCTGGCTTGTTGCGCGGCGGCGCGCGGCGCAACGCGATTCCCAAGTATCTGATCCCATCGGCGCGCGTCCACAACCACTTGAGGAGCGCGCGTTCAAGTTCGCGCGGCAGCAGTCCCGGCAGCGAACCCAAAAGATTGAGCGCGTAGCGATTGTTTAACACGAGGTAACTATTCTCGACCGTCGCGCCGGTCAACTCCGCGTGCGCGCGGATCTCGTCCTCCGCGCGATACGCGCCCGATTGGAAAGTACGCGCGGCGATCTCGCGCCACAGTTTTCGATCCGCATCGAGCAGCGGATGATCGGGTTGAATCAACGACAGTGTGGATGCGAGAAACATTCGCATCCCGGTTTCCCAGCGATCGTTCTTTTCGTGATAGTCGGGAAATCGGATCGCGCCGTTCATTATGCCGACGATGTACGCGCGCGCCCTGCTCAGAATCGGATGCGACGCGTCCAAGCCCAACGCGAGCGCGCGCGCCACACCCACTTCGGTCGAAGCGATTTTCTGTTTCACTTCTGTGCTGCGCGAATGAAACGTGCCCCAGCCGCCGTCGGCGCGCTGGTCAGCCGCCAATTCTTGAACGCAGTGACTGGCATCCAAGTTCGCGCGCGCGTGCTCGAATACAGAATCGCCGCGCGGTCGGCGCAGCACATCGCGCAACAGACGATAGCGCACGACGGGATCAGGGGTCTGCGCCAGTACGTTCGTCGCTATTTTTTCCAATGCCGGAGCGGATGGACGCCGCGCGCTTGCTTTCATTTTTTTGCGCTTGCCGCGATTTGATCCGTCGCAAATGAAAAGTGCATCTGCACCGTCACCCACTTGCCGTTTCGTTTTTCGACGATGCCGGTCCAGCGGCAATTGTCCCAACCAACGCGCTTGCCGTTTACTTCGCCGTGATCGTCGAGATAGCACGCGTACCACGCGACGGTGCCGGATTCGGAAAAGTGAAGGCGCAAATCGCGGATCGCAAAATCGGTGGCTTTGAACGCGTCGCTCATCCACGCGCGTTCGGCAAGATCGCGGAACGCGTCAAACCCGATGATCGTGCTTTTGGAATCGGGATGAAAGATGAAGAAATCGTCGTCGTGCGCCATAATGTCAAAGAGGCGCGCCTTGTCTTTGGTCAGTGCCCAGCCAATCGAATCGTTGATGATTCGTTCGACCAAGATCCGGTCTTCGGAATTCGCGTTCATCGGGTTTTCTCCTCTTGTTTCGATTCACATTCCATATCGCGTGATGACTTGACATACCAACGATACGTGCAACTGGATTTCCCTTCCATCAGTGTTCCGTCCAAATCAAGACCGATCTGGGGATTGACCAAGCGCGTTGGGATTCGCGGGACTGAAGATTTCTTTGATCACGGATAGGTCGTTCTTTCTTTTGGCTTTAACGACCTCTCTGCCGCCTCAACCGTGTTCGCGATCAGCGTGGCAATCGTCATCGGACCGACACCGCCGGGCACCGGCGTGTACGCGGCGCACTTGTCAACGATCGCGGCAAGTTCGACGTCGCCGACGCCACCCGGATGAAAACCGGCATCAACGACAATCGCGCCTTCCTTGATCCAGGATCCTTCGATGAATTGCGGCTTGCCAACCGCGCCGACGACGATGTCGGCGCGACTGATCATCTCGGCGAGTCCCTGGGTTTTGGAATGGCAAATCGTGACGGTTGCGTTCGCGTTGAGCAGCATCATCGCAATCGGCTTGCCCAGGATCGGACTGCGCCCGACGACGACGGCATGCTTGCCCTCGATCGCGATTTCGTAGCGGCGGAGCAATCGCATAATGCCCGCCGGTGTCGCGGAACCGTACGCCGGTTCATTCATCGCCATTCGACCGAAACCGAGGACGGTGACGCCGTCTACATCTTTCTCAACCGCGATGCGATCAAAGCAACGCCGTTCGTCAATCTGGCGCGGAACAGGATGTTGAAGCAAGATGCCTTGCACATCCGGATCGGCGTTCAATTCGTCAATCGCCGCCAAGAGCCGTTCAGTCGTTATCTGCTGGGGCAAATAAACTCTCTTTGATTCCATTCCAACGCGCTTGCACGCATTCCCTTTCATCCGCACATACGTCGCGGACGATGGATCATCGCCGACCAAAATGGTCGCGAGGATCGGCGTTCTGCCCGATCGTTCTTTGAGGCGACTAACGCGCGGAATCAATTCGCGTTCGATTTCCTTTGCGAGGGTACTTCCATCCAGCACGAGTCCACTCACCGTTTCCTCCTTCACCACACCTCCGGCAACAAGCGATAGCGCACGCGCGCCGCGTACTCTTTGTAACCGGCGAGTTGTTCTTGCAGCAATTTGTCTTCCAACGCGGTTCGCAAAATCATCAGCGGCACGACGAAGAGCATCGGAATCAGCGCCCACCACGAGCCGAGCAAAAATGGCGTCGCCAGAGAGTACAGAATCGCGGCGGCGTACCCCGGATGCCGGACAAAGCGGTACGGTCCGCCGGTCTGGACAGCGTGATCCTTTTGGATGCGAACCGTCGTCGTGAAAAAACGATTCGAGTACGTCGCCCAGAGAATCAGCATCCATCCGAGCGCAAACACAATCGTTCCGCCGATGTGAAGCGCGAGCGGCATCGCGGGCGACCAATCGAGGCGGACGTGCAGCGCGGAAATGATCCACGCCGCGATCGGCAAAATGCCGACCGCGAAACTCGTGATGACTTGGTCCCACAGCGGCGCGCCTTTTTCGCGCAATCCTTTGGAGCGTTCGGCGAGAAGCGCGGGGTTCGTCGGCAGAAGGAGAATCACTTGCATCGTCGCGGCGATGACAAAGATGACGACCATCACCCAGCCCCACACCCAGTCCCATCGACCGGCGGTATGCATCAAGAGCGCGGCAATGAATATCGCGCCAAAAATTCCCTTGATGATGATCGCAATGACGCCGCGTCTGGTTTCGGACGACATTTCGCGTGGGTTCGAAATATTCGTGTTCATTAGTTCTCCACTCCCGAATGATTGTCGAGATACTTTTGCGCTTGCTCGACATTCACTTGCCAAACAATTTCCGAACGATAGGGTTTGAAACCGACTTCGGCATTGATCCTCGCCAGAAGTACGCTGTGTTTCGTTTTACCCAAACCATTTGGAAACACGCTTGCCTCGCGCAGAAAAACTCGGTTGCGGCAGTGTCGTCGCATCGTCGCGGGACAGTTCGAATTCTACACCTCAAGTATATCACGGTTTTGGAGACGCACCAAGAGTCAAGCCACGGACACCGACGTTCGTCTACATCGAGAAAAGAAAAAAACGCGCGACAGGTTGAGGCATGACCTGCCGCGCGTGAATCGTATTGGATTGATGCGTTCGGATCTATTTGCGGGGTGACCCGCCGTCAACGACGCGCCTCATTCCGGCGTTGGAGGTTGCTGGCGTTCACAGGATTGCTAAAAAGATACCCACGATCACAATCGCGATCTTGACCAATCTCATCCTTTCCTCTCCTCCCTGGTTGATTGTCGCCGTGACGACTAACCACAGAGTACGCCGGACAAGTCCAAGCGCGGTCAAAAACGAATCGCGATTCGGTCAGAGTCCTTTCGCTATGGGTTGGCAATCGTAACGCGAATCTCGCACGGCACGGCATAGTTCCCGTCTTTTTGCACAACGGTAAGCCGCAGCCAGTACACGCCATTCGGCAAAGTTTTGGAGGACAACCGCGCGAGAATGTCGTTGGTGACCGGCGTATCGCCGTTCCCCAACATCGCGTAATTCGTGCTGCCGTCGGTGCGATATTCGACTTTCCAGTACGCCAGGATCGGATGCGTGGCGGTGCCGCGCACTTGCACGATGTCGGCGACGTGACTGTCCATCGCAGGCGACGTGATCGTCGCGCTCGCATTGCGACAGGCGAGCGGCGGCGCGACAGTCGGCGCGCGCGCCGGCAGAGTTGGCGTCAGCGTCGGCGTCGCGTCAAGCGTCGGCGTGGGCGATGGCTCGAGCGTGACGGTCGGCAGCAACGTCGCGGTTGCCGGAAACGCGGTAGGCGGAAAGAGAGTCGGCGAGGCAAGGATCGTCGGCGTCGCCGGTTGGCAACCCGGCGCGCAACCCAGCATGAATAGTACGACAAGCGCGAACACAAACCGGCGTGGCATGATCTTCTCCTTTGAAATGATTCGACGACGCGCAAGGGGGATCGCACTTATTCTACTCCGGTTATCCTGGGAAATCAAACTGCCGCTTGACACCCGCGCACATTCCGAATATACTCCAAGCCGTAATTGAAAATTATTTTCAATTGGAGATTTGCGCCGACAATGGATCGTGTCACGCTTCACCACGACTTGCGCGAGCATCATCGCAAACTCACGCGTGCGCGGCAAGCCGTACTCGAAATTCTGACTCAAGCCAATCGACACCTGACGCCCGCCGCGGTGTATCGCAAAGCGAAGATCAAGTACCCCCATTTGGGCTTGACGACCGTTTATCGCACGCTCGATCTGTTGGTGGAACTGGGTTACATTCGGCGCATCCACTTTGCCGATGGCTGCCATAGTTACGCGGCGACCGCGCAAGCGCACGGGCATCATCTCGTTTGCTCGGTCTGCGGGCGCGCGGAAGAATTCGGCAATTGCGATCTCGAAGCGCTGATGAAATCGCTGCAAGCCAAAACAGGATTTGAGATCAGCGTACACGTGTTAGAGTTGATGGGGCTTTGTCCAGAGTGTCGCGCGAAATCACGCGCGCCGAAACGGAAAAAGTAAAGGAGATCTATGTCCCGCTCGATTTTGAATAACCTTGCGCTCGCGGTGTTTGCGCTTGCAATTGCCGCCTGCGCGACGCCGCCCATTCCCGCCGACGCGACGCCCAAAACATCGCTGCGCGTTCTCGCCATCGAAACATTCCTCGCCGACATCGCGCAGAACGTCGCCGGCACGCGCGCTCGCGTGGACACGCTCATTCCGCAGGGAGTCGACCCGCACGAATTCGAACCGACGCCGACCGACGTGCGAAAGGTCGCCGACAGTCAAGTGCTGATCGTGAACGGCGCGAAATTGGAAGAGTTTCTCGACGAGTTGTTGGCGAACGCCGGCGGCAAACGTGTCACCATCGAAGCAGCCGCCGGGTTGAAAAGCCGCACGCCCACCGCGAACGAAATCCTCGATCCCGATCATCAAGGCGATCCGCACTTTTGGCTGGAGCCGAACAATGCGATCAAGTACGTCGAAAACATTCGCGATGGACTGAGCCAAGCCGATCCGGCGGGCGCAGCCGCCTACAAAGCGAATGCCGAAGCGTACATCGCGCAGTTGAAAATACTCGATACGTGGATCGCGAACCAGGTCAAGGCGATTCCAGCGGAACGTCGCCTGCTGATCACGAACCACGAAAGTTTCGGCTACTACGCCGACCGCTACGGTTTTAAAATTGTCGGCACGATCATACCGAGCGTTAGTTCGGGCGCGTCGCCGTCGGCGCAGCAACTCGCGGCATTGGTGAATCAAATCAAAGCCACCAAAGCGCCCGCGATCTTTCTCGAAACGGGAACGAACCCGCAACTTGCCCAGCAACTCGCGCAGGAAACCGGCGCCAAGGTGGTGACGGGATTGTGTACGCACTCGACCACCAGTTACGCGCCGGCGTACATCAAGATGATGGAGTATAATACTAGCGCGATTGTAGGCGCGCTGAAGTGAAACGTGATGCGTGATGCGTAGTTCACGTTTCACGCATCACGAATCACGGAACAGTATACTCAATGTCAACTCAACTTTCCATTCACGAACCCGCCCACCTGCAAGTTGAAAACATCACCGTCGCGTACAACGGACAACCGGTTTTGCGCGACGTGTCGTTCACGATTCCGCACGGCACGCGCGTCGCCGTCGTGGGTCCGAACGGCGCGGGCAAGTCCACACTGTTCAAAGCGTTGGTCGGATTATTGCCGGTGCGCGCGGGGCGGATCATTATTCACGGCGAGTCGCTCGGTCATCACAAGGAATGCGTCGCGTACGTGCCGCAGCGCGAAGAGGTGGACTGGAAATTTCCAGTGACCGTGTACGACGTGGCGATGATGGGACGCTATGGCAACCTGGGTTGGCTCAAGCGTCCCGGTCAGTACGATCACGCGGTCGTCACGCGTTGTCTGGAGCAAATGCGGATGACGAATTTGGCGCGCGCGCCGATTGGCGATCTTTCGGGCGGGCAGCAGCAGCGCGTCTTTTTGGCGCGCGCGCTCGCGCAAGAGCCGCACATTTTGCTGATGGACGAACCGTTTACCGGTGTGGACGCGTCAACGCAGGCGGCGACGTTGGAATTGCTCACACAATTGCAACATCAAGGCGTGACCGTCATGGTTTCCACACACGATTTGAATCTCGCGACTACGCGTTTCGATCAGGTACTGCTGATCAATCGGCGCGTGATCGCGCACGGCAGCGCGGCGCAGGTGTTCACGCCGGATAATATCACGCAAGCATTCGGCACGCGCACGCTGATCTTGAACGGCAGGGGCAGTATCGTGGTGGACGAATGTTGCCCACCGGAATAAAGTCAGAAGGATGAAGGCAGAAATTTTTCATCCTTCATCCTCTGACTTCTGACTTTGGAAAAAGACACGATGGACTGGTTGATCACTCCGCTAACTTATGAATTCATGCTGCGCGGTTTTCTCGCGTCGCTGATGGTCGGCGTGTTGTGCGCGGTCGTCGGCTGCTACGTCGTGTTGCGCTCGATGGCGTTCATGGGCGACGCGCTGGCGCACGCGATCTTGCCCGGCGTCGCCATCGCGTATTTGCTCAAAGGGGATCTGCTGATCGGCGCACTCGTCGCGGCAATCCTCGTCGCGCTCGGCATCGGCTTTCTGTCGCGGCAAGGGACGCTCAAAGAAGATACCGCGATTGGCATTTTGTTCGCGGGCGCGCTGGCGCTCGGCGTCGCGCTGATCAGCACGATCAAAACGTACGCGCTCGATCTGACGCATATTTTGTTCGGCAACGTGCTCGGCGTCAGTGTGAGCGATTTGTGGCTGACCGCGATCCTGGGTGTGATCGTACTGACGACGATTGTTCTCCTCTACAAAGAATTTCTCGTCATCTCGTTCGACCCGGTGCTCGCGGCGACGATGCGTCTGCCTGCCGAATTGCTCCGCAACTTGATGCTGATTCTGCTCGCGCTGACGATTGTCGTCTCGCTGCAAACCGTCGGCGTCGGCTTGGTCGCGGCGATGCTCGTCACACCGGGCGCGACCGCGTTTTTGCTGACGCGCCGCCTGCCGACGATGATGCTGATCGCCGCGCTGATCGGCGCGTTCTCCAGCATCGCCGGGCTGTACGTCAGTTTCTACGTCAACGTCGCGTCCGGCGCGGCGGTCGTGCTGATCGCGACGGCGATTTTTCTGCTCGTGTTCTTGTTCGCGCCAACGCGCGGCGTGGTGTGGAATTATTTTCGGACGCGTCAACGCGATTGATCCGGCAAACCCGATCTGTGGTATAATGCAGCCAACACAATTACCGTAACGCAAGTTTCCAACTTGTGGGGCAAATTGGAAATTTGCCCTACATTTTTAGAGGAGAAGACTTATGTGTGTCATTTGCGCCGCCGTGCCTGCCGTGGCGACGATGGGTACCGCGGCAGACGGTGAGCAACGCAAACGCCAAAAAGAATCGCACGCGCGCGGTGAGCCGATCACGCGCCGGCAATATCCGATTCGCGCGTTGACCGCGCTCGCGATGCTGGTACTGTTTCTCGTGTCGGCGTTTTACCACACGCAGCAAAGCGGCTAATCTGCTCCAACCGTAACGCGAATCGCGCAGACACGCGGGACGCCAAGAAATCGCTCTTGGCATCTTGCGTGTTTGCGCGATTTTTTTGCTTGCAGATTTTTTCGGCGTTGCTGGCGCCGCGTTGACCCTAGCGAATAAAAGTCAGATGCAAACCCGGATCGTTGGGGTGCAGTTTGTGATAGACGCGCCGATTTTGCTTTTGCATCGCGTCGAGCATTGGCGTCGGCTCGAAATCCGTAACCAGCAAGATGAATCGCTCCGGCGCTAATTGTCCGAGCAATTCGTTGACGCGCTGGAGTGGCACTTCGCCTTGTCGGAGCAATGCCGCGCCGTTGACTATAAATTGCGGTTCGCCGGCGATCCAATCCGGATCACTTTCGGTTTTTGGCGGAATCGAAATCTCGGTTGGCGCGTCCGCGCGAATTTCCGGTTGACCGACCGCGCGGCGAAGTGTATTGACCAACTCCAAGGGACTGAGATTGCCAATGCGGGCAACTTGTTCCAGCGTTGCAAGTTGTCCCACCGTGCGACGCAAGACCGGATTTTTCAAGTTCTTGAAGGGCGGCGCAATGTTGACAATTTGCTCTTCCAGCGCCGGATACGCGTTGAGCACATCGAACAATTTACTGCGTGGGGTGATTTCCATCGCGAGACCTTTCTAGCCCTGCGGCGAGTCATACGTCAACAAGCGGCGTTCGCCTTCCAGCTGGCGCACTTCGGTCAAGTCCTGGGTCACTTCCAGCGTTCCGAGATAGCCGCCCTGCGCGTCGCGCACCGCGTAGTAGCAAATGTAGATGAGCCGACCGCGCAGATTGATCCAAAAGCGCGCGCGGTCTTGCTTGCCCGTTTTGAAATCTTTGACAATCTGATTGACGATGTGAACGCTTTTGGGCGGATGGCAGTATTGCACTTTGCGTCCCAAGATCGCGCGCGAACGATCGAAAACGCGTTCCTTGCCGGGCGTGAAATAGCGCACCGTGTCATCTTTGTCGACGAAGGTCAAATCGAAAGGCAAAGTGCTGAACGCGGCGATCAGTTCCTCCAGCGAAAAACTGCCGGTCGGCATTTGGACGCGTCCGCCGGCTGCCGCGGGCTTGCGAATCTCTTGGTGAACTCCACCTTCTGGCGTCCACTCGAACTGCGGAGCATAGAGGCAGTAACCGTACTCGTCGGTCTGAAGATAGATTTGGTACCAATCCTGTTCGGTGAGCAAATTGAGCGCGGTCGGGAAAAGAATTTTTTCCTCTTTGTAAACCATGTCGTCAATCGCTTCGATGGCAGGCGTGATGGCGAGCAAGTTGTACGCTTTGGCTTCGGCGGCAGTCATCTGTTCGGTTTCTTGCAAACCGGCGATGGTCTGGCGCAACATCTGGCGCGCTTCGTCGTGCTTGCCCCACATCACGGTCGGCGGACCGGGCAAGTTGTTTTTCTCAAAGTAGGGAAAGAGCAAATATTCTTTGCGCCGATAGTGCTTGTCTACATCCATCAGGTTGTTGAGCAGTTGCTGGATGTCGCGCATCGGCGCAGTCGCGTCCTGATCGTCGGGCATCGCTTCGAGTTTCTGCATTAGCACGCGAATTTGACCGGTCGTTTTATTCAGTTCGCGATTTTCTTGAACGAAGGTATGTACCGGATGACCGGGGATCGTCTTGGGTGTTTCCTGCAAATCGAGGTGCTTTTTCAGGACGCGTGTGTGCGTGTCGCACAACTGCTGGACGCTTTCCGCCGGAATGCCCTCTTGGATCAATTGGACTTCCATCAAAAAGACATCGCTGTAATCCGCCTCGTCGAGCAGCGTTTCGAGTTGCGCTTTGACTTTATCTTCCGCCGCGCCGGAATGCAACTGGCGGATGAGGTTTTTCATAATGTCGATCCGCTGTTGGCGGTTGTTGATGATCTCACTCATCGCAAAATTCCTTTCCTTGAATTTTCTATTTCATCCTTTGAACAACGTTCGCTCCACCTGCGCGAATTTTTCCAGCGTCTCGGGCTGGTTGACGGTGATCGTCGCGCGCGTACAAGTAATGTCGCCGTTCTTGCGAAAAACCTGGAGCGAACGACTCAGCGCTTCGGGGACGGTCGAAATGCGCGCGGCGAGATCGGCATTCGGGTACTCTTTGCGGTGGATCGGACGCGCGCCGCGCTCGCTCAGATCGAGCAAGAGTTTGGCGGTGCGCGCGAGGACGGAACGGAACGAGAGGTCTTCGTACTGCGCGAGCAGGTTGCGCGTGCGCGCCGCCAACACGCGCAGCAGTCCCAATCCGATCATCGGATAACGCTGCAAGAGCGCCTGAAAATTCGCGTGACTGATATTCCACGTCACGCACGCTTGCACCGCGACCGCCGTCGTCAAGTTCGCGCCGCTGTCGAGCACCGTCACTTCGTTGAACATGATCACCGGCTCGATTTCCGCGACGATGGACTGCTGCCCCTGCGGTCCTAGTTTCTGCAAATGCACGTGCCCGGCAAGCAGGACGAACATCCCCGCGCCGGTTTCGCCTTCGCGATAAATGATCGCGCCGGCCGGAAACGAACGCGTCTGCCCGGCATTGACAATCGCGGCGCGATCCGCTTCCGGCAGGCGTCTAAAGTGTTCAACACGACCGAGGGATTCGACAAGGTTGAAGGGCGGTTGCATCGCTGCATCTCCGCGAATTAGGATCAAGGGGCTTTGGGTTTGGACGTAGCAGTGGCCGCCGATTTCGGCGCGGCGTAGCGCGAGAAGAAAAGCGCAATTTCAAAGAGCAGGATCATCGGAACCATTACCAACGTCGGCGCGATGAAGGGATCCGATACGGGGGTAATCAATTCGGCGATGACGAAAATGATAAACCACGCGACCTTGCGTTGTTTTCGGAGGAATGCCGGCGAGACGACTCCGAGTTTGATCAAGACGAAAAGGACAACCGGCAGTTCGAATGCCAGACCGGTCGACAGCAAAAAGTAGACGACGAAGGAGATGTATGGATCGGCGCCCGGAAAATATTCGATCGGACTTTCGCCGGGCGTGCCGAACATGCCGGTCAACGCGCTGAACATATTCAAAAGGATCAAATAGCCGAACGCGTTGCCTAGCGCAAATAATCCGACCATTGCCGCGACGCCCGGAACGATAAATCGTTTTTCGCTGGGGAGAAGCGCCGGCTCGACATAGCGGATCAACTGGAAAATCCACACGGGCGCGGCAAGAAAGATGCCGCCGTACATCGCCACGCGGAACCGAATCATGAATCCATCGAGCGGGCTGAACGCTTTCAGCGTCAAGTTCCCGGCGGGCGCGCGCAAAATATTCAGAATCGTGTCGGAGAAAATGTACGCGAGCGATGTCGTCACCAGAATCGCGATCAGCGCGATAAGCAGGCGACTGCGTAACTCGTCGAGGTGCTCCAACACCCCCATGCGTTTTTCTTCTGACATAACGACCTTATCTGGGTGGCAAACAGAAGGGATGCCACAGGTCGGCATCCCTTGGATGACGATCACGTGCGCGCGCGGAGAAATGGTTTATTGCGCCGCGCCACATTCCGTACAGAATTTGGCGCCGACCGGAGTCGGTTTGTGGCAATTGGGGCACGTGGACTTGGGTTCGGTGGTTTTCGCTTCTTCGGCAAAACCCTGAGTGGCTTCCTTGATGCCGGTTTGAAATTCACGGATCGTCTTGCCCACCGCCTTGCCGATTTCCGGCAATTTGCCGGGTCCGAAGATCAAGAGCGCAACGACAAGAATGATCAACAGGTCTTGGGGTTGCAATCCAAACATCCCACTCTCTCTTTCGTAGGGCAACTGTTCTTGAGCGCTGCCGTCACGCCGGATTGTAACATAGAATCAAGTGACGCGCAACTTGCTCTCGATCTGGACGACAAACAGAAAGGATGCCGCGCTCGGCATCCCTTCTATCGTTCGCACGCGGATTACTCCCAGGTGTTTGTTATTGCGCCGCGCCACACTCGGGACAAAACTTGGTACCGGCTTGAATCGGCTTGCCGCACGATTTACAAACTGGTTTGGCTTCGCTCTTGGCGGACTCCGATTTGACTTCCTCGGAAAATCCCTGGGTGGCTTCCTTGATGCCGGACTGAAATTCGCGAATCGTTTTGCCCATCGCTTTGCCAATCTCGGGCAACCGGGAGGGACCAAAGATCAAAAGCGCAACGACCAGAATAACCAGCAAGTGCGTCGGTTGTAAACCAAATGGCATTGCAAACTCCTTTCAGTGGGACGGCTGATCATGATTGCCGCCCTCAATCTAGATTGTAGCATATAATCGAATGGCGCGCAAATTTTGGCGTCCATCTCGTCACGCGGTATAATCTTCGTCGGGCAATTTTCAAAATTGCCCGACAGGAGGCGCTATGACCAAGATCGCTTTCATCGGCGCGGGCAGTTTGGGCTTTACGCGCAAACTCGCGCGCGACATTTTCACCTTTCCACTTTTGCGCGACGCCGAACTCGCGCTGATGGACATCGACGCCGAACGGCTCGATTTTTCGTGCCGCGCGATCAAACGGATCGTCGAACTCGGCGACTATCCGGCGAAAATCACCGCGACGCTCGACCGCGTCGACGCGCTGCGCGACGCGGACGCGGTGCTCGTGACGATTCTCGCCGGCAGCACCGACGTGTGGCGACACGACATCGAAATTCCCAAACAGTCCGGCGTCGACATCAACGTCGGCGATACGCGCGGTCCAGCAGGAATTTTTCGCGCGCTGCGCACGATCCCTGTGATGCTCGACATCGCGCGCGATATGGAACGCGTCTGCCCGAACGCGGTGATGCTCAACTACACCAATCCGATGGCGATGCTCTGCCGCGCGCTGCAACGCGCGACCGCGATCCGCGTGACCGGGTTGTGCCACAGCGTGCAAGGCACCGCGGAAATGCTCGCGCGGTGGATCGGCGCGCCGATGCGCGAAATCACGTACACCTGCGCGGGGATCAATCACCTGGCGTGGTACTTGAAGTACGAATGGAACGGGCGCAACGCGTACCCGTTGATTCGCCAAGCCGTCGCCGAACGCCCGGAGGTGTACAACGAAGAAATCGTCCGCAACGAAATGTTTTTGCATCTCGATTACTACGTCACCGAATCATCCGGGCACAATTCGGAATACAACTGGTGGTTCCGCAAGCGCGCAGATTTGATCGAAAAATATTGTACGCACGGTACCGGTTGGAATCCCGGCGCGCACGCGTACATTTTGAAAGAATACTTGGAAAAAGACAACACGTGGAAGGACGAAGCGCGCCAGTGGTTCGCGTCCGATACGCCGATCAAACTCGAACGCGGGCAGGAGTACGCCGCGTACATCATCAACGCGCTGCTGGGCGGCGAGCCGTTTCAGTTCAACGGCAACGTGCCGAACACGAATCTCGTCACGAACTTGCCATCGGACGCGTGCGTCGAAGTGCCGGTGTGGGTGAGCCGCAACGGATTCGAACCGGTGCATGTCGGCGCGCTGCCGCCGCAATGCGCCGCGCTGACAAACTTGCAGGCGCAGATCGAAGAGATGGCGGTAGAAGCCGCGCTCACCGGCGATCCGCGTTTGGTGTATCACGCGATTGCCCACGACCCGCTCACCGCGTCCGTCTTGTCGCTCGCGGAAATCGCGCAGATGGTCAATCAGATGTTCGAGCAGAACCGCGCGCACTTGCCGCAGTTCAAAAACCTGCGCGTAAAGTCACTCTGATTTTTCCGCTTGCGTTCGCCAGTACACTAACGCCGTGCGCATCGCGAGGGGCCACACGTACTTGCCATCTTCGTATTTCAATCGGCGCGACACCAAGTCCATGAAAAAATCGTCATGCGTGCTCGTCTCGCTCACGCCCAAGCGGCGCTTGATTTGATCGCGCGCGTCTTCCAGCCGGTCGCTGACCCAGGGTTCCCATCGCCCCGCATCCTCCATCGAGACATTCGGAAAAATTCCCATCTGCAACAACGCGTTGAACGCGATCTGATAATTCGGGCTGTCGTACGGATGCCCCCACACACGCCGCGCCGCTTCCGCCATCACGCCGTCCAGCGTCGGCGCGCGAATCAGCAGGAAACACATCTGCCGCGTCACCGCTTCGATGCTGTGAATGAACTGCGCGAAGTCCGGCAAGCCATACATCGCGTGCGAACACAACGTGAAATCGTGTATGCCGACCTGGGCCTGGGGCCAAACATCTTCCACGATTTCGACATTCGTGACCTTTTCCGCTTCCAGATTGCGGCGCAGCACTTGCAACATCGCGGGCGATGGCTCTACGGCGGTCACGCGACGCGCGTGCTGCGCGAGCAGCATTGCCCACGCGCCTGTTCCTGCGCCGATGTCGAGCACAGTAGAATTCGGCGCTGCGTCCAGTTGCGCGAGGATGAACGTGCGACTGGAATCCGCGCGCGCCCACCGTCGCCGTACATGTCCATCAAATTCCTGCGCGCGCGTGCGCCAACGGTCTTGGTTGTCCAAATGTTGGTTGTGCGAATGACTCGCATTGTACGCGCGCACCAATTCATTCCACAGATTGATCCAATCGATCATTTTTTCCATGCCGCTTCGCTCCAGCGTCTAATCCATTTCACTGATCTGTTCCGACACGACAAACAATCGTCCATCCCAGCGAATCACTTGCACCGGAATTCCGTACGTCGCGCTCAAGTTTTCTGCCGTGAGCGTCGCCGCGAGCGCGCCCGCCGCGAGCAACGCGCCGCGCCGCATCAACACGACGTAATCCGCCGTTGCCGCGACCAGGTTCGGATCGTGCGTCGTGAAAATGATCGTCACGCCAGCGCGCGCGCGCGCGCGCAAAACACTCAGGATGCGATCGCGGTTGCCCAGATCGAGGTGCGACGTCGGTTCGTCGAGCAACAAGAGGCGCGGCTGTTGCGCGAGCGCACGCGCGATCATCGCCAATTGCCGCTCGCCGCCGCTCAACGACGGCGTGGAGCGATTCCGCAGGTGTTCCAAACCCATCGCGCGCAACGCCTCCAACGCGATTTGGCGATCCGTTTCGCCCGGCATTTCCAGCGGACTCAAGTACGGCGCGCGTCCGAGCAGCACAAACTCCAGCACCGAAAAATCGAACGGGACGTACTCGCTCTGCGGCACCAAGCCGATCAGTCGGCTCATCTGTTGCCGCGAGTAATTTTTCTGCGGTTTGCCGTCAATCGAAATTCTTCCCGCTTGCGGCGCGAGCAAACCCAGGACGATTCGCAACAACGTCGTCTTGCCCGCGCCGTTCGGTCCCAGAATCGCGGTGACGGTGCCAGGCGGAATGTCGAGCGAAAGTCCTTGCAAAACCGTCGGCGCTTTTTTGGCGTACCCGAAACGCAGATCGGACAGCGAAAGAATGTACGGCGCGCTCATCGGCGTGACCTCGGCGGATGGCTCATCATCATCGCCGCGAAAAACAGCGCGCCGATCAGCGATGTGAGAATGCCGAGCGGAATTTCGCCGACGTACAGTGTGCGCGCGAGGTCGTCGCACAGCAGCGCGAAAATTCCGCCGATCAGAATCGACGCGGGCAATGAATGTTGCGCGTCGGTTCCCATCGCGCGCCGCGCGATGTGCGGCACGATCAAACCGATCCAACCGACGATCCCCGCAACCGCGACGACCGCTGCCGTCGCTGCAACCGACACGCCGAGCAACAACGTGCGTTCGCGTCCGGTCGCCACGCCAAGCGAGAACGCGGTCTCGTCGCTCAGCGACAGCAAGTTCAGTCGCCAACGCATCAACCAGATGATGATGAGCGCGGGCAAAACAATCGGCGCGATGTAGATCAATTCGCTCCACGTCACGCTCCACAATCCGCCGAGCAGCCAGAACGTAATCTCCGGCAATTGCTTGAGCGGATCGGCGACGTACTTGAGCAAGCCGATGCCGGACGAAAAGAGCGCGGAGACCGCGATCCCGGCGAGGACGAGTCGCAGGACCCAGCCGCCGTACCGCAGATTGCGCGCGAGCAAGTACGACAGCGCGAGACCCAGGATCGCAAAGAGCGCGGCGGATGTCGCGACGACAAGCGGCGCGTTGCCGAGCTTGATGATCGCGAACGCCGCGCCAAAGCCCGCGCCTTGCGACACGCCAAGAAAACCCGGCTCGACGAGCGGATTGCGAAAGATCATTTGCATCACCGCGCCCGCGCCCGCGAGCGCCATGCCCAGCAGAACCGCCGTGAGAATGCGCGGCAAACGCAAATTGAAAACCAGTTGCCGCGCCAACTCGTTTTCTTGCAGCAGCGTCGGCGACATCCAGTACGGCTGTGGAAATCGTCCGACGAAAAGCGACAGCGCGAACGCGAGCAGTAGCAACGCGGTTAGAATGATCAACGGGTGACGCGCCATCGTCGAACTCACGGCAAATCTCCCGTCAACCGCGGCGTCACTTTGGATTGCACTGCCGCTTGATCCAAACCGTACAGCGCGTAGAACTGCGCGATCTCCTGATTGATATTCACGTCGCCAAAAAGCGCGGGCTGGATTTTCGTCGCAAGCCACAGCAAGCCCAAACCCCAACGCGTGTCCGGTTGATCCCAGGTATAGAAATCGCCGGGAAAACCGTAGATTTTGTTTTCCTTGACCGCTTGGAGCGACTGCCATTTCGGATCGGCTTTGAGTTTCGCGATCACGTCTTTGGAATTGCCGGCATAGTGGACGATGAAAACCAGATCCGGATTCCACGCGGCGATTTGCTCCAGGTTGACAATCGTCCAGCCGCCTTTGTCTGCGGCTGGTTTCCAGATCGCCTGACCGCCCGCGAGTTCGACGAGCAACGTCTGCATCCACGCGGCAGGCGCGACGCTGAACGCGACCGTGCCGCTCTTTTCCGCCGATTGAAGCAAAAGTACTTTTGGCTTGTCGGCATCCTTGAGCGTTTTGATTTTGCTGCTCACGCGATCCAATTGCGTTTTGTAGTACGCATCGATTTTCTTGGCGCGCTCGGAATTGCCGAGGACTTGGCCCAGGATCGCCAAATCGCGCGTGTATTGCTCCGGCGTTTCGAAATCGACGTAGACGACCGGAATGTTGACCTGCTCCAACGCCTTGCCGAGTTTGCTCGCGTTGACCGATTTTGTGATGACGACATCGGGCTTGGTCGGAGCGATCTGTTCTGGACCCGCGTCGTTCCCCTGGAAAAAAGTTTTGTTCGCGCGATGCGGATCGATCACCGGATAAAAGTCCGTTTTGCTCTGCGTGGTGTCCGGCAAACCGACGACGCGCGGCGCGGCTTCGGGAAACAGATAGAGCGCGTCGAGTACCATGAAAAACGCTTTGCCCGCCAAGACGATGCGCTGCGGCGTTTCGTCGAATTTGACGGCGCGTCCCAGCGCGTCCGTCACGACGACGCCGGATGTTGGCGCGGTAGTTGTCGGTTGCGCGGGCGCGCCGCACGCGGCAAGCGCGGCGATGGCGAAAACAGCCAACAACGCCGACCCAAATTCTCGTTTGAACATATTTCGATACTCCTTGATGTAAGAATACGGTGTCAACGAATCGCTGCGCGGAACGAATAAACGAATCTTCGCGCGCGTCCGATCAACATTCGTTTATTCGGTGCCGATTCGTTGACGTCAAGCCAACGCTTGAACAATCTGTTTGAACAATTCCGCGTGATTCGACCGCGTGATGGTCAGAACTTGCATTTCCAATTTCACGCGCGCCTGAAAATTCTCCAGCAAACTTGGTCGCACGACGACGAGCGCGGCGCGATAATTGCGCGCGCGCAGAATGTCGAGCGCGCCGATCCAACCCACGTGATGAACCAATTCAAGCGGTCCCAACTCGTCGACGATCAGCACATCGCACGGCGGCGCGGCGCGCAAAATCTGCGCGCCGCGCGCCAATCCGGCGTCGTCGAATTTCCACGCGAGGTTCGCGGTTCCCGCGCCGGTCGCGACGCGTTCCGCCAGCGCGACGCGTTCGCCGGTGCGGACATCTGCGACATCCATTCCGATTTTTTCGCCGCGCGCGAAACGGGGCAGCGACAGTACGCCGGCGACGTTTGCGCCGCGCGCTCGAAGCGTCGCGACGACGCGCTGACACAGTGTCGTCTTGCCGCAACCCGATTCACCAGTGAGAAGAATGATCATTACTCCGCGCAAAATAAAAATGCCAATCTGGAAAAGATTGGCACGAATAAGCCCCGGAAGGTTTTGGAACCCTCCCAGGTTGGCGCGTCTCCTTTCCAAACACGTGGAGGCGCGCGCGTTTCCACGCGCACCCACGACACAGATCGTGATCGTGTCCCCTGAGATACGCTCAGGGTCCGGCGCGCACACCATAGCCGAATGCTTTAGGCGCGCGCGCTTGGAGAAAATATGCTTTTGCGGAATCCACTATAGCACGAAATCGTCCTATCGCCAAATTATTCTTTGCGCCGATCCGCAACACCCTTGACAGACATTGCGGCGCAGAGTAGAATGATACTCAAATACCGTGTGACACTTTCTCCCGATCAAATTTGATCCACGTCAATCGCAGATCGACGCGCGCAATCAAGAGGTTTCATTATGGACCCACTCGCTCTATCCCGATTGCAATTTGCAGTCACCACGATCTATCACTTTTTCTTCGTGCCCCTGACACTGGGACTCTCCATTCTCGTCGCGTTCATGCAAACATTGTATTATCGAACGAACGACGAAACATGGAAAAAGCACACCCAGTTCTGGGGCAAATTATTTCTCATCAACTTTGCGATGGGTGTCGTGACCGGGATCGTCCAAGAATTTCAATTCGGGATGAACTGGTCGGAGTACTCGCGTTTCGTCGGCGACGTGTTTGGCGCGCCGCTCGCCATCGAAGCGCTCCTCGCCTTTTTCCTCGAATCGACGTTCCTCGGTCTCTGGTTTTTCGGCTGGGACAAATTGTCCAAGCGCGCGCACCTCGCGACGATCTGGCTGGTCGCGTTCGGCTCGAACTTGTCCGCGCTCTGGATTCTGATCGCCAATTCGTTCATGCAGCAGCCGGTCGGATTTGTGATCCGCAACGGACGCGCGGAAATGGCGGATTTCTTCGCGCTGCTGACCAACCCCAATCTCTGGACGCAGTTTCCGCACGTCTTTTTCTCCGGTCTCGCGACGGCGGGCTTTTTCATGCTCGGGATCAGCGCGTGGCATTTGCTGAAAAAGAGCAACGTCGAATTTTTCCGCCGCTCGTTCCAAATCGCCGCGCTCGCCGGTCTCTTCGGGATCGCGCTGGTCGGTTTGATCGGGCACAATCAGACGCAGCGCATCGTGCAGAGTCAACCGATGAAAATCGCGGCGGCGGAAGGTCTGTACCAAAGCGAAGACCCTGCGTCGTTTTCGCTGTTGACGATTGGCTCGCTCGACGGACGCAGCGAGGTGTTTGCAATTCGATTGCCTGCGCTGCTCAGTTTGCTGGCGTACAACAAATTCACCGGCAGGGTAGAAGGGATCGACGATTTGCAAGCCGCGTACAGCAAACAGTACGGCGCAGGCGATTATCTCCCGCCGATTCCATGGATCTATTGGAGTTTTCGCGCGATGGTCGGCGCGGGAATGCTCATGGGCTTGCTCGCGCTCTGTGGTCTGTATTTGGCGATGCGAAACAAAATCGAAAGCAATCTCCTCTTTTTGAAAATTCTGCCCTGGGCGATCCTGCTGCCGTACCTCGCCAACACGACGGGGTGGCTGATGGCGGAACTCGGACGGCAACCCTGGATCGTTTTCGGCTTGATGAAAACGGAGCAAGGCGTTTCGAACACGGTCTCCGGCGCGGCGGTGCTGATCTCGCTCATTCTTTTCACCATTGTCTACGGCGCGTTGATGGTCGTCGACATTTATTTGTTGCGCAAGTTCGCCACGAGCGATCCGATGCAAGCGGCACACGAGGCGGCGTACTAAAGTGTTGCGTGTTGCGTGTTCCGTTTGTCGTGCTACGCAACACGCAACACGAGTCTGGGAGGTTACAATGGATCTCAATACGCTGTGGTTCATCCTGATTGCGATCTTGTTCGCCGGATTCTTTTTGCTGGAAGGTTTCGATTACGGCGTCGGCATTTTGCTGCCGTTTCTCGGCAAGGACGACGAAGAACGGCGCGTCATCATCAACACGATTGGTCCATTCTGGGACGGCAACGAAGTATGGCTGCTCACGGCAGGCGGCGCGATCTTCGCCGCGTTTCCGCATTGGTACGCGACGATGTTCAGCGGTTTCTATCTCGCGCTCTTGCTGATTTTGATCGCGCTGATTTTGCGCGGCGTCGCATTCGAATTTCGCGGCAAAGACGCACGTCCGGGCTGGCGCAAGTTTTGGGATTGGGCGATCTTCTTCGGCAGTTTCATCCCCGCGCTCTTGTGGGGCGTCGCGTTCGGCAATCTGCTGCGCGGCGTGCCGATTGACGCGCGGATGAATTACACCGGCGATTTCTTCGGACTGCTCAATCCGTACGCGCTGCTCACCGGTTTGTACGGCTTGGTCTTGCTGATTTTTCACGGCGCGAGTTTTCTGACGCTGCGCGCTGAAGGCGAAATCGCCGAACGCGCGCGCGCCGTCGCCGCCCGGCTCTGGCTTTTCGCCGTCGTTCTGCTTTTCGTCGCGCTCGGCGCGAGTTACGCGCTGACCGATATGTACACCAAACTCGGCGTCAACCCCGGCGTCATCCCGATCCTCGGCGGAGTCGCGCTCTTGGCGGCGGGATGGTTTCTGCGTCAAAAGCGCGACGGGTGGACGTTTACGATGACCGCCATCACCATCGTCACGACGGTGTTTACGATTTTTCTGACGCTGCACCCGCGCGTGATGATTTCCAGCATCGATCCGAACTTCAGTCTGACGATTTACAACGCGTCGTCGTCGCCATACACCTTGCGGATCATGACGATTGTCGCGCTCGTCTTCGTTCCCATTGTGTTGGCGTACCAGGGCTGGACGTACTGGGTGTTCCGAAAGCGCGTCAGCAAAAAATCGCTGAAGGCGTAACCCGTGATGCGTGATGCGTGACTCTGACGGTTCACGCATCACGCATCACGGGTTTATTCCCACGATGAAGCTTGATCCGCGATTGCTCGCCCAACTCCGCGCCGCGCGCGTTCCTTTCGCGCTGACGATTCTGTGCGGGTTGATCGTCGGCGTGCTCGTCATCGCACAAGCGCGCGTGTTGAGCGCGATCATCGCCCAAGTATTTTTGCGCGACGCGACGCTTGACGGCGTGTGGGACGCGCTGCGCGTCTTGCTCGCGATCATCGCCGCGCGCGCCGCGTTCGCGTGGGCAGGCGAAGTGACCGCGTTTGAAATTGCCGCGCGCGTCAAGCGCGATTTGCGCGAGCGCGTCTTCGCGCAACTGCTCGCGCTCGGACCCGCGTACGCGCGCGGCGAGCGCACCGGCGAACTGACGAATACGCTCGTCGAAGGCATCGAAGCGCTGGAAGCGTACTTTAGTCAGTACCTGCCGCAACTCGTCCTCGCCGCGCTTGTCCCGCTGATTTTCCTCGCGTTCATTTTCCCGCTCGATCTTTTGTCGGGCGTCGTGTTGCTGCTCACCGCGCCGCTCATTCCGATTTTTATGATTCTCATCGGCGGCGCGGCGGACGCGCTGACGCGACGGCAGTGGAAATCGCTCAGTCTGTTGAGCGCGCATTTCCTCGATGTGCTGCAAGGATTGACGACGCTCAAGATTTTCGGACGCAGCCGCGAGCAGATCGAAACGATTGCGCGCGTGAGCAATCAATTTCGCGATACGACGCTCGGCGTTTTGCGCGTCGCGTTTCTCTCCGCGTTCGCGCTCGAAATGATCGCGACGCTCAGCACGGCGATTGTCGCGGTGGAAATCGGCTTGCGCTTGCTGTACGCGCAGATTGATTTCGAGCAGGCGTTTTTCGTCCTCGTCCTCGCGCCCGATTTTTATCTGCCCCTCCGTTTGCTCGGCACGCGCTTTCACGCGGGAATGACCGGCGTCGCGGCAGGCGCGCGTCTGTTTGAAATTCTAGAAACGACGGCAGACCGCAGACGGCAGACAGCAGCGCCCCAGCAACAGTTGGCGGTCGGCGGTCGGCGGTCATCTGTCGTTTTCGAGGACGTGCATTACTCATACGACCGCGCGCGCGCCGCACTCAACGGCGTTTCGTTTTCCATCGAATGCGGCGAACGCGTCGCGTTGGCCGGACACACCGGCGCGGGAAAAAGTACAATCGCGAATCTGTTGTTGCGTTTCATCGCGGCGGAGCGCGGCGAGATTTTGTGCGATGGAAAATCGTTAAACGATTGGTCGCCGCAAAATTGGCGCGCGCAAATCGCGTGGGTGCCGCAAATGCCGTATCTGTTCAACGATACAATTGCGAACAACATGCGCCTCGCGCGTCCCGATGCGTCGCTGGACGAGGTGATCCGCGCGGCGCAACTCGCGCACGCGGACGAATTCATTCGCGCGCTGCCGCACGGCTATGATACAATCATCGGCGAGCGTGGCGCGCGGTTGAGCGGCGGTCAAGCGCAGCGCGTCGCGCTCGCTCGCGCGTTTCTCAAAGACGCGCCGCTGTTGCTGCTCGACGAGCCGACCTCGCACCTCGATCCGGAGAACGAAGCGTTGATCCACGACGCGATCACGCGTTTGCTGAAAAACAAAACCGCGCTCATCATCAGCCATCGGCGCAGCACGATGGAGCGCGCGAACAAGATCGTCGTCCTCGAACAAGGTCGCGTCGCGGAGATCGGTACGCACGCGGAGTTGCTCGCGCGGCGCGGGGCGTTTTATCGACTGACGAACTCAGAGATAGAAACCAGTATTCAGTATTCAGTATTCAGTATTCAGAATTCAAGCCCAGCAATCGAAAATCGGCAATCGAAAATCGAAAATGGTATTACGCAACACGCAACACGCAACACGTTCCTCCACCTCGTGCAATTCACCGCGCCCTTCAAGTGGCTGATTGCGCTGGCAGTGTTGCTCGGCGCGCTCACCATCGGCAGCAGCATTGGCTTGATGGCGGCGGCGGCGTTCATCATCGCGAGCGCGGCGCGGCATCCGTCAGTCGCCGATCTCGCGGTGCCGATTGTCGGCGTGCGCTTTTTCGGTATCGCGCGCGGCGTCTTTCGTTATCTCGAACGCTACGTGTCGCACCATATCAATTTCAATCTGCTCGCGCGCTGGCGCGTCTGGTTCTACGAATCCATCGAACCGCACGCGCCCGCGCGGTTGATGGCGTACCGCAGCGGCGATTTGTTGACGCGCATCGTCGGCGACATCGAGACGCTGCAAAATTTCTACGTCCGCGTCCTCGCGCCGCCGCTCGTCGCGCTCGTCGTCGCGATTTTTATGGGCGTGTTCTTGGCGAGTTTCGACGCGACGCTCGCGCTCGTCGTTCTCGCGTTCATGTTTCTCGTCGGCGTCGTTCTACCGATCGTCGCGCAGCGCGTCAGTCAGTTGATCAACCACCAAGCGATCCAACTTCGCGCCGATTTGAACGCGCAGCTTGTCGACGGCATCCAGGGCATCGCCGATTTACTGGCGTACGGACGCGAAGAATCGCAAAAGCAACTGGTCGCGAATTTGAGTCGCGCGTACGTGCGATTGCAAACGCGCATGGCGATCATCGCGGGCGCGCATAACGCGGCAGGAAATTTGCTCGCGCATCTCGCGCTGTGGAGCGTGCTGTTCCTCGCGATTCCGCTAGTCAACGCCGCGCGTTTCGACGGCGTGTATTTGCCGGTGCTCGTGCTCGCGGTGCTGGCGAGTTTTGAAGCCGCGCTCGCGCTTCCGCCCGCGTTTCAATATCTCGAAAGTAATTTGCTTGCCGCGCGGAGGTTGTTCGAAATTGCGGATGACCGACTGCATCCTGAGCGGAGCGCAGCGCAGTCGAAGGATGCGGCGGTCAGTCGTCCTTCGTCCTCCGTCGTATTTGACAATGTCTCTTTTCGCTACGCGCCGGACGAACCGCGCGTGCTCGACCGCGTCAGTTTTGAATTGCGCGCGGGAAAAAGTCTGGCGATTGTCGGAGCGAGCGGCGCGGGAAAATCCTCCATCGTCAATTTGCTTTTGCGATTCTGGGATTACGAGGACGGACACATTCGCGTCGGCGGACGCGAGTTGCGCGAGTACGCGCCGGACGACGCGCGCGCGCAGTTCGCCGTCGTGCCGCAAACGACGCACCTGTTCAACGCGACGATCCGCGAAAATCTTTTGCTCGCGCGCCGCGACGCGACCGAAGCCGAAATGATCGACGCGGCGCGCGTCGCGCAGATTCACGATTTCATCGCCGCGCTGCCCGACGGCTACGATACGCGCATCGGCGAACAAGGTTTGCGTTTGAGCGGCGGCGAGCGTCAGCGCATCGCCATCGCGCGCGCGCTGCTCGCTTCGCGAAACGCGCCGATTCTGATTCTCGACGAAGCGACCGCGCATCTCGATCTGGCCACGGAACGCGCGGTGTGGCGCGCGCTGCACGCGCAATCGCGCACGATGCTCATCATCACGCATCAGCATGTTGGTCTGGAGGACGTGGATGAAATCATTGTGCTGAACACGACAACGAAGGATGAAGGATGAAGATTCTTTCATCCTTCATCCTTTATTCAAAATTGCGCCGGAGTACGATCCATGATAAACTAGGGACGGACACGCTCCGCTGAGGATGACAATGAAACTTTTCGCTAGTCTGCGCAATCTGCAAATTTTGAGTATCGTCCTATCGGCAATCGGACTTGCCGATTCGCTCTACTTGTGGTGGACCAAAGTCGCGCAAGCGCATATCGTCTGCGGCGTCGGCGATTGCGATCTGGTGAACGCGAGTCCATATTCGTCGCTACTCGGCGTACCGGTCGCGGCGCTGGGCGCGGCGGGGTACGGTGCGCTGCTCGTCGCCGCGCTGTGGGCGCTCGCCGCGCGCGACGACGCGCCGGAGTGGCTGACGAACGCGCGGCTCGTGATGGCGAGCGGCGGCTTGTTCTTCGCCGCGTACCTGACCGGCATCGAAGCGTTCGTCCTGCACGCGTACTGAATTTGGTGCGTGCTGCAGGCGGCAGCCATGCTGGGAATTTTTATCGGGTTGTGGATCGAACGGCGTCAACGAATCGCTGCGCGAAACGAATAAACGAATATAAATACCTGACAGGTTTCCGGAAACCTGTCAGGTTTTTTATTCGTCTCCTCGCGCTTCGCGCGATAGCGTCTTGCGCCGCTCTTCCGTCCCCAAAATCTTTTTGCGAATCCGCAAACTCTTCGGCGTCACTTCCAGAAATTCGTCATCGGAAATGTACTCGATCGATTCGTCGAGCGACATGATGCGCGGCGGCGTCAAGCGCACCGCGATGTCTTCGTTCGAACTGCGGATGTTCGTCAGGTGCTTTTTCTTCGCAACATTGATCGCGATTTCGCCGAGCCGCGCTTGCTCGCCGATCACCATGCCCTCGTACACCTCGACGCCCGGACCGACGAACAACGCGCCGCGTCCCTCCGCGTTTTCGAGCGCGAAACCGGTCGTCGTCCCGTTCTCGAACGCAACGAGCGCGCCATGCGCGCGCGTCGCGATGTCGCCTGCGAGCGGTTCGTAGCCGTGAAAGAGCGTGTGCATAATGCCGGTGCCGCGCGTCGCCGAGAGAAAGTTGCCGCGAAAACCGAGCAAGCCGCGCGTCGGCACGAGATAGCGCAGATGCACCGAGCCGTCGTCGGCGGTGCGCATTTCCTTCATTTGTCCGCGCCGCGTACCGAGCATCTCCATCACCACGCCAAGATAATCACTCGCGACTTCGATGTACACTTCTTCGACCGGTTCGAGCGTCTGCCCATCTTTTTCTTGGAAAATGACTTCGGGTTTGGAAATCTGAAACTCGTATCCTTCACGCCGCATCGTTTCGATCAAAATCGCCAGGTGCAGTTCGCCGCGCCCGGAAACGATGAACGTATCCGGCGACGCGGTTTCTTCGACGCGCAGACTCACGTTCGATTCGAGTTCTTTGAACAGACGCTCGCGCAGTTTACGCGACGTGCCCCACGTTCCTTCGCGTCCGGCGAACGGCGACGTGTTCACGCCAAACGCCATTCGCACCGTCGGCGCTTCGACGCGAATCGGCGGCAGCGCGCGCGGCGCGTCCGCGTCCGCAATCGTCTCGCCGATGTACACTTCGGGCAGACCGGTCAGCACGACGATTTCACCTGCCGCGACTTCGGTTACTGGAATGCGTTCCAGCCCTTGGTGTACGAACAGTTCCGCGATTTTGCCGGGCGTGATTGTTCCGTCGTGCGCGATACGCGCGACGTTTTGCGCCGGGCGCAGCGTCCCCGCGAACAATCGTCCGATCGCGATCCGTCCCTTGTAGTCGTCGTAGCCGAGTGTCGTGACGAGCAGTTGCGCGGGTTGATCCGGCTCGACTTGCGGCGCGGGCAGGTAATTCACAATCGTTTCGAACAACGGTTGCAGATCAGACCCCCACTTTTCTCCCTCCCCTGCTTCGCGGGGGAGGGTAGGGGTGGGGGTAAGCGTCGCCGTGCCGCGCACTGCATCGGTGTAGACCATCGGAAACTCGGCTTGGTCGTCGCTCGCGCCGAGGTCAATGAACAGATCGAACGTCGCGTTCGCGACGTGATTGAGGCGCGCGTTCGGGCGATCCACTTTGTTGATGACGACGATGGCTTTGTGTCCCAGTTCCAACGCCTTACGCAAAACAAAACGCGTCTGCGGCATCGGACCATCCACCGCGTCGACGAGCAGCAGCACGCCGTCCACCATATTCAGCACGCGCTCGACTTCGCCGCCGAAATCGGCGTGCCCCGGCGTGTCCACGATGTTGATCTTGACGCCGCGGTACGTGATCGCGGTATTCTTCGCGAGAATCGTAATGCCGCGCTCGCGCTCCAGATCGTTGGAATCCATCACGCGTTCGGCGACGATCTGATTGTCGCGAAAGATGTGCGATTGCCGCAGCATCCCATCGACGAGCGTTGTTTTGCCATGATCGACGTGCGCGATGATCGCGATATTTCTGAGATCAGAACGAATTTGCATAATACTCCAGTCAATCGGACACGGATAAACACAGATTGACACAGATCGAAAAATTATCTGTGTTCATCAGCGCAAATCTGCGTCCCCAATGCAATAAAAACCTCGGCGCTGGGAACGCGCCGAGGAGCGATGTTGCTCAGTCAGACTGATTTGATTATACGCGAATCGCGCGATTTGGCAAACGCGCCAGTTGTCATTTCGATTTTTCTAAAATCTCGACCGGCACTTTTGCCAAGCGCTTGAATTCTTCCGCGTCCGCGCGCGTGCCGACGACATCCGCGTCGCCATAGTGCATCGGAATCGCGAGCGCGGGCTTGAGCGTGTGCGCGGCTTCCACGGCTTCGACCGCCGTCATCACGTACTTGCCGCTCACCGGCAACAGCGCGATGTCGCATTTGATCTGCGTCATCTCCGGAATCAAGTCCGTGTCGCCCGTGTGGTAGATCCGCTTGCCGTTCAACGTGACGATGTAGCCGACGTGTCCCGCCGACTTTGGATGAAATTGTTTGTTCGGGTTGTACGCGGGAACGACTTCGATGCTGACGCCGTTCGCGGTGATCTTGTCGCCGGGCTTGACGACGGTGACTTGGACGCTGCCTTTCGTGGCGACCGATTGTGGCGCGACGACGACGGTACCGGCGTGCGAAATTTTTGCGATGTCGTCCGGCGAAAAGTGATCGCGGTGCTCGTGCGTCACCAAAATCACGTCCGCCTTCTCCGCGCCCGCCGCGAGTTTCCACGGATCGATGTAGACGACTTTTTCGCCTTTCAAGCGAAAACTGTCGTGCCCCAGCCAGAAAATGTTTTCCGCCATTTGTCCCTCCCAATTCGGAGATTAGGGATTGGAGCATAGAGATTAAGCGGTCTCCAATCTCCAATGAATTTGACGTTCGCCGATTTCTGATTTATAATTCAAGCAAATGCGGGAGTAGTTCAGCGGCAGAACGCCACCTTCCCAAGGTGGATGTCGTGGGTTCAAGTCCCATCTCCCGCTCAAACCTGGAAGGTCTGAACCTTCCAGGTTTTTCACTTCGAGGATCGCTATGCCGCGCCAGTACACGATGGACGACGCCACTCGCATCGCGCGCCGCGCCGCGCGCGACATTCACGCGTGGCTCTCCGCCGACCCGCGCACCGTTCGCGTTCGCAACGTCGAGGACGATCCAGCGTTTCAGCGCATCGACGTTGATCTGATCTGGGAAACGCGCCATCGCGCGTACTCGATCGAGATCAAAGGCGACCGCTGGGACAAGACCGGCAACTTTTTCTTCGAGACATCCAGCAACCAGGAAAAAGCGACGCCGGGCTGCTTTCTGTACACGCAAGCCGATCTCGTGTTCTACTATTTCGTCGCGCCGCGCATCCTCTACATCCTGCCGATGCCCGCGACGCGCGACTGGTTTTTGGCAAACCTCGCGCGCTTTCCCGAACGCGCGACGACCACTCCGGTCGGCGACGGCGCGTACACCACGGTCGGACGCCTCGTGCCGATTGCGCTCGTCCTGCGTCAAGTCGCGAGTGTGAAGAAAAAGCAACTGTGAGAATGACACTGTGCGCGCCAAATCGACCTACCGGATTTCGCAAGGAGGTCGTTCCGTACGCGGCGCTGGCGAATTCGGATCGACTTTGGTCAGTTGAACATCATCGACCCAGAACGTTCCATAGGTTTTGAACAACCCCATCTTGATAAAAAGTCGCCGCGTCGTCGGCAACGTGGTGATGGAGCGACGAACCAACGCCCACCCGCGCGTCTCATCCACGCTAAGTATGTCCGTCGTCCTCCCAAAATTCCAATTTCCGTCGTCTTCAAAAATCGCAATCGTCCCAAACCCACTCCCATAAATCGCCTGGCTCTTCGTCCATACCGAAAGTTCATAACCGGCGTCGGGCGCTGCGGGCAATGGCTCCGAAGTAATCACAATCGAAACATTTTGTAAAGGCGGCGCAGAAAATCGGAACGAACCTTTGCCGGTGATTGTCGTCTCAGAATCTTGTTCGAACGACGCCGGGCTTTCCTCTTCGATCCACAGCGCCGGATTGCCGAGCGTGATCGATTTACCGAGCGCGGGCGCCCATAGTTTCTCGATTTGCCTCGCGGCTTGGCGGCTCAGATTCGTATCGCGCTCTAAGGATTTGCCATAGAACGCGAGCGCTTGGCACGATTTGCCTTCTGCCAGAAAATTGTTCGCCGCCACGTATTGCGTATCGCCTTTCGCGGCAATAATCTGCGGATAAGGCGCAACAATCCCCGCCAGGAAACCGAATCCTTCGACGAACAAGATCCCTCCCAGCACCAGTCCGCTGATTTTCCAGGACGCCGCGTCGGCGCGTTCATTTCGCCATTGCGCGGCGATGCGCCAGCCGATCACGATCACCATCGCAATCAACCAGACGCCGAAGGGATTGACGCGTACCGGGAACCCGTCGGGGGACAACGCGATCATTAGCGAATCGATCGCGCCGCGCAGCAGAAAATCGATTTGACCGGCTAAAGTCGAGCCCTTGCCGGTCACATCGAGATAGTCGCGGTCGCTGACCAACGCGCCCACACTTTGAATTAACAGACCCAGGACACACAGAATAGCGAATGTGATCGCCCAACGGCGATGGGCGCGATGATTATTCGGATCGAACAGAAAGCCGACCGATAACATTAGCAGCGGTGTGAGCTGAACCAAATATCGCGGTCCCCACCAGGTTCCGCCGTCCCAATCGTAACGCAAAATGACGGGGACAAATTCTACGAGGATCAAGAAAAAAATCAAGAGCGCGTCGCGTCGCTGCGCTTGAAACCATCGCCACCAACCGATCAGTCCCAGAACGATTGGCGGCGAGTACAGAAACACACTTTTCTCGGGCAACAGGAGTAGACCGACGATTGCTTCCAGGGGTTTGCCAAAAGGAAGAAGATAGGCAATCCACGTGAGCGGATCGTCCGGCACTCCAGCCAGTCCGCTCGTGAATGTGCCAAAGCGCATGAGTGAATAGATCGACTGGATGGCAAGCAAAATCATGCCGGGCAATAGGTACACCGACACGCCTTTGAGCATTGCCAGCGCAACCTGGGCGCGGCGCGCGCCGCGTCGGTGCTCCGACTGCCAGATGACCGCGATGAGATAAAGCATGAAAATCGGGATCACAACACCGTGGATGAACTTGGTAAAAGTCAAATAGCCGGTCGCCAAACCCATGAGCAACAACCAGCGGTTGGCGCGCGTCTTGCCAAATCGCAGCGCGGTAAAAAGCGATAGCAAAAGCAACAAGGTCAGCAATGGCTCGCGGGTGAAGGAACGCGAGTATGGAAAAACAATGGTCGCCAAGCCCAGCGCACAGGTTAGTCCCAATGCGATCCTAAATGACAAGCCAAGTGTCTCAGCGATCTTGAAGAAGACGACCATTGCCAATGCCGTGACGAAAGGATTCATCAAGCCAACGGCGAGCATCGTCAACCAATTTGAATCCGGCACCGGAAAAAAAGTATAGGCGAGTTTGCCCAGCGCGTAGAATGGGACTTCAAGCAATATCTGTCCGAGTTCATAGCCGGAGACAGTACGCCCGCCAGCGCCAATCACATTCCGCTGGGCAGTCGGGCGAAAAGAAAAATCGCCGCGCTCGACCATACTTTGCGCGACCCGGTACTTTTCCATTTCGTCGCCGTACTGGATCCACCCAGACATTGCAAAGGTGTAAATCGAAAAGAAAAAGAGGAAGAGGAGGACAACGGTGGATACGCGCCGGCTCGGCATCGAAATCATCTAGCGTCCTTTGAGCGCGAACATGTGCCCCATCGTGCGAAGCAGAATCACAAGATCGAGCCACAACGATTGATGTTTGATGTAATACAGATCGTATTGCAAACGAATCTTGGCGTCTTCGATACTGGCGACGTAATCATAGTTGACGACTGCCCAGCCCGCCATGCCCGGCTTGACGGCGTTGCGCAAGCGATGAAACGGAATCGCTTGTTCGAGTTCCGCGAGATGCTCCGGGCGTTCCGGGCGTGGACCAACCGCGCTCATATCCCCTTTCAAAATATTGAACAACTGCGGCATCTCATCGAGACGCGCTTTGCGCAGCCAGCGCCCGACGCGCGTGATGCGCGGATCACTTTTCTGCGCGCGCTGGGCGTGACCATCGGCTTCCGCATTCGCCACCATCGTTCGCAATTTGAGAAGGTCGAAAACCTTGCCGCCCTTGCCGACGCGCGTTTGGGTATAAAACACCGGACCCGGCGAATCGAGTTTGAGCGCGAGTACGATGAATGGCAAAAGCGGCAAGTACAAGGACAAGCCGATCAACGCGCCCGTGATGTCGAACAGGCGTTTGAAGATTGCGTAGAATCCACCGGCTTCCGCCGAATCGAGCGGCAGCGCCACCGTCCAGTTGTCGCCGATGTGTTCGATGGGCACCATCCCGGTCAATTGCTCGAACAAGACCGGCATCAACGTAATTTGGACGCCTTGTTCTTTGCAGGCGAGGATTGCCTGAAACAATGGCGCGTTCAGGTCGTGCGTCACCGCGACGATGATCTCCGGCACGTTGTGCTCTTTGATCAAACCGACGAGTTCTCGCGACGCGCCAATGACCGGTAAAGATCCGGCGGAACCGGAAACCTCGATTGGCTGATGCTGTTTCGCCGGATCGTCGTCCACGAAACCGACAATCCGAAAATGCGTCCTCGCGTATTGTTGAATCGCTTGCGCGATAGTTTGTCCCGCCCAACCCGCGCCGACGATGATGACTCGCCGCGCAAAGCCAGGACGTTTAGTCAATTGGACGTACACCGCGCGCCACAAACTGATCAGGACGAAACTCGCGACACCTTGATAGCCAACAATCCCGCGCGGCATTTCGCCCGGCGTGGCGAAGAAAAAATAAATGAAGATATACGCGATAATGACAAGCGCCACCGCGCGAAAAAGCGAGGTCGCGGCGGACGCCAGATTGGTGATCTTTTGGGGATCGTAAAAGCCCGCGAGAACCGCCGCAAGAAACCACAAGGCGGGGAGGAAAATAAACCACCCGAAATTGGCAAGCAGATAGGCGCCGTCGAAGACCCATTCGGCGCGGACCGCCATGATCCAAAACGCCAGCAGCGCGGTGAATTCGACGATGACGAAATCAATCGCGATCAAAAGTGTTCTGCGTTCAGCGAAACGAAAGGAGAGCATTCTGTCGGCTCACGGTTTCCGGCTGCCGGCGAATTTTTCTTTGCGAAAGAAATTCACCAACAGCGCGCTGGCGAGTTTCAGTCCCATCACGCCGTAGTAAAACCAATTGAACAAAAAGAGAGAGCGTGACGCCAGATTCTTGCGATAGTAAAGAAAGTACGAGCGATGCCATTCCCAGATCGAACGATACGCCTGTACGCGCGAGCCGCCCCATCCGGCATAGTGAATGATTTGCGCGCGCGGGTAGTAGTAAATTTTCCAACCGGCGTTTGCGGCGCGGACACAAAAATCGGTGTCCTCTTGGTATGCCCAGAATCGCTCATCGAGCAAACCGATCTGATCGAGCACCTGGCGGCGCACCAACATGCACGAACCGGAGACTGCCCCGACCGGATGCGTTTCGTTTTCGTCAAGGTAGGTGATGAGATAGCCCGCAAAACGCGGATCGTTCGGAAAGCGCGCCGCCAAACCGGAAAAGTAGCAGAACAATTCCCACGGCGTCGCCAGACCGCGCCGGCATTGTTTCTGCAACGTGCCGTCGCGATTCAAAACTTTGGGCGTAACGATCCCGATTTCGGGATGCGCGTCCGCGAATTCGACCAACCGGTCGAGTGCGTCCGGCAAGATCACGGTGTCGTTGTTCAACAAGAGCGCGTAACGTCCGGTGCTCGCTCGCAACGCCTGGTTCGTCGGCTTGGTGAAACCGGCATTGCAAGCGTTGACGATGACGTGAACGCTCGGAAATTCATCGCGCAACATCTCCAGCGTGCCATCCTGCGAATGGTTGTCCACGACGATGATCTCGAATGTGACGCGATGCGTGTTGGCGTAAATCGAGCGCAGACAATCGCGCAAGAGCGCCTTGGCGTCGAGCGTGGGGATGCAAAGTGAAATGTCGATACCTGATTTCATTTTTCGCGGTGGTGCGCGAGCGCTTGTTCGTACGCTTCAAGCGTCTTTTGGGCGGCACGCTCCCAAGAGAAATGTTCTTCGATATACTCCGCCAACTCCGGTCGCCGCGGTGCGGCATACGCCGCCAGTACCGCAGCACGAATGGAATCCAAGTCGGCTGGATCACAATACCACGCAAATTCTCCAAAATAATCGCGCGCATAACCGCGATCGGTCATGACGATATTGCAACCCGCTAACGCTGCCTCCAATCCAACCAAACTGGCGGTCTCGAACCAACTGGGCTGGGCAAGCACGCGCGCCGCCGCGTAGCACGACGCCAATTCAGGATGTTCCAGTCTCGGCACAATCGTCACGCGCGGACCGATCGATTTCTTCAACGTTTGATAATAGGCGTGGTGGGCTGGATTGTATTTCCCGACGAGCACAATCGACAACTCGGTTTCCTCCAGCGCCTTGACCAAAGCCAACTGATTTTTCAACGCAGTCAAATGTCCCACGCACAAGACGAAATCTTTGCCGTACCTGTCTCGGAACTGATCCGCTTTGGCAGTTTTGAAAAATGTCTCCACGCCATTCGGCACGATGGTATGTCCGCCCGTGTAGTGAAAATTGCGCTCCAGCCGTTCAAATTCCAAAACGGAGTTGGGCAAGACACTGGTCACGCGCGCCAAAGTCTCTCTTTGTAATTGCCCATAGTTTTTGGCGATCTGCAAGCGCACAGCAACAAGCCCCTGCTCGCGGTGCCACACCCGACCGATGGTCTTGATCCATTCGCGCGCGTTCTCGCTCCGAAAAACCTTGTTCAACCAGCGCAATAGCCCATAACGTCCGCGCGATTCGTACTCTTGCAGATCTTGATAAATAGTCGAGAGTACTACACATTTGCCTGCCCGGGTGGCATTCAAGCACTGGAGGTACGTTTCGTGAATGCGCGTGAGATTGAAAAGATGCACCACATCGTATGCCGTCAAATCGGGCGCGAGTTCTAAAGAAATATCAACGCGTACACCTAAACGTTCCAGATATTCCTTTGTGCGGAGCATCTGGACAGTGTCGCCGCCGGGAATCCTAAGGGCGTCTACCCGATTTTGCATCAAGACACGCATTGGCGCTACTCAGACCGAACGATCGAATTGCGTCTATCTTTTGGAACGATAGAGCAAACTCAGAGAACGATACACGCTGGCAGGCATCAGACGCCGAATGAGCCAGCGCAGACCTTCGTCTCTGACAATATCAAATAGTGAAGGTGGATATGCCTTCACCGCCAAGACGGTATAACGCAATGATTCTCGGAAACGATTCCCCATGTAAAAATGCTTGCTGATCAGACGATAAAAACCGCAGCGCAACTTGTTTTCATTCATTGCAAGCAACTTGGGATAGCGCATCCGATTCGCCAGGATTCTATCCAGCACAATCAATAACTCTTCCCCGAATTTATCATCGGCGGTGCTTGTCTTTGAATTTTCGTGAATGCGAAAAACCGCAAGTGGGGCGGGAACATAATCGACTCCGGCATTCGCCATGATCTTGAGTATGATATCGGCGTCCATCACGTACTTTAAGGTTACATCCAGGGTTCCCACTGCGCTTAGAACAGTTCGATTAAAGAAACTGGCGGGTTGAAAAGGAATCTGAACTTGTTCCAACATTTTGTCTGGCGCCACGGCGTAGCCGGTCTTGTACAATATTCTAGACTGACTAGCGTCAAGTCTGAATATTTCGCCGAAAACCAAACCGGGCGATTCGCCGGAGACAAATCGCGACGCCACCGCGCCCAAAACGTCCGGCAGGTAGTAATCATCGCTATTGAGCCACGCGACAATTTGCCCGCGCGCTCTTGCAAATCCTTTGTTGATCGCATCCGCCTGCCCTTGGTCCGGCTCACTCACCCACGACGCAATCCATCGCTCGTACTTGCGAATGATTTCGACGCTGTCATCCGTACTGCCGCCATCGACGACGATGTACTCCAGATCGGGATAACCCTGCAGCAGCACCGAACGGATTGTCTCTTCGAGAAATTTCCCCTGATTGTACGACGGCGTGACGACGCTGATGCGCGGCAGATTTTTTTCGTCCGGCACGCGCGCGCTGGCTGCGGTCCACGGAAAACCGGTTTTGCCGGAGGGCGGCGGCGGAAGTTCGGACAAATCTGGACAACGCATAATCAGCTATCCCAGCAACGCCGGATCGCTTCAAAGTCGTCGAGGAGCGCAAAGGCGCCGCGCACGAAATCGCGCCCCGTCCATTTCGCCGCGCGCGCCCGCCCGCGCTCGATCAACTGGGCGCGCTGCTTCGGATCATCGTGGAGCGATTTGATCGCGCGCGCGATTTGGTCCGGACGTTGGGGATCGACCAGGATCGCCGCATCGCCCAATTGCTCCGCCGCGCCGGGAACATTCGAAGCGATCACCGGGCAACCCAACCCAAACGCCTCGAGCGGCGGCAGGTTTTCGGGACCGAAAAAAGTGAGATACGTCAACGCGAACGCGTGGCGATAGAGCGCGATCAAATCTTCTTGCGGAACGAAACCTAGCATGTAAACGCGTTCCGTTAAACCCAGTTCGCGCGCCAGTTTTTGGACGTAGGCGCGATTTCCGTGATCCGAACCAATCAAAACGACTGGAAATGTCAAACCATATTCATCCTGCAAGCGGCGCACCGCCAGCAGCAAGTTCGCGTGATTTTTGTGCGACCAGAATTGCGCCGGATAAAAAAGATAATCGGCGGGGATGCCATATTTGATCAACACTTGACCATCGGCTGCCGCAGCGCGCAGCGCGAATTGCGGCGTGGGGTGCGGCAAAATCTTGATTCGTTCCGGCGGCACTTGATAGAATCGTTCGATTTCGGCGCGCCCGGCTTGCGTTCCGGCGATGATGATCGACGCGCGGCGGAGAAACCACGCGTTGTACGCCTCGCGCCGATCCCAGGTTGGGCCGGCGCTCACCTCCGGGAACCACGGCTGTAGCCGATGCTGCAAATCCCACACAATCGTCATGTACGGCATGTCCAAACGCGCGGGCTGCGCGCTGACAAACCACATAAACTCGATACCGCGTGCGCGCGCGACGCGTTCCAATCGGCTCGGCTGATTCCAAATCAGCCGGACACCCGCGAACTCGCCGTACGCTTTGTTAAGCGCGCGCTCGAGCAAAGTCGGTGGAGGGTACGCGACGATTTCCAGATGACGCGATGTCGCGGCGCGGCGCGCCAACGTCGGATGGTAAAACGCGACAAAGGTATGCCGCGACTCGTCGGCGAGTTCCATCAGCGATTGAAAAATATCATTTTGGATGGTATAGCCGCCGCCGATTTCGGGCGCGAGGTCGGCTACAAAGACGCCTACTTTCATCTGGGCAACTCGCCTTGGTATCTGTCATTGCGAGGAGCGGTCTTGGCGACGAAGCAATCCCCGCTTCGCGATTTGGAGATTGCTTCGGCGCACAACGCCTCGCAATGACAAGAGTCACTATTCTCGTCGCGCGACTGCGACGACGTGCCAGGTCTCAGCGGTGATTTTTTCATCGGGGGTGAATCCGGCAAACCATTTGAGCGGAGCAAATCCATTCGCGGTCAACAACGCCGTCATCTCTTGTACGAGAAAATACCGATTCGTCTGGGTTTCGGTGAAACTGGCAAACGTCGCATCCGCGCGCAATTCGTACACTGAGTACGTCACGCTTGCCAATTGCCGCGCGACGTCGAGCGTCGTTTCCGAAATACGCAATACCTCGCCTTGCGCGGTTTGCCAGCGCCGCACGCGCACCGGTTCGTAATGCGCAAGCATCGCGCCGGCGTGCCAGAACTCGAACACGAACAAGCCGTCGGCGCGCACGTGTTGATGGACGCCGCGCAGAACTTGGCGCAATGCGTCGTTCGTCGCGACATATCCGAGCGCGTCGAACAAACAAATCGCCGCGTCGAACGGACGCTCCGACAGATCGAGCGCGCGCATATCTTGCCAGCGAAAATCGATCTGCGATGTACCTTGCGCGGCTTTGCGGCGCGCGACCGCGAGCATATCTTCGGAATAATCGGTCGCGATGATCTGGTAGCCGAATTTTTCGAGCGCGAACGCGTGCGCGCCGGTGCCGCAGGCAAGTTCGAGCATGCGCCGCGGCGCGGGCGCGCCGAATTGTTGCAAACACTGATGGACAAACGCCGCCTCGTCCACGTACGGCTTGGCGGCGTAAAACAAATCGTACAATTCGGCGTGACGACCCAGGTAAGAACTCATCGGTGAATCTTTTGTATCAGCCAGCCCAGATTGCGCGTGACGACGCGTTTTCCGCCGATTCGCATGACCGTGTCCGGGCTTTCGACGAACGCAAACGCGACGCGATAATTCGCCGGGACGCGCAACGCTTCTCGCGGGACAATTGTCAATGGCTGTGAAGTGATCCGATCCGTCAAACCGACCGGCATCGCGCCGGGACCGTGCTCAGACAGCGAAACGATTTGTTTCGTGATGACGGGCTGCGCGAGATCGACTCCCACCAGCGTGCGCGTGACGTAGACAAAATCGAAATCGAGTTGAAACAAGTCGTTCCATGCGCGAATCGGATCGCGCGTATATTGTATCACACCTTGTGCCATCAGCAAATCGCGGCATGTCCCCTGCGCCGCCGCGTTCAAATCGTTGTGAAAGGTCAGCGCGGCGGTCTGGAAAAGTTGTCTGCCGATTTCTGCCATCGCCGGAGTTTCGACGATGCGCCAGCGCACGAGGCGACCAGGCAAGTACAAATTGAGCAGCGCGTACATCGCGCCGCACGCGCCGCCCAATTCGACAACCTCCAGCGATTTTTCAGGATGGACGTAACCGAGGACGAAAAGATTTTGGATTGTTTGGCGATCGACAATCGCGTTGCCCTGGTTTTGCAAAGACGCGATGTACAATTGCGTTTTCTTAGAGACGATCTCGATCAGTCCGGGGTCTTGGTAAGAATGCGAATCTGCCAGCGCGTCGTCGAACGTGGCGTACTCCGGCAGCGGGCGCGGCGAACGCAAGCGCAACAAAATCGGCGGTGTGATTTCTTTGAGCGCGCGTCTAATGTTCGGCGGCATGGTGAATGCTCGCGGCAATGTGTTTGATCGTTTCCTCGGACAAGGTGTGCGTCGAAGGAAGATACAAGCCGCGTTCCCACAACTGATCCGCGACCGGACACGGCACAGCGCGAAAACCTGGGATCGATTGCAGACACGGTTGTTGATTCATCGGGCAAAAGAACGTGCGCGTCTCGATGCCGTCTCGCTTTAGCGCCGCGACCAGTTGATCGCGCGTGACGCCAAATTCCGGCTGAACGACGACGCCGTACATCCAATACACGTTACGCGCCCAATCGAGCTCAGCGGGAAGTTGGATGCCGGGAATGTCGCGCAAATATTTGTTGTACGTCTGCGCGACGCGCCGCTTGTCCGCGATAATGCTTTCGATCTTGGCGAACTGCGCGCGCCCCAGCGCGGCTTGAAAGCCGGTCATGCGATAATTGTATCCGGCGAGTTGATGCCAAAAGCGCGGCTGCGTGAACGCGAGATTTCGCAGCAGGCGCATTTTTTCCGCGAACGCGGCGTCGTTCGTCGTGACCATGCCGCCTTCGCCGGTCGTGATGATCTTGTTGGCGTAGAAACTAAAACAATTCAGATCGCCGAAACTGCCGGTCATTCTGCCGCGCACCGTCGCGCCGTGCGATTCCGCGCAATCTTCGATCACGATCAGATTATGCCGCCGCGCGATGTCCATCAAGCGATCCATATCGACCGGATGTCCGTAGAGATGCACCGGAATGATCGCGCGCGTCCTGGGTGTGACGAGCGGTTCGATCAAATCGAGATTCAGATTCCACGTCACCGGTTCGGAATCGACCGGCACCGGCAGCGCGCCGTTGTGAATCACCGCGAGCGCGGTCGCGATGTTCGTGCTCGCGCTGACCAAGACCTCGTCGCCGGGACCGATTCCGGCGGCGGCGACGGCGAGGTGCAGCGCGGTCGTGCCGCTCGTCACCGCGACGCCGTACCGACAGCCGACGTACGCGGCGAATTCGCGCTCGAACGCCGGAATCGTTTCGCCGAACGAACCGGAGATTTCGCCGCGTCGCAGCGCGGCGACGACCGCGTTGATTTCATCTTCGCCGATGACCGGCTCGAACACGGGAATCATTTGCGTTTGACCTCAACCGGGATTTTGTCTTGCTCCGTGCCCATAAACGGACCTTGTTTGACACTGATGCACTGGTAGTCTTCGAGCGCGCGGAGCGCGTGGACACCGTGAATCAAAACGATCGCGTCGCCGGGGCGCAAAACAATTTCGCGCAGCAGATCGCCCGCGTCGCTGTACAGTTCGAGCGCGAGCGAACCGCGCTGGACGACGAGCATTTGCTGCAAGTCATTGATCGTGCGCGTGGCCGGCTTGTGATAGTGCGGCGCTTCGACGAAACCTTTGGGGTGCGCGAGCAAACCGAATTGGAACGACGACTCCGGCGGCGAGAAAAAAGTCGTCGTCGCGACGCGCGTGTCCGCCCAAATGATTTCGGCGTAGCGGACACCGTTGTATTCGATAGATTCAATGCTCATTTGCTAAGCCCTTTGCGTAGATTCTCGCTCGACCGAGTCAAATCGCCTTTTGGATTACAAGCATTTCCTGGGTTAGTA
Source organism: Candidatus Aquidulcis sp. (assembly GCA_020723345.1). Taxonomy (GTDB): domain Bacteria; phylum Chloroflexota; class Anaerolineae; order UBA4142; family UBA4142; genus VGOB01. Next base: position 99,353 of record DYJA01000004.1, on the reverse strand, counting down.
TAATAGGCCATATTATGGTTTTGTCCAGGACTGCGCCAAATTGGCAAACCGTTGGAAAAACCTCGCGATGTTCAAGCGGTCTTTCGTCATGGAAGATCCACATTCCAGAAATCTCGGAAGCACGCCGCGCTATCCGGTAAAGCAGAGTAGGTGTCGGGAAAGATAAAATGCAAATGCCGCCTGGCTTTAGAATATCAAAGTGCGCCTTGATAGCAGACCGAGTATCCACAACACCAAAGTGCTCGATCAATCCCACGCTGAATACGAGATCGACTTGGAGGTTCAAACTGAAATCGAGCAGATCGACCTGATGGAGTATTACTGTACTGTCGTGATTCTGCTGGCTAAACCTGTCCAAGCCAAGTTGATTCTTATCCAGGATGTGATAGACGCGGGGAGCGATTTTTCGACGAATCTCCGGGTAAAAGCAACTATCGGCGCCTCCCAATTCTGCGATGACCGTATCCTCCAAGAGTCGGCGGTACTTTTGGATGTATCGGACAAGTATATGTCCGGTGATCCGGCGCGAAAACATGGCGGTGGGATAGGGGCTGGAATAATATGCGTTCCAATCGGTCTCTGTGCGCTTCATCCTGCTGTTTCTTCCCGAAATACAATTTCCTTTTGAATGAAGAAATTTGCCAGGTATAGCAATAACTCGGACGCCATTTTAGTGAGGAGCAGATTGTCGGTGAACCGCGAAAGGTATGCGATGATGCTCACGGAAATGAAACCTGAGATAGCAACTAACGTCAAGTATAGCGGAAAGGTTCGCCAAACACCGAGCGTGGAACGAAAAACGAGTTTGTTCAGGATCGAATAATTGTAGAGCAAAGCGATCAATCGAGCAGTATATGTGCTGATCAATACTTCGCGCGTCCAACCGTAACTCGCGAAGAAAGCCATATAGTCGATCAGCGCCGTCGAAAGCGATGCCAGGACGTACCTGAACAATACAAAATAGATCCGGAGAGAATCTTTGATGGGATTGAAATGCGAAGAAACATTCTTGTCAAGATAAATCGTCCGAATCGGTTTTTCGACAATTGCCACACGCGCGCGGCGGCACCGGAGCAGCATCTCCATTTCAAACTCATAACGATTATAAGGGATCGTGAGAATCATTGGCACGAGCACGCGCGGGATTCCCCGCAGACCAGTTTGGGTGTCTGAGATGTCAAGCCCAAAGAAGATTTTCGTGACTTTTCTGGTAATAACATTGCCGAGATGACTCCGCAAAGGAACGGCTCGGTCGAAATGACGGACTCCGAGCACCAAGGCGTCAGGATGGCTTCCCAGTTCAGCCGCGATGGCAAGCGCGTCAGGAGCAGAATGTTGTCCGTCGGCGTCAACTGCAACAAGCCCGTGGTAGTCCGGACAGGATGACAGAAAGTAATTGACTCCCGTTTTGATGGCGGCGCCTTTGCCCATATTTATCGCGTGACTCAACACAACGACGCGATCCAACGCGCGCAATTCATCGAAGATGGGCGCTCGTTCTGGACTACTCCCATCGTCGACGATTATGATCTTTGGCACGGACGCGATTAAAGCCCGCACGAGAGATAGCAACTGTTGGTCGGGATCATAAGCCGGAATCAGGATGGCGACTTTCATTCCGAGGTCTCCGCGACATCGATGAGCATCCAATCCATATACCTAAACACTAGCTTCAAGTCTCCTTGATCTAGTTTGGCGTCGAAATAATTCAAGACCTCGGAACTTGCCCATCCTCTGTTGATCAAAACGTAACCGATTTCCGGCTTGCTCGATAATTGGATAAACGATTTATCCTTAGAGAACCCTCCCGCACTATAATCCTTGAGCTCAGGCAAGAACCCAAGGAGAGAATAATCGGTAAGGATTCTGCCGCGCAATCCGCGCGTATGTAAATAGTCATACAGCATGTTATTCAGACCCGCCTCTCCGATCTTCTTCTGCTTTTCGATGGAGTGAGTGAGGAGATACGCGTCTGTAAATTGAAAAGAGAGAACAAGGACACCCGTTAGCAGTATTGCTAGAACATACCCCGCTTTCAATCTTCCAAGAAACGGAATAGCCCGCAGGATATTTTCCAGACCCATGCCGCTGCATAAACCAACGAATGGGATGATCATTGGCAGGTTGTGGGTGTCATAACTGAACCCCAAGCCCCACGCCAAAAAGAATGGCAGAATGATGAGCGAAACGATCCATCGGCAATCTGGTTCTTTCAAACTGGCGAACAACAAAACAGCCAGAACGGCTAGAAACAACCCTCCCGGCAATCCGATCGTGAAACTCAAGCCGGTGACTATCGATCCAATGCCGTACATTAACCTTTGAGGATAATCTCTTCCAAAGTGGTCGCTGCCCGTCGTAGTGCTCACCTCCGAGTAATCGCTTCCAAGTTGGATGTTCACTTCTTTGTAAATATACCAGGGCGCGATCAGGAGAAGGTAAATCAGGACAACCGCAAATAAGATTCGTTTAAATTCCCAAGTATTGCTTGTTGCCGCGCGCCGGGGGAGCAGATGGTAAAGTATCGGATAAAGGAACGCGATTAACAGTCCTCCCTGTTTTGTCACCGCCGCGCCGCTGGCGAAGACTGCGCCGAGCAGAATGGATATTCTTTCTGTCTTGGAATCGCCCGCCTCCCACGCGAAATACAAACAGGCGAAAGATAAGAATGCAAAGAAAGCCAGGGCGCTGTCCACATAGCCGCTCCCGCGTGAGCCGAAGCGTAGCAGTAAGATCGAAGTGAAGAAGATGCCTATAAAGGGACCAATTTTTTTTCTTACGACGCCGAAAGCAAAGCCAGTCAAGATCACACCCAGGTCGAAGAGCCACATCACTCCTTTGGCGAAAAACTTGACGGTATCTTCCCCTATGAACTTGTACGTCAGCGACCAGTTCGCGGGAATGAGTTGCGGATAATGCCAAGTTCTATCCGGCAGACGATTATTGAACCAGTCCACTGCCCAGCGATCCCATGAGACGACAGCGTCCCACCACGAAAAGGTCTCTCCAAATTGGACAAGAAAAGCGATCAAATATACCAAGATACAAAAGACGGCTATCCCTACAGCACACACTGAAAGAATGGAAAACAATCGCCGACTGACGACGCCCTGTGAGGATTGACGGATTTCCTCAAGATACTTTCTCCAGAAATCGCTCCATCCACCAATTTGAATTGCATTTGCAATGGGTTGATTCAAAATCGGGTACGCTAGGAACAGAAAAATGACGACTTCGATTGCGAATATTGCATACAGCGCAAATTGGGTGTATACCCCCACGCTAGTCAAACTCAAGACGATCAAGTAATTGGCAATCGTGCTTAATCCAAAAGAGAATAGAAGTGTTTTCCAAAAACCCTTCACCTGGAACAATCTCGATAAGATATATCCGGGTAAGCAAATCATCTGGACAAGCGACATGATCCCGGCGATAAACATCAAGCGACCTCCGTACGATATTGACGTGCTCTACTCCAACTCATTCCAAAAACCTGTTCACTCCGCACGCGGAGCCAGCCATAGAATTTTGTACGACACGGGTGTTAGCAAGCGCAACGTACCCTGGTCTATCGTTGGGTAGAATGCTGTCTCGGAAAACTCGATCGGGCGCGCCGATGATTTGTACTTCGCGTACCATTCCGGCGGCAGGCTTTCTTCGGAAACGAGAAGGACAATTGCATCAACTTGATCCGCTTGCGTATCCGTAAGGGCATTATGCCCGACAAAGTAATTCTCCAAAGCGGAACCGAGTCCAGAAAATTGGCTCGAATATGAGCTATCATGCACAGGCAACAACGCAACCGGTATATCGATCCGTCCTCGCGAACCAAGATGAGCAATAAGTGAAAGGGTGGCCTCATAGTTCCTCGCAGGTTCAGCTGCAATCGCGATCGTTTTGCCATAACCAACACTTTGCGTAAGATAATCAAGCATACGATTTAGGGCAGCCGCATCCGCACGAAACCGCGACGCCCGGATATATGTGACCCCGCTGAAGAGCACGATGCACAAGGCGATCCACGCCACACCGATCATATAGAATCGCACATTTGCGCGGGCAAGCCAGGCAAGCGCAAGCGCATTGGCAGCAGCGATCCCAATGATCGCCGGCAACCAATAAAAGCCAGCCATGCCATCGCGTGTCGCATAGAGAAGTAACTGAGGCAAAATCCACATTCCACAGAAAACACTTCCCAGAAACACATACACAACCGAGTTGGACATGCGCTGGCGCGGGCGTAACGATATGACCATCAAGGCAACAGGGAGGAAAAAGCCACCCTGCCACAAAACTGCGAATGCGACTGTGGCTAAATGCTGCAAGTACTTTTCATTGGATGCAAGTGAGATTCCCCCGTAACTCTGGTCACCGGCTGATCTGGCGACAAACAAGACAAACATCAGATTTATCAAGAAGTTAAGCATAAGGGCAATAATTATGAACTTGTTTGCCCGGAGTGTTGTTACGGCTGTCTGTCTCCAAGTGATTCCCCACAATACAACGCGAGCGTACAATAATGCCGGAATGACCAGAACAAAACTTTCCTTGGCGAGTCCCGCCAACAACGCTGACAGAAAAAGGATAATATCCCAATACCTTGGATTCGCGCTAGTAGATGCCTGAGCACCCGCAAACAGTGCAAAGCAGGTAAACAGAGTTCCCCAGGTCTCCGCGGGACCAAGTTTTATCCAAGTTAGCGAAGAGTTCGCTGCGAACAGAACAAGTAGCACGAACAGAAATGACGGAACTATTGGGATTTGAACTTTTCGCAGCGCCGCGTAGAGGGAACAAACCGATGTTACGCCAATAGCCAGAATGACCAGATGCCATGCGAACGCATTTGTGCCCAGCAAGGTGATCAATCCATAATAGCAAAAGTGATACGAAAGCCGAACGCGACCTTGAGGGATATCCTCCGTCGTAATTGCTCCCCATGCCGATGTTGGAATTGGTTGAGATTGAGGATGCATTTGATCCGACGAGGTTATCCGAAGGATGCCATGATCGTCTATCAAGACAAACCCTGCGCCTAACACAGGGGAGAAAACCACAACACTGAGAATAATCACAGCGACGATGGTCCAGCGATCGCGGTGTTCGCGCAACGTTTGCGATAACGGCTCTGTCAGTTTCTTCATCTTTGTTTGAATAAGCTCACTTGTCACCAATGGTTCGATAAGACGCCGATGTGGCATCATCTATGAAGGGTGGACGCAGGTGTTATGAACACAAGGCGCTTGTCTCGTGCATGAGCTATCAGATTGCGAATGTAATGACGAAGGTACCTGAGCATAGAAAACAGTGGTAGAGGGCAGTAGCACTGTTGATCCCGCCCATAGAAAAAATAATACGTCCGATTGTCGTACCACAACTTGGAGACCGGCGTACCGCGTTTTTGTTCCAGCGCATCCAACTCGTCCAGATCGACAAACTCGACGTTTCGTCCCGCGTCTACCCATTTGACAGCCTGATCATACAAAATTTGCCCTAACCGCGCTTCCCAGACATGCGAGAAACCGTAGGAACCATCTCCTTTCGTGAGGAAATGCTGATGATGTGCAAACCATTTCAAATACAATTCTGGACGAGTGATAAAGTTGCCGCCATCAATGCAAAAACCCCGTCGCCGAGCGCCCGGCAAGAGCACCGTGCCATCGCCAAAGAATCCACTGGAATCCGAAATGGGATTGGAAGTAATCACGCGCGCGCCATACCGAGCAAAGAACACGCATCCCACCAAACGATCCGAGTCAAAGCGCGCGGCAATCGCATCCAGATCAAAAATCGCGTCTTCAGGTAGTGTGTCTTCTTTGACAAATCGCTGGCGGTCGAGGTAGTGCTCCTGCATAAACGCGACGTAGCGGGGACGGGGAATGCGACCATCCTGCAAGCAGCGAAAATAGTCGAGTTGCGCGCCGTGATTGACGCCCCAGTTACGGCGGCGAACGAAAAACAAGTTCGTCCCCCAGACACAACCGAATGCCGTCAAGCGATTGGCAATTTCTATTTGTGCATTCCAGGTTGAATTGGGAGAACAATCAAAAATATAGACTCGATCACACTCCCCATCAAACTTCTGGATGTGCTGGAAATTATCAACAAAGCAAGCCAATCGCTTGTGATTTGAGACGACGATGTGAAAGCGATCCGACACCATACTCCACTATTGCGCATCTACGCGCGTTTCTTTCGAGCAATCAACAGACTGTCTACCAACTGGACTTCTCTCCAATTGGAATTGTCGAGAATGTTCTGCTTGACAACCAGTCCTGGTCCGGGGAAATCGTCTTTCGACTTGGGTTCATAAACCACGTCGTGAAACGCGATTAGCCCGCCGGGTTTGAGCATCGGCGACCAATCCTGAAAGTCGCGAAGGACTGCTTTGTATTCGTGATTACCATCAATAAAGAGCAAATCAATCTCCTCCTTGAAGCTAGGAGCAAAATCGGTACTGTATCCGGTCAATACCTGAATTACTTCAGAGACACCATTCTTTTTCAAATTGGCATTGAATTGATCGCGCAAAGAGAACGCTTGGGTTTTCTCAAAGCCGGCATAGGATGACTTGGAATAGTCGTCGCCATCGGCGTTAAATGGATCGATACAGTACAACGTTGGCTCTAATTTGCCATGCAAGCCGTTTCCGAGCAACACACTACTTTGTCCCAAGAAAGAACCAATTTCCACAATGACGGGATGATCATTGTGGAGACTCTTGGCTAAATCATACAGTGTTTTGGCTTCAGCAGGAGAAAGCCAACCAGGTATATCAGCATAGCCAATTATGTGCCAATAGCGGAGTCCGATTTTTCTGAGGATATTGAATTTGTTACGGATTTTGCCAGCCCCTATTTTGCGAACGATGCCTCGCACTTGGCGTTTGACCAGACGCAGTGGTTGATTTATCAACATCCATTTAGCCATCACGAAAACGCCCAGGATCCATCGCCCGGCTTGATATGAACGGGATGCGAGTAATTTCTCAATATCGTCCGTTGGGCGGAGTTCTACAGAGACTCGGTTGGCTGCAATATCTTGCCGCAACTTGGTAATCTGAGATGGATGTGTCCCACAGTAACGAACAAGCCAAGTGAAATAATTCATCCCCTCACCAACATGGTACGGATCGCCCAGTCTCAAGTATCTATCGCGCAACCAACGTTCATTATTCCGAAAGTCGTCCGTCCAAGTAACACTTGTATAGTATCCAGTTTTTTGGTATGCCTGGTGTGGTAGAACATAGGAGTAATGATACAGATAGATTCTCAACCGCTTCATCTCGCGATGTGAGACCCACTTGATGGTGCGCATATCGCGCCCTTGTACATCTACCACAGTCGGCGGGCGATGGTCTATGTATTGGTAGCCCTGCCGCCAACGAAATAGACGATCAAAATTGGGAAGATCGTAGCGAAACCATTGTCCATCTTCTAGGTAGTCAAACCCACCCCAGAATTGCAGGTATGGGAAACTGATGCCTGAAATCGTCGGATCGGCTTGAAGCATTTTGAAAATGGTTTCTATATCTTTTTCCAAATAGAACTCATCTGAATCAACTTGCCACAACCAATCCCCCGTGGCGCGCCGAGCATAGGCTTGGGACATCTCGTCTTTTTCAGACCAGAAACCATCTGGCTTGCCTTCATCTTCTGCTGTCACAATGAGCAATTTATTTTCTGTGTCCTCCTGAGATCTGAATTTCCGAAGAGTCTCCAGCGTACCATCGTTCGAGTGCCCATCAGGGGTCGCCAGCGACGACGCCGCTACACAAGCGCCCTCGACGACGATGATTTGATGCGCGAACGGATAGAGGGCGCGCAAATTGTACAAGAGGAATGGCTCGCCGTTCAGAACGATAATCCCAAAAGTTACCCGTGGAAATGTTTTGACGTTTGTCATTGGTTCACTGCAATCTTTCTAAAACTTGCTTCCAAGTATGACGTGGGGGTGGAGTGATTAATCCTTGATTGCGTGAATACACTGATTAATCATTACCGGTAAGAGTCGTTCGCCCCAGCGATCCATCCTACGTAGGATAGGCTGAAGGACACGAACCTGGAATGGCGCAACATGCACGCCGGTGTGCGTTACAACTGTCATGCCTAACCGTTCAGCCGTCTGCCTCAATTCGTGAGGGCTCACAAAGTTTTCGAAACCCTCATACGGCCTTAGTTTCAATGTGCTCGCAAGCGAGACAAGCCAGTGCCACGCGCGATTGGGCGTCGAAAGAATCAAATGCCCGCCGGGTTTCAGCATCCGGTGAAACTGAGCAATCGCCGCAAGGGGATCAGGCGTGTGTTCAATCACCTCGGATGAAAAAACAACATCAAAATAATTATCTGGAAATGGACACGCTAGAACATCTCCTACAACAGCAGAACAGTTACAGCGGTCTACTGTACGTCGAACCAGGTTGAGTCCAATGTCCATCGCAATGATGGTTGCGTCTCGCTTTAATATGGCTTGCGTTCCCCTGCCGGTGCCACAGCCCGCGTCCAGAACAATTTTCCCCGACCAAGTGGCGTCGCGCATAAAATTATCCAGGAGTGTTTCGAGCCGCCGCTTCAGATCATAGTCATTCATCAGGTCATCGAACTGGACGGCAAGCCGATCGTGCGCCAAGGCTTTAACATCACGCGGCTCCATCATGCTTTTCCTTTTTCATCAGGGAGAGGTTGCTTCAGAAAGTAGAGTGGGCGTTGTTTGACTTGTTCAAAAATCATCCCGACATACGTCGCGATCACTCCCAGCGATAACAACTGAACCCCACTCAGAATCAAGAGTGTTGCGAGCAGCGAAGGCCACCCGGGTTGGACCTGATCGTGCCACAGAAAGAATCCGATCAGGATATAAACCAGATAAGCCAATCCCAGGCAAACCATCACCAACCCCAGCAGCGTGACAATCCGCAGCGGCAATATAGAGAACGAAAAGACGGCATCCAACGCAAGCCGAAACATCTTCGCCCAACTGTACTTGGACTTGCCAGCGCGACGCGGCTGGGCAGAAAATGGAATCACGCGATAGGGGAATCCGGTCCACGCGACTAGCCCGCGCAAAAAGCGATGTTGCTCGCGCATTTGGCGGATTGCAGCCACGGCTCTCGGCGACATTAGGCGAAAATCCGCAGCACCTGGTATGAAGGATGTGCCGCCCCAATGATTGACAATGGCATAGAACCATTGCGAAGTGAGGCGTTTGAGCAATCCCACTTGCGCCGTGTCCTGCCTCACGGCATACACAATGTCAACTCCGGATTCTAGCGCGCGAATCATTTGCGGAATCAGTTCCGGGGGGTGTTGAAGATCACTGTCCATCACGAGTACGGACTGACCACGCGCATGATCCATTCCTGCTGTGAGAGCAATCTGGTGTCCAAAGTTACGCGTCAGCGAGAGGACGATCACGTGCTCATCTTCCGCGGCGATTTGATTCAGAATGGCGAGTGTATCATCGGTGCTACCATCGTCAACGAAGACGATTTCGTGCGTGTATGCAATGCCATGCAGAACGCAGGCAAGGGTTTGATAAAATGTGCGGATGACCTGCGCTTCATTGAAGCAAGGGGTAACTACCGATAATTGTGGCGCAACGGAATCAGACATCAAGCGATCCTCACACGATCCGAGTGAACATGCTATCTAGACAGCGAGTATCTGTTCAAAACCGGCAACCAATTTTGCGAATCCATGTTGCTCCTGATAATCCCGGCAGCCTTGCTGGAATTCCTGCGTCCCTCGATAGGTAAATGCTCTGCCTGACAAAACCAAACTTTGAAAATCCTGCGGTACCTCTTCTCGCACAACAAACCCGAGATGAAAACATTTGACGCGTTCAGCCATTAAATAACCATCCGCAACTACGATAGGCACGCGCAAGCATGCTGCTTTGGTGAGTATGTTACTGCTGTGTCGAAAATCCTGGTAGACCGCATAAAGCAAATCACATGCGCGGACGAACCCATTAAATGCTATGCCATCCTCAATGAAGCCACACCGGGCGAAGACATTCTCCGGGGGGCCATCCATCCAGTTGCGGATCACTCGGTTCTCTTCGGCAGAAAAAGATTTTTCAACAACTGTTCCGGCAACACAAAACAGAATGGGCTGATCTTGCAGCATCGCCGCGTGCTGGATGATCGCCAGCAAGCCCTTACGTTTATCGAGTGAACCCAAAACACCAATGACCTTGCGCCCCCGCGCTTTGGTTCGGATCGCAATTTCCAACGCGGTTGGCGTCTCACTCTGTCGCTCGTCGGTGATGTCCGGAAAATCTATTACCGGCTTGCCCAATCGTCGGCTCAGGGCTTTCGTAATCCCTTCATCCAGTACAGCGACCGAGGTGCAATAGCTCGAGCGAAACACAGCATCTGGGTTGAATGGTCCGCGCCGCAACCACGCCAATCGGAGAGGTACGCGGAGATGCGTTGGATGAAAATATAGCCCCGAAAATCGCCTTCCTAACAGGTGATCAAAATCGAGACCATGTAGGAAATGCCAACTAAATTCATCCAGCCAGCAGAAAAACACGAGATCAATCGGTGATGGCAACCTATCTTCTGTCTCGGCGAGAACTTGCGCGATCTGTTCGATTCGCTGGCGTGCGGTAGCGCGCAAAGAGAGCCGGGAATTCACGGATGGCTCGGGCAAGCGCAAGGATATCGTGTGCCAGTTGTTCGATTTCACCAACTCGCCTGCCAAAGTATCGCCAAGCATATTTGGCTCAGGGCAAAGGACGACGACGCGATGTCCGAGCTGCAGTAAAGCCGTGGAGAAAAAGTGAAGATAGGTAGCATGATGCCCCGTCCAAAACGGATCAACCAGCGCGATGGTTTTCATTTCGCTTGATCCAACTTGAGGCGATCTCTCGCGCAATGTCGTCGAGCGTCTTCGTGATGCGCCAATTGGGATAGTGCGTCTGCATTTTACGCAAATCACTGTAGTAGCAGATGTGATCACCGATCCGATTCGCTTCGTGATAGACAAAGCGTTGTTTTCGTCCGGAATATTTTTCTGCCAACATGAATGCTTCCAGGATCGAGCAACTGTTCGGCTTGCCGCCCCCTAGATTATAGACCTCCCCACAACGCGGCGCGCGAATGAACTCGTCAATAAATGTGGCGACATCAAACGAGTGAATATTGTCGCGGACTTGTTTCCCTTTGTATCCATAGATTTGGTACTCCCGCCCTTCGACGTTGCATTTGATCAGGTAACTGAGAAAGCCATGCAACTCGACGCCGCTGTGATTGGGTCCCGTCAGACATCCGCCGCGCAAGCAACAGGTCGGCATGCCAAAATAACGTCCGTACTCCTGCACCAGCACATCTGCCGCGACTTTGGATGCTCCGAAAAGTGAGTGCAAGGATTGATCGATATTGAAACTTTCCGCAATCCCATCAGCGAACGCGGAATCGGCATACTCCCAGCGCGTCTCCGATTCTTTCAACGGAATCCGATTGGGCGCGTCCCCGTAGACTTTGTTCGTCGACAGATGGATAAAGGGCGCATCCGGGCAAACTTGCCGCGCGGCTTCCAAGACATTCATTGTTCCGACCGCGTTCGTATCAAAATCGTCGAAGGGAATTTTCGCCGCGAGATCATGCGAGGGCTGCGCCGCTGCATGAATAATCGCGTCGGGAGCAATTTCTCGGATCAGATCCAGAACTTGAGAGCGATCGCGGACGTCGTCTTCGTGGTGGTGGAAGTCGCGATAGGTTTCCGAGAGTCGTTTGGTGTTCCATCGATTGTCACCTTGGGGTCCAAAAAACACCATGCGCTGATTGTTATCCAAACCATGGACGCTGTAACCGCGTAGCGCAAAGTACTCGCACACTTCTGATCCAATCAAACCGGATGAGCCGGTCACAAAAATCTTTCGCATAAAGTAGGCATCCTTCAGGTTTACTCACTGTGGGGGACGTGTGGCATCGGTGAAATGAAATGCCGCGGGACAATTGGCAACCTTGATAGCAAGGGTCGTGTGATTGCCACGTAGCCCTGGGAGCCAAGTACTGACGGTGGTCTTGATTTTCGTCCCAACTAGTCTCCACACGAATCGCAGGGCTTTGAAAAGTAAGACCAGATCTATCCTGCGATTTTTCACGCGCGCTGCCGCAGCGGATACATTCCAAGCGTCCGAACTTTCGCAATCAAAGTATTGTTCATGAATCCGAAAGCCCTGATATTCTAACATCTGTCGGATTTCAAGCGCGGTGTACTCTCTCCAATGCAAGCCCACGATCATATTCTGATTCGGATCGAGCTGTGCCAAGTAATCCTGAATGGAGGGATGAATGGATTGCCCCCGAATTAAACGCAAGCGATTATCCAGCGAAGCCAGATTGGGCAGGGAAAGGTAGAACAAGCCGCCCGGCTTGAGAATCCGATTGATCTCTTGAACTACCGGCAGCGGATTAAAGTTCAAGTGTTCCAGAACCTGACACATAATCACTGTGTCAAACGAGTCATTCTGGTATGGAAGCGCATAATCGCGCAGGTTACTCGCGTCGAACGCGATGTGGTAATGGTCGAACTTGGCTTTCAAATTCTGGTTCGAGATGTACTCAGGAATGTCGGTTGCCGTGACTTGATAACCGAGTTTCGCCAAGCAGATGCAGAGAACGCCAAGGAACGAGCCGATCTCCAAGACTTGAAATTGCGAGTCAGGCGGATGCCTGTTCACAATGTCCGTGATGGTCTTGATATAGGATTCTCTATGATTGAGCAAATAGTTCAGTTCGCGGTCGGGTTGATTGAGATTGAGCAAATCCACCGGGGCATCCGCAAATTCCCGCATGGTCTCATCCACGAGCGCCGCGATTTCATTCTTGCCCCTCGAAGTCACACGCCACCTCAACTCAGTCGCCGCGGACTTGGCGCAAAGCGTCTTGCGCGATTGCCACAAAAGATTCGGCGAACGCGCGCAATCGGTCAGCCGATTCGCGTTGCGCTAAAGATTCATCTCCATGATTTGCGCCCGGCGCAGTCGTTTGCCAAATGCGCGCTAATTTATCTGCCAAATCTTGCGGATCATTTGGATCAAAGAAAGTTGCGCGGGGTGGATTTTGTTCACGATGTACCGGAATATCCGATAACACAATTCGTTTACCAACTGCTCGTGCTTCCTCGACGGAGTACCCCCACCCCTCAAATAAAGATGGATTCAAAACACAAACGCTTTGCCGCATCAGGAACAATACCTGTTCGTGCGGAAGCAAGCCAAGGTAGATAACCTGATCGCGAATATCCCAGTGTGACAGTATCTGCCACAATTCAGTGAAATATGCTGCATTGCGATAGTCCATCGAACTGCCGGTGCAAACCAACGTAGGACATATTCCTCGATCCTTTAGCAACTTGAGCGCGTTGAAAACCCGCGCGTGATTTTTGTGTTTCCAGAACTGATTCGGCAAGTAGATAAATTTTTCAGGCAAGTGATACTTGCGCAAAACCGAGTCGGGAGCGCGGTCGAAAACCGACGGCGGAATATATGCTCTGGGTTGCAAAACTCGCGCCTTGGAGGCAAACTGGGGCGCAAATTTATCGAAATCCTCGCGGACGGTCTGGCTTAACAAAAGGACCCGCGTGGCAAGCCGCGCTGATCGCCGGAAAGACTTGTCGCGAAAAGACCGTTCCTCGGCGCTGAACATTTCCGGCAATCGAATGTGCTGAAAATCGGGAAGCCACAATAAAGTCGCCGCGCGCGCATAGCGCGAGACGATACCCGGCGCAAGCAAAACATCGATGTGATGTTGCGCGAGAGAACGCCCCACGAGCAGATCGGTGCCGATGGTACGATGGATGAATCCATTGATCAGCCAGTAGAGAGTTCCGCGTTTCGGCACATCGTAGTAGATCACGTCGTCTGCGGCAACCGCGCGCGCAAAATCCCGGGCATCGTGCTCCGAAGAACGCGGCGACTGCAAAAAGAACTGTACCTCTGCTCCAAAAGTTTGCCGGGTCGCTTGGATCAGATCACGAAGATAAACTTGTCCGACGGGCCAATGTGCGCCTCCGATTGCGTGAAATGCAATTTTCATTTCTGGGTATCGACCCCAAGCAACTGTCTTGCCTTGCGCTTCGCCATAGAAGCGGTTTGCCACAGTCGCCATCTGGTCAGGTAAATCGGCGTGCGAATGCCCAATAACAGATCGCGTTGCAGATGTGAAAGCGGCGAATCGTTCCAGACTCGGGCATTTCTTTGAACCACGGCTGCGCCAGTCACATAGTTGTGATGCGGCGCCGTCGAACGGTTCCAAGCGAGATACGCCGGAATCGCTTGGGTATTCCAAGACAACTCCGCCAAGCCGGACTCGAACCAAGGCGAATCTCGAAATAAAGCATCGAACTCGCACATACTCAGCGCGCACCCATTCCACTCCGGAAACGTCATACCCATCTCCGGCTCACAGATATCGAATGTGATGATCAACAGACCACCGGGGCGAAGCACACGCGCGGCTTGCGCAATTGCCTTCGTCTTGTCCGCCACGTGTTCGATGACTGACACGCTCAAGTAAATATCTATGCTGGCAGTTGGCAGATCGAGGTTTTGACTGTCAAGGACATATCGTCGTGGTGTGATGTTGAGCAACCGGCTTGCGTGTTGCCAAGTTTCCCAACACGCGGCAGCATAATCGGAAACGATTACATCAAAACCCTGCAATGACAAAAACCACGGGAAGGGACTGTACTGGCTGCCAACATCGAGGACAGTTTTCCGTGTTTCCCTGAGTGTTTCCAATTGCAACCAGATCCAAGGGTATTCCCAAAGCCGGCTGTAGGTAGTGTATTCCTGCAACTCGCCACGCGCAGCAACGCGATTGACTTGCTGCATGATCTGCACATACTCCGAACTCTGGAGTTGATCGAGCGTGGCTAACTGTTTCTTCATCCTCATACCGGTTTGCGCAAGATCGTGATATCAAAACCGACGACTCCATGGGCTTCGGCAATGACTTTTAACCCTGCCACTTGCGCGAGTTTGCGCATACTCTCGCAAGTGAAAATGTATAGATGTTCGACGTCATCGAACAGCGTAGTCAACCGATCACTGAAGGGGGGGGCTGATTCGTGTCGATCTGTCGGCGTTTGAATGATCGCGATTCCGCCCGGTGCGAGCAACCGCATCCCTTCGCTCAAAAACTGTTCGGGCTGATTCGAATGTTCGATCACGTCAAATGCCATGAACAGATCGCACTGGGGCAATGCGATCCCCGGAAAGATACCGGCCCGGATGTCCAGCCCTGTCGCGTCGCGTGTCCACTCGGCTGACTGGGCATCCACCTCAACGCCGATGCACGTGTACCCGCGTCGACTCAACTCTGCCAACAACGCGCCATGCGCGCACCCGATTTCGGTGACGCGACCTTTCGTGGGACAATACGTTTCAACCACCGCCAGCCAACGCTCCAAGCGCCCATCGAGGGAATCTTGTGACGCTCGGTTCTCAATCGTTGGGAATCCCAGCATCCTTTGCCGGTCGTGCCAATAATGACTGAAGGAGTAGACCTTGGCGATTTCTGTCGGGAGCGGGGGGCGACGATTGACGTAGCAGCCACAGTCGACACACACACCATAGCTACGATGCCATTCAAAATTTCTGAGCGCACCGCCACACCAACAATGATCGTTTCTCCCACGCCTCAATCCAATTTTGTGTTCTGCCCACCAACGTGAAAGAGAAAAGACAATGCGGTAGCGCAATGACTGAAGGGACCGGCGAGGATGCAGAAAATGATCCAAGCGAAGGCGCACCATCAATCCTCTGATTTCAATTGAACGTACTCCCAGGGGAAATGCACTAAAATATCCCCATAGCCCCCGCGGTACTGCCACATCGGACTACCGGACTCTTCGATCCGGAAACTCAGGAGATACTCGTGGAAATCCAACACACTGATATTCGGGCGATGGATCGCAATGGTGAGCGAATAGGTGCCGGGGGCTAGGAACGCCCCTGGAACCTTGACAAAAAGCGCATACTTGCCCGGCGACAGTGTTCTCACATCGACTTCTGAACCCGTAGACACCGCCGTGAACAACAATTGCCCCGCTGAGTTATAGACGCGGACGGCAACGTCCGCATCCGGAACGGGCTTGCGGATCAGAATTTCCAAGCCGACCAAAAATCCTGCGGTCACATCAACGGCGGCAATGGGGATCCGGTCTGGATCAGCCAACCAACAACGCGTAAAAATCATTGGGGACGATGGGTTGGCTCGGGCATCGAGAGCTATGTCAGGGACAGCAACTTTCTTGTCGGACAGGTACCGGCGCACAACAGCATCAGATGCTCCAATCATTTCAACTTTGCCGGCGTCCAACCAAATCGTCTTAGAGCAAAGTTGCGTAATCGCCCCCATGTTGTGACTGACGAATAAAACCGTCCGTCCTTGTTTGGCGACATCGCCCATTTTGCCGAGACACTTTTTCTGGAAGGAATTATCTCCCACTGCCAGCACTTCGTCGACGAGCAGGATCTCCGGTTCAAGGTGCGCGGCTACCGCGAAAGCCAAGCGCACGTACATTCCGCTCGAATAGTGTTTGACGGGTGTGTCAACAAACCGTTCTACCTCGGCAAACGCAACAATGTCGTCGAACTTGCGCTCAATTTCGCGCCGGCTCATTCCCAGGATAGCGCCATTCAGATAAATGTTCTCTCGACCCGTTAGTTCGGGGTGAAACCCGGTGCCGACTTCTAGTAGAGAACCCACCCGGCCGCGAATCTTGGCTTGTCCCTCCGTTGGTTCGGTGATGCGCGAAAGGATCTTGAGCAGAGTACTTTTGCCCGCTCCGTTTCTTCCGATAATTCCAATGACCTCACCATGCCTGATCTCGAAAGAAACATTACGCAGCGCCCAAATATAGGCGTCATTCTTGATCGAATTCGATAAAGATGCGCGATGCGCCAAAGATGCTAGACGCCGGAAGGGAGAATAAATCGCATCGGTCAAAGTATCCCGCAACGCCTTGTAGCGTAGTGGCTGTCCGATGCGATACTCTTTACCCAGATTCTCGACCCGAATCGCAAAATCGTTCATCGGCTACACCACATCGGCAAAATTCTTTTCCATGCGCCGGAAATAGATCAACCCACCGACCAGAAGCAGCGCCACTACCAAACTCGAAACAATGACCAGCGGACTTCCCGATCCGGATTGCCCCAGCAGAGCCCAGCGAAATCCTTCGACGACGCCTGCCATCGGATTCAAACCGTACCACACGCGCCACGGCTCTGGCACCAAACTGCTCGGATAGGCAATCGGTGTCGCGAACATCCAGAACTGAGCAAGGAAGGGTAACGTATAACGCACATCGCGGTACTGGACATTCAGCGCAGAAAGCCACAAACCCACAGCCAGCGCGGTCGCGAGTGCCAACAAAAGAAAAAACGGCAAAGTGATTATGGCAATCGTCGGAACAATACCGTAATAAGACATCATCGCGAGAAGCACAACGAAAGCGATTCCGAAATCAACCAGACCTGCCAGCACAGCAGATAGCGGAATGACGAGACGCGGGAAATAGACCTTGGTAATCAGGTGTTGGTTCGCGACGAGACTATTGCCGGATTCGGTCAAAGCGTGGGAAAATAGTTGCCACGGCAATAACGCGGTATACGCAAAAATGGGGTACGGGAAGCCATCGGAGGGGACGCGCGCGAGTTGTCCAAAGAAGATGCTGAAGACGACCATCGTCATAAACGGCTGTAGAATCGCCCACATCGCGCCGAGCACGGTTTGCTTGTAGCGTACTTTGATGTCACGCCAAATCAAAAAGTACAGCAGTTCACGATATTTCCATAGGTCGCCCAAACGCAGAGCGACCCACCCTTGCGAAGGGCGAATGATGAGCGTGTCTAGCTCATGTGCTTGGAGGATTTCGCTAGTTGTCGTTTCGCTGAGTTGGATCGATTTTTCCTCGCGGGTTGTCATCGAAGGACACTCTCTCGCGTTCGATCAGCCATTGCTTGCAAATAATATTCGATTGTCTTCCGCAACCCTTCCCCAAATGGTGTTTGGGCACGAAAGCCGAATTCCCTTTCCGCTCGGCGCGTGTCTAGTTTGCGACGCGGTTGTCCATTCGGCTTGCTGGTGTCCCAAACAATCTTACCGTCGAATCCCGTCAAGCGCGCAATTTGTTCCACTAACTCTTTGATCGTAATCTCAAATGCGCTTCCGATGTTCACCGGTTCACTGCGATTGTAGCGCTCTGCTGCCAACACGATTGCTTCCGCCGCGTCTTCGACGTAGATGAACTCGCGCGTAGGGGTACCATCTCCCCACACGACGATCTGGATCTCGCCGGTACGCTTCGCTTCGACGCACTTTTTGATCAGTGCGGGAATCACATGGGAAGAAGCCGGATCGAAATTGTCGCCCGGTCCGTACAAATTCACAGGCAGCAGGAAGATCGAATTGAAGCCATATTGTTCGCGGTAGGCGTGTGATTGCACCAAGAGCATTTTCTTCGCCAGCCCGTAGGGTGCGTTCGTTTCTTCAGGATAGCCGTTCCACAAATCTTCTTCGCGAAACGGTATCGGCGTGAATTTCGGATACGCGCAAATGGTTCCAATCGCAACGAATTTTTCCACGCCTGCTTTCCATGATTCGTGCAATAATTGCACGCCCATCATCAGATTATCGTAGAAGAATTCCGCTGGGCGTGACTGGTTCGCGCCGATACCGCCAACGATCCCTGCCGCGTGAATAACAATATCAGGTCGTGCATCATCCAACAATCGTCGGATCGCCTCTCGCGTGCGGAGGTCATACTCTTTACGACGCGGCACGAATATTGTTATACAACCCCTGTCACGCAAGTACTTGACAACCGCTGTGCCTAAAAAGCCAGCGCCGCCAGTCACAACAACACGCTTGTTGCTCCAAAATGAATTTGCTACCTTTTCTGCCATGATCATTCCATCGCCCGGCTATTTTATGCCGTACCCAACCCTTGTCAAGTTAGGAACTGAAGACTGAAGTTCAGACAGGAATTCGAACAGGAGGTTGAATCAAGCCCATAAATAGGGGCAACCCTGCGCGACAAAACTGACGACGATTCTCGACGGGCAAATTCACTTGCTTCTATGTTTGAGTGTTGGAGTACGAAAAAACAAACACCGACGCAGTGCAGTCACTGTGTCGGTGTTTGTTTGATTTTAACAAACCACCTACTGACCGACCCCGATGTATGTTGCAGCAACATCGCCTAGCACACCGTAACCACCAACCGTGTTGACACTGGCTACGATTGGCAAAGTGGACGTGAGGACAGCTGAGATTGTAATATTGTTGGGGAGGGCTGTGT
Organism: Candidatus Aquidulcis sp.; assembly: GCA_020723345.1. GTDB lineage: Bacteria > Chloroflexota > Anaerolineae > UBA4142 > UBA4142 > VGOB01. The sequence continues at coordinate 80,037 of DYJA01000004.1, read as the reverse complement.
CACTTCGCTGATCAAAGATGAAGGTCGGGCTGGAAGTACTGATATCAGCGTTCACCTGTCTCTGCCATGCGCCATTGTAGTAGTAATTGATGTAGACCTTCCCGGTGCCGCTGCCTATCAAGGTACCCGCTACACCGGTCCCCCACGTGATGCCTGAACCAGAATCATAGTAACTCCTGTACAACTGCGGCAGGAAAACTGTCTGCCGACCACTGGAGTTCGTCAAGCCACGGTTCGTGCTTGCCCGCACTCCTTGACCTGAATATGGAGTGACCATGTTAACCAACGCCACAATTGGCGTAGCCGATGTGATTGTCGCCACACCATAGAACGGATCCTCTGGCGCAGTAAACCGCTGATCAAAAGTAGCCGCGGGGTTTGCCGTCAAGGTCTGGCTAGAGGAGTTCCCCGTCCAGCGATTGGTGTAGGTAATGGTCACATCTGCCGTGCTTTGATTCGCAGTCATTACCATAATACCTGTGCCCCAAACTACCCCTTGACCGAGATCATTGACATTTCGAAGCAACTGGGAGAAATTCAAAGTGCTTGCCGCGCTGTCCGTAGGGAATCCTTGATAGACGGTCAACAACCCCTCTGCATTTTGGTTCACGATCACAGCAACGGGTTGATCAGCCGTCACAAGGCCAGGTCCATAGAAAGTGCCGGGGAACGCTGGTATAGTTGTCTGCGTTTGCACATCGATGATTACCGAGGAGCCCGCTTGGATGGGTGAAGGCACCGTATAGGTATAGACCCCGTACGGGTCCCACTGATTGTAGTACGTCACCTTGACTGAACTCGCGGCTGCCGTCCCCATATTCTGGATCGCAATCGTGGAATTGTAGGTCTTACCTTGAGCGGCATCGTTTACATTTTTCAGTAATTGTGGCAGGAGGATCGTTTTCGCTGTGTCAGGGTTTGCGGGTGTAGCTACACCGGCATAAGTATCGTAACGGAAATTCGCGCCCAGACCACTTTGGGCATACTCATTCACCACCGCCGCCAACTGCGTATTCGAACTCAAAACGACCGAGCCCTGCCAATTCGTTTGACCGTCCAAACCACCGCCAGTGACGCGTTGATCTATCGTAGCGCTCAAGCGGGGCGAGATAGTGCTACTTACACCAGCGCCAACGGGATTACCGTCCGTACCATAAAATGTCCCGGTCACATTCGCCGTTGTGGCGGCATCCATGTTCTGTATCGTGAACGCGGTAGACAGTGCAGCAGGCGCAGCCGCGCGCGGCGCAAGTACCTTGGGCTTGGTCGGCGTGGCAGTGGCTGCCTTGGTTGCGGTTGCCGTCGCGGTCTTGATCACCGTCGCCGTCTTGGTTACCGTGGCCGTCTTAGTCACTGTCGCGGTTGCCGCAACGGCGCTCGTCGGCGTGCGCGTCAAGGTCGCTGTGATCGGGGTCGAGGTTCGCGTGGCGGTTGCCGGAAGCGGCGTAAAAGTTTTCGTCGGCGTCACGACCGCGGTCGCGGTGGGAGGAACTGCAGTAAATGTTTTGGTCGGCGTGACGACGGCTGTCGCGGCAACGGTCGTTTTCGTCGGCGTAATCGTCAAGGTCGCCGTGGATGTCCGCGTCTGCGTTGCCGCTTGAGCAGACGGCGCGGCGGAGATCGGGCTCGAACCGAGCAAAATGATAGCAAGTAAGGCGAGAGCGATCAACAATCCAAGAATTTTTTTCTGTGCCATTTTATTGACTCCATTCTAGGATGAGGGAAATTTCTGTCAAACCGAGGCGCGCAACAACGCCTGAGAAGGGAATATCCTCAACCGTTATGACGCCGCAATGATACCGATATTCTACCGATATTATACCACATAACCCCCCCTTCTGCATTATAGGATTCAAGTCCCAAATTCACTTATCGTTAACTGGGCTTCTTGACCCACTTGACGTTGCCCCAATCGCCTTTCTTCACGTATACGATTCCGAGGTTGAACACCTGCCCGAGATAACCCGCATTATTACACGTGAATTCGTATTCGTCTGTTTGCGGGTAGCCGAGATTGTTCGCTTGCGCGAATTTGTAGAGCGCGGCTTGATCGTTGATCGGCATCCACGTCCGCTTTTTCGCTTCGACCAGCACGGCTTGTTCGAGCGTGGTTGGCGACGAGGTTGGCGTACCGCTCGCTTGACGCGCGAACGTCAACAGAAAATTGACGTGATGCTTTTCCGGCAAACCCATCCCGGTTACGACATCGCTCTTGGTCTGATCTTCGACGAATGCAAAGTACGGGCCATTCAACAAGTGAATGTCGAGATTGGCATAGATCGGCACATTGGCTTGCCCATTGGCGTCCGTCACGGCTTTGGTTGGCGCATCGCCTGACTCGCGTCCAACCCAATCCACAACGCAGGCAACATTGGACAGTGGTTTGTTTGCCGCGTCACGCACCGTGAAATAAATGTGATGAGTGCCTCCGGCTTCCGCCACGTCTTGATATTTTGCGGCGGTCAAATCCCAGAGCGCATTCGCCGTTTGATTGGCTTTCACACCCAGGTTAGTCAAGCGCGCATCGAATTCCATTTGTCACCTTCCTCCGTTTGTCATTGCTTCTTCACCCACTTGACGTTGCCCCAATCATCCTTCTTCACGTACACAATTCCCAGGTTGAACACCTGCGCGATGTACGCCTCATTCTTGAGGGTGAAGGCGAACTCATCGGTTTGTGGATAACCCAAATCGTTTTCCTGCGCGAATTCGTACAACGCGGCTTGATCGTTGATCGGCATCCAGGTCAACTTGCGCGCGGCGATCAGCGCGGCGAGGTCAGCCGCGATGCGATCGTACTCGACGTTCGGTCCCGGGCAACTCGCTTTGTCCACCGGATCGATTTCGTAGTGACCGATCAGCGTACGATGCGGCGTGTACGTGAGATCGAATTGCTCGGCAAGCCACAGGAGCAAGCGATTGTTCGCGTCGTACATCGCGTCCGTCCACTTGTCGGCAGGTTGTCCCTCGTGCTCGACGCTGACGGTGTACAAATTTGGATTGACGCGCGGAATAATGTCTTGCCACGTCGGCTGGATGAAAACGATGCTGCCATCCGCGCGCGTTTTGTACCATTGCCCATCTTTCCACGCCAAGCCATTCCCGTACGCCGTATCGTTCACCGAAACGTACTGCTCGATGGCTCCATCTTTGCCGACGCAAAAATGCGCGGATGCCTTGCGCGCCGGATTGTTGAACGTCGGAAAGACCGCGCTCAACGGTCCCGCCGCGATGTGCAACACAACCGCCTTGACTTGCTGCCCGGCGCGTCCGGTCGAAAAATTTTCGCTGCTGATCGGGCGTTTGACTGCGAACGGACACCAATCGAGTGCCATGTCAGTCTCCCCTTGGCGAATCCTGTTGGACAAATTTGGAAATTTGTCCTACGTTTTTTTCACCCACTTGACGTTGCCCCAGTCGCCCTTTTTCACGTACACGATGCCGAGATTGAAAACCTGAGCGATGTAGCCGGCGTTGTTGTAGGTAAAATCAAATTCATCGGTTTGCGGATAACCCAGGTTGTTCGCTTGCGCGAATTTGTAGAGCGCGGCTTGATCGTTGATCGGCATCCAAGTCAACGTCTTGGCTTTGGCGATGGCAGCCGTCGCGCACGGATCGGGCGGCGGCGGCGGCGGTTGCGCGGGCAGCCGGACGCGATAATCGCTTTGCAGCGCGGCGCGGAAATCGTTGACGAGCGCGCTGCGATTCGAAATGCTCCAGCCGTCCGGATCGCCGGGTAGGTCTTGCCAGCGGAACAGCACGAGCGCTTGAATCGGCTGGTTCGTTTGCGTCGCGTTCCAGTCGTTGATCTCTTTGAACGCCGCGCGAATCCATCCCACATCGCGATTCTCCCAAAATTGCGCCTGCGTTTCCGTGATCAAGACCGGCAGTGATTTCAACGTGGTCGGCACCGCGCCGAGAAAATCGCGGTACGCGCGAAATTCAAACTGGCGATTTTGAAACGGCGGATCCATCGGATGATTGATCGTGATGAGACTTGGATCGAGTCCGTGCGTGTACGTGTGAATCGAAATGGCGTCCGGTTTGGCGTTCAGCGCGACACACTGATTCAAAACGTCCTGGAAATATTTCACCCAATCGCCGTTGGCATTGCCGGAGTACGTCGTTTGCGGATTCCACGGCGCGGGCGCGGAGGGGACAATCCAATCGTCGGCGTGACCGGCGAGTTTCTTGATCGCGGCGCGGCATTTCGCAAAACATTGCGCGTACATCGCCGGTGTGATCACTTCGCCGCCGTTGCCATCGGAATTACCGGGGCGTTCCCACGCGCTATTCGTTTCGTTGCCGATCACCCAAATTTGCGCGCCTTGCGTTCCGGCGACGAACGCGGCGCACTGCTGCGCGAACGCGTCGTACTGCGCGGCAAAGGGAAGCGTACCGGCAGCGCCATAGCCATTGTTGAGGCGCACGATGGGACGCACGCCCGCGCTGGCGAGCGCGGAAAAATCGCCATCGTGATCCGGGGGATTGACTTGAACGCTGACGACGACCCAACCCGTTCTGCCCGCGCTCGCAAAGAGCGACTCGGCGCCGGGGTCGTGCATTCCAAAGATGTGGGTAGGCAACTGCGGCATGGCTAGACCTCCCTGCAAATTGCGTGCGTGGTCATTGGGCTGTAGCAATTAGATTATATCACGATGCGAATTCCTTTGCAATTATCCGGCAGCCGAATATAATGCAAGCCAGGATGAAACCGATGGACTTGTTTGCCGACGCGCTGTGGCAGTTTTTCGAAACCGGGCGCGCGGATTTGTGGATCGAACGCGAGGACGGCTATCTGCGCCGCGAGGATGTCGCGTGGTATTTCACCACCGCGCGCGACTTTCCGGCGCACGAACGCGCCGCGCTGGAATTCGCGCGCGGACGCGTCTTGGACATTGGCTGCGGCGCGGGACGGCACGCGCTTGCGCTGCACCGACGCGGCTTGCGCGTCACCGCGCTTGATCTGTCGCCGCGCATCGTCGAATTGGCGCGCGCGCGCGGTGTGCAAGACGCGCGGGTCGCAAACGCGTGCCGCGCGTTGCCCTTCCGCGACGGCGAATTCGACACGACGATTTTGTTCGGCAACAACCTGGGGCTCGGCGGCACGCTGCCGAAATTGCGCGCGTTGCTGCGCGAACTACACCGCGTCACGTCGCCGCGCGGACGGATTCTTGCGACGACGCGCCAGCCCAGCACGACGAATCCGGCGCATCGCGCGTACTTGCAACAGAACAGCGCGCGCGGACGCGCGCCCGGACAACTGCGACTGCGGCTCATCTTCGATCGCGCGCGCGGCGCGTGGTTCGATTTGCTCTTGCTCGCGCCGACCGAGTTGATGCAAATCGCCGCGAAAGAAAAATGGGAACTCGCGCGCGTCTTTCCGTTGGAGAATTTTGAAGCGGGATACGCGGTGGTGATGGAAAAGACGAAATCACGCAAAGAAAAAACCCGGCGAGGAAAAATCTAGTGCCTTCCTTCAACATCGTCGAGTTCGGCGCGGTCGGCGACGGCATCACCGACAATGCGAACGCGATCCAACGCACCATCGATCGGTGTCATGCCAGCGGCGGCGGGCGCGTCGTCGTGCCGACCGGCAGCGTCTTTGTCACCGGACCCTTTCAACTCAAATCGTACGTCGATTTGCGCGTCGAAGCGAGCGCGACCTTGCGCGCGAGTTTGGATGAATCGCTGTACACCGAATCGCCCTTCGACAATTGGTCGGAAGGTTCGATGTGGATCAGCGCGCGCGGCGCGCACCACATCTCGATTACCGGCACCGGCACGATTGACGGTCGCGGCACCGAGTTCATGGAGAGCGAAGAACCGACGCATTACAATTACAAATTTGTCGATGGCATCGATCGTCGTCCGCATTTATTGACTTTGATCGGCTGCCACAACGTGACGATCCGCCAAATCACGTTTGCGAACGCGGCGTACTGGTGCGTGCATCCCGCCGGTTGCCAGGATGTCTTGATCCACAGCGTTCGCATTCTGAATAGTCTCAAAGTCCGCAACTGCGACGGCATCGACATCGATCATTGCCGCAACGTGCGGATTAGCAATTGCTACATCGAATCGGCGGACGATTGCATCTGCATCAAGAATCGGCGCGATTACGCCGAATACGGTTCGTGCGAAAACATTACGATCACCGGCTGTCTCCTCACGTCGACTTCGTGCGCGCTCAAACTCGGCAGCGAAAATGTGGACATGATGCGAAACATTATCGTCGCGTCGTGCGTCGTCAACGCGTCGAATCGCGGCTTGGGCATTCAGAATCGCGATGAAGGCAACATCGAAGACGTGCTCTTTTCGGACATCATCGTCGAATCGCGATTGTTCGCCGATGTGTGGTGGGGCAAAGCCGAGCCGATTTACATCACCGCGTTCAAGCGCGCGTCGGGAACGTTGCACCGATTCCCCGGAGGAAAAACGGAAGGCGCGATTGGCAAGGTTCGCAATATTCGCTTCGACAATATTTTGTGCCGCAGCGAAAATGGCGTTTACATCGGCGGTTGTCCGGAGAGTCGCATCGAAGAAATCTTGTTGGAAAACGTCCGCGTCGAAATTGACAAGACGACGGATTATCCGGGCGGGATGTACGACCGTCGCCCGTGCGACATCGAAGGAATCATTCAGCGCGAGACGGCTGGCTTTTTCATTCACGACGCGGATGACATTATCTTGCGGAACTGTCGCGTCGTGTGGGGCGCGCAGCGTCCTGCGTATTTCGGCAGAGCGCTCGCGGCGCATCGCGTCACCGGCTTGGAGATAGAGAATTTCAAAGGTTCCGCCGCGCATCCCGATCAGTCCGCGCTCCAAGTTGAGCCGCGTGACGCGCCGGGCGATCAGCGATGAATCGCTCACTACAAACGAAGGAAGAATCCGTCAATGCAAAAACTCTACGTCGTTTCACATACCCACTGGGATCGCGAATGGTACGAGCCGTTTCAAGTTTATCGCGCGCGGTTGATCCGCTGCGTGGACAAACTACTCGACATTTTTGCGACCGATCCCGATTACAAATATTTTTTGCTCGATGGGCAAACCATCGTCCTCGAAGATTATCTGGAGGTGCGTCCCGACCGCGAGCAAGCGCTGCGCGATCTCGTCCGCGCGGGCAGATTGCAGATCGGTCCCTGGTACGTTTTGCCCGACGAATTTCTGGTCAGCGGCGAGGCACTCATTCGCAATCTTGCGCGCGGCATCCGCCACGCGCGCGCCTTCGGCGACACGATGGCAGTGGGCTATGTCCCCGATCCGTTCGGGCACATCAGCCAGATGCCACAAATTCTGCGCGGCTTGTCGATCGACGTCGCGGTTTTTCGGCGCGGTTTGGCGGATGAGCCAACCGAATTGCAATGGCAAGCATCCGACGGCGCGCGCGTTTTGGCGTGTTACTTGCGCGACAGTTACGACAACGCGGCGTGGCTTGGGCATGACGACGCGAGTTTTGTCCGCAACATCGAAAAAGTGTACAAGTCGCTCGCGCCGCACGCGGTCACGTCGAACCTGTTGCTTCTGAACGGCACCGATCACATGGAGCCGTGGGCGGATTTGTCGCGCTTGTTGCGCGTCGCGCGCGAACAGATTCGCGATGTCGAAATCATCCACGCGTCGCTGCCGATGTACATCGCGGCGACGCAAAAAGAAATCGCCGAACGCAAAATCGAACTCGGCGTCGTGCGCGGCGAGTTGCGGAATCCCAAACGGCATCACCTTTTGCCCGGCGTCGCGTCGACGCGCACGTGGATCAAACAGCGCAACGCGCGCGCGCAAATGCTGCTCGAAAAATGGGCAGAGCCGCTAACCGCTTGGGAAATTGGAAATTGGAAGTCGGCAGTTGGAAAAACCGCGGTCCCGTCTCCAACCTCCAACTTCCAGCTTCTAAACCTGGCTTGGAAGTACCTGCTCCAAAACCACCCGCACGATTCGGTCTGCGGCTGCGGCGTCGATCAGACACACGCGGAAATGGCGTTGCGCTTCGATTGGGTCGAGCAAATCGTCGAGCCGATTATCACGGAGAGTCTGGCGAAAATCGCCGCCGCGATTGACACGCGCGCCGACGCGCCAAACGCGCCCATCGTCGTCTTCAATCCCGGCGCGGGTCCACGCACCGATCACGTCGTCGCGCAAATCGAACTGCCGAACGACCGGGAAGATTTTTGCATCACGGATGATTCTGGAACTGTTGCGCCGTTTCAAATCTTGAATCGGCGCGTCCAAGAATATTACCACAAGCGCGCGCGCGGCGAATCACTCGGCGGATTGCTGGGGATGGTGCAGGCGGGGCGTATCAACGGCATGGCGATTCAAGAGGTCGCGATCTTCGCTGACGAAAATCCGATTCGCGTGGACGTGACGCTCGCGCGCTACGGCGAACCCAGCCAGCCGCTGCTCGATCAGATGCTGTCGCGCTTTCGGCAGATCGTCGCCGAAAACCCGGCGGCGCTTTTCGACATTCGCGGACATTCGCCCGCGCAGTTAGAAATCGAACTCGTCGCGCGCGCGGTGCCCGGTTTCGGCTACAAAACTTTCAGCGCGTCGAAAATAAATTCCAGCGCGGCAAAATCTCCGTCATCAGATCCGTCGTTGATCTTGGAAAACGAATTCTATCGCGTCGAACCGGATCGCGACGACGGCACACTGACGATCACGGACAAGTCGACCGGCGCGGTTTATCGCGGCATCAATCGTTTCGTCGATGGCGGCGACCGGGGCGATCTCTACAACTATTGTCCGCCCGAAAATGATCGCGTCGTTCGTCAGCCCGCCGCGCCGCCGCAGATCGTCAGCGAGACAAGCGCGGCGCGACAATCGCTGCGAATTTCGATGCGCTACGCGTTGCCACAAGAATTGACCGCCGACCGCACCGGTCGTGCGCAGGAAACGGTAGACGCCAAGATCGAAACAATCGTCTCGCTTTATCCGGGCGTGCGCCGCGTCGATTTCCAAACGCGCGTGGAAAACGCGGCGCGCGATCACCGCCTGCGCGTCGAATTTCCGTCGCCGATTGTCACCGCGTACGCCGACGCGGAGCAAGCGTTCGACGTCGTCCGGCGCGCGCTCGATCTGCCGCAAAACACGCGCGACTGGATCGAGCAACCGCGTCCCGAAGCGCCGATGCAGAATTTCGTTTCGATCAGCGATGGCAAACTGGGATTGACGTTGGCGGCGCGCGGTTTGCCGGAGTACGAAGCGCGCCGCGATCCGCAAGGCACGACGCTCGCGCTCACGCTTTTGCGCTGCGTCGGTTGGTTGTCGCGCGACGATCTGGCGACGCGGTCGAATCACGCGGGTCCCGCGCTCGAAACGCCGGGCGCGCAGGAAATCGGCGCGCATCAATTCGAGTACGCGTTGATTCCGGCGCAAGGCGATTGGCGCAGCGCGTTTGTCGACGCGCACGCGTTTGCCGCGCCGCTGCGCGCGGTCGCGACGAGTTCACACGCTGGCGCGCTCGCACGCGCCGCAAGTTTCATTGAGACGACGCCGCGCGAATTTGTGATCAGCGCGATCAAGCCCGCCGAAGACGGAGCCGGATTGATCGTGCGCGGTTACAACATCGGCGATCAGCCGATTGAGGTCACGCTGCGTTTCTGGCGCGCGTTCGCGCGCGCGGCGCGCGTCGATTTGAATGAAAAAGAAATCACGCCCGTCGCTTTGCGCGATGGGCGTGAGGTGTCGCTGTCGGTACGCGGCAAGGAAATTGTGACGCTCAAAATCGTCCTGCCGGTTATTTGAACGGAACGGGTACCACTTTCGCCGCGATTCCGTCGAAGAGGATTTTCATTTCCGCTTGCACGCGCGCGATCAAATCTTTTTCGGCGATGACGACGCGATCTTCCCGGTCGCGTCGTTTCATTTCGACGCCACCGGCTTGCAGCGATCGGCTGCTCACCGTCAATCGAATCGGCAGACCGATTAGATCCGCGTCCGCGAATTTTACGCCGGGACTTTCCGCGCGATCATCGTACAACACTTCGACGTTCGCGGCGAGGAGCGCGCGGTAAACGCGTTCCGCCGCGTCATTGATCGCCGCGTCGTTCCCGGCGAGCGAAACAAGATGGACGTGGTACGGCGCGACGGTGATTGGTAGAACCAAGCCGCGCTCGTCGTGATGCTCTTCCGCGACGCACGCGAGCAAACGCCCGGAGCCGATGCCGTACGAGCCCATCACAATCGGCTTTTCGTTTCCGTCCGCGTCGCGGTACGTCGCGCTGATCGCCGCCGAATAGCGCGTGCCGAGTTTGAAAATGTTGCCGACCTCGACGCCGCGCGCGGTGTACAGCGCGTTGCCGCAGTTGATGCACGCGTCGCCGTCGCTCGCCGCCGCGATGTCCGCGACAATCGTCGGCGTGTAATCGCGCGGCACATTCGTGTTGAGCAAGTGATAACCCTCGTCGTTCGCGCCCGCGACCAGGTTCGGCGACGCGGGAATCGAATCGTCGACGATGATCGTCACGTTTTTCAAACCAATCGGCGAGGCGTACCCCGGCGTCGCGCCGACCGCGCGAATTTCCTCGTCGGTTGCCGGGCGCAGCCAATCGGCTTTGAGCGCGTTCGCGAGTTTCGTTTCGTTCACTTCCATTTCGCCACGAATCACCGCGAACACAAATTCTTCGCGCGTCCCCTTTTCCTCTTCGTGTCCCGCGATCATAAACACGGCTTTCGCGGTTTTGCTTTTCGGCACGCCGAGCAAATTCGCGAGTTCTTCAATCGTCTTGCAATTCGGCGTCGCGACTTTTTCGGTTGGCTTGAGTTGTTCCGGCGCGGCGGCGCGTTTCGCGCTGCGCGCGATTTGGCGATTCGCCGCGTAGCCGCATTGCTTGCACAGCACGAGCGTGTCTTCGCCGACCGGCGTGAGGTACATGTACTCGTGCGCGAGCGAGCCGCCCATCATGCCGACATCGGAACCGACCGCGATGCTGGGAACGCCGCAGCGATTGAAAATGTTAAAGTACGCTTGATAGTGCGCGCGATATTGTTGGTCGAGTCCCGCGTCGTCGAGATCGAGCGAGTAGGAATCTTTCATCGTGAACTCGCGCACGCGGATCAAACCGGCGCGCGGACGCGGATCGTCGCGAAATTTCGTTTGGATGTGATAGACGAGTTGCGGCAATTGCTTGTACGATTGGATTTCGGTCTTGCACAAATCGGCGACGACTTCTTCGTGCGTCATCGCAAGCACCATGTCGCGCTCTTTGCGATCTTTGAATCGCGCCATCTCCGCGCCAATCGCGTACCAGCGACCGGTCGCCTGCCACACTTCGGCGGGATGTACGACCGGCATCGTCATCTCTTGTCCGCCGATCGCGTTCATTTCCTCGCGGATGATATTTTCGATTTTGGCGAGTGCGCGTTTGGCGAGCGGCAAGTACGAAAACAATCCTTGCCCCAGTTGGCGAATGTACGCCGCGCGCAAAAGAAGTTGCGCGCTGATCGCCTCCGCGCCCGCGGGCGCTTCGCGCAAGGTCATACCGAAATGATGAGAGAGTTTCATTGAAGAAAATTCCTCGTGTGATTTTGTGCGAGTATAGACGCGGCAGGGAGAAATGTCAAAGGTGCCAAATATGCCCAATTTGCCAAACGTGCCAAGAATAATTTGGCAGATTTGGCTCGTTTGGCAATTTTATCCAAGTTTCGTTTGCGCTTCGCGCATGTGAAACAATTGATGCCCGTAGATCGAGACGAGCATCGTTTCCAGCGTCACCTCGCCGAGCGCGGGATGCTGTCCCACGTGATCCAACTGCGCGTCGTCCAAGGTGCGCGTCCAGTCGAGAGTTTTTTGGCGCGCCGCGTTGAGTGCGGTCAAGAGAAATTGTGGCGCACAATCGCGCAGGCGCGTTTGCCCTTGCGCGTTGAACGCGTCGTAATCGAAATCTTCTGCCAAGCCCGCGCCGCCCGCCGCGATATTCTGCGCGAGTTGCAGCAAACTCTCTTCCGCCGAAACGAAATGCGCCAGTAGATCGCGCGCCGTCCAGACCGGCGGTTCATCGTAGACGACGCGTTGCCATTGCTCCGGCGTCAGTTTGCCGAAAATCTCGTTCGTTTTGCGATTGCCCTTTTCCAATCTACCGATGATTTCGTCGAGGCGTGGGGATGGCATAGTTGTCTCCTGTTCGAGTAAGGGCGAAGCATTTGCGCCAAATGTTCAATGAAAGAGCGGATGGGTTCCGCAAATGCTTCGCCCCTACCCAGTCAGAACTGCCGCTTGAATCTTGAACAGTTCGCTGATTCCATCGCGCGCGAGATTTACCAAGCGATCCATCGCGTCGCGCGCGAACGGCTCGCCTTCCGCGGTGCCTTGCACTTCGATGAACTTGCCTTCGGCGGTCATCACGACGTTAAAGTCCACTTCGGCGCGCGAATCTTCGGCGTAGCACAAATCGAGCATCTCTTCGCCGTGGACGATGCCGACGCTGACTGCCGCGACTTGGGTTCGCAGCACGCGCGGCGACGCGGTTTTGTCGGCGATCATTTTCTTGAGCGCGAGCGCGAGCGCGACGTACGCGCCAGTAATCGCGGCGGTGCGCGTGCCACCATCGGCTTGCAGCACGTCGCAGTCAATCGTGATCGTGCGCTCGCCGATCAATTTCAAGTCCAACGCCGCGCGCAAGGATCGCCCGATCAAGCGGCGGATTTCTTGCGAGCGCGCGCTCGGCGTCGTTTCGCGCGGCGTGCGCGTGTGCGTCGCGCGCGGCAGCATCGCGTACTCGGCGGTGAGCCAGCCCTGCCCGCGCCCGTCGAGCCAGCGCGGCACGCCTTCGGTGATGCTGACCGCGCAGAGGACGCGCGTTTTCCCGGCTTCGATCAGGACGCTGCCTTCGGGATGATCAATGTACCCCGGCGTGATTTTCACCGGGCGGAGTTGGTGGTTGAGGCGGTGGTCGGTTCGCATCGTGGCTTATTGTCTCCCGCTCAACAACAATTTCAGCAGCTCGCGTTGTTCTTCGAGAAGGTGTCGTTGTTCTTCCGTTAGTACGGATAATTGCGTGTTTAGCTGTTCTAGCAATTGAACCATTTCACGATAACGAGTCAACAGTCGGATTTCTTCGACTTGTTGTCGTTTCTGCACACGATATGCGACAAGCGGTGGACGATTCAAGCGTAGGCGGTTCAGTGTGAAAGCACCCTCATCCGTCAAAGGATGCAATGTCCCGTCATCCAATTCGAGGAAATGTTGCGCGGCTGGCTCGCGGCGAGGATTCCAAAGCGAAGGTTCGTCGGGTTGCATTGACCAATAATCGAGTTTGTACTGATTGCACCGATGGCAACAGTAGAGCAAGTTCCCCAACCCATCGTCGCCACCTTTCGTAATCGGTCGAAAGTGGTCAATGGTCAACTCGCCGCCGGTGTCTGTTTCTGTGACGCCGCAAAATTCGCAGGCAAAATTGGCGCGCTGTCGAACTTGCTCGCGAATCTCGTTGGTGATGGTCATGCGGGTTGCGCCCCAAGTCGTTGCATCAATTGACGACGCAGCGTGGCGATTTCACGTCGCAACGTCTCGTTTTCTGAAGCGACTTCTTGGATGCGTTTCGTTACCGTCATCAATTGCGTCAACGCTGCGTCAACTTGGGCTTGGAGAGATGCTACTGTTTTCTCGCTAGCAGCCAAGCCGAGCATTTTGCCCTCCGCAGCATCTTGACCTGCGTACCAGTCCTGCAATTGCTTTTGTTCTTCTGCGGAGAGCGTTCCGCCCCGCGAAAATCTATCGTGCCATTTTTTAGCGATGTTGTCAGAAATCATTTTGAACTCCTTCCATTGCTCGTATCTGGCAATATTCTACTACCGACTCGCGGGGGATGTCAATTAGCCCGGCGTGATTTTCACCGGGCGGAGTTGGTGGTTGAGGCGGTTGTTGGTTCGCATTTTGAGTAGAGAGTCGGCAGTAGACAGTCGACAGATTGCGCCGAATAAATTCGGCGTCTGGGCGCGCGGCAAGTCGGCTTAAGCCGACTTTGATTTCCGCCAGCCGCCAGTTTCCTGGGTAGGCCTCGATGAGACACAATGCTAGGGAGATCCGGACTCGATGGAACCACTCGGAATGGAACAAACACAGATCAAGCCCATTCTATTGTATCCCGGCAAATCATCTCGGCCGAGTGTACGTCAACATCAGCATACCAGGCGGCCGGTAACACGCGACCGACTGTTTGGTGTGACAGCTTGTCGTATCGAAGTCGAGCGTGCCCCACCTGCACATCAAGATAGTCGTTTTCAAACTGAATGGTCAACATTTGCCTGCCTGAGATCGCTTGTCCCGTTGCGACAACCGCAAGGACACGGATGCTCGGATAGACCGCAATCTCCAGCATCCCGTTCTGTCGCATGTACACCAGGTAGCTGCCCATAAGGGGAGAAGCCTCTCCTGCTCGTATGTAGACCCCAAACCAATCCTCCGGACTCCTCGCATCAAGGATTTCAAAACCAACTTGAACGGCTCCATCTCTCATGACAAAGTTAGGAGGGCCAATCGGTTGGAAGATAAACCCGCTTTGTTTAGCTCGTAGCTGCATTGGGATAGATTCTTCCCAGTATAGTGGGGCATACTCTTTTGCGATTGGAAGTTGCTTTATTTTGAAAAAAGTGTCAAGGTAGCCCGTTATTATTTCGGTGAGTTGTGTTTCGTTCCTATATTGGTGCACTTCGAGGTTCCGAATATCGAATCCGAGTTCTGTAACGGATCGCCCAGTCACCCGAAGGATGTTTTTGTTCATCATTAAGGCTATTCCCAGTTCAAAATGCACGTTAGGGTTGTTGTGAGTTAGGTCAGCAACTATGATATCGGCCTTCCGAATCTGAAATGCAAATTGGTCAGTAAGTTCGCGGTTTTGGGCCTTGAATAATGCAATGTCTGAGTAGATCGGCGAAGGGCCCACTTCTCGATTACCGATGACGGTCGTAACAGAAGGATATTGCTTGCTGATTGTACAGCACACCCGATCGTAAAGATTCTTTGTTGCCGAGTCAAACGGAATGGCAAAGAAAAGTTTATGAGAAGTCTTCATTCTGATCTCCGTTAGTGCGTAACGAACGTTGCAGCCAGTTTCGGTGTATAGCCATTGGGCTGCAATGGTTCAATGCAAGATTCATAACCCCCTTTTCCTCCACCCGCCAGCAGCCAGCCCTCCATCTGTCGACTGACGACCGGCTACTGGCGACTGTTCACTGCTCACTGCCCACCGTTCACTGTTCACTACTTCGAGTAATCGTAAAACCCCTTGCCACTCTTCCGTCCCAGGTATCCCGCTGTCACCATCCGGCGCAGGAGTGTCGGCGCGGCAAAGCGCGCGTCCTTCGTCTCCTTGAACATTTCGTCCGCGATGAACAACGTCGTGTCGAGTCCGACGAAATCGAGGAGCGTGAGCGGACCCATCGGATGATTCAAGCCGAGCCGGATGCCGGTGTCAATGTCCTCTTTCGACGCGAAATCATTCTCGTACATCCGCACCGCGTCGAGAATGTACGGAATCAGCAGCGCGTTGACAATGAACCCCGGCGCGTCTTTGGAGACGATGACCGTCTTGCCCAGCCCCTCGCCGAATTTGCGCGCGGTCTGGTACGTTTCTTCGCTCGTTAAAAACGTTCGCACCATTTCGAGGAGCGGCATCACCGGCACGGGATTGAAGAAATGCAAGCCGAGGACTTGACCGGGGCGTTTGGTCATGCTCGCCATTTCGGTGACGGCGAGCGACGACGTGTTCGACGCGAGGATCGCGTCCGGGCGCGTGACCGCGTCGAGTTCCTTGAAGATGGACTTTTTCAGTTCGAGGTTCTCGATTGCAGCTTCGATGGCAATGTCCGCGCCCGCGAGGTCTGCCATCTGCGTCGTGCCTTTGATGCGCGCCCACGCCGCGTCGCGGTCGGCGGCAGACAGTTTGCCTTTTTCGACGCCGCGCGCCATCGAACCTTGGATGCGCTTCAATCCCTTCGCCAGAAAATCGTCGTTGATTTCGCGCACGACGACGGTGTAACCGTACTTTGCCGCGAGTTCGACGATGCCGCTGCCCATCAAACCGCAGCCGACGACGCCAACAGTTTTGATCTCCATTGATCCTCCTTCTCTAAAAGTGAACGCAACACGCAACACGAAGCACGTATTGCGTGTTGCGTCAGACTACAAACGATTCGCCCGGTTTTAATACCACGACTTTTGTTTTCGGTACGGCGCGCTTGACGCGCGACGCAAACGATTTCGGATCCTGGCTGATCAAATCAAAAGTGTTGTAATGCATCGGGATCAACACCTTCGGCTTGATCAATTTCGCCGCGCGCACCGCGTCGTCGGGACCCATCGTGAAATTGTCGCCAATCGGCAACAACGCGATGTCGATCCCTTCTTCGCCGATCAATTTCATATCGTAGAACAAGCCGGTATCGGCGGCATCGTAGATTTTGATTTTGCCGAGCGTGAGGATAAAACCGGCGGGATTGCCGGCGTAACGACCGTCGGGAAACGACGAGCCGTGATGCGCGATCGTCAATTTGAGCCGACCGAATGGAAATTCGTGGCTGCCGCCGATGTGAAGCGGGTGGACTTTGCAGCCCTGCCCTTCGCAATATTTCGCGATCTCGAAATTGCTGAGGACAGTCGCGCCCGCGCGTTTCGCGATGTTCACCGTGTCGCCGAGGTGATCGCCGTGACCGTGTGAGACGAGGATGTAATCGGGTTTGACTTGATCGGGCGTGACCGGCGCGACGGGATTGCCGGAGAGAAACGGATCGATCAGCAGCGTACTTTTCGCCGTGTCGATTTTCCAGCCCGCGTGACCATACCACGTCAATTTGACCGTCATAGCCAACCTCCTGGGGAGTTTGGTTGGATTATATCACAAACGACGGGGATACTCAAACCGATTGCCGAGAACCTCGATTCATGCTAGAATGTGCGCGATGAAAAATGTTTGATGCTGTTACACTTGCCGCCGTCGTCGACGAACTGAACGAAAAAATCTTGCGCGGGCGCGTCCAAGACGTGGTACAATTGGACGCGCGCTCTTTTGGTTTCGAAATTTACGCGCAGCATCAGCGGCAATACCTCTACCTCACCGCGCACCCCGACGACACGCGCGTGCATCTCGTCACACAAAAACTGCGCGGTCCTTCGACTACGCTCAAGACGGGCGCGCCGACTCCGCTTTTGCTGCTCCTCCGTAAATACGCGCGCGATGCGTTCGTCCGCGCGATTGAACAACTGCCGCACGAACGCGTTCTCAAGATCCAATTCGATCACGCGACCGAAGGGCTTACGACGCTCGTCGTCGAAACGATTGGCAAGTACTCGAATATCATCTTGCTCGACGCGGACGAGGTGGTGATCGATGCGCTCAAGCGCGTCGGCGCGGACATCAACCGCGCGCGCGTGACTTTGCCGCGCCACGCGTACGCCCCGCCGCCGCCGCAAGCCAAACTCGATCCGGACGCGCTCGACGCGTCCGAACTCGCGCGCGTGTTCGCCGATCACGCGAGCGCGCCGCTGCACCAAATTCTCGTCAAAACGATTTTCGGAGTCAGCCCGCTCCTCGCGCGCGAAATCGCGCACCGACTCTCCGCACGTTTTCCTGATTTCCCTCAGTTCCTTCATTTCCCTGAACTGATCGCGACTCTCACCGCCCTGACGCGTCCGCCCTGGTCGCCCTCCGTCGCGTTTGAAGACGGCGAACCCGCCGCGTTCGCGCCGTACGCGCTGACGCAGTTCGCCGAGACGCGCGCGTTCGATTCGATCAGCGCGGCAATCGAAGCGTTTTACGGCGCAGCCGAATCGTACGCGGCGGTCAAAGAGCCGCTGCGCGCGCAAATCGCCGACGCGCGCGACAAACTCGCCCGCAAACGCGACGCGCTGTCCGAGTCGCTGCCGCGCGCGGAAGAAACGGAACGATTGCGCGTGAGCGGCGAAATGATTCTCGCGCACGCGCACGAGATCGCGCGAGGACAAGAGAAATTGCGCGCGGAAACTGAAATTGGCGAATTAGAAATTCCGTTAAATCCGACCTTGTCCGTTGTTGACAATGCGCAAAAGTTTTTCAAAGAATACCATCGCCAAAAAGACGCGCTCGCGCGCGTGCCGGCGCTGCTTGCCGCCGCGAGCGCGGAAGTCGAATACGCGGAGCAAATGTTGAACGATCTCGATCTCGCGGAGAATCGCGCGGAGATCGACGCGGCGGTTGCCGCCGCGCGTGAGGCGGGATTGATCGCCGCGCCTCAACGTCGGATTAGAGTGACGCCCAGCGCGCCGCGCGAATTTACTTCGCGCGACGGATTCACGATTTTGGTCGGCAAGAACGCGCGGCAGAACGAGGAGGTCACCTTTCGCCGCGCGCGCGCCGATGATGTGTGGCTGCACGCGCGGAACGTCGCCGGCGCGCACGTCGTCATCGTCCGCGCCGGACGCGAAATTCCCGAAACGACCATCGCCGAGGCGGCGCAACTCGCGGCGTACTATTCCGCTGCGCGCGGCGACACGCGCGTCGACGTGATCGTCGCGCCGCGCCGCAACGTCCAACGCGTGCGCGGCGGGCGCGCGGGGATGGTGACAGTGCGCGGAGAAAAAGTGGTTGGCGCGCCCGGTTAACGCGCGGTGTACCGTTACAAACCCGTCGAGAATGATCGCGGCAGGATTGCGTTTGCCCATCGGCTTTTGCCGAAAAACAACATCGCAGATATAATCCGAGCGTGAACACTCAGGAGGATATTCACGAGCATGAAAGAAATCAACATCGCCGTCGTGCCGGTCGCCGGGATGGGCACGCGGCTTTTGCCCGCGACGAAATCGCAGCCGAAAGAAATGTTGCTCGTCGGACGCAAACCGGTCGTGCAGTACGTCGTCGAAGAAATGACGCGCGTCGGCATCAAGCGTCTTTTGTTCATCACGGGCGCGGGCAAAACGTCCATCGAAAATTATTTCGATCTGAACAACGAGTTGATCCAAAGTCTGCGCGAATCCGGCAAGGAAGACCTGCTCGCCGAGTTTGAATTCGAGCGCGCGCCGATTCAGTACTTTTACACGCGCCAACGCCAACTCCTCGGCTTGGGACACGCGGTTGCGTGCGCGGAACCCTTCGTCGGCGATCAGCCCTTCGTCGTCGCGCTCGGCGATTCGATCATCGGCGTCAACGCGCAGAGCGACATCGTCAAGCGCATGATCGATTGTTTCTGGGAACACAAAGCGGAAGCGGTCGTCGCGTTCGAGGAGGTCGCGCGCGAAGAGGTGTACCACTACGGCATCGCGCAGCCGAAAACGCGCGGCGACGTGTTCGAGATCGAAGATGTGATCGAAAAGCCGAGCGTCGCCGAAGCGCCGAGCAATCTCGCGATTGCCGCGCGGTACGTTTTCGCGCCGACGATTTTCGAAGCGCTGTCGCGCACCAAGCCCGGCAAAAACGGCGAGATTCAACTTACCGACGCGATCCGGTTGCTGCTCCAGGATGGGCGTACGGTGTACGGCATGACGCTGCGCGGCGAACGTCGTTACGACATTGGAAATTTCGATTCGTACTTTCGCGCGTTCGTCGAGTTCGCGCTCGCGGACGACAAGCACGGCGCCGGACTGCGCGAGTACGTGGAGCAATTGCTCGATGAACATCATTCGTAAGCGCGCCTACGCGCGCGCCGGGCTGCTCGGCAATCCCTCCGACGGTTATCACGGCAAAACGATTTCGATCAGCGTCCGCAATTTTTGGGCGGAGGTTGTGCTGTACGAATGGGACACCGTCGACATCGTGCTCGCGGAGGACGACCGCGCGCGTTTTAGTTCGATCTATGATCTCGCGCGCGACGTGAAATTGCACGGCTATTACGGCGGCATCCGGCTGATCAAAGCGACGATCAAACGCTTTGTGGATTATTGCGACCGGCGCGGCATCGCGCTGCACGACCGCAATTTTTCGGTGCGGTACGAAACGCACATTCCGCGCCAGGTCGGGCTTGCCGGTTCGAGCGCGATTATCGTCGCGACGCTGCGGTGTTTGATGGAATATTACGGCGTCGAAATTCCGCGCGAGGTGCAGCCCAGTTTGGTGCTCGCGGTCGAAAACGAAGATTTGGGAATCACCGGAGGTCTACAAGATCGCGTGATTCAGGTATACGAAGGCGTCGTGTATATGGATTTTGCGAAAGAGCGCGAGCGCGTGATCGACGGCTACAAGTGCTACGCGTACGAGCCGCTCGACCCGGCGCTCCTGCCGCCAATCTACGTTTCGTATTCGGAAGCGCTGAGCGAGCCGACCGAAATTTTCCACAATGACATTCGCGGGCGGTACGATCGCGGCGAAGAACTCGTCGTCAACGCGATGAAACATTTTGCGGAGATCGCGCGGCAAGGTCGCGCGGCGTTACTCGCGCGCGATCACGCGCGGCTGGCGGAATTGCTCGACGAGAATTTCAACACGCGGCGCAAAATCTACAATCTGCCGCCGTGGCAGATTCAGATGGTCGAAACGGCGCGCGCGTGCGGCGCGCGCGCGAAATTCGCCGGGTCCGGCGGCGCGATCATCGGCACGTATCGCGACGACGCGATGTTCGAGGAGGTGCGCGCGCGGATGGCGGAGATCGGCTGCTGCACGATCAAGCCGCAGGTGTCAACGAATCGCTTCGCGCAACGAATAAACGAATGAGTCGCGCGTGGGCGCCATTCATCCGGTTGCCCTGGCGCTGAAGAAACAGATTCATGCTCGACTTTTTTGCGGGTGATTGGCAAGGCGCGCCGTTCGTGCTTTTTGGGCCGCATCACTTGATCGGCATGGCGATCATTTTGCTGATCAATCTGCGCATCGTCTTCGGTTGGAAAAGTCCGTCGCCGCGCGCGAAAACGATTTTTCGCTACGCGCTCGCGACGATTCTCGTCGTCAACGAAATTGTGTGGCATTGGTGGAATTGGTACGTCGGCGTGTGGAGCGTGCGCTACACGCTGCCGTTGCACATTTGCAGCATCCTCGTCTGGGTCGTCGCGGCGACGTTGTTCACCGGCAACTACAAACTGTACGATTTCATCTACTTTCTCGGCATCGGCGCGGGAATCCAGGCGATTCTCACGCCCGATTCCGGCATCTACGGCTTTCCCCACTATCGTTTCTTTCAGCCGCTCGTCTCGCACGGCGCGATTGTGACCGGCGCGGTCTATCTGACCGCGATTGAAAAATTGCGTCCGACTTGGAAATCGTTCGCGCGCGTGGTTGTCGGCACGAACGTTTACATGGCGATCATCTTCGTCGTAAATTTATTCCTGGGGAGCAACTATCTTTTCATCGCGCACAAACCGGAGACGCCGACACTAATCGACGCGCTGCCGGAGTGGCCCCTTTACATCGCGTTCCTCGAACTGATCGGCTTGGCTGTTTTCTTGATCCTCTACACGCCGTTCGCGATCAAAGATTGGCGTCGACGTGTCAACGAATCGCTTCGCGCAACGAATAAACGAATGTGATCGCGCGATTCGTTTATTCGTTTCCGATTCGTTGACACGGCAAAGTGATTGTGAACATCGTACCAGTTCCCACCTTGCTTTGCGCGTCGATCCGTCCACCGTACCGCAGCACTAAGTCTCTGGCGATCGCCAGTCCCAGCCCTGTGCCTTCTTTCTCCTGAGATTTGGCATTCGGCGCGCGATAAAATTCTTCAAACAGATGCGGCAACGCGTCTTCGGGAATGCCGATCCCGGTGTCTTCGACTTGCAGACGCGCTTCTCCATCCATTCGCTGCAATCGCATAATGACGCGACCGCCCGTGGGTGTGTACTTGATCGCGTTCGATACGAGATTGTTGAGAATTCGATCAATGCCCTCTTTCGTCGCAAGAACGCGGATGGATTCTGCGTTGCTCTCGCAGCAAGCATCGAGCGCGATTCGCTTTTCCTCCGCCGGGACTTGAAATCGCCGTACGACATCCTCGATTGCCTCGCCCAATGAAATCTCCACCCGTTCTTCGCTCGCGCGGAATTCGCTTTTCCCGGCTGCCAGGTCGAGCAGATCGTCAATCAGCGTTTGCAGAAAATCGGTGCGGCGCAGCGCGCGCGCGACGAGATCGTCTTGTCCAGGCGTCAGCGTCCCCGCGTAGGACGCGCGCAACGTACGCAAAAGACTGCGGACAACACTGACGGGCGAACGCAACTCGTGGGTCACGGTCAGGACGAACCTGGATTTCATCTGGTCAAGTTTATCGAGCGCCTGATACGCCAGCGCATTTTCGATGGCGATGCTGCCCTGGCTGGCAATCGCGGTGAGGAACGTCGCATCGTCCTGGGTGAAATGATCGAGGTCGGTGCTGTACGCGCGGATCAGCCCCACAGGTCCGCGCTTACCCAAGATGGGCGCGGACAACATCGAGCGGATGCCTTCGGCAATTGCCTGCGCGGGATATTGCAAGCGCGTGTCTCGTGTGATGTCCTCGATCGCGATGACCTGTCCCGCCAACACCTCGCGCGCCAGCGGATTCTGCTCCAGCACCAGGTCGCCTTTTTTCACATAGATTTCGCTCAAGCCGTACACCGCGGCAACGTTGAGCCGTTTGCCGGTCTCATCCAGCAAGCGGATCGAACAGCCGCGCACGCGCATCACCTCGGCAGTGGATTGGACGAGTTGATCGAGCACGCGTTGCAGATCGAGCGTCGAATTGACGGTCTGCGCGCTGTCGTACAGCGACTGGAGACGATCGTACGCACGCTCGAGTCGTTGGCTTAGTTCTTGGCGCAGTCGTTTCTCGCGCGCCTGGGTCTCAATCGCCCAGACGATGAAACTACCGACGAGCGCGACGGCTATGGTTTCCAAAACCGCGTCCGCCGGAGATGGCGAAAGCCACACGGCGCGCGGCAACAGGATGAGCGTGATCAGAACCAGCGTAATCAACCCGCCAGTTTGACCGAATACGAAGGCAGCGCCAGCGACCGGCAGCAGGAAAATGATTCGTTCGACGGCGTGGCGCTCCAGCGGATAGGGCATCAGGGGCAGCGCGCGCACCTGCGGCGAGAAATAGTAAAGAGCCGTGACGACGACGAGCACGGCTCCGAGAATCCAAAAACTTGTACGACGCGCCGCGTGGCGCAATCGAGCGAGCGGCGATAACACGGATTTCACAACATCACCCGCGCATTTTTCTCCAACCTATGACGCTGGCTGGGACGCCGCCGCGCAAACCTGCCGCGCGGCAAGATCGAGCGGAATCGTCAGAATCCTTTCGACCGGCAAGATGCGCTCGTCCGCGACCTGACGCAGATCAATCGTCTTGATGTAGCGTCCGCATTTTTCGCACGTGTAAAGCCGATAGACCTCATCGTCCGACGCGAAATATTTCTGCTGATCGGGATCGTCACATTCGCAGAACGGGCAGGCGCCGCGCCAAAACGACCACTCGAAATCGCAGCGCGCGCAGAGCAAGGTGCGCGCGCCGGTGTCTTTCGCCAATGCCGCGAAATCCGGCGCGCCGCCGCAGACGGGACACTGTGCGCGAAACCAGATGCTCAAATCCACGAAAGGTCCCACCACTTGCGCGTACGTCCGCAAGAACGGATGCAAGGCATGGTTGAGGACAAAGCCAAGGAGCGGGGTGTCCAGCCCGATCTCCCTGGCTTTGCCAAGACCCTCGTCGCGGAGATACTCCGCCGCGAACGCCAAAATTGAATTGTGTTCTTGCGCGAGCCAGGCGCGGAGCGCGTCGAGCGCGTCGCGCAGATCAGCGCGGTGGCGCGCGGTGATGACGCACGTCTCGTCGCACAGTTGCGCGAGCGCGGCGCAATCGGCGCGAAACGCTTCCGGCGGCAGCACCGGCAAACCGCGCTCAATGCGCGTCGGCGCGATCTGAGCAATCGCGGCATATTCGCGCGGCAACACCGACACGCGCGCCTGCGCCGCGAGCAGATCGCCGTAGAGCGCGAGCGTCTCTGCGTTTTCGGGATGGAGCGCGCTCCGGCGCTGCAACTCATCCAAGATTTTTTCGTAGCCGATCATACTCAGAGATGAGAAAGGAGAGAGGAAAGAGGAGAGAGGAGAGAACCTACCTTCATCTCTCCTCTTTCATCTTTCATCGGTTTTTCACGCCAGTGCCATTTCCGATGCGCCCACGCGCGCGGCGGCGAGCTGGATGCGCGTAAAGTGCAGCCGCTCCATGGCGGCTTTGGTGACATGGCGCATTAGGATATAACCCATCTGGGCGTCATGGTCGCACAGCCCGCGCAGCGCGAGCGAATTGATCTTGAGCGCGCGACACGCTTTGCCGGCGCGCGCCGAGTGCTGCAGAATGTGCGGCGGAATCAGCGCCGAGATCGCGAACGGCTCACCGGGATTGATCTCTCCGATGTGCAATTCCTTGTGCTGCTCCGTCAGAACATTGAAATACAAATCGACGCTGCCGGTGAGCAAAAGATACAGCGCGTCAGCAGATTCGCCCTCCTCGAAAAAATGGGTGCCGGACTCGCAGTGAATTTCGTCCGCGATCTGCGCGATCGCCTTGCGCTGCGCTTCGTCGAACAACGCGAAAAACGGGTACCGCCGCAACAGTTCTTGCGAAACCATGTCTCCTCCCATTTTGTAGTGCGCGCTTGAGCGCGCTCAAAGCGCGCACTACGAACGTGTCCTAACTCGGCGCGCCTGCCAGGCGGGTACGCGCCCACGACATGCGCGTGAGCGCGGCTTGGGCGGCGCGCAGCGCGAGCGTCTGTCCCAAATGGGGATCGGCTGCGCCCAGCGCGCGTAATTGCTTGCCGTCAATCTTGAGAACCCGGCACGCGGTCGCCGCCCGCGCCGAGGCAGTCAGGACGAACGGATCGATCAGCGTCGAGATGCCAAACGGATCACCGGGTTTGATCGTGCCCAGGTGTAACTCATTGGTCGCGCCAGGTCCGCGCGTCGAGTACAAATTGACGCTTCCATCGAGCAAAATATAGAGCGCCTGCGCGGGATCCCCTTGCCGGAAAATCACCTGGTCCTCGGCAATATCCTGCTCCTCGGCAATCGCCGCGATGGCTTGAACGCGCGCGGCTTCGGGAAAGACCAAGAACTGCGAGCGGCGCAAAATCTCCGGCGATACTCCATGGGCTCGCTTCGTAACCGGATCTTCCACAAACAACGGAAAAAACCTGGCGACGAGCGCATACGCCACCACACCTGCCGCGATGATGCCGAACGTGATCGCGAATTCCATCCAGCTCGGGAAATACGCCGTGTCCGCCGGGCGAGGCCAGCCGATCAGACTCACGTTAAAGCGATTGAGAACCACGCCGCCGACGACAAGCAACCCCGCGCCAAATAACGATTGCCCATTCTGCCGAACCTTCGGCATCGAGAACAACACGATCGGCAAGACGACAAAGCCAATGATCTCGATCCAGAACAACACGCTCATCCCATCGCGAAACGCATACACCCATTTGCCGGAGACGGTGAGATCGACCACTTTTAGCAAGAGGTACACGCCAAGCACCGGCGGGATCACCTTCGCAAAAGTGCCGAGCAACTCCGTTTCCAACCCGCGGTAGAACGCGCGTGAACTGATGAACGATTCGACGATGACCATCGCGGGTCCGACCGCCGCCGCCGTAAGGAAAAAGTAGACCGGCAAGAATGCGGAGAACCACAACGGACTCACCTTGCCCGGTGTCGCGAGAAAGAGCGAGCCGAGCGACGATTGGTGCAAGGTGGAAAGCAGCGTGCCGAGAATCACAAACACCATCGTGAGCCGGTGGACGATGTTCAGCGGCAACTTCCATCCGAAACGTTCGAACACGAGCGGCGAAAATTCGAGCGCGAGCACGGTCGTGTACAGCATCACGCACCAGCCGACTTCGAACATGACCGAGTGCGGATTCCAGTAGACGATGAGGTGCCAGATGCGCTCCGGGCGACCCAGGTCAACCATCAGCGCGACGATCACCATCAAGTAGCCGAGAAAACCGGTCAGAATCGCCGGGCGCAAAATCGGCGTAAAGCGTTTGTCGTTGAAAATGTACACCGCCGATGCCGTCGTGAACGCGCCCGCCGCGAGCGCGACGCCGCACAGCAAATCGAAACTGATCCACATGCCCCACGGGTACGCGTCGCTCAAGTTGCTGATCGCGCCGATACCGAACAGATAGCGCACCAGCGCCACAACGACGGCGAGCGCCATCAACGCGAGCATGATCAAGATGATCGGCGAGATCCGGAAGCGATTGAGGGTTGCATTCAGAGTGGTCATGCTGATTTCTCCTTGTGGACGTCATCCGCCGCGTGTTGCGCGCCGCGATTTCGCAAGCGAAAGAGGATCGCCAGTCCGGCAAGCGTCGCCGCCCACGCGCCCGCAAAGGGCAGCGTGTATTCCATCACTTGTTCGCTGAGCGCGGTCACCGGCGTCGTGCCCACGCGCGGCAGCCCCAATTGATCGAAGGGAATCGCGGAGAGATAAAGAATCGAAGTGCCGCCGACTTCGTCTTTGCCGTAGACGCGATTCACGTACTTGTCGGGATATTTGCGGATCTGCGCTTCGCCTTGCGCGATCAGCTTGTCGCGTTCGCCGAACGTGATCGCCTTCGAAGGACAAGTCTTGGCGCACGCCGGAGTCAGTCCGTTGCTGACGCGATCGATGCAAAAGTTGCATTTGCGAATGAGCGCCTGATCGAGCAAGCCCTTGCCCCACTCAAACGTCGGGATGCTGAAAGGACACGCGGTCATACAATAGCGACAGCCGATACATTTGGTATCGTCGTAGACGACGGGACCTTCCGTCGTTTTGTACAACGCGCCGACCGGACAGACGGACGCGCACGCGGGCTTCTCACAGTGCATACACGCGTGCTTTAAAAAGTAGAATCCGGCTCTACCGTTGGTTTCGACCTCGGTGTACTGAATCAGGTTCCACGTCTTCGCCGAGAGCGCGGGCGGATTCGTGTACGTGCCGCGATTGCGCGTCTGTTCGCCGGGCAGATCGTTCCACTGTTTGCACGCGACCTGGCAGCCGCGGCAACCGGTGCAGCGCGTTTCGTCTATCAACATTCCGTATTTGCTCATCGTGATTGCTCCTTACGGAACACGCAATACGTAATACGTAATACGTAATGCGTATTCCGTTTTTACGCTTTCCTCACGTCCACGAGAAACGCCTTGTATTCCGGGATCATCGTATTCGCGTCGCCGACGTGCGGCGAAATGTCGTTGATCACGTCACCGGTCGCGAGACCTTGCCAGCCGTAATGCCAGGGCATGCGCACCATGTGGACTTTTTTGCCGTCCACCGTGAGCGGTTTCATCCGCGGCGTCACCAGCGCGACCGCTTTGATCTCGCCGCGCGCGGAAACGATCTTGGCGATCTCGCCGTTCTTGATACCGCGCTCGTTCGCCAGTTCCGCGCCGATCATCACGAACAATTCGGGTTGGATTTCCGCGAGCCAGGGCAGCGTGCGCGACATCGTGCCGGATTGCCAGTGCTCGACTAGGCGGAACGTGGTGCAGACGATCGGGAACTTGTCGCTCGTGCCGATGTTATCGCCAACCGGTTTGCCCTTGTCCGTCGCCCACACTTTGACGACCGGGTTCGACTGGCACGCGGAGAGACAGTTCGTGACCGGCGATTCGACCGGTTCGTAGTGTTCCGGGAACGGTCCTTCCGCCAACCCCGCCGGCGCAAAGAGCCAGCCCTTGCCGTCCGCCTTCATCAAGAACGCGTCGGTGCCGGATTGCGCGGCGAGACCCGCGCCTGCCGGATTCGCTTTCGCGTCCGGCGCTTTGGTCGGCGCGAAATCCGGGACATCGTAACCAGTCCAGGTTTTCTTCTCCGCGTCCCACCAGATCAATTTCTTGTTCTCCGCCCACGGCTTGCCATCCGGTCGCGCCGACGCGCGATTGTAGATGATGTGGCGATTCGCGGGCCACGTGTAGCCCCAGTACGGATACAGCCCCAGGTTGCCCGGATCTTTTTGACCGCGCCGTCGCGCCGCGGGTCGCCAGATGCCGCGCCCATCGTCGGCGGGCGCGAAATATCCGGCGTAGAGCCAGTTGCCGCACGCGATCGCGTCGAAATTCGCGGCGGAGGCAATTGTCGCGAACGCGGGCAAGAGCGCGCCTTTTGCCAAAAGCGTCGCGCCTGCCGCGTCTTTTACATCGTCGAGCGCATAGCCGTTGATCTCGCGCGCGACGAGCCACACATCCGGTTCCGGATCGTCGCCATAGAGCCAATTCAAATCGAGAATCGGACGATCCTTCGCGTCGGTTGATCCGGCATAAACGGCTTTGATCGCTTTGGCGAGCCGGTCGAGAATTGCGAGATCGGTCTTGGCATCGCCGGGACCCGCCGCGACGCGCGGTCGCCATTGGATGCGGCGCCCGCTCGTGACGATTGAACCCTCTTTTTCCATCGCGTCGAGCGCGGGAAGCAGAAAGACTTCGGTGTTGACTGTTTTGGGATCGACGCCGGGCGCTTTCCAAAAACCGGCGGTCTCCGTTTCGAACAAATCCATCACGACGAGCCAATCGAGTTTTTCCAGCGACTTGCGTTCCATGCGCGCGTTGGGACCCGAAACCGCCGGGTTCATCCCCATCGCAATCAGTCCTTTGAGTTTTCCGGCGTACATCGCTTGGAACATCGAAATCCAGGAATAGTTGCCGCTCGTCTTGGGGAGATAGTTGAAGCAGTAATCGTTCTCTTTTTTCGCCGCGTCGCCGTACCACGCCTTGAGCAAACTCGTGGCAAAGCGCGGACCGTTGACCCAGTAACTCGTCGTATCGAACTTTGCCGTGTACGTCTTGAAATCGCCGTGGCGATCCGTCGGCGCGCCGAGATAGCCCGGTAGATCGCCAAAGAGCAACGCCATATCGGTCGATCCTTGCACGTTCGATTCGCCGCGCAGCGCGTTGACGCCGCCGCCGGGGATGCCGATGTTGCCGAGGATCAGTTGGAGCATCGCCATCGCGCGGACGTTTTGCGTGCCGACGGTGTGCTGGGTTTGTCCCATCGCGTACAGGATCGTACCGGATTTGTCCGGCGCGCCGGTCGCGCAGAATGTCCTGGCGACCTGGAGGAATTGATCTTTCGGGGTGCCGCACACGCGCTCGACCATTTCGGGCGTGTAGCGCGCGTAATGCTTTTTCAGTTGCGACCACACCGTGCCGGCGTCGTCGAGATTCGCGGCTTGCTTGGGGACGCTAAATTCTTTTTCGACGTCAACGTCTTTGCCGGACGCGTCTTTTTCTTTGACCGTGACTTTGACTTTATCGGTTTGGTATTGCCAGGTCGCGGTGGCGTACGCGCTCGTCTCCTTGTTGAAACCGGAGAAAAATCCATTTAGGTCCGCCGGACCTTTGAAATCGGGATTGACGAGCGTCAGCGCGTTCGTGTACGCTTTGATGTACTCCTCGTTGTAGAGTTTGTTCTGAATCGCGTAACTCATCAGCGCGCCGAGGAAAACAATGTCCGTGCCGGGACGAATCGGCGCGTAGAGATCGGCGGCGGCGGCGGTGCGCGTGAACGCCGGGTCGACGACGATGAGTTTCGCGCCGCGCTCGCGCGTGTCGTTGATCCAGGTGAAGGAAGCGGGATGATTGCTCGCGGGGTTCGCGCCGATGACGAAAATGGCATCGGCGTTCTTGAGATCAACCCAATCGTTCGTCATCGCGCCGCGACCGAATGTGGGGCCCAGACCGGCCACCGTGGAAGAGTGTCAGAGCCGTGCCTGATGCTCGAGGTACACGACCCCCAGCGTGCGCATCAACTTGGTCGCGAGATAGCAGTCCTCGTTGTTGTTCGCCGCGCCGCCGATGAACGCAAAGCCCTCGGCGCGATTGACCGGCACATCCTTGTCGGCAACCTTGACCGTGCGGACGAAAGTTTCGTCGCGCGTTTTCTTGACGCGCTTGGCAATTTCCTCCATCGCCCAGTCCCACGACTTTTCTTCCCACTGCGTCGCGCCGGGCGCGCGATACATTACATTTTTCAAACGCAGCGGGCTGTTGGAAAGTTGTCGGACGGCGATCGATTTGGGATCGAGCGCGCCGCGGTTGATTGGATTCTCCGGATCGCCTTCGACGTTGACGATGTGTCCTTGTTCGTCGGTCGCGATGATGAGACCGCAGCCGCACGAGCAGTACGGGCAAATCGTCGCGCCTTCGCCGATCTTTTTGTGCAGGGGAAATTTCTTGTCGCCGCCGGCGGCTTGGGCGGCGCTGGGGAGTAACAGACTACCGCTGACTGCGGCAGTCACTTGGAAAAACTGTCGCCGAGTGAGTTGGGGCATGGGCTCCTCCTTGAAACCATCTCAGACCGACCCAGTTTGAGTAAGCCGGGTAAGTCTTCAACCGTAAATGTACTACGGTCTTTGAGGACTGCCCATCGGTAGAACGCGGTATTTAGTTTTTCACTTTTTGAGTAGGACAAATTTACAAAATTTGTCCTGAGGCAAGTTCTGAAAACTTGCCCTACACCTTCACGATTCCCTCCCGAATCGCGTACTTGATCAACTCAACCGTGTTATGCACGCCGATTTTTTCCATGATGTTGCCGCGATGCGTAATGACCGTTTTCGCGCTGATGCACAATTTTTTCGCGACTTCATTCACGCCCAATCCTTCGGCGATCAGGCGCAAAATCTCGCGCTCGCGCTCTGTTAGCGGCGCTTGTCCCTGCGCGGCGCGCGCTTGGGTGACGCCGTCGAGCAGCGTGCGAATCACGTTGGACGGCAGGAACGCGCCTTCCACATCCACCACGCGAATTGCGCGGAGGAGTTCCGCGGCGCTCGCGGCTTTGAGGATGTATCCCGCCGCGCCGGCGCGCAATAAGGGCAGAATATAGTCGGTGGTTTCGTGCTGGGTCAGGACGAGAACGCGCGTCTCCGGAAATTCCGCCATGACCTTTTGCGTCGCCTGCAAGCCGTCTATTTTCGGCATCGCAATGTCCATCAAAACGACATCGGGGTGCAGCGCGGCGACCTGCGCGAGGGCTTGTTCGCCGTCCGCGGCTTGGCCGACAATCTTAATATCGGGCTGCTCCCCCAATAATTGACAAATGCCTTCGCGGACGATGGCATGATCGTCCACGACGAGGACGCGAATCACGCTGGGATTTTTCTTGGGCATCGTTTTCTCTAATTTGAATTCTCAATCAGCGCGGTGAGCGTGACCGTCGTGCCCACGCCGGGCGCGGTTTGCAATTCAAACTCCCCGCCGACCGCGCGCAGGCGTTCTTCCATGCTTAGCAAGCCCAAGCCGACCGCGCCATCGCGCGAACCGCGCACGCGGATCGGATCGAAACCTTGCCCGTCATCGTGGATCTGCACGCGCACGTGATCGTCCAGATACGCGAAGACAAAATCGGCGCGCCGCGCGTGGGCGTGGCGCGCGATGTTGTTGATGGCTTCCTGCGCAGCGCGAAACAACGCCGCTTCGATTTGCGGCGTGAGCCGGCGCGGCTCCCCGAGCACACGAATGTTCCAACTCAACCCGGTCTCGGCAAAGCGTTCTTCCGCGTAACTGCGTAACGCGGGAATCAGCCCCAGTTGGTCGAGCAACAGCGGGCGCAGATTGAGAATCACGTGATTGACTTCGGCGCGCGCGGTCTGAGCGAGTTCGAGTAATTTCTCCAGCAAGGCGCGCGTCTCGTTGGCGCGCAATTTGCCGCGCGCGATCATCTCCGTCGCGCGGTCCAGCCGGTACACCATGCCGATCAGCACCTGGCTCGTCTCGTCGTGCAATTCGCGCGCGATCCGTTTGCGTTCTTCTTCTTGCGCGGTGATGATGCGGTGCAGCAACTCGCGCCGCGTGCGCTCATCCGCGCGCAGTTCGAGATACAGTCGTTCGATGTCGGCGCGCGCGCGTTCGCACTCGGCGGTACGCGCGTGCACGCGCGCGTTCAACTCGCGATTCCACGCGCGGATTTCCGCCATCGAATCTTGCAGGCGCGCGCGCATCGCGTCGAACGCGCGCGCGAGCACGCCGATTTCGTCGTGCCCCCAGGTTTGCAGCGGCGTTTCCAGATCGCCTTCCGCGATGCGGCGCGTCGCGGCGGTGAGCGCCTGCACCGGCGCGATCACGCCGCGCGTCGTCACATACACCAGCAGCAACGCACCGGCAATGGCGATGATCAGCAATATGAAAATCCGGGTTTGCAACATCCGCATCGCGGCAAAGACTTCATCTTCGCTTTGGTGGACCGTCACGCCCCACTGCGCGCGTTCCAGGGGCGCGAACGCCAAGACTTCGCGCACGGGGACATCGGCGGTTGTCGCGGTGTGGCAATCGTGACACGCCGATACGGTTTGCCGTCGCGCGCGAATCAGGGTAACGAGACTCTCTTGGTGATCGCTTTGCGCGCCAACGCGCGTGTGGCGCGTGCTGGCTAGAATCGTTCCGCTCAGGTCCACCAAATCCATGTACCCGGTTTCGCCGAGACCGATCGGCTGCGTAAACGTGCGTAGTTGCGGACTCGTCAAATTGAGACTGACCAACAACGCGTAATTCACAATTCCAAATTCATCATAAATCGGCACGACGGCGATGGTGGATGAGCCCGCGGAATCGAGCGGGCGGGTGTAGCGCGAAACCGCGAAGGGTTGACCATCCAGCGCGGCGGTCAACGCGGCGAATTGGTCGAACGATACGGTAGAAGTGAGCGGCGGATTCGCCGCGAGGACGCGCCCGGCGCGGTCGAGGAGAAAAACGCGCGAGGCGAGAAAATTCAGTCGGCGCGACGTGTTCAATAGCGCGAAAGGGGCGCGCTCGGGATCACACCAGCAATCCTGGGTCGCGCTCTCAGTTAGAATACTTTCGATGATGGAGAGGGTCGCGTCGACGTGCCGCGCAGTTGTCTGCGCCAGGACGACGCGTTCATGCAGCGTACGCTGAACATTTTCATCGAGGGCAGCCGTGCCAAGATAACCAAACAGACCGATCAGCGACAAACAGCCAATCACGACCAGCAGCGCCATCTTGGCGCCCAGCCCAACGGTGGGCTTGGACCAACTGGGATGCCGCGACAATCCTGGGCGCGGCACGTGCCGAAACATTCATGCCCCCCTGAGGTCGCACCCGATCCTCGATGAAAGAGCGCCTGCTCAAACAGGACAAGCGCTGGATCACCCATACATCGACATTCGAGTCTATTCTAACGCAGATAGGTGATCGCGTCAATTATCGCTCGCACTGAAATAGGACTTTCGGAGTCGAACGTCTCTTGTCATTTCGAGAGTACATACCGCCGCGCGGTATGTATTCTCGAAATGACAATCCGCGACTTTGACAAAGCCCTAACACCGAAAGTTCGGCTCTGGCGTTGCGGGTGAGGGAGTTGGGGAGAATCGTCACGCGCCAAGGAAAATTTCTGCGGGCTATGCCCGCGCGGCGGCAAGTTGGACGCGCGTAAAGTGCAAACGCTCCATCGCGGCTTGCGCCACTTTATGCATCACGACATAGCCCACGCGCGCATCCCTCTCACAAATCGCGCGCAGCGGGATGGCAGCGATCTTGAGCGCGTGGATCGCGTTGCCGGCGCGCGCGGTGTGGGTGAGCATGTGGGGCGGAATCAGCGCAGAGATCGCGAACGGCTCGCCGGGGTTGATCTCGCCAATGTGAATTTGAAAACCGTTTCCGAGCGGCGAGTTGAACGACAAGTCGACGCTGCCGGAGAGGAGCAGGAAAAGCGCGTCCGCGGTTTGACCTTCTTCAAACAAGATCGCCCCGGCGGGTGCGCGCACTTCTTCCGAAACCATCGCAATCGCTTTCAATTCCGCTTCGTCTAACCCGGCGAAGAAGGGATAGCGGCGCAAGAGTTCGAGGGAAATCATAGTTGCTTCTCCTGATGTGTGTCGCAAACTTGCAGGGGAGCAGAGGAGCAGAGGGGCAGGGGAGAGCCTTCGGCTACGCTCAAGATTCCCCCTTGCTCCCCCGCTCCCCTGCGGGGCTTAGTCACAAAACTGTTTCAGGACGTCCACCACATTCCCGCGCGCATCGCGCACTGTCACTTGCAGCGGCATTTGTCCGGGCAGCGAATGCGTCGCGCAGCCGAAACACGGATCGTACGCGCGGAACGCCATTTCGACGCGATTCAAAATTCCTTCGCTCACGACGACGCCGCGCTTGATGAAACTCTCCGCCGCTTTTTTGATGCTCATGCTGATCGGCGCGTAGTTGTTCGTCGTGCCGACGATGAGATTCACTTTCGTCACGATGCCGCGTTCGTCCGTCCAGTAGTGATGCGTCAGCGTGCCGCGCGGCGCTTCGACGATGCCGACGCCTTCAGTCGGTGTCGCGGTTGGCACGGCGCGGAAATTGTCCGACGCGATTTCCGGATCGGTCGCGAGTTCGACCCAGCGTTCCGCCGCGTACAGCAATTCGATCAGGCGCGCCCAGTGCGTCGCGAGGCGTTGGTGCACCGGCTTGCCGCCGAGCGTCGCGTAGAATTTTTCGTACTCGGCTTGCGCGAGCGGCGTCGCCATGCCGTCCGCCGCGTTCAAGCGCGACAGCGGCGTCGCGGTGTACACGCCGGAATCTTTGCCATCGGTAAACCCTTTCCAGCCGACTTTTTTCAGGTACGGGAATTTCAAGTACGTCCAGGGTTCGACGTGCTCCGCGATCCAATCAGTGTACTCGCTCGGCGCGTATTTGCCGAGCCGTTTGCCTTCCGGATCGACGACGCTGACTTTGCCGTCGTAGAAATTCACGTGATTCTTTTCGTCGACCATGCCCATCGAGTACGTGCGATGCGTGTACGCGTCGCCCAGAATCAAATCCACGTACGCTTTGTTCCCCAGGACGATGTCGGCGAAAAGTTTGAGCGAGAACTGCGCGAATTCAATCGCCCAACGTCCCATCTTTTCGATCTCGTCGCGCTGTTCGACCGTGATGCCTTTCGACAAGCCGCCGGGGATCGAAGTACACGGATGCACTTTGCGCCCGCCGATCATTTCGATCACCGTGTGTCCGGCTTTGCGCGCCTGAATCACCTTGCCGCCGATCTCCAGTCCAACTTTGTGGATCACACCCAGGATGTTGCGCTCCGCGA
Source organism: Candidatus Aquidulcis sp. (assembly GCA_020723345.1). GTDB lineage: Bacteria > Chloroflexota > Anaerolineae > UBA4142 > UBA4142 > VGOB01. The sequence continues at coordinate 45,087 of DYJA01000004.1, read as the reverse complement.
CCGGCGCGTCGGGACCCATCACGAAATCGGGACCGCCGAGCGCGTAAAAGTGCGTCGCGTGATCGGTGACATAGAACGCGCTGTACAACAACTCGCGCAATTTCGCGGCGGTGCGCGGAATTTCGACGTGATACACTGCGTCCGCGGCTTTGGCGGCAGCCATGTGATGCGCTTCGGGACAGACGCCGCAGATGCGCCCGGTCAGTACCGGCATTTCTTCCACCGGTCTGCCGACACAGAACTGCTCAAACCCGCGCAATTCCGGAATCTGAAAATACGTATTCGCGACGTTCCCTTCCGGATCCAAAAAGATTTCGATCTTGCCGTGCCCTTCGAGGCGAGTGATCGGGTCTATGGTTATTCGTTGCATAATTCCTCCGTGTTTCGTGTTGCGTGTTCCGTTTATTCGCCACGCAATACGCAACACGCAACACGTGTTACGTATCACGCATCACGCATCACGTCCTTGCATGTCTCATCAAACTACTTGGCATACTGAAACGATAAAACGTTCCCGCCGGATCCGCGACGCCTTCCATGATCTTGTCGATCTCCGCCGGGTCTTTGCTGTCGACGACCGACGCGACCGCGCTCATCATCCGCGCGCCTTGATCGATCACGTCCGGCGCGGGACCGTAGCAGCCGACACACGGCATATTCGCGGTCGGACAGCGCGCGTCGCAGCCGCCGCGCGTCGCCATGCCGGAACACAAAATGCCTTGTTCGAGCAAGCATTGATCTTCGCGCGGCTGGAACGTCGCCATGCGCGTGAACGCGGTGATTGTTTTCTCGCCGCGCGCGCGCTTGCACTCGTCGCACACCGTGCTCTGGCTCGCGCCGATGACCGCGCCGGCGGGCGGCAGTTGCGCTTCGCCCTTTAACGCTTTGATCACCAAGCCGACGACCGCCGCGATCTGATGCGACTCCGGCGGACAGCCCGGCATATAGTAATCCACCGGCACGACTTGATCGAGCGATTTGACCGTTTCGTACATCGTCGGAATATGAATCGCGCCTTCCGGCATCTTGAACGTCGTTTGCGGTCGCAACTCTTTGGGATTATCCGTCGAGACAGTAGAGAACGCGGTGTCGAGAATTGCTTGCTTGGTTGTGAGATTGCCCAAGCCCGGAATGCCGCCTTCGCACGCGCACGCGCCGAACGCGACGAGCACTTGCGATTTCGCGCGCAGCATTTGCGCGATGTGCGCGTTTTCGTCGTTCCGAATCGCACCGTTGAACAAGGTCAGCGTGATGGACTTGTCCGGCATCGCTTCCACGTCTTTGTATTTCGCGTCCATCGCGACAGGCCAGAACACGACATCGAAATTCGCGTCCACGTCGAGAATGCCTTCGTGAACATTCAGCACCGCGATTTCGCAGCCGCCGCACGCCGCCGCCCAGTACATTGCAAATTTCGGTTTGCTCATAACGACATCTCCTTGACCGCCGACGACCGACCGCCGACCGCTGACTGTTCACTGTTCACTGTTAACTGTTCACTGCCCTTCCAGTTCAACGGACCCAACGCCCTGACCTCCGCGACCATCTTGTCGATCTCTTCCGCGAGAATGTTGCCTTCCGCCGCCGATGCCCACACCAGTTTGACGCGCGCGTCTTCGATGCCGAGCGCGGCAAGCGTTTTCTTCAGCAGCGCGAATCGCCGCATCGTCTTGTAGTTTTGTTCGACGTAGTGACAATCGCCGGGATGACAACCGGAAATCAGCACGCCGTCTGCGCCTTCCGCGAGCGCCTTGAACACGAATTGCGGATCGACGCGCCCGGAACACATCAGGCGAATGAGCCGGACGTTCGGCGCGTACTTGATGCGCGACATGCCCGCCAAATCCGCCGCGCGATATGAACACCAGTTGCAGGTGAAACCGACGATGGTGGGTTCGAATTGTTCAGTCATATTTCCTCCGTCTGACGTGATGCGTGATGCGTGATGCGTGAAACGTTAAGGTCACGCATCACGTATCACGTATCACGCCGGGACTTGCTCCAACTTTTCCGCTGGCTCGTGCCCATTCCCAAAATTCAACAGCACGCCCTCGATCTGCGCCATGATTTGTTGGTTGGTGAAATGCGAGCCGGTGATCGCGCCCGCCGGACACGCCGAGACGCACGTGCCGCAGCCCTGACAGAGCGCGGGATTGATGTCGCTCACCGCGCGATCTTCGATGAACGTGATCGCGTTGAACGGACACAGATTGTTGCAGATGCGGCAGCCGGAACATTGATCCGCGTTGATGCTCGCGCGCACCGGTTCGAGCGTCACTTGTTTTCGTCCGATCAGACCCAGGACGCGCGCCGCCGCCGCCGCGCCTTGCGACACCGTCGCCGGAATATCTTTCGGTCCCTGGCACACGCCCGCGATGAAAATGCCTTCGGTCATCGTCGCGACCGGATCGAGTTTGGGATGGCGCTCGATGAACCAGCCGTTCGCGCTGCACGAGATTCCGAACTTTTGCCCGACTTGTTTCGAATCCACGCGCGGCTGCATCGCGGCGGATAGCACGACCATATCGACCGGCACGCGCAGTTGTCTCCCCGCAAGTGTGTCTTCGACCTGGATGATCAGTTTGCCTTCTTCGCCGGGAAAGCGCGGCGCGTCCGTCACTTCGGCGACCTTGCCGCGCACGAAATGCACGCCTTCGTCGAGAATGCGGCGATAAAATTCGTCGTACGTTTTGCCCGGCGTGCGAATGTCGATGTAAAAGTTGTACACCTTCGCGCCGGTTTTCTCTTTCACGAGATGCGCGAATTTCAGCGATTGCATACAACAAATCGCCGAGCAATCTACGTTGTACTTGATGTCGCGGCTGCCGACGCAATGAATGATGCCGACCGTTTGCGGCGCGGTCACGCCATCGCGCAAAACGATTTTGCCATTCGTCGGTCCCGCGGTGTTCGACAGGCGTTCGAATTCCAAATTCGTCACGACGTTCGCGAGTCGCCCGTAGCCGTACTGCGGAATGCGCCGCGCGTCGAACAATTCGTAGCCGGTCGCCAGAATCACGTTGCCGACTTGCACCGTCATCATTTCGTCTTTCTGATCGAAATCGATCGCGCCGGTCGGGCAAAATTTTTCGCACGCTTTACACGTGCCGCGCTGATAGTAAATGCAATTCTCGACATCAATCACCGGATATTTTGGGACGGCTTGCGGGAACGGCGTGTAAATCGCTTTGCGCGTGCCCATCCCGGCTTCGAACACCGTGTCGATCACTTTCTTGGGGCATTTTTCTTCGCACACGCCGCAGCCCGTACATTTCTCCGCGGTGACCTTGCGCGCCTTTTGTCGAATCTGCACAGTAAAGTTGCCGATGAACCCGTCCACCTTTTCGACTTCGCTCCACGTGAGCAAGGTGATGTTCGGATGATTTCCGGCGGTGAACATTTTTGGTGTGAGGATGCACGCCGCGCAATCGAGCGTCGGAAACGTTTTGTCGAATTGCGCCATGTGTCCGCCGATCGACGGTTCGCGTTCGACGAGATAAACATGACTGCCCTGGTCTGCAATTTCCAACGCGGCTTGAATGCCCGCGATGCCGCCGCCGACGACGAGCACGTTTGGATTGATGTCGACGAAAAGCGGTTCGAGCGGCTGGTGATAGACGACGCGCTTGACGCCGCCCGCGATCAACGCTTTGGCTTTTTCCGTCGCGATCGCTTTGTCTTTCGTGACCCAGGACACTTGCTCGCGAATCGAAACCATTTCGAACAAGTACGGATTCAGTCCGGCGCGCTTGCACGCGTTCCGAAACGTCGCCTCGTGCAAGTGCGGCGAGCACGCGGCAACGACGACGCGCGTCAAGCCCAAATCCTTGATGTCTTTCTCGATCATCTCTTGACCGAGCGACGAGCACATGAATTTGTAATCGCGCGCGACGCGCACGTTGGGCAAATTTTCTTCCGCCCATTTCGCGACGCCCGCCACGTCCACGACGCCCGCGATATTGCTGCCGCAGTGACAAACATACACGCCGATTTTTTCGCCCATATTGCCTCCAAAGCAGTGTTCAGTATTCGGTGTTCAGTATTCAGTTTCCTGCCAACTGAATACTGAACACTGAAAACTGGATACTACGTCATTGCTTCATTCACCAACTCAATCAAATCTTTCACGACCAAACGCGCTTCGCTGCCCGTCGTCTTCACCGCGTCGCGGAACATCGTAATGTCTTTGGGACACGCGGCGACGAAAACGCTGACGCCATCGAGCGCGACCGCTTCGCGGATGCGCGATTCGCTGGGGCGCTCCTTGACCGCGCCTTCTTCCATCCAGATGCGTCCGCCGCCCGCGCCGCAGCACAACGCGCGATCCCCGTGGCGCGGCATCTCGACCAAGCGACAGCCGGTCGCCTCGATCACGCGGCGCGGCGCGGCGTACACGCCGTTGTAGCGACCCAGGTAGCACGGATCGTGGTACGTCACGGTGTAATCCAGTTTCTTGCTGAATTTCAATTTGCCGGACGTAATCAGTTGATCCAGCAATTCTGCATAGTGCTGCGTGTTGCGTGTTGCGTCGGCGGGATATTCATTTTTCAATGAGTTGTACGTGTGCGGGTCCGTCGTCACAATCGTTTTGAAATTCGCCTTGCCCAGCGCGGCGACATTTTTCTCGACGAGCATTTCAAAGAGACCTTCTTCGCCGACGCGCCGCACGTCGTTACCGGAATTTCGCTCGCCTTCGTACAAGATTCCGAAATCGAGTCCGGCGCGCTGAAACACTGCGGCGGTCTGGCGCGTGATGTCGACGACGCTCGGACTGTACGACGCGTAATCGCCGACGAACCACAGGTACTCGACCGGCTCTTTGCGCGCGTCTTTGATTTTCGGCTGCACGGTCGCCGCCCATTTCGCGCGGTTACGTTCCGATTGTCCGAACGAATTGCCGTAGCGCCCCAGTTTCGCGAGCGCTTCTTGCAGTTGCGCGTCCATTCGTCCTTCGCTGACGAGATAACGGCGCATGTCCACAATCGTCTTGACGCGATTGATGAACAGCGGACACTCTTGATCGCACGCGTAGCACGTCGTACACGACCACAGCACTTGCTCCGAGATCGGATCGCCGATAAGCGGTTTGCCATCGCGCGCGGTGAGGTGTTCGCGCAGATTCATCATCAGCAATTTGGGCGAAAGAATTTGCGCGCTCGCGTACGCCGGGCAAACATCCTGGCAGCGTCCACATTCCGTACACGTGTAGAAATCGAGCATCTGCCGCCAGCGAAATTGATTGACCGTACTCACACCCAGTTTGCCATCGAACTCTGGCGCTTTCGGCAAGCGTCCCGGCGGATCGAGATCGCGCAGGAACACCGCGGGCACCGATGTGACGATGTGAAAGTGTTTGCCCTCTGGCAATTCGGTGAGAAAGAACATCACGACGCCGAGGTGCAGCCAGTACGCGATTTCGCCGACGACGAATTGCGCGGTTTTGTCGAGACCCGCGAAGGGCAAGCCGAACAACGTCGAAATTGGACGCCACGCGGCAATCGAATCTTTATGCAGGTTGATTGCGATGCCGTTGAACACGAGCAGCGTCAGCATGATCGTCATAATGAACGACAAGACCATCACGCCCTGGCTCTTGTGACTGCCTTTGTAGCGTTCGGGATTGACGACGAGGCGCAGATACAACGCGTAACAAATCGCGATGACGACGAAGAGCGCGAAGAAATCCTGGATCAGCGCGAGCGGTCCGAACTCGCCGATGATCGGCAATTTGAAATGCGGATCGATGAACGCGAACAATCCTTCGACGATTGCCTGCAAGATCGTTAGCGAGAGGAGCAGGAATCCCCAGAAGATAAAAAAGTGCGCGGTGCCGGGAACGAGCACGCGAAACAATCGTCCTTGCGCGGCGACGTACGCGAGCACGCCCTTGACGCGCTCGCCCCAACGTCCAAACGCCTCCGGGCTTTTTTGTCCGCGCCGCAAATTGATCCACAGCAATTGATACGCGCGCCAACCAAAGACACCGCCGGCGATGAGCAACGCGATTAGTACAACAACACTTTTGAGCAAGTCGTATGACATTCAGTAGTCTCCCACAACGTCGTCATTTCGAGTAGTTTGTAGTCAGGCACGTAGCGATTTTCGCGGAGTGCCGTGCACCGGCGCGGCTGACGCGACTCCGCACAAACCGCTTCGTCGCTGACTACAAACTGCTGACGCGACTCTGCCGCTTCGTCGCTGACTATAAACTGCACTACAGTCCCTTCGCCTGCTGCACTTTTTCCGTCAGCACCGGCATCAGATCGAGCATATCAACCTGCGATCCAAATTTCGCAATGTCGAAAATCGGCGCGGCGGGATCGGTGTTGATCGCGACGATCATTTCACTGTCGCCGATCGCTTCGACGTGCTCAGGTGCGCCGCTGATGCCGAGCGCGAGATACAATTTCGGCTTGACCGCTTTGCCGGATTTGCCGACGAGGCGCGTCGGCGCGAGCCAGCCCTGGTCAATCACCGGACGCGATCCGGCGACGACGCCGCCCAGCGCTTTCGCCAATTCCTCGGCGAGTTCGACGTTGTCCTGATTTTGAATGCCGCGTCCGATCGAAACGACAACCGCTTCCTTCGAAACGTCCACGTCGCCGACCGCGGGTTCGACGTAATCTTTCACCGTCACGCGCAGATCGTCGAGCGCGGGCGCGTTGACGCGCGCGAGTTCCGGCGCTTGCGCGGCGCGTCCTTGTTCGGGTTTGTAACCGCCCGGCACCATCAGCACGAGCGTGGTCGGCGCGGGCAGATCGCCTTCCGCCATCATCTTGCCGCCGCAAATCTGGCTGACGAACTTGAGCGCGCCGGCGTCCGCGCGGAAGGTGCGGCACGCGCTGACGAGTGGCAGCGCGAGATGTGTCGAGAGCCACGCCGCAACATCGCCGCCCATCGTCGTATCGCCGAACAACACCGCGCGCGGCGCGTGTTCTTTAATCACGCCTTCAAGCGCGCGCTGGTACGCGTCCGACGAAAAATCGGCGAACGCGGCGTGCTCCATGTACAACACGCGGTCAGCCGCGAGATCGCGCGCGAGCGTTTCAACGTCGTGACCAAGAATCACGGCGATCACTTTGCCGCCGGTCGCGTTCGCCATCCCGCGCGCCGCCGCGAGCATCACGTACGAAATATCGCTGACTTGTCCGCGCAGGTGTTCGATGACGACGAAAATATCTGAGTTCATGGGATCTCCTCGTTTCCGAAGGCAGAAGTCAGAAGTATGAAGTATGAAGAATTCCTACTTCCTACTTCTGACTTCATACTTTACAAGATTCCTTGCTCCCTAAAAATTTCCACCAACCGCGTCGCCACTGCGTCCGCGTCGCCTGCGAGCATCGTCGCGCGCGCGCCGGTTTCCGGTTGGAATAGGCGAACGGTTGTCGGCGCTCCGGCGGTTTCGAGTTCGGCGGCGGGGAACGTTTCGAGCTTGGCGGTCTTCATCGTCGCGCGCACTTTGCTGATCGGCACATAGCGCGGCGGTTTTTCGGCGGCTTGGATGCCGAGCACCGCGGGCAAAACCACATCCATTTCCGCGATCAGTCCGCCGGGAAATTCTTTGCGAACTTGCGCCTTGTTGTCGAAGACGACGACGCCGGACACATAGCCGACGTAGGGCATGCCCAGGTGCTCCGCCAATTGCGGACCGACCGCGCCGTCGAGATCGTTGTGCGCTTGCACGCCGGTCAAAATCAATTCGGGGCGCAGCGTTTCGACAAAGTTGGCAAAGACGCGCGCGAGCGCGTGATTGTTCACGCCGTTATTCCAGTTGCCGGTCAATTTGATCAAACGATCCGCGCCCTTTGCCGCCGCGGTGAACAGCGCGTCGTCCACACCTTCGATGTCCGGCGCGACGACGGTCACTTGCCCCGCGCCTTTTTCCTTGAGCAGAATCGCTTGCTCGATCGCGTGATCGTCGAATTCGTTCAACTTTAATCGCAGCGCGTCCGGATCGAGCCGCGCGCCGCTTGCGTCGATCACGAGTTCTTCCACGAGATCGGGCACCAGTTTGATGGGAACGACTAGGTTCATGTGTATCACTCCTGTTCAGTTAATCAGTCAATCAGTCAATCAGTTATCAGTAATCGGTCAACGGGTTGCCCAATTGCCTGATCGCCTGATTGCCTGGTTGACCAATCGCCTGATTATTGTTCCATACTCTCCACCAACAACTCGATCACATCGCGCACTTCCATGCCGCTGGCTTCGCGCACGGTCTTGACCGCGTCTTCAAAGCGCGGCGGCTCGTACGGGCACGCGACGGCGAGCGTCGTCGCGCCGGACGCAATCGCTTCGCGCACGCGCCATTCCGACGTGCGCGTGTGCGCTTTCTCCCACTGGAATCCTTCCAGCCACATTCCGCCGCCGCCGCCGCCGCAGCACAAACTCGTCTTGCCGCTGTGCGACATCTCGACGAGTTCTGCGCCGGGGATGGCTTGCAAGAGCGCGCGCGGTTCGTCGTAGATATTGTTCGCGCGACCCAGGTAGCACGGATCGTGGAAAGTGATCTTGCCGTTGACCGGTTGCTTGAGCAGCGGCTTTAACTGCTCCAATCGTTCCGCGAGGAATTGGGTGTAATGCCGGACGGGGAATGAAATGCCGAGCGTCGGATAAACATTTTTGATCGCGTTGAACGCGTGCGGATCGGTCGTGATGATTTCGCCGAATTTATATTTGCGGAACGCTTGCGCGTTCTTCGCCGCAAGCACTTCGAACAAGCCGCGTTCGCCCGCGAGTCGTTGCGAGTCGCCGTCGCCGGATTCGTCGGAGCCGAGGATCGCAAAGTCGACGCCGAGCGCGTTGAGCACTTGCGCGAAGGCGCGGCTCGTCGTTTGCACGCGCGGATGGTACGACGCGTAATCGCCGACGTACCACAACACCTCGGCGGATTTTTTCTCTTTGCCGAAGACCGGCACCGTCGCTTGGATGCCTTTTGTCCAGTCGGCGCGTTTGCGCGGCGATTGCCCCAGCACGTTGCCGTACCGCTGCGAGTTTTCGAGCGCGAGTTGCAGTTCGGCGGGAACCGCGCCGGAGAGAATCAGTTCTTCCTTTGCGCGCGCCATCAATTTTTCGGTGAGTGGAATGCCGGAGGGACACACTTCGGTGCAGGCATAACACGCGACGCACATCCACACCGTATCGCTTTTCATCACGCGGTCGAAAATTTCCGAGCGCAGCGCGGCGATCATTCTGCCCGGCGGAAAGTCCATAACGTAGCCGAACGGACAGACGCCGCTGCACATGCCGCACTGCAAACAGGTGCGAACGCGTTCGCCGGTCGGCGGAGTTTGTAAACTGGCGTAGAACGTTTCGTTGAATGAGGGATTGGTGATCGTGGGAATCGTCATCGAGAACCTCCTTGTATCAAAAGCGGAAGGATGAGGGATGAAGGATGAAGGATTCTTTTCTCATGTTAGTTTACACGATGAGTGGTGGAGATCGCATCGGGAGATTTCGGTATTTTTGAATTAGGGAGATTTCGGTATTGCCAAAGAACGCAAAGACCCGAAGGGTTTTGAAAACCCTTCGGGTCTCACCAATCACCAATTTCCAATCTCTAATCTCCCCTCACGCGCTCACCAGCCCCTGCCGAATCGCGTACTTGGTCAACTCCGCCGTGTTGTGCGCGCCGATTTTTTCCATGATGTTCGCGCGGTGCGTGTCCACTGTTTTCACGCTGATCGATAAGCGCTCTGCGATTTCGCGGCTGCTCAATCCCTCGGCAACAAGACGCAACACTTGTATTTCGCGCTCGGTTAAAAGCGATTGCTCCTCGCCGGAATCGGCGGACTCGGCGACGGCGGTAACGACGGTCTGCGTGATGCGCGGCGGCAAGTACGCGCCTTCCTCGTACACCGCACGGATCGCGGCGATCACTTCGCTCGCGCGCGCGGTCTTGGTGATGTAACCGACCGCGCCCGCGCGCAAGAGCGGCACAACGTATTCTTTGCTCTCGTGTTGCGTCAGCACCAGGATGCGCGTCGACGGAAAACGCTTGTGAATTTCGCGCGTCGCGTCGAGTCCATTCAACACCGGCATCTGAATATCCATCAGCACGACATCGGGATCGAATTGGACAACCGCGTCAATCGCGCGCTTGCCGTCGGCGGCTTCGCCGACGACTTGAATATCTTTGCGTCGCGCGAGCAGCGAGCAAATGCCTTCGCGCACGATGGCGTGATCGTCTACGACGAGCACGCGAATTGGTTTTGACATCTAAATTTCCTCGACCGCCGACGACCGACGGCAGACCGATTCTGTCGGCGGTCAGCGGTCGGCAGTCAATTGTATCTACGTTTCTTGGAGCGGCACCGTCAGTTGAACCGTCGTGCCATCGCCGGGCGTGGAGTGAATCGCCACGCGTCCGCCCACCGCGCTCATGCGTTCTTCCATGCCCAAGAGCCCCAAACCGCGCTGGTGATCGGTCGCGCTCAAAACGGTCGTCGGATCGAACCCCTTGCCGTTGTCCTTGATCCAAATTTGAACTTGGTCGGGCGCGAACTCGAGTGTGAAATCGGCGCGCGTCGCGCGTGAATGACGCGCGATGTTGTTGATCGCTTCTTGCGCCACACGGAACAACGCGGTTTCGACGCCGGGCGGCAACCGGCGCGCGGATCCTACTTCGCGAATCGAGACGCGCAGGCCCATCCCGTTGAAACGCGTTTCGGCGTACCAACGCAGCGCGGGCACCAAGCCCAGGTGATCGAGCATCGTCGGGCGTAGGTCCAAAATGATGCGATGGATTTCTTCCAGCGCGGTATCGACGAGATCGTGCATGCGCTCCAGTCGGGGCTTGAGGTCTGGCGTCGCGAGCGTTTCGGCGGTGTCGTCCAGCGCGTACGACAAGCCGGTCAACACCTGACACGTTTCGTCGTGCAGGTCGCGCGCGATGCGTTTGCGTTCTTCTTCTTGCGCGGAGAAAACGCGATTCAACAGTTCGCGGCGGACTTGCTCTTTTTGCTGCAACTCTTCATACAGTTGACGAATTTCGGCGGTGCGTTCCTGCACGCGCGCGTCGAGATCGCGATTCCATATTTGAATCTCGGCGATCGACTCTTTGAGGCGGACGCGCATCGCGTCGAACGAGCGCGCGAGCGTGCCGATTTCGTCCGCGCCGTGCATACCCAGGGGGGTATCCAGATCGCCGGTCGTGATGCGCTGGGTCGCCGTCGTCAACGCTTGCACCGGCGTGATGACGCTGCGCGTGGTGAGATAGACGAGGATTAACGCGCCGACGAGCATCACGACCATCAACGCGAAAATTCGCAGTTGCAGTTGGCGGATCGACGCGAACACCTCGTCTTCGCTTTGGCGCACGGTGACGCCCCACTGCGCGCGTTCGAGCGGCGCGAACGCGAGGACCTGGCGTTGCGGCGCGTCCTTCGCCGGTCGCTCAGGCGGCGCGGGCGCGTTGTGACAATCGTGGCACGCCGAAACCGTTGGGCGCTGATCGCGCACCAGCGCGGCGAGCGTCTCGCCGTGATCGCTTTGCGCGCCGACGCGTCCGGTCTGGGTGCTGGCAAGAATCGTCCCGCCGAGATCGATCAAATCCAGATAGCCCGTTTCGCCGAGACCCACAGGGTGCGTAAACGCGCGCGTGTTTGGATTGGTGAGATTGATGCTGATGACGAGCGCGCCGATGACCGCGCCGTTCATGTCGCGTACCGGCGCGGCGGCGACGGTCGACGCGTGATCGCCATCAAGCAGGCGCAAATAGCGCGAGACCGCAAAGCGCTGCCCGTTCGACACCGCTTGGACGGACGCAAATTGATCGAACGACACGGTGGAAGTGAGCGGGGGGTACGCGGAAATCACGCGCCCGGAACGATCGAGCAAGAACACGCGCGTCGCGTAAAAATCGAGACGTCGAAATGCGTGCGCGAGGTTTTCGTCGCGCGGTTGGGCGTCCTGCCAGGACGCTTGCGCCGCCGCGTCGGTGAGCACGTCTTCGATGCCGGTCAGGAGATAATCGATATGCCGCGCCGTCGTCTGTGCGAGCACGACGCGCTCTTGCAACGTGCGTTGGATATTTTCGTTCAGCGCGGCGGTGCCGAGATACGCGAACAAACTGACGAGCGCGATCACGCCGATGACGACAATCGCCGTCATCTTCGTCCCCAGCCCAACGCCCGACCAAAATTGTCGCGCCACGCGCATCAATTCGGACATCACGCGACCTCGCGCATCTTCGCCCAATCCAATCGTTTCACCGGCTCACTCCTTGCAAGCCCACGTAACTATTGCATTTCCATTCTATCGCATCTATCGTACCAAGTCAAAGAAGTTGGCTCGCGCAAACAAACGATATTGCAAATATTGTCAGGCGCCGGTATAATGAAAACAAAGGCATAAGTTTCGGAAAGTAAACTTGTGAGCGATCTCACCGCGTTTCTTCAATCGAATCTGATCTTCATTTATTTCGTCTACGGCTTGGCGCATTTTGTGATGGGCTTGGCGGTCGCGCTGGAAACTGCGCGCACATCGCAACTGCGCTTTTCGCGCGCGCTGCCGTTTCTCGCCGCGTTTGGCATCACGCACGGCGTCAATGAATGGATCGAAATGTTTTCGATGATCGCGGAGCAAATTCCGACGGTTGCGCAAGAGCCAACCTGGGCGGCGACGTTGAAATTGGGCTGGAAAGCGCTCTCGTTTTTCTTCCTTTTTGAATTTGGCGCGCGCTTGTTGATCCAACTCACGCCGAACCAGAAACGCTGGCTGCGCGGACTGCCGGCGTTGGCAATCTTGATCTACCTCGCCGGAATGTTTGCGATGTTTTTGCGCGCGCTGCCGGGAATGCCCTTAGCCAGTCCGGCAGGCATGTGGACGAATTACGCGCTCGGCGTGCCGGCGTCGCTGCTCACCGTGGTCGCCTTGCTCGCGCAACGCCGCGCGTTTCTGCGCGAGAATCTGCCGCAGTTCGGGCGCGATTTCGTCGGCGCGGCGCTCGCCATCGGTTGGTATTGTTTACTCGATCAAATGATCGACGAACCGACGCCGATTTTTCCCGCGAACATTCTCAACGCCGACGCGTTCCTTCATCTATTCGGCTTGCCGGTCGAAATCTTTCGGACGATTGCGGTGACCGCGCTCGCATTCTTCATCATCCGCACGATGCGCGTGTTCGAAGTGGAATACGCGCGGCGGCTGGACGCGGCGAATCGCGCGCGCTTTAACGCGCAAGAGGAAGCCAAACGCGAATTGACGGTGATGTACGAAACGGTGCGTCTCCTGGGCGCGTCGCTCGACGTGAATCAACTGCTGAGCGATTTTCTCAAGCAAGTCGTGACGCTGCTCGATCCGGTGGTTGGCGCGGCGATTTTTCTCTATCAACCGAGCGCGCGCGCGCTGAAACTCGAATTGCGCCGTGAGCGCGAAGGGTTTACCTGCACTGCATCGCAGGAAGAATGCGCCCAGCGCGCCGCGGCGCGCGCGTTCGAAACCTGCGAGATCGCGTATGAGACCGACGCCGACTCCGACGTGTCCTTCGTTTCCGTACCGCTCGTTTTGCAGGGCAAGACGATTGGCGCGCTTTGCCTCGCGCACCAAACCGCGTTCTCGAATTACGCGGTGATTCACACGCTCGCGCGGCAACTCGGTATCGCGCTCGAAAACGCGCGGTTGTACGCACAAGTGCAAGAGAAAGAGGAACTGCGCGGGCAATTGCTCGAACGCGCCGTCGCCGCGCAAGAGGAAGAACGCAAACGGATCGCGCGCGAACTGCACGACGAGACCGGGCAATTACTCACCGCGCTCGCGGTCGGCTTGGGCGGCGTGGAGGAAACAATCGCGCAAGACCCTGAGCGCGCGCAGTACCAGATCGCCGAACTGAAAAATATGACGATGCACACGATTGACGGGCTGCGCCAATTCGTTTCCGATTTGCGTCCGTCGGTGCTGGACGATATAGGTTTGGTCGCCGCGCTGCGCTGGTTCGCGGAACAGTACGCCGAGCGAACCAAATTGCAAGTTGATTTCCAAGTCGTCGGCGCGAAACGTCGTCTGTCGTCGCAAGTCGAGACGGTGCTGTTTCGGATCGCGCAGGAAGGGCTGAACAACATCGGACGGCACGCGCACGCGACGCGCGCTATCGTCCGGCTTGAATTTGCCGACGCCAAAGTGTTGCTCGCGGTCGAAGACGATGGGCGCGGGTTTGTCGTCGCACAAGTTTTGGGCGCGCAGCCGCAGCGTCGCGCGTGGGGCTTGCTCGGCGTGCAAGAACGGATCGAACTTGTCGGCGGCAAATTCAAAGTGGAATCGGAACCGGGGCGCGGGACGCGGCTGATGGTCGAAATTCCAATAAAGGATGAAGGATGAAGGCGGAAGGATGAAAAAGAATTTCTTCACCCTTCATCCTTTGCAAGGGAGGCAACCTTGTCACAGATACGTTTGCTGATGGTCGACGATCACGAAATCGTGCGCGCGGGATTGCGGATGCTGCTGCAAGCGCAGCCCGACATCGAAATTGTCGCGGAAGCGGACAACGGGCGCGACGCGGTGGCAAAGGCGCGCGAACTGCAACCGGACATCGTGCTGATGGATATTTCGCTGCCGGATCTCGACGGCTTTGAAGCGACGCAGCAGATCAAGCGCGCGTTTCCCAAAACGGCAGTGCTCGCGCTGACGATGCACGAAAGCGATGAGTACTTTTTCAAGATGCTGCAAGCCGGCGCGTCCGGCTACGTGCCGAAAAAAGCCGCGCCGACCGATCTCGTCACCGCGATTCGTACCGTCCACGAAGGCGGCGTGTTCCTGTACCCCGCGCTCGCCAAATCGCTCGTGCGCGATTTTATGGGACGCGCGGCGGAGACCGACGCGCGCGAAGCGCTTGATGGCTTGACCGAGCGCGAACAAGAAGTGCTGAAACTGATCGCGGACGGCTCGACGAATCAGGAGATCGCGGACAAGTTGACGATCAGCGTCAAGACGGTGGAGCGGCACCGCGCGAACATCATGGGCAAACTAAATTTGCACAGCCGGACGGAGTTGGTCAAGTACGCGATCCGGAAGGGGCTGATTGATGTGGAAGGATAGTCAGTGAACGGTGAACAGTCAACAGTGAACAGTATGCAGTGTTCAGTATGCAGTTTTGGCGCATTTGGCATGTTTGGCAAGTTTGACGCATTCGGCTTGTTGGGTCTGTCCGTTTAATCCGATCTTGTCCGTTGTACTCACCGGGAGCACCCATGACGAAATTCTTCATCACGCATTCGTGGAAGGACATTGAGTTTGCGCGCAAGTTGTGCGACGATTTGAGCGCGCACAACTTGGACGGCTTTTTTGACGCGTACTCGATCAAGCCGGGCGATATGGTTGCGGCGGAAATTCAGCGCGGCTTGGAAGCGTGCGACGTCTACGTCCCGATTCTTTCGTACGCGTCGTTGGCGTCACCGTGGTGCGAGGAGGAAATCAACGCGGCGATCACGCTGGGCAAAATGCCGGGGCGCAACGGTAGACCGCGCATCATTCCGCTCTTGATTGAAAATTGCCAAGACAAAATGCCAGTGTTCTTGCACAGCCGTCTCTACATTGTTTTCCTCAACCGCTACGACGACGCGCTAAAAGAATTGCTGACGAAAGGTCTGGGCGTGCCGTTTGCGCCACAGCAACCGCCAGTTGCCGCACCGCCCGCACCAAAGATTGTCGCGCCACCTCCGCCAAAAATTGCGACACTGCCGCGCACCATCATTCATCCAAAAACCGGCACAGAAATGATTCTCATTCCTGCTGGTGAATTTGTGATGGGCGAAGGAAGTGACGCGCACAGCGTTTACCTGGACGCGTTCTACATTGCGCGATATCCGGTGACGAATGCTGAGTATAAAAAATTCGTGGACACAACGGAATATTCTCCGCCGTCGCATTGGAGCAGTAGAAAAATTCCGCAAGGCAAAGAAAATCATCCTGTCGTGAATGTGTCTTGGCATGACGTGGTTGCATACTGCAAATGGGCAGGTGGACGCTTGCCGACCGAAGCAGAGTGGGAGAAAGTAGCGAGTTGGGATGACGCGAAGAAGGAAAAACGCGTTTATCCTTGGGGCAACGAATTTGACGAGGACAAGTGCAACTCATTCGAGTCGGGAATTGTAGACACCACGCCGGTTGGGAAATACTCACCACAAGGCGACAGTGCGTATGGTGTTGGCGATATGGTGGGGAATGTGTGGGAGTGGTGCAGCAGTCTTAATCAAAAGTACCCATATCGTGCGGATGATGGACGTGAGGATATGAAGAGTGACGGTTACCGCGTGTTGCGCGGCGGGTCGTGGTACAGCCTTCGGGACCACGCGCGCGCGGCGGCCCGCTACGGGGTCATCCCTGACTTCTTCGACAACCTTGTGGGTGTGCGGGTTGTGTTCTCCCCCAAAGATTCTGGGTTCTGAATTCTGTATTTCTGTGGGGGGGTCTGGGGGGGCGTTTTTTGCCCCCCCAGCGCGCGCAAAAAATTACAACGGACTGGATCGGATTGAACGGACATTCAGACCTGACAGGTTTCCAAAAACCTGTCAGGTCTCGGTGGACAGGATCGGATTGAACGGACAAGAAGAGACCTCGAAGGTTTTTGGAAACCTTCGAGGTCTTGGCTACTTTACCGCGCCGCGCGCGTCAGTTCTTTGCGTAGTAGTTGGTTGACAAACTCATCCGGGGAGAGATGCTTGGCTTGGGCGCGCCGCCGTGTCGCGCGATAGATTTCATCGTCCAACAATACGGCAAAGCGGCGGCTCTGGATGTTGACGCGCATCTCCACGTCTTCCATTTGATCCCAGTAATCTGCCGCCGAGTGCGTGTCCCAAAATTCTCCCGCTTGGCGCAGTGAGCGGAATTCTTTTGGAATTGACGTGCGTTTAACCCGTTTCATACTCATCAATCGCGAACACTCCGGTGAATGTTCCCTCCGACGTCGCATCCCTCCACTGAACACTGAACACTGAACACTGTCCTACTGTTCACCGTTCACCGTTTACTGTTCACTGATTTTCACGGTGCCGCGCTCAACGACTCCCAGCCCCACAATTCCTGATTCGGCGACGCGTTGTCAATCAGTTTGCGCGGATTCGTCCCATCGGCGTTCATCACGTAGATCGCCCACGCGGTTCCACTTTGATCGCTCCGCCAAAAAATTGAACCGCCATCGCGCGAAAAAGTTGGCTGCCCATCGTTGCTTTTCCCGTGCGTCAATTGCTTTTTGCCGGAGCCGTCCGGATTGACGACATAGACCTGAATCGCGTTGGCGTTATCGCGCGCCTGATACACGATCTTGTCACCGCGCGGCGACCAATCCGCGTTGCCGCCGTTGTCGGTCGTGATCTGGCGCGGCGCGCCGCCTTCCGCCGAGACAAGCATCAAGCCCAACGTGTTGGTGTTTGGTAAACCGCCGGAATAGACAATCTGTTTGCTGTCGGGAGAAAAGGCGGGACCGTTCCCTCCCACCCTCAAATCAACGCGCGTTTGAAAGACGCCATCCACTTTGATTTTCCAGAGCGGTCCGCCGGGTTGATCCGCGCGACCGGACATCGCGTACACAATCCACGCGCCGTCGCGCGACCAATTCATACAACAGAATCCCGGACTGATGACCAAAGGTCCAATCGATCCGCCGCCGTCGGAATTCGCGATGTACAATCCTTCCGATTTGCCTTCCGGTCGCCCAAAGTACGCGATCTGTTTTCCGTCCGGCGAAAACGTGGGCCACTGCGCGTGCGTCAGAATCTGGTGCGCGTTCGAGCCGTTCGCGTTCGCGACCCAGATCGTAAAGAACTTGGGTTCGCGTCCGGTGACGACGGTGTACGCGAACCTGCCGGTCGGCGCGCTGGGTCGCGGCGCCGGCGCGGATGTGTTTGTCGCGCGCGCGGCGGGCTCCGGCGTTGGCGATGTCGCCACCGCGAATTTGGTCGGCTCTTCAGTCGGCGCGACGGATGGCGGTGCAGCAGCCACCGACGGTGACGCAGCAGGCGCGGACGGTTGCGCGCCAATCGGACTCGGCGCAGATGGCACGCTGCCGCTTGGCACCGTCGGCGCGCCGGTCGGTGTCGCAGAACCGCAACCGGTTGCCAGCGCGGACAGTAGCAATACCCCCAACACGATCAAGCCCGCGCGTTCAAAAATGGTTCGCTGTTGAATGTACGATCGCATGGTCTCCTCCTCGAATGTAGAGGCGCAATTCAATTGTTGGGGCGCAATTGAATTGCGCCCGTACAGCAATTGCGCCCCTACCGTGATACTGCCAATTTTTCAATAGCCCAATCGACCGGCGGCATCCCGTCGATCAACTTGACGCGATTCGATCCATCGAGGTTCATTCGCCAGATTGCCCACGCGCCGCCATCGGGCGAGCGATAGAAAATAAAATGTCCATCACGCGACCAGTTGGCGGCGACATGCTCCGCCGGTCCCGCCGTCAGTTGTTTTTTGCCGGTGCCATCCGGGTTGATGACGAAAAGTTGGTATTTGCCGTCGACTTCTTTTTGATACAAAATCAATTTTCCATCCGGCGACCAGACCGGCAACGCGCCATCGTCGCCGACGACGAGCATCGTCGCGCCGGTCTGCGCGTTCGCTTTGTAAATGCCGCACCTATTTTCGCGGCAGGTTTGGAAAACAATCTGCGTATCGTCCGGCGACCAATCCGGCATCGCGCCAACGACGACGCCCCGGCGCAGCGGCGTTTCGTTGGCGAGCACGTTCGCCGGCACGACGTCGATCCCGGTGAACGCGAGCCATCTGCCATCGTGCGACCACGCCGGGCTGCGCGCCTTGGTATCGCCGACGTATTTGCGCGCGTTCGAGCCGTCGACATGCGCGAGCCACATTCCATCCGTCCAGTGATAGAACGCGATTTTTGTCCCGTCGGCGGAAAACGCCGGATCGGACGCGCGCTCGAAAACCATGCGCGCGCCGGTGCCATCGGCGTTCATAATCCAGAGATATTTGTCTTCGGGGCGGTCCCCTTCGGATTTGCTGAACGCGATTTTGCCGGTCGGCGCGCGTGGCGCAGTTGCCGTCGCAGTGGCGCGCAGAACAGGAATCGTCAGGACGGGAGGGATAGTCGGTACCGCGCCGATAAAAGTCGGCGATTGCGCCGGAGTTGGCGCGGTGGTTTGCGTCGGCATAGCGATGGGCGCAGCCGTCGGCGCGACGCGCAGGGTGGGTATCGCGATCGCAAAAGGTGTTGGTGTTGATATGGTGGGGCCAAGGAAAAAGTACGCGCCTGCACCCAAACCCGCGACGCAAATGCACACGACGAGACATCCAACCACGCCGGCGATCAGCATCGGGACGCGGTTGGGTCCGGGGGCGGACTCACTAGCCATACAAGATCCTCCTCTCTTGCGGGGTGTCACAGACCCGTCAAAATTATAGCACAGTCTTGGGTGGATGCAATAGGAGCTTTAGCGGACTTGCGCAGCGGCGGACACAACCAGTGAGGGCGATTTGACAATCCCCACGCAATCGAATATACTGACGCCACATTCAGGGGGCCGTAGCTCAGTTGGGAGAGCGCTTCAATCGCACTGAAGAGGTAGTGGGTTCGAATCCCATCGGCTCCACTGTGACAGTGAACGGTAAACAGTGATCAGTTGACTGTTGACTGCTCACTGTTCGCTGTTTACTGATTCCGGGGCTGTAGCTCAATTGGGAGAGCGCTTCAATGGCATTGAAGAGGTAGTGGGTTCGAATCCCATCAGCTCCACCAAACAATTTCAGATTTATGATTTCAGATTCATGATTTAGATCGCGCAAAGAAGAAAATCTGAAATCATAAATCATAAATCTGAAATGGCTACGAACGGGAGTAGTAGGTCATCCGCGCAGCGAGTTGGGAAAAACAAGGTGCAAGCCCAGCGCAAGCGTCCACGCGGAGCGCTTTGAGACCGAACTCGCCCGGGAGCCGCGACGGTCAATCCATTAGCCGCCGCCGGGTCGCGCCCGTTACGCGTTTGAGTGGGAAAGTCAATCGGTCAATTAGGCAACTAGTCAACTAGTTACCATTTGACGAGTCACTAGTTGACTATCCAACCAGGGTGGCACCGCGGAGGAAATGAATCCTTCGTCCCTTGCAGGACGAGGGATTTTTGTTTTGGGAAATGTCAAAATCATACCTGGGTTGGCTGCGCGAACACATCGGTCATCCAAAAGTCATTATGACCGGCGCGAGCGCGGTTATTCGCGACGAACGCGGGCGCGTGTTGCTGCACAAGCGTCGCGATTTTGGCGTGTGGAGTTTGCCCGGCGGCGGTCAGGAACTCGGCGAGCGCATTGACGAGACGGTGCGCCGCGAAACGCGCGAAGAAGTCGGGCTAATCGTCGAACCGAAGCGTATCACCGGCATTTACACGTCGCCGCGCGCGGACATTACGTTTCCAAACGGCGATCAAATCCAGCCGTACGGTACGTTGTTTGAATGTGAAATCGTCGGCGGCGCGGTGAAAATCCAAGAGGCAGAAGTTCTTGCTATCGATTGGTTCGACTTGGATCATTTGCCGCCGGCAACGCCATTGGCGACACGCATGTTGCGCGATGTGCGCAATTTTCGCGGCGAAGCGTTCTTTGATCGCGACGTGAACCACGCGGACACGTCATTCAATTATTACAAATGGCTGCGGCAATACATCGGTCACGCGAAAATCATTTTGCCCGGCGCGGCGGGGATGGTGCGCGACGCGCAAGGGCGCGTGTTGTTGCAACGCAGACGCGACAACGGCTTGTGGTGTTTTCCCGGCGGCTTGGTCGAGTTGGGCGAATCGGCGAGCGACGCGATCCGCCGCGAGTTTTGCGAAGAAGTCGGCTTGCAAATCGAACCGCGACGACTCGTCGGCGTGTACACATCGCCGGACTTTGATCGCTGTTATCCGAACGGCGACCAGTCGCAACTCTTTGCATCGTTCTTCGAGTGCGAGGTGATCGGCGGCGCGTTGAAAATGCAAGAGGAAGAAGTGCTCGAACTCGGCTGGTTCGATTTGAACGACGATTTGCCGCCGATGATTCCGTGCTGCGCGGCAAAAGCGCGCGACGCGCGCGTTTTCACAGGCGCGGCGTTTTGGCGGTAACGACTGCCGACGGCAGACCGCAGACCGCGCGGAACACGCGGCGGTCGGCTGTCTGCGGTCAGTGGTCAGGATGAAAGATGGAATCACAATTCATCTCGACGCCATCCGGCAAATTTCACGCGCAAGTTGCGGGCGCGGGCAGCGCGGTCATTCTGATTCACGGCGCCAGCGCAAGAAATTCCTGGCGCGCGTGGCAGAAAAATATTGACGCGCTCGCGCAACATCACCGCGTCTACGCGCTCGATCTGCTCGGCTACGGCGAATCGGATAAACCGGAACCGCACCCGGACGCGGCGTTTGAAGCGAACGCGTTGATCGAATTGATGCACGCCGAAAAAATCGCGCGCGCGATTCTGATCGGTTTGTCGTGGGGCGGCGCGATCGCGCAGCGCATCGCGGCAAGCGCGCCGGAGCGCATCGCCAAACTTGTTCTCGTGGACAGTTCGTCCCACGCGGCGAGTTGGGAGACATTGCGCGCCGCCAAGATTCCGACGCTCATCGTCTGGGACGAGGACGACGCGGTGATTCCGGTCGAGCACGCACACAAACTTGCGCGCGCGCTGCCGCACGCGCAGTTACACATCTTCACGCGCGCCGAACGCGACCCGGACGCGAATCCAGAGAATCGGCATTGGTCGCAGGAGACGCACGCGCGCGTGTGGAATCAAACGGTAACGGAATTTTTGAAGGAGTAATGGATATGGCAACAATTAGGAACACGAAAACCGCGAAAGTGAACGCGAAAGGACGCGAAAAGACGCGAAAGGACGCGAAAAGAAAAATCGCGCCGCGCCGCGTCCGAGTGCCTGATCGCCCAATTGCCCAATTGCCTTCCGGACCGATGTCCACTTCGGCAAAATACATTCCGCAAGAATTTGAAGCCAAGTGGTACGACAAATGGCAGGCGGATGAATTGTACAAGACCGCACAGGCGGACGAGCGTCCCAAGATTTACATTTTGGATTTTTATCCGTACCCGTCCGGCGATGGTTTGAGCGTGGGGCATTGCCGCAACTATGTGCCGACCGACGCGCTGAGCCGCTACTATCGCATGAACGGCTACAACGTTTTGCATCCGATGGGCTGGGACGCGTTCGGTCTGCCGGCGGAAAACGAGGCGATCAAGCAGAAGACGAATCCGGCGAAATTGATCGCGAAATTCGCGGCGAACTATAAACGCCAATTCGGTCTCATCGGCATCTCGTATGATTGGAACCGTGAGATCAACTCATCCGCGCCGGACTATTATCGCTGGACGCAGTGGATTTTCCTGCAACTGTACAAATCGTGGTACGATCCGCGCGCGAACGCGGCGCGCCCGATCGCCGACTTGGAAAAAGGGTTGGCGGAAAAAGGCACACGCGATATTCCCGGCGCGGACGCGTTGACCGCCGATCAATGGAAAGCGCTGGACGTACCCGCGCGCAAAGAGTTTTTGTCGAACTTTCGCTTGGCGTACCGCAAACCGGCGTGGCTAAACTGGTGTCCCGATTGCAAGACGGTCATCGCAAACGAAGAAGTGCGCGACGGGCGATGCTGGCGCAGCGATACGCTCGTCGAAAAGCGAATGTTGAATCAGTGGTTCTTCCGCATCACCGCGTACGCGGATCGTCTGGTCGCGGATTTGGACACGATTGACTGGCCCGAGCACATCAAGTTGATGCAACGCAACTGGGTCGGGCGAAGCGAAGGCGCGGAGGTTCAGTTTTCAGTATTCAGTGATCAGTCTTCAGTCTCCACTGAAAACTGGACACTGAACACTGAACACTCAATCACTGTTTTTACAACTCGTCCAGATACGCTCTGGGGCGCAACATTCATGGTGCTCGCGCCGGAGCATCCGTTCGTCGAAAAACTGACGACGCCGGAACGCAAAGCCGAAGTCGAGGCGTACGTCAAAGAAGCGATGCGAAAAACCGAAGCGGATCGCACGGCGGTCGAAAAAGACAAGACCGGCGTGTTCATTGGCGCGTACGCGACGAATCCGGTCAACCGCGAAAAAATTCCGATCTGGGTCGCGGACTATGTGCTGATGGGCTACGGCACCGGCGCGATTATGGCGGTACCCGCGCACGACGAGCGCGACTTTGCGTTCGCGCTGAAGTACGGCTTGGCGATTCTGCCGGTGATTGATCGCACCGACGGCTTGGCGAAATCGTTCGCGCTCGGCGGGACGATGCGCGATGGATTTGCCGACGCGCTGCGCGCCGAAAATATTCCGTTCGACGAAAAACAAGGATCGCTGTACATCACGATTCCGTTCGCCAAATTGGATCGCTATGTCGAGATCGCGCAAGAGTTCATTCGACCGGGCAAGTGGAACGAAATCATCGGCGCGCGCTGGCTGTTCATCTTCGGCACAGGCGACGTGATGACGTTCGGCGGGTACGAAAACGAAAAGAAAATCTTGGCGCGCTGCCACGAACTCGAACCGAACGTGCGCGGCAAACAAACGGTGATGGAAATGCTGCACGCGGTCGAGTTTTATCGCGACGCGCTTTTCCACGCCGAGTACGGCGCGATGATCAATTCACAGCAATTTACCGGCACGTCCGGCGATGTCGCGGTGAAAAAAGTAACCGCGTGGTTGGAAGCGCGCGGCAAAGGCAAAGCGCGCGTCAACTACAAACTGCGCGACTGGGGCATCAGCCGCCAGCGTTACTGGGGCGCGCCGATTCCGATCATTCACACCGACGGCGGCGAAGTGCCGGTCGCCGAAAAAGATTTGCCGGTGAAATTGCCGGACGTCGAATCGTACGAACCGACCGCGACCGGCGAATCGCCGCTGGCGACGATTCCGAAATTCGTCAACGTGAAATTACCCGGCGGCGTCAAAGGTCGGCGCGAAACGGACACGATGGGAACGTTCGCGTGCTCGTCGTGGTACTTTTTGCGCTTCGTCGATCCGCGCAACGACCGCGCCGCGTTCGACAAAAAGCAAGTCGAGTACTGGCTGCCCGTCGATTGGTACATCGGCGGCGCGGAGCACGCGGTCATGCACTTGCTCTACGCGCGTTTCTGGGTCAAGGTGCTGCACGACCTGGGATACTATTCGTTCATCGAACCGTTCCAGCGCTTGCGAAACCAGGGGATGATTCTCGCGCCGGACGGCAGAGAAAAAATGTCCAAGAGCAAGGGCAATGTCGTTACGCCGGACGAGGTCGTCAAGGAGTACGGCGCGGACGCGCTGCGCGCGTACGAAATGTTCATCAGCGATTTCGAGCAGGCGACGCCGTGGAGCACGCAAGGTCTTGGCGGGACGTACCGCTGGGTGCGGCGCGCGTGGGATATTCTGCTCGCGCCATCGGATCGACCGGCGGCGAGCGCAGACACGGAACAAGCCGACCGCGAACTGCGGCGCAAGATGCACAAGACGATCAAAAAAGTCTCGTCCGATCTCGAAACCTTTCGCTTCAACACCGTCATCTCGGCGTTGATGGAATTCACGAACGCGCTGTACGACGCGCAAACGCAACCGGTCGGCGACGCCGCGTTCGAACAAGCGCGCGACGCGCTGTTGATCATGCTCGCGCCGGTCGCGCCGTTCATGGCGGAGGAAATCTGGGCGCGCAAAGGGCGTCCGTACTCGATCCATCAACAAAAGTGGCTGAAGTACGACGCGCAGATGGCGGCGGATGAAGTGATCGTTTTGCCGGTGCAGGTGAACGGCAAACTGCGCGATCGCGTTGAGTTGCCGGTGAGCGTGAGCGAAGCGGACGCAAAAGACGCCGCACTGAAATCGCCAAACGTGCAAAAACATCTGGATGGCAAAACGCCGTTGAAGGTGATTTACGTGCCGGGCAAGATGGTGAGTATCGTCGTCAAGTAGGGGCAACCCCGTGGGGTTTTCCGAATCAGACCTGCCAAGTTTTGCGAAACCGGGCAGGTCTGTGTTATAATATGATTGCTGGTTTCCCGACGATGGGTGATGATTGCCCTTGGCGCGGATTTCGCGCGAGGGATTTTTTCTATTATCTCCGCAGTATCAATCCAAAGGAGAAACACCATGCAAATCAGAAAGATTCTCCCGGCATTTGCAATTGCTTTGATTTTGATCGGATTACTCGCGCAGATGCCCGGAACCGCGTCCGCGCAAAGCGTCGCGTCGAACGGCGCGTTCGCTGTTTCCGTTTTGCGCGATGGCGCGTGGCAATCGGCGGGCGTAATGGCGTTCGGACGCGAATTGACCGAGCAGCAGATCGATTTGCTCGGTTGGGTTTCGGCGGGGCAAGTATCCGTCCGCGTCGTCTACTCTGGCAGCACCGCCGCGCACATCGACGCGGCGCGCTTGGGCAGTGGCGCGCCGCGCGCGGTCTCCGGCGCGGCGGAAGAACAATCGCTCGCGCTCAAGAAACTCGCCAGACGCGATTTCGACGTGATTGACGCGGCGCAGCGAACGCTCACCTTCACCTTCGATTTGCCGGTCGGGGATGCCGCCGTCTTTGCGCTCACCGCGCGCATCGAGCCGGAGCGAATCGGCGGACTGCCGTTTGTATTTCCGCCAGCGAATTCAATCGAGGCGATGAGCGCGGTGTCCAATTTTTACGCGTATGCTTTCAACAGTCAACCTTGTCGGCTTGCCGTCAACGGCGACTTGAACGATGAGCCGCTGGGCGCCTCAATCTTCAAAGAATTCACGCAACCGGGCAGCGGTCATCCGGCAAACGATACCTACGGCTGGGTTTGTAACGATGCCGAGAATCTGTACGCCGCGATCGACTTTTTGCCCGACAATACGATGGACGGCGGCAAAGATTTCGCCAGATTGTACGTGAACACGCCCGGTGGCTTGCGCGAGTTCCAAGTCTCAGTACCGGAACAGCGCTGGGGAAAACCTGGCTTTATCTATACGCCGCGCGCGCGCTACCAACACAAGGCGTACGAATTTCAAATTCCGTTGAGCGAACTTGGGTTGACAAGCATCCAACCCGGCGAGAAAATTCATGTGGCGTTTGCCGCGTACGGGACTGCTGTCCAGCGGCTTACTCTTACGAAAAATCCCACGAGTCAGACAATCGCTTCGGGCGGCGCCGCGAACTTTACGATCACCGTTCGCAACAATGACGGCATGTTTGGGATGCAGGATGTCACGGTCACCGACGCCAACGCGCCCAACTGCAACCGGGATATCGGCGTGCTCGGACCCGATGCTTCGACATCCTACACCTGTTCGCGCGCGAATGTCACCGCCAGTTTCACAAACGTTGCATCTGCCACAGGACTCCTGGGTGAAGCGATTCCACAAAGCGCGGCATCCAATCCCGCAGTGGTAAACGTCACCGCGCCCGCGCCGGCAGTGCCAAAGGAAGTGCCGGAAGCGGACACGCTTTTGTTGCTCGGCGGCGGACTCGGCGGACTCGCAACGTGGCTGCGGTGGAAGTGGTCGCGGCGGCGACGCGCGTAACATTAGCTCAACCGCGCTGTACAAGAAAAGACCTGGAAGATTTTCAAAAAAACCTTCCAGGTCTTTATCTTTTACGGCATCGTCGTCAACTGATAGTAAACGCGGTAGTTGACGTGGCGGCGCATCGGCATGATCATGCCGGTGGCTTGATCGCTGGGATACTGATCGACGATCTTGATCCCATAGCCATCGCCGTACATGAACAGCCCGTAATTGCATTGGCACATATCGTCGGCAGATTTTTGCGGTTGGTCGGGCAAGTCGCCCGATCCTTCGCCCCACCACTTGAGTTTGACTTCGGCGCGCTTGCCGCTTTCGTCTTTGATCATGACGTAGATCGTGTGATCGTTGCCGGATTCGCTAATGTCCTCGAAAACGACTTTGGTGATGCGCCAGAATTTTTGCCCGCGCGCGACGGTAGCCGGGGTAAGTTTGAATTGATTGACGTGGGGCAGATCCTTGCCGCTGCCCGGAACCAAACGCGGATCGATTTCCGCAGGCGGTAACGTTGGAACCGGCGCGGCAGCGGCAGCGACAACTGGCGCGGCAGTCGGTACGCGCGTCGGCACGACGCGCACGGCAGTCGGCTGCGGGCGCGGCGTGAAGGTCGGCTGGGGCGTGCGCGTGGGCACCGGCGTGTTCGTCGGAATCGCGAACGCGACTTTGGCGGGTCCCGCGCTGTTGCCGCGCGCAACCGCGGTTTTGTCTTGCGGCGCGCTCGCGCCGCCGGTCGCGTTGTTGGACAATTGCAAGCCGCCGACCGCGGAACTGACGGTCGTAACCGTTGTAAAGGGACCCACGATGACAAAGAACCAGACCGCGAGCCCGGCAAGTGTCAGCGCGCGCAATTTCGCGCCGAGCGAAAGTCCGGTGACCCAGGTTCGCAATTCGGCGAAAAAGCCGAGCCCTTCGCGATGTACGCGCGGCGTTGCCGCGCGCGGCGCGGGCTGGCGCATCGCTGGTGTGGTTCGACGCGGCTCCGCGCGCGGGTGCGCCGGTGACTGCATCGCCGGTGTGCTGTGTTGGCGCGCCACGCCCAGCGCGATTGCGGCGGGCTTGTGTTCTGGCTGAACGTGCGACGGGGCGGGCGCGCGCGGCGCGCTCGGCACTGTTCGCGCGATTTGCGAATCGAACTCGCTGCCGCGCAGTGTCGCCGGTTTGATCGGGCGCGCGCCGGAGGGCGGCTGTTCGCTCCGCGTGCGGCGCGGCGGAGGCGGCGCGCTGCTGCCGGAACGCGGCGCGGGTGGACGCGGCGGCGCGCTTTGCGGGCGCGCGCGCGCTTGCGGCGGAACTTGCTGCGCGCGCGTCAGTCGATCCGCCATCATGCGCGTAATCGTCAGCGTCAACGACGGAAACGCTTCCAGCATTTGTTGAAAATCGTTTTTAGAAATCGTCCACAGTTCTACCTCGCCGAGGGCTTGCGCGGTCGCGCTGTACGGAACGCCCTGCACGATTTCCTGTTCGCCGAAGGAATCGCCGGAATCCAAAATGCCGAGCAACACCGGCTCGCCATCGGGTCCCGTCGTCATGCGTTTGACTTCGCCGTTTTCGATCATGAAAAATGCTTGGGCGGGCTGACCGGCAAAGCAAATGATTTCGCCGGGACGAAAACGCAGACCGCGCACTTTGGCGGCGATGATTTTGAGTTCGCTCGACGCGAGATTGGAGAACAAGTTGATCCGGCGCAAATGTCGAATGACGAAATCGTTCTCGCGCGAGGAGAGTCGTTCGGTGATCGCGCGGCTGAGCGAGACGCTGATTTCCGGGTACTGCACCATCACGTCGTCGAAATCGCTCTTGTAGAGCACCCAGATGGTCGTATCGGTCGCGGCGCGCGCGCATTCCGCGCGCGTGCGCCCGGTGAGCAGCGCCATTTCGCCGAACGCTTCGCCGGAGCGAAGGCGTTCGAGCAGATGCGCGTCGGAGAACGCCGTGTCCATCAATTTCACTTCGCCGGACTCGACGATGTACATCGCGTCGCCGGGCGTGCCTTCGGTGTAGATCGCTTCGTCTTGCGGGAATTGGCGCAAGACCAAGCGCGCGGCGAGCGCGTGCAGCGCGTCGGTCGGCATGTCGGTAAAGAGTTGCAGCGCGCGCATCCGCTCGATCGCGTCGGCTTGATCGCTGATGCTGAGCGATTCGGCGAGCGCGCGGCTGAACGCAAGTTTGATCGCGGGGTGGCGTTCGATCAGTTCCTGATACATCGCGCGCGTCAAGACCCACAGATTCACATCGCTGACCGCGCGCGCGGTCAGCGTGTACGGTTTGCCGGTCGACAACGCGGTGTTGCCAAAAATCGCGCCTTCGTCCAATTCGTCGAACGATTCGCCTTCGTTCGATTTCGTGATCAGGCGGACGTGACCTTCCTCGATGAAGAACGCCGCGTCGCCGGGCGCGCCGGCTTGGACGATCAGGTCGCCGCGATCGATGCTGCGAAATTCGATCTTTTGCGCGATGGCGCGTAGGTCGTCGTCGCTGAGCGCGCTGAGCAATTCGATATTGCGTAAGCGTTGTTGAATGAGATATTGTTCGAGGAACGGAATGCGGAGTCCCAACCCTGCGCTGAATTTCAAGCCAATGCTGGGGCGTTCGTGGATCAGTTCTTCAAGATCGTTGCGCGCGAGCGTCAAAAGTTGTGTGCTGGTCGTGCCGGTCGCGCGCGCGGTCATCGAGTATGGCCGATTCAAGAGGAGGTCCGATTCGCCGACCAAACTACCCGCGCCGAGATTGGCGAGCGTGACCGCTTGGTCGATGTTGCCACCTTCGAGTTTGACCCAGCCCGCGAGGATGATGAAAAGTGTGTCGCTCGGTTGACCTTCGGTGATGATCGCTTCGCCGGACGCGGCTTGGCGGCGGCGCAAGCGCGCCGTGACCATCTGGCGTTCCTCGGTGGTGAGACGTTGGAACAATGGGACGGTATCGATGGGTTGTGGAATCACTAAATATTACCTCTGTTGAAAAACTAGTTTCCAGCCGCGCGGCGTGACGCCTTTATCGGCTTTGCAATTCGCCGGCAGTTCGCCGATGACGAGGTTGGCGTAGGTTTCGCTTTGCGAATTGAGAATCGTCACCGCGTATGTGCCCGGCGCGGCTTCGTAATCGGCGTAGCCGATGCCGCGTTCCGGCTTCAAGCCGGTGTAAACCGTTTCGCTCAGATCCTTGCCGCGAATTTCAATCGCGATGTTGGGCAGATCGCGCCCGGCGGCGTCCCGCACGAAAAATTTGAGATACGCGTTTTCCGGTTCGTCGAGGCAGGAGAGTTGCGCGTGCTCGACGAGCGCGAAACTCGGCACAGGGCTGACCGGCGTCGCGACGACAAAGATGGTAAGCGGCGCGTTGCTGCGCGGTTTGGGCGGCGGGCGCATTGCCGTGTACGCCGGTTTGAAATTGAGCGCGTGCGCGAGATGAATGAGTGCGTCTTGCGTGGCGGGATCGTTGGCGTTACGAATTTCCTGCTCGATCAGATCGTTGAACGTCTGCGCGGGATTGGCGAGCCGCAGCGCGCCCAGGCGCTGTCGCGCGCTCGCCACATCGCCATCCGCTTCGTAGGCGAGACTGATCATGCGGACGTAATCGTCGCGGAGTGTCGGACGCAAATCGGCGGGATCGGCGTCTTTGAACTCGACGGGCCAGATCACCCAGGTCAGCAGCAAACCGAGTGCGACGCCGACAATCAGACTTGCCAGGGCAGCGGCGAGGATTATCGCCCGGGTAGGTTCGCGCGTATTTTGGAAAATCAGACCGTCTCCGTTTGACTCCTGCAGCACGGATGGCTGGATGATGAAAAATTAGAGGATGAGCAATCAGTGGCTTTGGAACGCAATGGATAATATGATATAATGATTTCGGTTCGCTTTGATCGATAGATGCCGAAGGAGGGAATCGAACCCACAAGGGCGTAAGCCCACACGATTTTGAGTCGTGCGCGTCTGCCAGTTCCGCCACTTCGGCATTTCCGAATGCTAGTATAAAGTAAAAAAGACGATAAGTCAAATTCGATAAATTAGATGGACGAGCAAACCTTCATTCGCGCGGCGCAAAAAGGGGACGGCGCCGCGTTCAATCAACTCGTACGCGGGTATCAGCACCAAGTCTACCGCACGGCGTATCGCGTGCTGGGCGATGCCGCGTCGGCGCAAGACGCGACCCAGGACGCGTTCATCGCCGCGTACAAACACATCCGCGCGTTTCGCGGCGGCTCGTTCAAAGCGTGGCTGCTGCGGATCGTGACGAACGCGTGTTACGATCAATTGCGCGTCAAGCAGCGTCGCCCGTCCGCGTCGCTCGACGCGATGCTGCTCGATCCGGATAATCCCGCGCCGGGCTTGGAGCGCGCCGCATCCGAATCGCCGCAAGATTTTGCGGAACGCCAAGAACTTGGCGCGACGATTCAACGCGGCTTGGCGATTTTGCCGCACGATCAACGGATGACGCTCGCGCTGGTCGACATCGAAGGATTGAGTTACGACGAAGCCGCCGACGCGCTGTCGACAAATGTCGGCACGGTAAAATCGCGCTTGAGCCGCGCGCGCGCCGCGCTGCGCGATTTTCTCGTTCAGCAACAGGAACTTTTACCTGCGCGTTATCGTCTGAATAGTGAGAAAGTGTAAGTATGGTGGAACGAAATAATTCTGCGAACACTCACGCGGGGGTCGAGGCGCGCTTGTCGGAGTATTTGGACCATCGGCTCGCCGCGCACGAACACGCTCGCATCGAACAGCATTTGCGCGAGTGCGCGGAATGTCGCGCGTCGTACGAGTCGCTGCGCTGGACGATTGCGTTGGTCAAGCAAGCGCCCGCGCCCGCGCTGCCGCGCGCGTTCACGTTGCCGGTACCGACGGTCGCGCAACGCGCGGCGCGACCATCGCTCGCGTTCGGATTCGCGCAATTTGCGACCGTGCTCGCGACGTTGTTGTTGCTCGCGGTGATCGGCGTGGATCTGATTACGCAATTCGGCGGCGGAACAATCGCCAGCGCGCCTTCCGTTGCGAAACAATTTGCCGCGCCCGCGACTGCGCCTGCCGCGCCGACGACCGCGGCGCGCGATCAAGCCGCCGAAGCGGCAAAGCCCGCGCAAGCCCCCAAGCCCGCTGAACCGACCAAACCTGCCGCGCCGACTGCCGCGCCAAAACCGACAATGGCACCGCAACCGACGGCGGTGCCGCCCGCTGCCGCGCTCCCCGCGCCGATGAGTGTTCTGCCGACTCCGACCGCGCCGCGTACTGTGGTTGGCGCTCTGCCAGAAACGACTGAAACAAAAGGCGCGACGGATACGACGACGGCAAAATCATCGAGCGCGACGCCCGCATTCCGCGCCGGTTTGGCCATCACCGCCACGGCAACGCTCCCCGCGCCCACCGCGACTCTCGCGCCAACATCAACTGCGACAAGTGTGCCACCAACGGCAACCGCGTTAACGTCGCTAACGATCGTCGCGCAAGCGCGCGCGGAAGCGACGCGCGCGCCCGCGCCGACCCAGGTTCCGCCCGCGACCGCGCAACCGCTGGTTACACCGCTGCGCGTGATCGAAGTGGGGCTGCTGATTCTTGTGGTATTTTTCGGCGCGACGGTGGTTATGCTGTGGCGGAGGAAGTAACAATAAGAAAATCCCGGTTTCACACAGAAACCGGGGTTTTCGTCACAGCACCATCAGCACTTGCTCATCGCTGCTCAGATCGTAATAGATCGCGTCTAGTTGCTCGCGGCTCGTGGCGGTGAAAACCGCCGTGACCGAAAGATATTTACCGCCCGCGCTCAGCCGACGGCTGATCTTGTCGTCGCGCAAGTCAGGCACGTGCTGTCGGATCAGCGCGACAATCTTTGCTTCAAAATCGCCGGTATTTTTTCCAATCGCTTTGAGCGGAAAGACGCACGGAAACACAAGTTGACTGATTGCATCCTTTGGCATTGGTTCCTCAAATCTCTATCTCATTCCTTGCACAATCGGGCGCAAGCCGTTGAAGAAAAATTCGACCGCAATCGCCATCACGATCAACCCCATAATTCGCAACAGCACCTTGTTGCCGCTGTGACCGAGCGCGCGCATCACCTGGCGCGCGCCGATGAGAAAGAGAAACGTAATCGTCAGTACCGCCGTGATCGCCAGGATCAGCGCGATTTCTTTTTCGATCAACCCGGTCGTTTCGTTCATCAGAACGATCACCGTCGTGATCGCGCCGGGTCCCGCGATCAACGGAATGCCCAGCGGCGTGATCGCGATGTCTTCGACGTACTCCGTCACCGATTCCGCGTCCGACTTGGTGCGCGTGAGGCGCGCTTCGAGCATTTCGTAGCCCATGATGAAAAAGATAATCCCGCCGACGACGCGCAGACTGTTGACCGAGATCCCAAAGAAATCGAAAACGAAGCGCCCGGCCAGCGCGAAGAGAATCAGCACAGCCCACGCGGTCAGCGCGGCGCGCAGCGCAACGCGCCGCGATTCAGCGTGCGACAACTTGGATGTCATCGTGGTGAAAATCGGCAACGCGCCGAACGGATCGATGATCGTAAAGAGCGAAACGAAGCAGAGCAAGCCGAATTGCAGCGGCAGGGTCGTCATAAGTGCGCCGATTATAAGCCGCAAGACACGCCGGGTCAAATCGCCGCAAAAACGGCTTTTGGCAATTTGACAAGGTTGTGCTATACTTGCGTCGAAATGAACTCCAAGCACTGGCTGGTTCTGCTACCCATTGTAGCCATCCTGGCGACTCTTGGGCTTGGGGTCGCGGCAATTCCTTTGGCGCAACCCGCGGTGGTCGTGAATATCGCCGGCGCGTTTCTGCCCTCGCCGACGGCGACTGCCACGGAGACCGCGACGCCGACGCTCACACCAACACCCACTGACACTCCGACGCCCACGCCAACTCTTACGCCGCCTTTCACTCCGACGCCTACGCGCCCGCTGACACCGATGATTACGCGCGATCCGACGCAACGCGTCGTGCGCGTGCCGATTTTGATGTACCATTATCTCAGCGTGCCGCCGCCGGACGCGGACAAGTATCGGCTCGATCTCTCCGTCACGCCCGCCAACTTTGACGCGCAAATGGAATATCTCGCCATCGAAGGGTATCATCCGGTACGGATCTCGGACTTGGCAGAGTTCTTGGCGAATGGCAAACCCTTGCCCCCCAAGCCCATAGCCATCACCTTCGACGATGGCTATCTCGACAATTATCAGAATGCTTTCCCAATTCTCAAAAAGTACAATTTCACCGCGACCTTTTTCCTCGCTACGCAATTCATCGACGAGCGAAGAACCGGCTATATGAATTGGAATCAAGTGGAGGAACTGGCGATCGAACGTATGGAGATCGGCGCGCACACGCTGAACCACATTGAACTCAAAGACAAATCGCGCGCGGCGCAGGCGAGCGAGATCGTCGGATCAAAATTGATGATCGAAGCGCGCATCGGGACGCCAGTGCGATCGTTCAATTATCCCTCCGGGAAATACGATTCCCTCTCAATCGACATTTTGCGCTCGGCGGGTTATCTGGCTGCGGTGACGACCGACCCGCAAGGCACACGTCAATCCGTGGACGCGCCCTACGAATTGCAGCGCATCCGGGTGCGCGGCGCGTTTTCGCTGAACGATTTTGCGTACTGGTTAAAGTACTTTTCGACGAACGGCAACAAATAGACGACGTTTGACACGCGCGGCTAATCGTGCTAGAATCGCGTCAACTGAAAAACGCAAAGACGATGACGAAGACAAGTACGTGCTCGCTCGATCCTAGAGAGTCGCCGATTGGTGCAAAGCGATGACGAGAGACGCGGAAATCCACTTTCGAGTCGCGGATGATGAATCCGACCGGTACGCGCCGTTATCGCGCTTGAGATGATTATGTGTTGCGTATTGCGTAATCAAAAAAGGTGGCACCGCGATTCCTCTCGCCCTTTGGGGTGAGGGGAATTTTTGTTTTGCAATTCAACCTTGCGAAGGTTCGTCCTGAGCGGAGCGTAGCGAAGTCGAAGGAAACCTTCGCAAGGATCAAGGAGGCGATATGTTCGATCTAAAACTGATCCGCGAACAACCCGACCGCGTGCGCGAAATGCTTCGTTCGCGCGGCGACGATACCGCGCGCGTCGACGCGATTCTCGTTGCCGACGAAACGCGCCGCAAGTCGCTCGCCGATCTCGAAGCGCTCCGCAACCAGCGCAATACGATGTCGAAAGAAATCGGCAAAATGAAGGACGACGCGGAACGCGAAGCGAAAAAAGCGCAGGTGCGCGAGATCAACGCGCGCAGCGACGGGTTGGAAAAAGCGGTGAACGAGATCGAAACGCGCTTGCGCGATCTGCTCGCCGTGATGCCGAATCTGCCGGATGCGGACGTCCCGTTCGGCAAAGACGATAGCGAGAACGTCGTCATCAAAACGGTGGGCGAACCGCGCGCGCTCGATTTCACGCCGGTACCGCATTGGGATTTGGGTCCCGCGCTTGGCATCATCGATTTCGAGCGCGGCATCAAACTCGCCGGCTCGCGCTTTTACGTGCTGAGCGGCGCGGGCGCGCGTTTGCAGCGCGCGGTGATCCAATGGATGCTCGACACGCACCTCGCGCAAGGTTATCGCGAAATGTATTTGCCGTTTCTGGTAAAAGAACAAATTATTTTCGGCGCGGGACAACTGCCCAAGTTTCGCGACAATTTGTACCGCGATGTCGAGCGCGACGCGTGGATGGTGCCGACCGCCGAAATTCCGCTGACCGGTTTGCACGCGGACGAAATCCTCGACGGGAAAAAACTGCCGCTCAACTACGTCGCGTACACGCCGTGCTTTCGCAAAGAGCAAATGTCGGCGGGCAAAGACGTGCGCGGCATCAAGCGCGGTTTTCAATTCGACAAAGTCGAAATGTACAAGTACTGCCTACCCGAAAATTCGGAAGCCGAACTGGAATCGCTGCGCGAGAACGCGGAAGAAATTTGTCGCTTGCTCGACATTGCGTACCGCGTGAAAATTCTTTGCACGGGCGACATCGGTTTTGCCGCGCGCAAAACGTACGATCTCGAAATGTGGGCGCCGGGGCAAAACGAGTGGCTCGAAGTGTCGTCGTGCTCGAACGTCGGCGATTTTCAGGCGCGCCGCTCGAACATTCGCTTTCGCCGCGACCCTTCGACTGCGCTCAGGGCAGGCGCCGGAGCCAAAACGGAATTTGTCCACACGCTCAACGGCTCGGGACTCGCGCTGCCGCGCACGATGATCGCGATCATGGAAAACTATCAGCAGCAAGACGGCAGCATTATCGTGCCGGAAGTTTTGCGCCCGTATATGAAAATGGACGTGATTCGATGAAACGGAACACGGAACACGAAATACGTGTTGCGTGTTCCGTGACCCTGGCACTTGCGTTCCCGCCAGGGCAAGTGTGCGTGAAACGTGATGCGTGAAATTGTGAAATTGAAATTGACTTCGATGACGCAGGGCGGTGAGGCGCTGGGGCGCGATGAAAATGGGCGCGTCGTCTTCGTCCCGTACGCGATTGCCGGAGAACAAGTCATCGTCGAGATTATCGAAGAAAAAAAGAATTACGCGCGCGCGCGCCTCGTCGAAATCGTCACGCCCTCGCCCGCGCGCGTGACGCCGCGCTGTCCGCATTTCGGCGTGGAACCCCCACCCCAGCCCTCCCCCGACGCGGTCAGGGGAGGGAGAAACTGCGGCGGCTGTCAATGGCAACACATCGCGTACGACGCGCAATTGAAATTCAAAACCGAAATCGTGCGCGAGCAATTCGCGCGCATTGGCAAATTCGCGGACGCGCCGGTGCGCGATGCGATTGGCATGACCGAGCCGTGGCGTTATCGCAACAACGTTCAATTCCAACTCGATGAGTCGGGGCGATTGTGTTTCCGCGTGTTTGAATCGCATGACCTCGTACGAATTCGCGAATGTCACATCATCGATCCCTTGCTCGACGAAATGTTTCGCGCGCTCGAATTTGAGGGCGCGGATTTCGTCGAAGTGATGCTGCGCGCCGGGACGCGCACCGGCGAAAAAATGATCGTGTTGGAAGGACGCGACGACGAGCCGCCGGAAATCTCCGTCGATGAGCCGGTCTCGATTGCGTACCGCACGCCGCGCGGCGAAATCGTTCCGCTCGTCGGCAGGGACGCACTGCACGAAGAATTGCGCGGGCGACGGTTCCGCGTCTCGCCGCAATCGTTTTTCCAAGTCAACACGCCGATGGCGGAAACGCTGATCGAACTCGTCGAACGCTATCTCGCGCCGCGTGCTTCTGACATTTTGCTCGACGCGTTTGGCGGCGTCGGGACGTTTGGCTTGTTACTCGCATCGCGCGTCGCGCGCGTGATCGAGATCGAAGATTTGCCGAGCGCGGTCGCCGATGCGCAAGCCAACGCGGTCGATCTCGCGAACGTCGAATTTCAGCGCGGCAAGGTCGAAGAGATTTTGCCGAAACTAAAATCGAAAATCGATCTCGTCGTTGCCGATCCGCCGCGCGCGGGGATCGCGTCCGCCGCGCTTGCAGCGATCATCGCGCGAGAGCCACGCGCGCTCGCGTACGTGTCGTGCGATCCGGCGACGTTGGCGCGCGACGCGCGGCAATTGGTCGACGGCGGCTATCGCTTGCGCGAAGTGCAGCCCGTCGATCTGTTTCCGCAAACCTACCACATCGAAAGCGTCAGTTGGTTTGCGCGCGAGTGACGTATGAATCTTTTGACACATCCGCATCGTCGTTACAATCCGCTCACCGGCGAATGGATACTTGTTTCGCCGCAGCGCACCCAGCGTCCGTGGCTGGGACAAGTGGAAACGCCGCCCGCCGAAACGCGTCCGCCGTACGATCCGAATTGTTATTTGTGTCCTGACAACGCGCGCGCCGGAGGCAAATCCAACCCAAAGTACGATCACACCTACGTTTTCGACAACGATTTTCCCGCGCTACTCTCCTCCCCTGTCGAAAACGGGGGAGGGGAAGGGGTGGGGGTAATGCGCGCGGAGAGCGAGCGCGGCATTTGTCGCGTCGTTTGTTTTTCGCCGCGCCACGATTGGACGCTGCCCGATATGCCGCGCGCCGAAGTTCGCCGCGTGGTGGATGTCTGGATCGAGCAGATGCGCGAAATCGGCGCGCGCGATTTCATCGATTACGTCCAGGTTTTCGAGAACAAGGGCGCGATGATGGGCGCGAGCAATCCGCATCCGCATTGTCAAATTTGGGCGACGGAGCATATTCCCACCGAACCGGCGAAGGAATTGCGCGCGCTCGCCGATTATCACAACGCGCGCGGCGCGTGTTTGCTGTGCGATTATCTCGCGCAAGAACTCGCCGCCGAAGAACGCATCGTTTTTCAGAACGATCATTTCGTCGTCGTCGTGCCGTTCTGGGCGGTGTGGCCCTTTGAAACGCTGCTGCTCGCGCGGCGGCACATCGGCGCGCTGACCGATTTGCGCGACGAAGAACGCAACGCGCTCGCGGACGCGATCAAACGCGTGACGACGCGCTACGACAATTTGTTTCACATCCAATTCCCGTACTCGATGGGTTGGCATCAATCGCCGACGGATGGCGCTTCGCATCCAGAAGCGCACCTACACGCGCACTATTACCCGCCGTTGCTGCGGAGCGCGACGATCCGCAAATTCATCGTCGGCTACGAGATGCTCGCCGAGCCGCAGCGCGACATTACCGCCGAATCCGCCGCGGTGCGCCTGCGCGAGATGAGCGAGACCTTGTATCGCGCGAGCAGACTTTGACAAGATGCGCGCTCTGCTTTAGAATGTTCGGCGATGGCGGTACGCGCGCCATCGAAGGATACGCGGATGGACGAAAATGAACGCGACGCCAAGCGCCCGTACTTTATCTGGGATTACGATCTCACGGAAGAGGACGTGCGCGCGATTTTGCGCGGCGACAACGAGTACGAAAAAATTCAAATGATGGTACGGATTTTGGAATCGGCGCGGTGGGCTGATATTTGGCAATACCTCACATTAGCCGAAGTGAGACGTTATTGGCCGCAGTTATATCGCCGAATGCGTCGCGAAGTGCGCGATGTCTGGGCGTGGGCATTAGAGGAGTGGGCGCATGGCACAACCTAGTTTGCTGACGCCGCTCCAACAGGTTTTCCTGGATGAGTTTTTCCTGCAACCCGCCGGACGAGAATTTTTCCTGACAGGCGGGACTGCGCTTGCCACGTTCTATTTGCGACATCGCTACAGCGAAGATATCGACCTGTTCACTTTGAGCGAGACCGCGCTCCAAGATGTCTCCAACAGTCTGCCCGCGATCGCAGCGAAGATGAACGCCGCGATTGAAGACCGGTTCCGCACGATGAGTTTCCGTCAGGCATTCATTCGAGTTGGCACAGAGGAACTCAAAGTCGATCTCGTCCGCGACGTGGGTACCCAGTTCGGCGAACATCAGCAATTCGGCAACATCATTGTAGATTCAGAATTGAACATCGCTGTCAATAAAGTGGCAGCCATATTTGGTCGAATTACATCAAAGGATTTTGTTGACCTTTACTTTTTGCTCAATAAAGGATATGACCTCGACGAACTGATCCACATGGCAAAAGAAAAAGACCTGGGTTTGACCGAATTCTATTTTGCCGGGATGTTGCGCGAGAGTCGCCGGATCACCACATTACCGCGAATGATCGAGCCGCTGACGGTTGACGAATTGCGCGCGTTCTTTGAACCGTTGGCGAGCCAAATTATGCTTCGACTCAAACCTCCCGAATAATCACCGTGCGCGCTAAACCTTCCCCTCGTTTCTGGCTTTTTGTGATTCTCCTCGCCGCGTTCGCGCTGCGGCTGTATCGCCTCGGCGTTGCCAGTCTGTGGTACGACGAAACGGTGAGCGTGCTCCTCGCGCAAAAAGATTTGCTCGCGCTCACACGTCACACCGCGGGCGACATTCATCCGCCGCTGTACTATTATCTCCTGCATTTCTGGGGACGCCTCGCGGGCTGGTCGGAATTTTCCGTTGCGTTTCTTTCGCTCTTTTGCGGAATCGTCCTCATCGCATTGGTCTATCGCGTCGCGCGCGAGTGGTTCGGCACACGCGTCGCGATGATTGCCGCGCTGCTCGTCGCGCTCTCGCCGTACAACTTGTGGTACTCGCAAGAAGTGCGAATGTACACGCTCGGCGCGCTGCTGGGTCTCGCGTCGGTGTACTTTTTCGCGCGACTACTGACCGCCGACCGCCGACCGCCGACCGCGATTCGCGATTTCGTCGGCTACGTGATCGTCAGCGCGCTCGGATTGTACACGCTGTATTACTTTGCCTTTCTCCTCGTTTTCGAGAATCTAGTCGCGCTGGTTTGGCTCTTTCGCAACTCGCAATTCGCAATTCGCAATTTTGAATTTAGAATTTCGAATTACGAATTACGGATTTGGTTTTCTTCCCAACTCGCCGTCCTCGCGCTTTACGCGCCCTGGCTTCCCATCGCGTTCCGCCAAGCCACCGATCCGCCCGTCCCGCCGTGGCGCTCGTTCACCGCGCTGCCGAATGTCCTGCTCGAATCATTCTCCGCGCTCGCGTTCGGACAATCGGTTGATCCGCTTATGGTTCTGCCGATCTTGGTGATCGTTGCCGGTGTGATCGCGTTCGCTTTTGGGCGCGACCGCCGACCACCGACCACCGACCACCGTTCACTGTTCACAGTTTACTGTTCACTCTCACTTTTGGGCTACACACTCGTTCCATTGCTCATCATCTACGCGCTCTCACTGTGGAAACCACTCTATCACGTCCGCTACATTTTCACCTACTCGCCCGTATTTTACATTTTGCTCGCGCTCGGCATCCAACAAATCTCCAATCTCCAATCTCTAATCTCCAAACGCATTTTACTGTTCACTGTTTACTGTTCACTGTTCACTGTCTCCGCGTACTCCGCCTACAACTTTTGGTCCAACCCGCACTACGCCAAAGACGATTTGCGCGGCACGGCGCATTATCTCGCCGAACACTGGCGACCGGGCGATGCGATCTTGATCAACGCGGGCTACACCTACACCGCGTTCCTGTACTATTCCGATTTACCCGTTGATTGGCGCGGACGATTGACGGAATACGCAACACGCAACACGTCCTTCGACTATCGCTCAGGAGGCGCAACCATCTTGCAAACCGGCTCCATCGGCGGCGCGGCGAACCTGGGCTGGGGCAATCCCGAATCCGATTTCTACGCGACCACCGCCGACGAAACGCGCGCCGCGCTCGACCGCGTCTTTGCCGCGCACCCGCGTGTTTGGATGCTCCGGCTGTACGATACCGTCGTCGATCCCGACGGCGTCGTCCGCGATTATCTCGCGACGCGCGGACGCATCATCGACGACGAAGGTTTTGCGGGCGAGTCGTACGCGCGCGTGCAGGGTTATCTGACGACGCGCGCGCCGCTGACCGCGCTGCCATCCACCGCGACGCGGCGCGAGATTTTACTCGGCAATCGCATCGCGCTGCTGGGATTCGAGCCAGCCGCGACGACAGTACGCGCGGGCGCGTCGCTCGACGTGAATTTGTATTGGCAAGCGCGCGAGCCGACGAACGTCGACGCGCGATTGTACGTTGCATTGTTCGCGCAAGATGGCGTGCTCGTCGCATCGTCCGACGAAATGCCCATTGGCAACGCGTGGGGAACTTCGCGCTGGACGCCCGGCGAAATTCTGCGCGAGCCGATTCGCGTGATCGTTCCGCAAAATATCGCGCCGGGTGAGTACGTTTTGCGCGTCGCGCTGTACAATCCGTTGACGAACGAAATGCTTGCCGCGTCGAAGAACGAATTCGTTACCGCGAGTGGTCAAATCGTTTTGATGAATGTGCAAGTGGAGAAATAGACCGATGCCCCAGATTTCACGCAACACGCATCACGCGTCACGCATCCCGTATCACGTATCACGCCGCGAACATACCGCGACAATTTATTCTCAGGATTGCCTCGCGGGAATGCGCGCGCACCTCGCGCCGCGCTCCGTCGATGTCGTCGTCACGTCGCCGCCGTACAACCTGGGGATCAAATACAAAAAGTACGACGATACGTTGCCGCGCGACGCGTACATCGCCTGGCTCGGCGAGTGGGCGCAAATCGTGCGCGCGGCTTTACGCGACGACGGCTCGCTCTTTCTCAATCTCGGCAGCAAGCCGACCGATCCGGCGGTGCCGTTTCAAGTCGTCGCCGAAATGCAAAAGCATTTCGTTTTGCAAAACGTCATCCATTGGATAAAATCCATCGCGATCGAGAAAGCCGATGTAGGCGATTACCCCGGCATCACGCGCGACGTCGCCATCGGGCATTACAAACCGATCAACAGCGCGCGCTATATCAACGATTGCCACGAGTACATTTTTCATCTGACCAAGCGCGGCGACGTAAAACTGGATCGGCTCGCGATTGGCGTCGAATACCAGGACAAGACGAACATCGCGCGCTGGAACACGCGCGGCGACAAGCGGTGTCGCGGCAACGCGTGGTTCGTCCCGTACAAAACGATTCGTGATCGCGCCGCGCAGCGTCCACACCCCGCGACTTTTCCGGTGAAAATCCCGGAACTGTGCATTCGACTGCACGGCGTAAAAAGGACGCGCCTCGTCGTCGATCCCTTTCTTGGGATCGGACACAGCGCGCTCGCGTGCGTGGAACTCGGCGTGGACTTTGTCGGCTTTGAAATTGACGCGGAATATTTCGCGCAAGCGCGGCGCGCCATCCAGCGCGCGGCAAGGCACAACTCCGGCGAAAAGGAGAAGCCCGCATGAGACACAGGAACCTTGGGGCACTGCTGATTCTCATCGGCTTGACGTATGGCTGCGCCGCGCCTGCGGCAACTCCCACGACGGTCGCGCCGACTGCCACACCCGTTCCCCCAACTCATACCGCCACCGTCACTGCCACCTTGCCTCCTACCTCCACACCGACCCACACCCCCGTACCGCCAACGCTTGTCCCGACCGCGACGCCGATCGTTCTTCAAGTCAAACCTTTGCATTTCGATCATTCCGTCGCAATTCTTCCGGCAAACGTCTTCCAGGAGCGGCTATCGCAATGGCAGTTCTTGGCTGATCCGGCGGATGAACTTGCCGCGTCGAAACTGGCGCTGTCTCAAGCGCAAGAGAACAAATCGCTGACCCGGGCGCAAGCGGAGGAGGACATCGAGTATCTGTTTCTCCTTCTCAAACATGGTTACGCCGGTTATGGCGCGTTCAATCAGAACGACAATTTCGAACGCGCGCGAACCGCGCTGCTCGACGAATTATCCACGCAGGAATCCTTGTCGAGCGATTGGCTGAAACAGCAACTGGGTAGTCGTCTTGCCTTCCTTGCCGATTGCCATTTGAGCATCGCGGGCAATCGCTTTTGCGAACATGCCGACTATTGGTACTGGGACGGCATTGATTTTTTCGGCGACAACGATCGTTTTTGGTACTGGGGCAGCGGCGGCAAGCGCTGGCTTGAATCGGTGAATGGCAAAGCGCCGAGCGAATTCCTCAAGTTTACGTTGAATCGTCACGGCGACCCGGTTTACCAATTGGGCGTCTTGGCGCGAAAACGACCGGACGATTTCGCGCTGGAAATATCGTCGGGCGATGTTTCGCGCGAAACGCTGCGCGGCGCGTGGAACCGGTCGCCGTTTGCCAGCGACCGCACGATTTACGCGCGCACGACTCAGGAAGGAATCCCTGTCATCGCAACCCGCAGGTTATCGGGCGACGACAACGCGTTGCAGAAATTTGTAGCAGAGGCAACAGGGTTGCGCCGTGAACCAGTTTTCATTTTGGATCTGCGCGGCAATCCGGGCGGCAGCAGTAGTTGGGCAGACCGTTGGATCAGGAACTTGACCGGCGCGATCCCTCAATCGCCGTACATCTCCACTGAATTGCAAACGCGCACCACCGTGATGGGCAAGATCAACATCTTTCGACCTGAAGGCAGTTTGTTACCCGAGCAATACAACAATTACAAAACAATGCTCGATCAATTCGAAACAGGAAGAAAGAAACGCGGTTGGACCGAAACGCGCATTCCGCGCTTTGTGGTTTTACCGAATCCGCGCCAACTGGTCATCGTTTTGATTGATCGTGGAGTCTGTTCATCTGCCGAGTGGTTCGTCGGCTATCTCAAGCAACTAGAGAATGTCGTTTTTGTCGGAGAGAACTCGCTGGGCTGTCATCCCTATGGCGATGTGACGAGTTACAAATTGCCGAACTCGGGTTTGCCGATCCAATTGGACAACAAACTCTTTTTGGAACCCGATCTGGTTGATCGCCACGGTGTGGGTTATCTGCCCGATCTTTGGGCGCCAGCAAATCAGGCATTGCCGTACGCGTTGGCGGCAATCAAAAAGGGGTGGCTCCAGCCCCAATAAATGCTCATCGGCAACAAGTGACAGATTCGCCAAATATGCTATAATGCGCCGCACCAAAATTTTCTCAGAGGGAGAGCACAAGTGCAAATCGTAAGTGATCGCGGAATGGATCTCGCGCCGGAGCAGGCGCAGGGATTGGACATTCATCTT
This sequence comes from Candidatus Aquidulcis sp., assembly GCA_020723345.1. Classification (GTDB taxonomy): domain Bacteria; phylum Chloroflexota; class Anaerolineae; order UBA4142; family UBA4142; genus VGOB01. The sequence continues at coordinate 1,159 of DYJA01000004.1, read as the reverse complement.
GTCCCGCTCACGCTGACGCTCGAGGGCAAATCGTACCGCAGCGGTGTGGACATTCAACCGGACGAATTTTACCGGCGGCTCGCCGCCACCGAAAGTTTTCCGACAACTTCGCAGCCCGCGCCCGGCGATTTCGCCGAAATTTACCGGCGGCTCGCGGCAACCGATCCGGAGATTCTCTCGATTCACATTTCGTCTGGTTTGAGCGGGACGTTGAACGCGGCGAAAGCTGGGGCGGATCTCGTGCCGGAAGCGCGCGTCACGTTCGTCGACACGAAAACGCTGTCGGGCGCGGAGGGCTGGCAGGTCGAAGCCGCCGCGCGCGCGCTAAGAGCGGGCTGGTCGAAAGAAAGGATTTTGGATCTCGTCGCGCGCGTGAGCGCGGCGACGGACACGCTCTTCACACTGACCACGCTCAAGTACTTGATTCACGGCGGACGGATCAGTCACTTGAAAGGATTGCTCGGCTCGGTGTTGAACTTGAAACCGATCATCGGCGTCGAAAAAGAACACGGCAAGTACGCGAGCCACAGCCAGGGACGCACGCTCGAACAAGCGATCGCGAAAATCGGCGATCACATCGCGGCGCAGCACACGCCCGGCGCGGCGTTGCGCGCTCAAGTGATGCACGGCGCCAATCCAACCGGCGCGGCGATGTTGCGCGCGCGGCTCGATCAACTTTTCAAGTGCGCCTGGCTGCCCACCACGTCGATTGCTCCAGTGCTCGGCGCGCACACCGGCCCCAGTTTAATCGGCGTCGTGTACGCGCCGGTCGCGGCGTACCCCGAACTGCCATAAGTGATTCGCGCATCACGCGAGGATGTGGACGTGTCATTGCGAGAATTCATACCGCGCGGCAGTATGTTCGCGGTCAGAAACTGCGCGCGCTTGTTCGTCGTGGGCGCTGAAGCGCATACTACGAACGTCAAGTTTCTGGGTAATTTTTCATGAACTTGCGTTCACCCGCGTTCGGATGGAAATGTTGCACAGGCGGCTCGCCCGTCGCAGCGCGAGCCAGCGGCTCGCGCAACCGTCCATTTTCAGGAGAGGAGCATCCTGAGCGGAGCGACGGGTTTCGTCGCGGAGTCGAAGGATGCGGTGCCGGAGGAGCATCCTGCGCGGAGCGACGGGTTTCGTCGCGGAGTCGAAGGATGCGGTGCCG
>DYJA01000074.1 GCA_020723345.1 Candidatus Aquidulcis sp. | reverse complement strand
ATTGCCTGATCGCCCGATTGCCTGATCGCCCGATTGCCTGATCGCCCGATTGCCTATTCGTACACCTTCTCCCCTTCCGTCTCCGCGTTCACCGCGTCCAGTTCCACATCGCGCGCGGACGATTTTGTCGCGAGTAATTCCTTGTAATACTCGTGTTGGATCACCAGGTTCATGATCTCGTTCGTCCCCGTCCAAATCATCATCAAGCGCGCGTCGCGCAAAAGCCGCTCAATCGGATAGACGTTGGTGTACCCGATGCCGCCCAGCACTTGCATCGCCGCGTTCGCGACATCCCACGCGGTTTGCGTCGCGACTTTTTTCGATTCGGAGACGAGCCGCCGCACGCGACCGGGCTGATCGTTCGCGTCAATCGCGCGCGCGGTCTGATGCACGAGCGCGCGCGCCGCGTCGAGTCGCGTGACGCTTTCCGCGATCTGGAAGCTGACCGCTTCAAAGTCGCGAATCTTTTGCCCGAACGCGCGCCGCTTGTCCGCGTAGCGCGCCGCGATTTCGATTGCCGCGCGCGCGAGTCCCAACGCGCCCGCCGCGCTCGTCATCCGTTCGGGGATCATCATTTGATTGAAGATGTCGCCCGCGCCATTCTCGCGCCCGATCAGATTTTCGGCAGGGACGCGCGCGTCGCGAAAATAGACGCGTCCCGTGCCGCCGCCGCGCGTCCCCAGCAAGCCGTACACGTGCTGCACCTCGACCTGCGGATTGCGTTCGACGATGAACGCGCTCAGCGCGCGCGGCGCGTCGCCCGTGCGCGCGTAGACGAAGAAAAAGTCCGCGCCTTCCGCGCCGACGATGAAACGCTTTTGTCCATTCAAAACATAGTCATTGGCTACGCGCATCGCGCGCGTCGTCGCGCCGAAGAAATCGGAGCCGCCGCGCGGTTCGGTCAATGCTTCGGCGACGGTCAGGTTGCCCGCGAGCGCGGGACGCAGCCATTTTTCTTTTTGTTCGCGCGTGCCGAAAACATTCAGCGCTTCGCCGACAATCGAAGGCAGCGAAAACAAACACGCGAGTGACGCGCCGAGCACGCCGATTTCTTCGAGCGCGAGCACTTCGTGCTCCCAGTTCAGTCCGCGCCCGCCGAATTCTTTCGGAAAGCGCAAGCCAAGCAAATTTTGCGCCGCGAGTTTTTGGACGTACTCGCGCGGATAGCGCACCTTGTCCGCGTCCATGTCGAGCAAAAGTTGGCGCGGCGTCTCGCGCGCGAACGCGCGCGCTTCGTCGCGCAGTGCGCGTTGTTCATCGGTCAATAGAATGTCGAGCATCGTAACCTCCTTGTTACAAATTTCGGCGCGCAAACTCCCCAGACTTGTGAGGTCTCGGAGACCTCACAAGTCTCGTGAAAATCACAAATGCGTCGCGAATGTGATGACGGTCGGATTCGCCAGCCGCGCAAAATCGCCGTACTTGACGCGCAAGGTCTCGCGATGCGATCCCGCGTTGAAGACAATCTCCGGATCAGTCGTCAACGCGGTGTCCGCAAATACTGGAACGTGGTAGAGATTCCCAAATGGCGGCATGGCGCCAGTGTCGCAGTCGGGAAAGATGCTCTGGAATTCGTTTTCCTTCGCCAGGCGCGCCTCTTTCGCTTTCAGCGCGCTCTTCAACTTGGGCAAGTCAACGTGATGACTCGCGGGCAAAACGAGCATCACCGTTTGCCCGTCGGCAAGCGCCATCACAACTTTGGCGAACTGGCGTCCCGGCACATGTTCGGCGGCGGCAATCTCTTGCGCGGTAAAAGCGGTGGGATGCGATACGGCTTTGAACTCGACGCCATTGTCACGCAAATACTTTTCGAGTCGTTCTTTGCACTCCATCGTTTTCCTCCTGCGCGTTCGCGAACCGACTCACAGGTCGATCCCGAACGTCGCGCCTTCCACTCGATCGTTCATTTCTCGTGTTGGGATTCCACGAATCCCGCCATCATTTTCTTTCACCTCTCAGATAGATCGAACCCGCATTCGTCGCTCATCATGTTCTTCATCATCGACCGCATCATGCCACGCATCATTTTGGGAAGGATACGGCTTGCGACGATGAGTAGCGTAATCCCGCCGCCGAGCGCGAGCAAACCGACTGCAACCGATTTCCGCTTTTGCGCGTCCATCTTTACCCTCCAATCGCCAATCTCTAATCTCTACTCCATCCCCGCCGCCTTCAACACGCGCCGCGCGCGGAGCGTGATCCACTTGCTCGGTTTCCCTTTCTTTTCAATGTCCACCCACATCCTGCCGTTCAGACTGTGCTTCAACGCCCAGCGCCCATCCGCGTCGCGCTTGGACAACACCAACGCGATTGCATTTTTCAAGCGCGGATCGCGCGCGTGTCCGGCTTCCGCCAGCGCGAGCAACGCTTCCAAAACGTCGGAAGTGTACGACAGCGGAAAGCCAAACTTGAACCACTCGCCGCTGACGCGTTCGGTGTACGGATAATCGGCTTTTGCCAGATCGCGGCTGAGCAAAAATTCGACGGTCTGCGCGATCGCTTTTTTCACTATGCGCGTTTGCAGCGCGGCGGGCAAATTCGCGAGCGCGCGCAACGCCTTGACCGCGCCCCACGCGCACGGCTGCCGCATATTGATCGCGCACTCAAAACCGGGACCCGACGTAGTGGACGCGTAGTACGCGTCAAAATCGTCGCCCGTGATCGATCCGGCGAGCCAATCGACCGCGTGCGCGACGCGCGCATCGCCGCCGTACCCGAGCGCGACGAGCGCCCAGACCAAGTTGCCGTTTAGGCAATGCACCGCGCCGCTCGGCGCGAGATTTGACGAGAAAGAAAATCCGCCGTGGCGCGCTTGCGAATGTTCCAACACGTACTCGACGCCGCGCCGCACCTGCCGATTGTGACCGTCCGCGCCCAACTCGGCGAGGAACAGGATTTGCCACGTAGTGGCTTGATATTTGCCGGCATAGCCCGAACCCGGCTTACGCCAATAGCCCTCCGGCTTTTGCGCGGCGAGAATTTTTTGCGCTGGCGCGCTCCGCATAATCGCGCGGCGCGCGGCTTGCGCGTCGCGGTCGTCTTCCGCGCGCTCCAGCAAATCGCGCAGCGCGAAATAGCGCACCGAGGGATTGTCTTTTTCGAGCAGCCAGTCGAGAATTTGGTCGTTCATGGTAAACTCCTTTCGTCGTGCGCGTAGGATGAATTTACAACCCTTCGACTTCGCTCAGGGCAGGATTTGTCCTACTTGTCCTCCTCCCCAAACACGAACAGATCGCCGATCGATTGGCGCAAATAATTGCGGCGGATCGCGTCGGCGAAGACGTGCGCGACCGACAGCACTTGCAATTTCGGGTGCCGCTTTGCGGGCGGAATCGTCACCGTGTCGGTTGTCACGATCCGTGTGATCTGCGGCAGCGCGGCAAGACGTTCGAGCGCGCCGCGCGTAAAAACGCCGTGCGTGCATGCGATCCAGATTTCTCGAACGCCTTGTTCGAACAACAACCGACTGAGTTCCAAAATCGATCCGCCGGTCGCGATTTCGTCGTCGTACACGAGCGCGCGCTTGAAGCCGTTCACTTGCCGCCCGACAATCGTGATGCGGACTTCCGTATCAGAAATACGCTCCTTGTCGCCCGCGGTGATCGGCAGTCCCAGGTCTTTGGCGAAGCGCGCGGCGGATTTGGCGTGCCCCATGTCGGGCGCGACGACAATCGTACTGGACAAATCCTCGGATTGAAAATGCTGATGGAAAACGGGACGGCTGGTGAGTGGATCGGTCGGCACGCTGAAAAAGCCGTGCACCTGCGGCGCGTGGAGCACCATCGTCATCACGTGCGTCGCGCCTGCCGCTTGCAACAAATCGGCGACGAGGCGCGCGGTGATGCAAATGCGCGGCGCATCTTTTTTGTCGGAACGCGCAAACGAAAAGTATGGAATGATCGCGTGGACTTGTTTCGCCGCCGCCGAGCGCGCGATATCGAGCATCATCAAGAGTTCCATCAAATGATCGTTCACGGGCGGCGAGAGCGATTGGATGATGAAGACGTACCGTCCGCGCACGCTCGCGCCGAGTTGAATGTACAAATCGTCGTTGCTGAAACGCGTGATGAGCGTCGGGTCGAGCGGCACCCCGAGACAGATCGCGATGTCGGCGGCGAGTTGCGGGTTGGCATTGCCGCTGAAGAAACGGACTTCGCTGGGATCGAGTGTTTGTGCGGTCATTTTCTTCTCCCACAATTTCTTGCAAAGCCGAGAAGGGATAGAAGGCATAAGAGGGCATCAGAAGGCAAAGACGGCGAAGAGGGCAAAAGGGCTCGCGCGCCTTCGCTGCCTTCTTTGCCTTCTCCCGCCTTCTCATGCCTTCTACGCCTTCTTATCCCTTCTCATCCCTTCTCCTCACACAGGAATCGTCAAACTTGCGAGATCGCGCGGATAGTACGTCAACGCCTCGATTCCGTCTTGGGTAACCACGACGGTATCGGAATGGCGAAAGCCGCCGACGGCTTGCCCTGAGCTTGTCGAAGGGTGCGGCGCGTACAAACCTGGCTCAACGGTGAAAACCATCCCGGGTTCGATTGTCGTATCGTCGCCCACGTCCAGGAACGGTCCTTCGTGATAACGCAAGCCGATGGCGTGTCCCGAATGATGTCGCCAGTACGACATCAGATCGTGCTGGTCGAAATACGCGCGCACCGCGCAGTCAACGTCGCCGCATTTCGCGCCTGGCTTGATCGCGGCGAGCGCGGTGTCTTGCAGCGCGACAGTATGCTCGAAGAATTTCTTTTGCTCCGCGCTCGCCGCGCCGATAATCATCGTGCGCTCGAGTTCCGAGTTGTACCCCCACATCGGCGCGTTCGCACCGCTGACGAGCACATCGCCTGGCATGAAGATCGCGTTCGTCGTGAGCGCGTGCGGAATCGCCGCGTTGCGCCCGATTTGCCCGCGATACCCCGCGCTCGCGCCGCGCGACCACATGCTTTGCGAGCGATACAGCGAACCGAGCGCGTCAATCATCGCGAGCGTCGCTTCGTTACCCGCGCGTATGCTCACTTCCGTTTCGTTCGCGCCGACGCGCGTGTACTTTTGCAGGAGGCGATGCGCGAGATTGCCCCACTTGCAACTCTCGCGAATCAGCGCGATTTCCGCGTCGCTCTTGAGCATCATCTGATGCTCGACGAACGGATTTACGGCGATGATTTGCGCGCCCGTGAGCGACGACAACGCTTCGCCTTGATAACCGAGAATCCAGGGATAACCGTCGTTGTCCGCGCCAATTTTTTCGCGAATCTCCAATCGCCGCAGAATCTCCGCAAACTGTTTCATCGGATGCGGATTGCCGGGGTATTCGACGTACGACTCGACGCGCTCGGCTTGCGCTTCCGCTTTCGCGTGTTCGACTTCGAGGCGCGGGACGAAGAGCGCGCGCTCGCCGTCCGCGTTCATCGCGAAACAAATTGGGCGTTCGGTGGGGATGAACGCAAAGCCCGTGTAGTACGTGACGTGAAAGTTGTCGAACAAAACCGCGCCGCTCAATTGCTGGCGTTTGATGTGGTCGAGCAAGCGTTTGGCGCGGAAGTGAAATTCGGTGGGCGAAAGTTTCAGTGAAACAGTTTGCATTGGATTCTCCATCTCAGGTTTATGGTGTAGGGGCGAAGCATTTTTCGCTGTCCTTCGACTTCCCTGCGCTCTGCTCAGAAGGCGAAAAATGCTTCGCCCTTACTGACGTCTTGGATTTTCCTCGTCTTGCGCCCAATTCGCGGGATTGCTTTCGATGTAGCGACGAATCGCCTCCAGGGATTTTTCGCTGCGAATGATGTGTTCGTAATAATTGCGATGCCACACGGGCGCGCCCGCCGCGTCGCGCGACTGGTTGATTTTGCGCGTCGAAACCGATTTGAAATTCTGAATGATTGCGCCGATTGAACCTGATTGCGTGCCGTGTGGTTGTAGGGACTGTAGGGGCGAAGCATTTTCCGATTTGTCGGACAAATCGGAAAATGCTTCGCCTCACCGAACAGACATTCGCGGTTGTGCGCCAGGAGCGTGACAAAATACGCGCCCGCCTGCGTGTAATCATACCCGCGCAGACGAATGGAACGACGGTGATGTTTGAACGGATCGTATGGCATGGTTTCCCTCACAGTTACACAGCGCACACAGAGTGTATGGGCTAAGCGCAGTCCCCCGCGTGTAAGGGCGAAGCATTGTTTCGGTTTGTCGGCAAACCGAAACAATGCTTCGCCCCTACCCGTTCCCCATCTTCCCCTTCACCCGCGCGATGTGCTGCTCCACAATCGCCACGTCTTGCGATGACGAATACTGCCGCGCCAACCTCAACGCCTCCTCGTATTTCTCCAACGCTGCTGCATACTGCCCTTGTTGCTCGTGGATGCCCCCAAGAAACTCCAAACACATTCCTACCTTCGCTGGATTGTTTTTTTGCCGATATATCTCCAATGCCTCAGTGATTGCCGCAATTGCCTCGCGCATCTGTCTCGCGAACATTAGTAATTTGCCTATTTCCCCAAGGTCATCCGCTGCACCCATCTGATTCCCACTACGCTGATTAATCTTCAAACTTTCCTGAAAGAACACGAATGCCTCCTCCAGACGATTCAACATACCGAGGATAATACCTTGCTCATGAAGAGTGGCAGCGATACCTGCTTTGGCGTCCAATTTCCGAAAGATGCCTTCTGCTTCCTGACTACGAGAGAGCGCAGTAGTATAGTCACCTTTGTAGCGATAAAACATCGCTATTTGATGCAGATTGTTTGCTTGCTCTTTTTCGTACCCCATCTCTCGATTGATGGTCAGGCTTGCCTCCTGCTTCGTAATTGCTCGGTCGTAATCACCTTTCAGTTGATAGACGACGCCGATTTGCGCCAGCATCGCCGCCATTTGTTGCTTTCCTCCCAATGCTTCGTGCACTGGTATGGTTGCTTCATAAGTTGTCAGCGCCTCATCCAACTGTCCCTCTTCCATGAACAAAGTAGCAAGGTTCCCTTGTGCAACAGCTTTGTTGCCACCTTCGATTGTGGCGATGCCATCTCGTAACAAGCTTTTTAGCAAATCGCGCTGCCCCCAGCGCAAAAGCGCTTCAGTCACAACGTTTACGATTTCATTCGCATCCTCGTACCGCCCTGCCGCAAAGAGATGTGCACGCCACGCGATACCCAATTCCATCACGCCGCGCGCCGAGTCCATATTCTCGGTCTGCCCGACGAGCATTCCCAACAACTCGGTCACTGCTTCGCGCTCATATCCTTTCGCTTCGGGTGGCAACTGTCCTCGTACAGGCGCAAGTATCCGCTCCTGATAAAAACCCGCCGCATGCAGATGCAATCGTCGTCGCTCATCGTCGGTCAAGCGTCCCAACAAGAATTCGCGCACGACGGGATGCAAACTGTAGCGCGCGGTGCCATCGTTCGCGTCGGCTTCGCGCTGAACCAAACTCAGGTTGTGCCAGCGCGCCGCCATCGTTTCGTCCGCGCCGCAATGCGCCAGCATCGCGCGGTCAAGCGCGCCATCAAAGATGCTCGCCGTCGTCAGCGCGTGTCGCTCTGCATCGTTCAAGCGCGCGAGGAGCGCGCCCATAAAGTAGCGCTCCCACTCCTCGGTCAACTGCGCTTGTATCGTCTCATTTTCCAAAACCTGGCGCAACGAATAATCGGCGAGAAAACCTTCCAGCAGTTCAATCGTCTTGGGGTGTCCGCCCACCTTGTTCCACGCCGCGAGTTTGTCCGCGAGCGGCGCGTGGCGCAGGCGCGGCAGGTTGTTCATCAGCATCAGCGCTTGCCGCTGGTTCAATCCTTTGAGCGGCACATCCACCCAGTTGCCGCGCGGCACCTCGTCGAACAAATCGCACGCGAAACGCGATGTGAACAGCGCGGTCGTTCGCCATTGCGCGGTCACGAGCGCGCGGAAAAACGAACGCACCTCCGCATCCATTTGTGTCATTGCGAGGAGCGCCCTGAGCGGAGCGACGTTTTCTGTCGCGGAGTCGAAGGGTTGCGACGAAGCAATCTCCGAGTCGCGACTTGGGGATTGCTTCGCTTCGCTCGCAATGACAGAATTCTCCTTGAACAACGATTCAAAATTATCAAACACGAGAAGATACCGCCGCGCCTCCACCAACGTCGCCGCCTTGCGCACGCGCTCGCCCATCTCCAGCCGACTGTCCATCAGAATCTTGGCGGCATCCACGTGCCCGCCGACTCCCTGCGCTTGCAGAAACGCCGCCACCTTGCCGATGATTTCCGCCGCCATCACCTCGTTACAGCGAATCACCAACGCGCCGTCCAACTCGACGCCTGGTCGCTCCAGCACCTTCGCCGCGAGCGCGGACTTGCCGATACCGCCGATGCCGCGAATGTAAATCGTCTTGCGCTCGCGCAGCGCGGCGCGAATTTCGCGGCGTTCCTCTTTGCGACCGACAAACCCGCGCGGCAGCGGCAACCCGCCTTTGACGAATCGCAGTGTTGGTTCGATTTTTTCAACGCGCGCGCCTGGGGCAATCAAACGGAGATTGTGACTGCGAAGATAGAGCGCGGGGATGCCCCAATCGTTGCCAGGTCCGTCCGCGCGATTTTTCAGCGCGAGGCGCGCCTCGCTCAGCGCGATTTCGAGCGCGTCGCCGCGACCGAGCGCGGTGTAAAATGCTTTCGCGAGCGCGATGGCGGATTCGTCGAGGATGCTGAACTGCATCGCGAGCACCGCAGGGATTTGTGCGTCGAGCAAGCCCGTCGCGACGCCCGCGAACGCGTCGCGCGCGTTCGTGCGCGCGGTCTGACAACCCGAGAGGAAAACGAGACGCAGATTGCGTGCCTGTCGTAGGGGCGCAATTAATTGCGCCCCAACGTTATGCGCGCGACCCTCGTCATCTTCCAACGCGAGATAACTTGTCGGCTCGACGTTCTCCAAATCGTTGCGACAACCTTCGCACGCGTCCGCGCGCGGATGATTCAGCCAGCCGCAGCGCGAGCACAATCGTCCGAACGCGCCGTGTCCCGTGTAATGAATCACATGCGGCTCGACATCACGCAGCGCGTATTGCAACGAATCGAGCGTCGCCTCCTCCAAAAAATCGAGCCGAACCTTGTCTTCCCGAATCGCGTCGTCGAGCGCGTCCTGGATGAAGGCAATTTCCTTTTCGGTGTCGAGGTCAAGCAATCCTTTTGGCGCGGAAACGACGACGAGGATGCGGAGGGGCAACGGCGTTGGCGCGGGCTTGAGTTCGCGCAACGCCCAGGGCATTCGCGCGACAGAAAATCGTCCGCTGACCGCGAGGAACTCGCGACCATCGTGGAGATATTCCCACGGCACGCCCCACAGCGCGGCGGCTTCGGGTCGCAGAGCCAACACGATACGCGCGCCGCGACTGCGCGCGAGCGGGTCGTGCTTCAAGTACGCGGACAGTCCCGCGCCATCGCCAAACAGATAACCGAACAATCGCTGACCGTGCGCGACGAGCGGCGCGATACGCGCATCGCCACGCGCGGAATCGGGACGCCGCAACACATCATTCAAATCGCGCGCGATGCCTTTATCGAGGTACTCTTCCGCCTCGATGTGGATGAGCAGCGCGGGGTCAAAATCAAATTCGTGCGCGCATAAATCGCCGCCCGCAGCATCACACGCGCGACTGCGGTACTTGTTCTCGCCAATCCTGTCAACTTCGACACGAACTTCAGGGAGCGTGGCGGACATCAGCGTCTCCTTCTGTAACGCAGTGACTCAAAAGCGTGATGCGTGATGCGTGATACGTTTATCTCACGCATCACGTATCACGCACCACGTTTCACTTTTTGCCCGACTCCATAAAATACCACACCATATCCAAATCGCCAGGCGAGTGCCCCAGGTCGGTCAGCATCAGCGCGATTTCGCTGCGGTGCTGCGTGCCGTGATTCGCGACGTGGACGAGCGCGTGCCAGAGGATGATGCTTTGCTCGCGACCTTGCACTTGGCGCACAATCGGTTGCGCCAATCGTTCGGGCGTCAGCGACGCGATGAACGCGCGGCGTTCGTCCCACAGCGGCTCCCATTTCGCGCGGACCGCGGCGAGCGTCGGCAAATCGTCCACCGTGAGACGCTCTCCCATCGGCTCGCCCTTCCACGATTGCAGCCAACGCCATTCCGCGCTGACGAGATGAACAAACGAACCCAGAATCGAGAATTCAAATTTCGTGAATGGCTTGCGCAATTGTTCAGCCGTCAACGCGTTTGCTGTGTCAAGCAGTTTTTTGTTTGCCCAGATGCCGTACTCGTACATCTGCGCGATGATTTCGTTGTCCATTCCAAGCTCCTGACCGCCGACGACCGACCGCCGACCGCACCCTGAGCCAAGTCGAAGGGTCGGCGGTCTGCCGTCGGTCGTCGGCAGTCGCCCTAAACTATCACCGGCTCCTTGTACTCGCCCCACACTTTTCGCAGCACGTCCATAATTTCGCCGAGTGTCGCGTACACGTTCACGGCGGCGATGAATGGCGGCATCAAATTCGCGTTCTCGCGTTTCGCCGCGTCGCGCACCGCGTCGAGACACGCGCCGACCTTCGCGCCATCGCGCTCGCGGCGAATTTTTTGCAGGCGCGCGATTTGGCGTTGCGCGCCTGCTTCGTCGACGCGCAACAGCGGCACTTTCAACTCTTCCTGCACGACGTAATCGTTCACGCCGACGATGACGCGTTCCTTCTTTTCGATTTCGGTTTGGTAACGCGCCGCGCTCTCTGCGATTTCGCGCTGGAAGAATCCTTTTTCGAGCGCGGGCAGCACGCCGCCGATTTTTTCGATGCGGTCGAAGTACACGTTCGCCTCTTGCTCCATCCGATTCGTCAGCGCCTCGACAAAGTACGCGCCACCGAGCGGATCGACCGTGTTCGTCACGCCCGCTTCGTTCGCGATGATTTGCTGCGTGCGAAGCGCAATCGTCGCCGCGTCCTGGCTTGGCAGCGCCCACGCTTCGTCGAGCGAATTCGTGTGCAGCGATTGCGTGCCGCCCAGCACCGCTGCCAGCGCTTGAATCGCGACGCGCACGACGTTGTTCATCGGCTGCTGCGCGGTGAGCGAGACGCCCGCGGTCTGCGCGTGAAACCGCATCAGCCACGAGCGCGGATTCTGCGCGCCGATTTTTTCGCGCATCCAGCGCGCCCAGATCCGCCGCGCCGCGCGATATTTCGCGATCTCTTCGAAGAAATCGTTGTGCGCGTTGAAAAAGAACGAGAGGCGCGGCGCGAAATCGTCCACGTTCATTCCGCGCGCGATCCCCCAGCGCACGTACTCCATCCCATCGGCGAGCGTGAACGCGAGTTCCTGCGCGGCAGTCGCGCCCGCTTCGCGAATGTGATAGCCCGAAATCGAAATCGTATTCCAGAGCGGCATTTCGCGCGTGCCAAATTCCATCGTGTCCACGACGAGGCGCATCGAGGGATTCGGCGGGAAGATGAATTCTTTTTGCGCAATGTACTCTTTGAGGATGTCGTTCTGAATCGTGCCGCCGAGTTGCGCGCGCGGGATGCCGCGCTTTTCCGCTGCCGCGATGTACATCGCCCAGATAATCGCGGCGGGCGAGTTGATTGTCATCGAGGTGGTCACCGCGTCAACGGGAATTCCGTCGAAAAGAATTTCCATATCCGCGAGCGACGAAATCGCGACGCCGCATTTGCCAAACTCGCCGACCGCGCGTGGGGAATCGGTGTCGTAGCCGTAGAGCGTCGGCATATCGAACGCGGTCGAGAGACCCGTCTCGCCGTGTTCGAGCAAATATTTAAAGCGCGCGTTCGTTTCCTCGGCGGTACCAAAGCCCGCGAACATTCGCATCGTCCAGGGACGCCCGCGATACATCGTCGAATGGACGCCGCGCGTGTACGGATATTCGCCAGGCATTCCGATATCGCGATTGTAATCCACCGCCGCGAGATCGAACGGGGTGTAAAGGCGATCAATTTCTTCGGACGATGCGGTGATAAATTTCACGCGGCGTTCAGGCGAACGCGCGAGTGTTTGCTGCAACGTCGTTTCTTCCCAGCGATCTTTTGCGCGTTTGATCGCGGTGAGTTCTTGCTTATCGAACATCGTTGTTCCTCCCTCCCTGCCTGCCGAAAGATGGAAGACGAAGGACGAAGGCAAGCCTTCGCCTTTCGTCTTCCGTCCTCCGTCATTTTTGATACAACTCAATCAACACTCCATGCGCGCTCTTGGGATGAACGAACGCGTAGCGCATTCCTTTCGCGTTCGTGCGCGGCGTTTCGTCAATCAACTGCGCGCCATGTTCTTTCAAACGCGCGAGCGCGGCATCAATGTCGTCCACCTCGAAACAAATATGATGCACGCCTTCGCCGCGCTTGGCGAGAAATTTGCCAAGACCGCTTTCCTCATCCTGCGGCTCGACCAGTTCCACGTCCGACGCGCCGACAGGCATAAACGCGACGCGCGTGCGCCCGCCTTCCTCCAGCGCGACGTGATCGAGTTCGATCCCAAGTGCGTCTTGGAAAAACTTGAGCGCGTCGTTGATGTTTTGAATTGCAATGCCGATGTGGTCAATGCGAGTAATCATCTTCTCTCCAATTGTATCGCGAAAGGACGCGAAAGGTCACGAAAGTACGCGAAAAACATCCGCGAGAATTTTTGGCACATTTGGCAACTTTGGCACGTTTGGCTCATTTGACTTGCGCCGCCAGCACACCTTCTTGCTGATATTTTTGGAACAACCGCCCCCAGGTCGTCGTCGCGCGCCAATGTTCCGCGACGCTTTTGTATTTGAGGGGCCAGTACAGATAATCCTGCTCGACTTCGCCGATGAATGTGGGGATGACGACAATGGGCGTGCGGAAAAGCAGTTTTTGCAACACGCGCGTCGGACCGTACCACGCCAGCCACGCGAGGAACGTGTGCGTGCTAATGCCAACCTTGAATCCCCAATTCTCGTTCGAAACATCGTCGCCCACCAATTCGATTTCGCGCGGATCGCCGACGCCCAGCCCTTGATCGTGCGCGAGGCGAATGTACTTGATGCCGAGCGGATCAAAGCCCATCATCTTTGCCGCGACCGCGTCAATCGCGACTTGATCGCTGGACGCAAGAATGACGTTCTTGACGATTGGCTCCATCAAGCGCGGACCACAACCATTGCCCGCCGTCGTGCCATCCATCACCGCGAAAATCCCTGGGTGGATTTCTTTTTGAATCGCGAGCAAATCAACCAGCGTCTCGTGAATCCACGAATGTGTGTAATGGCGATACTTGCTCAGCAAACCGCCGAACGCGTTTTTCATCGCGCCCGTCGTCGTCGTGTACAAGTGCGTCTTGACCGTCGGCAAATGCACGATGTTCTTGCCCGCGAAATAATCGGGGATGTGGATGCCTTCGGGATAAATGTGATCGAGCGCGAGCATCTTGGCTTTGGGCTTGTACGGCACCCAGGTCATGTCTTGCGCGCGAAAATTGTAGCGCACGGGAATTTCGTAGTGTCGAAAGATCGGCACATAGCGATTGAGGTCTTCACCTTTGAACGCGTTCGTGATCACGGTTTGATTTTGCACGCAGACAACATCGTTGAACCCCGCGCCGCGCAACGCGAGAATCGTTCCTTCAAGTTGCCAGGGCGTCGTGTTCGCGCTCGGCATCGGGAAATGCCAAGTGATATTGTCTTTCAGGATCGTCGTCGCGCGCGGATCGAGCGCGTGCGCGCCGCCCACGAGTTCGAACAAGCGTTGATAATCCCGCAAGACGGTTTCGGGTTTGGTACGAAGGACTGCCACTTTTGATGTTGCTGTCATTCGATTGACCTCAGTGGATTTTTGATTTTACGCGGCTTGTTTCACCAAGCCGACTTTGAGTGCAGTTGCCTCGATTTCTTTTGAAAATTGCTCGACTGCGCGAGGCATTTGAACATGTTGACAGGTTGGACAGACGAGTAGTTGAATGTGATGCAGAGTCACGCGATTGCCGAGCAGATGGAGATCAATCGCTTGCGCGCGCATTTGCGATCCGCAACGTGAACAACGATCTTCGTGCGGCGCAATTTCAAATGTGAACCACGCGTCATCGTCTTTCATTTGCTGGGACGTATCGCGCTTGTCCCACACCTCCGCTTCGGTTTTGTACAGATTTGCCTTTAACTCTCGGATCCGTTTGGTTTTCATTTGCTTGCTCGCTTTCCCTTGACCAACTTGTGGTAATTCCGCTTTTCATTTGCATTCATATCGCGCGCGGTAATCGGCTTGAACACATTTCCGCTGACGCGTTCCAGCACGATGAACAAATAACGTCCATCAAGCGTTTGCCCATAGACGCGATAACGCTCTTTGCCTTCACGATGCGCGCGGTGATTGCGACTCGCGCACACCTCCCAGACTTCTTCTGGCTCAACATCGTGAAACGCGAGGTGCTCAATACGATAATCATCCCATTCCAGAAATTCGATACGCACTGCATCCTCTGTGGCTAAAGATTTTCGTAATTCGATAAACGATCACGTCGCCGCGCCAACTCACTCGCGTACTTGACGCCAAGCGATGCCGCATTCGCGCGCGCCCAATCCGTGAGTTTCGTTTGCCCCGCAGGCGGCGCGTCGACGTAGAGCAAATCGCGCATCAATCCTTCGATCTCTTCGCGCGTGATGAACACGTCGCCTTGCAAGCGGCTGATGAGCGAGCCGACGACGTAGCCGAACCACGACGGTACGCCGATGATCGGTCGCCGCGCGCCGATGATCTCGCCGATCGCGCGCACGAGTTCGCGGTACGTGAACGTCTCGGGACCGATCGCGTTGACGATGCAATTCTCGCGCGCTTTGCCTTGTGTAACCGCGAGCGCGGCAAGATCTTCCACGAAAATCGGCTGTACGCGGTACGCGCCGTCGCCAAAGACGCCGAAGACAGGCAGATGCCTGAGCGCCCACGCGATGTTGTTCACGAGAATATCTTCCGCGCCAAAAAGCACCGTCGGACGCAGAATCGCGTACGACAAACCCGACTCGATCAGCGCGCGTTCGAGTTTCGCCTTGCCGCTGAAATATTCGAGCGGCGAATCTTCGGACGGATTCGTGATGCTAATATGCACGACGCGCGCGACGCCCGCGCGCTTTGCCGCGTCGAAAAGTTTGCGCGTGTTCTCGACGGCGGCGGAGTGCTGGAACGCGGTCTGGTAGTTAAAGCGCACCCAGTACGTGTTGTACAGCACCGTCGCGCCGCGCAGCGACTCGACCAGCTTTTCTGGCGCGTCAAAGTTGAATGGATGCGCTTCAACCTTGCCGCCGAACGGATTTGTGCGGTTAGTTGAATTGGTGATTGTGCGAACGCGCTGCCCTTCGTTCAACAATCGCGCGGCGATGTATTTCCCAGAGTAGCCGAACGCACCGGTAACGACATGCAGTTCTTTGGAAGGCATCTATTTGCTCCAATCGACGAGAACGGGTGTATTCCAGTACCTGCAATGCCCTTGAGTAGGCCCGTGGTTTGTTTGTGGGCAACGCTTTCCTCGCCGTCCTCAAACGTCTCTTGAGATCGCCAAGCCGGGACATGACGCTGGCACCGGAAACTGATGCCTGATTCGGAGGCATTGTCGGCGTGGTGGAGTCATCGCCCACAATAATAACGCAATTCATCTGACCTGACAAGTACGGGACGCATAGGGAAACCTGGTTTGCCAACGGGTTTCGCCATTCCGATTTTTCTCTACTCGCCGCTCTTCACCGATTTCTTCAAAATCGTTTTGCCCGTGCCCTTTGGATTGAACGCGAAAATCTTTTCGTTTCTCCTCGCGACGCCGCCGATTCTGTACAGCGGCTGGATTTTCTACGTCGGCGCGTGGCGCGCATTGCAAAACCGCGCGCTGAATATGGCGGTGCTCGTCGCGCTTTCGGTGCTCGCGGGCTATCTCTTTAGCATCGCCGCGACGTTCGTGTTCGAGAGCGAAGTGTTCTACGCTGTGCCCGCGCTCGCGCAAGCGGACGTTGGTATCGCGATTGGAGTGGGCACCGACGTCGCGATGGAAACCGCCGACGTTGTCTTGATGCAGAGCGAACCATTCGATGTCGTCAAAGCGATTCAATTATCGAAGGCGACCGTCAGCAGGATGACGCAAAATTTGTGGTGGGCGGCGGGCTGCAACACGATTGCATTTCCAATTGCGGCGGGCGTCTTCTTTCCCGCGTTCGGCTTGAGACTCCGCCCCGAAATCGGCGCGATTGCGATGAGCGGCAGTTCGCTGATTGTGGCGGTGAATGCGCTGCTGCTCAAGTACGCCAAGTTGACTGAATGATCACCCCGCCAAATGGCGCGGTGAATCCGCGTCTAAAGGCGGTGGCGTAACACGGTGTGCCGAGTTATACTTTGCGCACAAGAATGGCATACGTTCTTCACACCATCTTCGCAACAATTCGATAGTATGTCCGCAAAAGGTACGAAAGGAAGGGAGACGAAAATGAAAAACACAGCAACAATTGTTGCCATCGTTCTTGTCGTCATACTGGCGGTTTTACTGCTCGGCGGCGCGGGGATGATGGGGTTTGGCGGGTTCGGGATGATGGGACCTGGGATGATGGGCGGCTACGGCGGATACGGTGGAATGATGGGCGGTTATGGATTCAATCCACTCGGCGCGATTATCTCGCTCGTCGTCTGGGCGCTCATCATCGGCGGCATCGTTCTGCTCGTCGTCTGGCTCGTGCGCAATGCAAACGCTTCGACTAGCGCTCAGCGCGGCGGGCTATCCATCGGATCGAGCGAATCGCCGTTGGACATTTTGAAAGCGCGATATGCGCGCGGCGAAATCACCAAAGAACAATTCGATTCGATCAAGCGCGATTTGGGAGCGTAAAAAATGATGCCACACCTGACGCGCAGAGAATTTCTGAAACTATTCGGCGTTGGCGCAGGCGCGTTGGCGATAACAGGATTAACCGGTTGCGGAGTTGCGCCGTTTTTTCCAGGAACGGCGCAACCCGTTCGCGCCAACAGGAATTTTGTTCCCGATGTCGAACTTGAATTGACCGCGACCGAAACGCAAACGAACATCTTGCCAGGTCAGCCGACGCGCGTGTGGAAGTACGACGGCGCGGCGCTGAAGGGCGACTCTGCCAATTTGCAAGCGATTCCGAACAGTTATCTCGGTCCGATCATTCGCGCCAAGCGCGGGCAGAAACTTCGCGTCCATTTGAAGAATGCGCTGGGCGAGCCGACGATCATTCATTGGCATGGTCTGCGCGTGCCACCTGAAATGGACGGGCATCCGCGTTACGCGATCCAGCCGGGACAAGCGTACGTGTACGATTTCGAGATTCGCAACCGCGCGGGGACGTACTGGTTTCATCCGCATCCGCATCAACGGACTGGGTTTCAGGCATACGCGGGACTCGCGGGCTTGTTCCTGATTTCGGACGGCGAAGAGACGGAAGCCCATTTGCCCAGCGGCGAATTCGATGTGCCGCTCGTCATTCAGGACCGCGCGTTCAACGCGGCGAATCAATTGGTCTATGTAACGAATCCGATGGATCAGACGATGGGTTTTCTCGGCGACCGCATTCTCGTCAACGGGCGCCCCGATTTCGCGCTGAACGTTGCGACGCGCGCCTATCGTTTCCGCGTCCTGAATGGCTCGAACGCGCGCATCTACAAACTCGCGTGGGAGGATGGCGCGCCGTTGACCGTCATTGCCACCGATGGCGGCTTGCTCGAAAAGCCCGCGCAAAAAAGTTACGTGACGCTCGGACCTGGCGAGCGCGTCGAACTGTGGGCGGATTTCAGCAACCGGCGCGTGGGCAGCGAATTGAAATTGCAGAGTCTCGCGTTTTCAGGCGCGGAATCGGGAATGATGGGCGGCGGGATGATGGGGCACGGGATGATGGGTGAAACAACCAACGCCGCTTTGCCGCACGGCGCGGAATTCACGATTCTGCGCGTCAAGGTTGATCGCGAGAGCAAAGACAGTCCAACCTTGCCCGAACGTCTCAGCGCGATTCAACGCTATCGGCTCGACGACGCGATCAATCGCCAAAGCCCGCGCGCGTTCGGTATCGCGATGCCACGTATGCTGACGTGGACGATCAACGGGCGCGGGTTCGAAATGGAAGGCGTCGCGTCCGATGAAATCGTCAAACTCAACACGCTCGAAGCGTGGGAGTTTGTGAATCAGACGAACAGCATGGATCAAATGGCGCATCCAATGCACATTCACGGCGTTCAGTTCCAGGTCGTCGAACGACAAATCGCGCCGCAATTCCAATCGGTTTGGGAAACCGTGCGCGCGGGGTACGTGGACGCTGGTTGGAAAGACACCGTGCTGTTGTGGCCCAGCGAACGCGTCAAGTTGTTGATGCGATTCGAGGATTTCCCAGGATTGTATTTGTATCACTGTCACAATTTGGAACACGAGGATCAAGGGTTGATGCGGAATTATTCGATTCAAGCGTAAACCCGATCGGTAAAATCGAATAACTCGTGCCCGCAATGAGGGCGCGGAATACAAAGGAGAAAACGAAAATGATGGGCGGATTTGGACTCGGCGGCGGAATGGTCTTCGGCGGTTTGCTGATGATCGCCTTCTGGGTGTTGGTCATCGGCGGCGCGGCGTGGCTCGTCGTCACGCTCGCGCGCAGCAACCAAGGCGCGGCGGCGCCGCCTACATCGGGGCAAACCCCCCTTGGCGATTTTGCGGGCGCGCTACGCCAAAGGTAAAATCACCAAGGAACAATTCGATGAAATGAAACGCACGCTCGGCGCATAGATTCTGAAACGCGCGCGCGGGCGTTTCAGCCAACTTGACAGGCGATCCATTGTCCATTATAATGTGCATAGATACGCATATTATAATGGAGACTGAACGATGGATCGCTTGCTTTTGCAGCGCCACGCCGAATTGTGTCAGACACTTGCCAGCCCGGTACGTCTCGACATTCTCAACCTTTTGCGCGAAGGCGAGCGGCGCGTCAATGAACTCGCCGAACAGACCGGACTGAATCAAGCCAATGTTTCTCAACATCTAGCTGTCCTTCGCAACAAAGGTATCGTCACCACGCGACGCGAAGGTACCACCGTGTACTATCGCGTCGCCAACCCCAAGATCATTCGCGCGTGCGATTTGATTCGCCAAGTGCTCGCGGAACAAGCCGATGAGCACATCGAGATTGCGCGCGCGGCGCGCGGTGCGGCAAGGAGAAAAGCGACATGAAAACGCTGACCCTCTTTCTCACCACGCCGCCGTACTCGCATGAAAACACGCATACCGCTATTCGCGTTGCCCGCGCCGCGCTGGATAAGCGTTGGGCGGTGAACCTTTTCGCTTCGGCAGACGGCGTCTATAACTTTACGCGCAATCACCAAGCGCGCGGTCTTCCGCACGCCGAAAAAGAATTCGCCGAACTCATCGCGCGCGGCTTGTGCGTCGAACTCTGCGGCACGTGCTTGAATTTTCGTGGCATTAGCGCGGAGCAGATTGTCTCTGGCGCGTCGCCGAGTTCGATGAAGCGACTGTTCGGCTTGGTGAAGAACAGCGATGTCGTTGTAACGCTTGGGACGTAACGTGGAGCAGAGCGATGAAAAATTCCTTGTGCATTCTCATTCGCCGCCCACCCTTCGGACAGATTCATGCGGCGGAAGCGCTCAGACACTTGGGTGGCGCGCTGGCGGAGAAATTGGATGCGTGCGCGGTGCTGCTGGATGACGGGGTGTACGCTGCGCGCGCGGAGCAGAACGTCGCGGGCACAGATTGGACCGCTCTCTCGCCGGTCTGGTCACAACACCTCGCCAAAGGCGCGCGCCTCTACATTCACGCGCCGTCGGCGCGCGCGCGCGGCTGGCAGGATAACGCGCAGTTCATCGC
Organism: Candidatus Aquidulcis sp.; assembly: GCA_020723345.1. Classification (GTDB taxonomy): domain Bacteria; phylum Chloroflexota; class Anaerolineae; order UBA4142; family UBA4142; genus VGOB01. Next base: position 10,454 of record DYJA01000074.1, on the reverse strand, counting down.
GGGCGCGCAATGGATCGAAGATGACGCGCTCGCGCAACTGCTCGCCGACGCGGACGCGGTGATGGTTTATTGAGGAGACGCGAGATGAAATCCGTTTTGGTGTGGGTGAACAGCGCGCCGTCGAGTTCCAACTTGAGCAACGCATTTCAAATCGCGCAACAGATGCGCGCGCAAGGGCGAGCAGTTTCCATCTTCCTCGCACAAGACGCCGTGTTGGCAGGCACGCGCGGAAATCAGATCGCTCCCGTTGTCTCTGCTCTGCAAGCGGGAATTGCCACGTATGCGTTGCGCGAGGATTTGGCGTTGCGCGGCTTCGCGTCTGCCGCGTTGTGGGATGGCGTGCGCGCCGTCGATTACGCGCAGTTGGTCGAATTATTCGAGCAACACGAACAAGTGATCGGGGCATTGTAGGATGAAAACAGGATGATTCTGACGAAGGAAAGGACTGCTGATGACTGGCAAAACGATCCTCATTCTCGGCGGCGGCGTCGGCGGCATCGTGACCGCGAACGCGCTCGCCAAACAACTCCCGCCCGAACATCGCATCATCGTCATTGACAAAAACGCGCGGCACGAATTCGCGCCGTCGTTTCTCTGGGTGATGATCGGCGCGCGCAAGCGCGCACAAGTCGCGACCGATTTGCGTCGCCTGCTTCACCCGCGGATCGAGTTGGTGAACGCCGAGGTCGGCGCGATTGATTTGAGTGCGCGAAAAACAACCGCGGGCGAACGCGAATTCGCTTTCGATTATCTGGTCTGCGCGCTCGGCGCAACCCTCGCGCCTGAAACTCTGCCTGGACTCGACGGCGCGCACACGGCGTACACCCTCGCGGGCGCGACCAAACTGTGGGAGGCGATCCAGCAATTCAAAGGCGGGCGCGTGGCGGTGACAGTCGCGCGCTTGCCGTACAAATGTCCCGCCGCGCCGTACGAAACCGCGCTGTTGTTGAAGTCGTATCTTGATTCACGCGGCGTCCGCGCGCAGATGGACGTGTACACGCCCGAGCCGCTGCCGATGCCTGTCGCAGGTCCCACTCTCGGCGGTGAGTTGAAGAATATTTTGGAACGCGCGGGCATCGCGTTTCATCCGCTCACGCAACTCAAGAGCGTGGACGGCGCGAACAACGAACTGACATTCGAGAACACCCGCGCGCCGTACGATTTGCTCGTCGCGATTCCGCCGCACGTTGGCTCTCGCATCGCGCGCGCGGCGGGACTGGCGAACGACGCGGGCTGGATTCCCGTCGACGGCGCATCGCTCAAGACGAAACACGCGAACGTGTTTGCTATTGGCGACGCGGCGGCCATTGCGCTGTCTGGTCGCTGGAAGCCCGATGCGCCGCTGAATTTGCCCAAGGCAGGTGTCTTTGCGCACGCGCAAGGCGAGGTCGTCGCCGCTAACATCGCGGCAGAAATCGAAGGACGCGCCTCGAACGCGGCATTCGATGGAAACGGCTACTGCATGGTCGAAATCGGCGGCGGCGCGGCGGCAATGGGCGCAGGAAATTTCTACGCGACGCCCAACCCGATGGTGAAATTGGAGCCGCCGAGCGCGGTGTGGCATTGGGGCAAAGTATTGTTTGAAAAGTACTGGTTGTCTACAGGCATCGTTCGCGAATTTCATCGCGCGCTCATCATCGCGGGCGCAAAAACCAAGAACGTGGACGCGCGCGTGTGATGACCATTGCGATTCCCTCTCAGACCTGTGAGGTCTCCGAGACCGCGCAGGTCTACGATCCTACAGATGTCGTTCTCGCCGCGTCCCGCGTGGACGCGGCGAGTTTGCGTTCGCATATCGCCGTCGAGTGTGTTAAGATTCACGCGGTGTTGTTCGCGGTGAGACAAAAGTGGGTCAGTACCCAGAAACTTGGCGTTCGCAGTATGCGCTTCAGCGCACGGGGCGGCGATGAATCGCCCACGACGAACACGCGCGCAAGTTTCTGATCGCGAACATACCGCGCGGCGGTATGTATTCTCGAAATGTTGACGCGCGAGGCGAACGCGCGGTTTGAGGTCACGGGCGAAGAAGCGCGGCTGGACGCGGAACGCAAACTCGCGCTCTATCGCATCGCGCAAGAGGCATTACGCAACGCGGCAAAGCGCGCACGGGCGCAAAATATTGCGGTGACGCTCGCGTTCGACGCGCACGAGGCGACGGCGACCATCGAGGACGACGGCGGCGGCTTTGATTCTCCCGCCGCGCCGACGGCGTATGCGCGCGCGGGACACCTTGGCTTGATGGGAATGCAAGAACACGCGCAGTTGTTCGATTGGAAATTAGAGATTGGAGAGTGGAGATTAGAAACGACGCGGGGCTGCGTCGTTTTTTTGTTTTGGGTAATACGCCAAATGGCGTACTCGTCGATAAGCGAGATTGCGCGTGCGCGCGATGCTAGCGTATTGTAAACTGCGGATGTTCATAGTTTTTTGCCGCTGGCAATCGCGGGTTTGCTCGCTCTCCTCGTCATTGCGACGCCTTTGCCGATTGCCGCGTCTGCGTCGCAAACACATCGCATCGAAATCAGCGCGCGACAATTCGCGTACGAACCCGCGCCGCGCGGCCGATTGTCGCGTTCTGCGTGATGTTCACGCTGGCGCTGATATGGCTCTACGTGTAATTGCGCATTTCAGATTTCAGATTCTGGTTTTCAATCTGCAATTTGAAATCTGAAATCTGAGATCTGAAATGAAGAACGAACTCTTTGCTCTGATTATCGTCTTGCTCATCTTCATCGCGTTCCCCGCGTCGCTGTTCGCGTACCAGGCGTGGCGGACGAACACGGCGGACGCGCGCGTCATCGCGCTCACCGCAAACGCGCCGAACAACGGCGGTTGGTCGCCCGACACGATACGCGTGCGCGCAGGCGAGCGCATACGTCTGCGAATTTCATCGCCCGATGTCATTCACGGTTTTGAAATCCCCGCGCTCGGAATTCGCGCGGACGAAATATTGCCAGGACACGTCGAAGAAATCGAATTCACGGCGGCGCGCGCGGGACGTTACCCGTTCGCATGTACGCGTTGGTGCAGCGCGGATCATTGGCGGATGCGTGGCGTGATCGAAGTGATCGATCCCGCGAATCCGAATCCGCCGCTGCCCACTTTCGCGTCGCCGCTTTATCAACGACTCGGGATTGACATTGACGCGCCGCATCCCGCGCCGAACGCGCCCGCGTTGCGTCCGTCCGCCACGCGCGGCGCGCTGCTCAATCTCGCTATCGCCGACGATGCGCGTGTGAATTCGCCGAGCGCGGTGTTTGCAAAACTGCGCGGCGATCCCGCGCTGAAATCGTACAGCGACGCGCAATTGTGGGACGCGCTCGCGTTCGCGTGGCAGCGCGCGGCGGGCAATGACGCGATTGCGCGGGGGCAAAAATTATTCGCGCGCGACTGCGCGGCGTGTCACGGCGAATCGGGCAAGGGGAACGGGCCCGCAGGCAGAAATTTGCCCGGGCTTGCCGCGATGGATCCGAGTTTGAAGCGCGGTCCCGCCGATTTCACCGACGCCTCGCAGATGCTCAGCGCAAGCGACGTGTTGCTGCAGGGCAAAATCGTTCGCGGCGGAATGGGTACGGGCATGCCCGAGTGGCGCACGCTGTACACCGATCAAGAAATGTGGGAAGTAATCAGTTACATTCGGTCGTTTGTGTTGGATTACGGATTGAACGAACAGAAATAATCGAAAGGAGAAGTAATGGCAGAAAAACTGATGCGGCGGACGCAGGCGCGGAGCGCCGAGCGCGAACGCCACCGCGCGCGGCAAGCGCGCCAGCAAACACTCTTGCGCGCGATCACACTTGCCGCGCTCGTCTTGTTTGTCGGAGTCGCCGCGGCGTACGTAATATCCACACAGGCGCAACCCAATGTCGTGGGCGCGGTGGGTCCGCGCTTGCAAGTAGATCGCGAAAAGATCGACGCGGGGAACCGCGTCTTCGATCAGCCCGTGCGCGTGGTGTTCAATGTGAAAAATGTTGGCGACGGGACGCTGAAACTCGAAACGCCGCGCGTCGCCGTACTGTTGGAGGGCTGCTGACCGTCCGAAATCATCGTCGGTCAGACGATTTTGCCGCCAGGTCAATCCACAACGATCTACACAGATATTGTGATGCACGAAGGAATGGGGGGACCGCACCTGTTCGAGATTCCGCTCAAGACGAACGATCCCACTCAGCCGCTCAAGAAATTACAGATCGCATCGAACTGGGCGCCGCGCTAACGCGCCAATTTGCTCATCCGAAAACTCGGCGAACGGCGGCGGCGAAATGACACCCTCGCTCTTAAAATGAAAGCGTCCGATATGAGCACCCATACGATAACGTTTGCGATTCAAGGAATGACTTGCGCGAATTGCGCGATCACCATCGAACGCGCGCTCGCGCGGCTCGATGGAGTCATCGCGGCTCACGTGAACTATGCAACCGAGCGCGCGACCGTCGTGTACGATCCGACGCGCGTGTCGGGCGCGGCAATGTTAGGCGCAGTACGCAACGAGGGGTTCGACGCGCCGCTGGAACGCGTCGCGCTGAACGTCGGCGATTTGCTCTACGCGAGTTCGGCGCGGACCGTCGAACAAGTTCTAGAGCGCGCCGATGGAGTGGCGCGCGCGACGGCTAATCTCAAGACGCAGCAAATCGTACTGGATGTGCTTGGCGAACGCGCGCAGCGTTCCGCATACGAAAACGCCATCGCCGCGCTCGGCTTGCGCGTGGCTGACCGCCCCGCGCCGAATCCAACGCGTCCCTTTGTCGTCCGCACGCTGGCGATTGTCGCGTTGGCGCTGCTCAGTCTGCTGAGTGCGGGCGCGCACGCGGGTCTATTCGCATTGGGCGCGCTGCACGTGCCGCTCGTCGTCGTCGTGACTTTTGTCGTCGGCGGCTATGGTCTCGCGTGGCGGTTCTATCGCGCGGCGTTCGATACTTTTCTGCGCGGCAAATTCGATGTGAGCGTACTGGTCGCGCTCATCGCGTCGGCAAGTTTGCTGCTCGGACTGCCGCTCGCTTTGATTGCGCCGACGAGCGGATTCGCCAACGTCGGATTCATCGTCGCGATTTGGCTGACTGCGGGATGGTTCAGCGCGCGAGCGCTGACTGCGACGCACATGCCTGCGCGGTCGAATCATCTTGCGCCGCAAGCCGCTCCGATTTTCGCGGGAACCCTCGCCGCAGGCGCGATGTTCGGGATGTACGTCCTCATCCTGACTGCGTTCCAAGATTTCGCGCATGCGATGCGGCAAGCGGGACAAGATTGGTTGTGGGTTGGATTGGTCGCGCTGGGATTTGGCGCGCAGATTGGATTGTACGTTTATCTGAGTCTGCGCGTGAGCGCGGCGAAAGCAACAGGGGCAACCGTGACAACAGGCGCAGGCACAGGCACCTCCACGCTCGGCATGGTCGCGTGCTGCGCGCATCACTTGATCGACCTCGCGCCGCTCGTCGCGCTGACGGGCGCGAGCAGTTTGTCGGGCGCGATCGCATTTCTCAATGAATGGAAATACGCGTTCATCGCGCTCGGCTTGATTGTGAACGCGATTGGCATCGTGATTACGGTACGGACGATTCAGAAATCAATCGCGCATTTGAACGCGATGGCTGAAATTCAGTCATTTGGCGCTGACGTTGAAAACGCAAGTACGCCTGCGCCCGCATGTCATTGAAAGCGATTGTCAATCTCACGGAGGTCAAGTAAATGAACCACGACCACTCGAAAGGAATGAGCAAGCACAGGTTGCTCATGCTCGTCTGCTGTCTCGTTCCGCTCGCGCTGATTCTCGCGGTCAGCGTGTTCGGACTTTCGCTTGGCGCGGCAACCGCCGCGCCGAACGTCCAGCCCTCCGCGTCTGCATTCGAGACCAAGAGCAGCTCGGGCGGCAGCGTCACGGTGGACGTGAAACCGACCGCGCTCCAAGTCGGTCAACCCATTGTGTTTGACATCGCGCTGAACACCCACTCGGTCGATCTCAGCGACGACCTGACCAAGATCGCGATTTTGCGCGACGACACGGGCGGGGAGTACAAACCAACCGCGTGGGAAGGCGCGGGACCTGGCGGGCATCACCGTGAGGGCGCGCTCAAATTCGCCGCGCTCACGCGCAAGCCCAAGTACGTCGAACTGGTGATCAAGGGACTGGCGACCGTGCCCGAACGCGTCTTTCGGTGGGATTTGTCGTGATGTCACAAACAGTCGTTTCGGATCGCACAGCCAAATTCGTATTGGCGATCGATCGTTTCGCGCTCGGCTTGGCGCGGCATTGGCTCTTGTGCGTCAATGTGATCCTCGGCGTGTTGGTGCTTGCGCCATTCGCCGCGCCCGCGCTGAAGGTAATCGGCGTGACCCAAGCCGCGGACGCGATCTATTTTTTCTACGGTTTCCTTTGCCATCAATTGCCGCAGCGCTCGTTCTTTCTCTTTGGTCCCACAGTGAGTTACTCGCTCGCCGAAATCGGCGCGGTGTGGCAGTTCGATAACGCGCTGAACTTGCGCCAATTCGTCGGCAATAGCGCGATGGGTTGGAAAGTCGCGTGGAGCGATCGGATGGTCGCGCTGTACGGCGCGCTATGGATTGGCGGCATCTTGTTTGCGGTCGCCCGTCGTCGCCTGCCACGCCTGTCCCCCAAAGCGTGGCTGGCGCTCGGCGTTCTCCCGATGTTGCTCGATGGGCTGTCGCACATGGTAAATGACATTGTCGCGGGCATCAGCGGCACGGGCTTGCGCGACACGAACGCGTGGCTGCAATTTCTGACAGGGGACATTTTCCCCGCGACGTTTTACGCGGGCGACGCGATCGGCTCGTTCAACAATCTCGCGCGGCTAGCGACGGGCGCGTTGTTCGGACTCACGACGATCTGGCTCATCTATCCATGCGTGGACCAAGCGCTGCAAGACGTGGAGCATCAAGCGCGGATGCGACTTGCGTCGCCGCGCGGTGCTGGGTTTTTCCGTTGACAGAGAAGCAAGCCAGGCGTTCGCATTCATCTCGCGCGACGCGGCAGAGCCGCCGCGCGTCGCGCGCGCCGCGTTCGCGTACGTATTGGGCAAAGCGCTTGTCTATAGCATCGTCGGCGGCGCGGCGATTCTGCTGAACTTGCAACTCGCGCAGGTTTCGGTTCCCGTCGTCGTCTTCACACGCAAGGCGTTGGAACCCGCGCCGATCCTACTCGGATTGTTGATGCTCGGCGTCGTCAAACTTGCTGCGCCATTCTCCGCGCGCGTCTCCGAACGGTTGCGGCAAAACCTGGTCGAGCGGCGCGACGCGCGCGGCGCGTTCTGGCTCGGCGTCGCGTTTTCGTTCGCCGCGTGCCCGACGTTGTTCATTCTCTTCTTCAGCGTGATGATCCCACTCGCGCTGAGTTCGTTCGGCGGCGTCATCTTTCCCGCGAGCTTTGCCGTCGGGACGACCGCGCGCTGATGTTGTTCGTCGCGCTCGTCGCGTTCGGCGCGCAGAACATCGCGCCGTTCGTTAGGAAATTGCGCGCTGCCGATGCGTGGATCGCGCGCCTCGCGGCAGTTGTGTTCATCTTGGTAGGCATCAACGCGATTTTGTTGTATTGGTTTCTGTAGGAAAGAGACCGATTTCATATTCATCGCGATCAATGCCGAAATATTCGTGAACGATAATGTTTCGCATCGCGACGATGTTTGCCCAAGCGATTTCAGGATGCGCCGAACGCGTCGCGTCAGAGATTTTGCTTGCCGCCTCGCCAATGTTTTGCAGGTGACGCACAATCCAGGTTTGAATCAATTCATCGCTCTCAAACGCCTGACGTCCGCGCACAGAGTATTTTTCAATCTGCGCGACTGCATCGAGAATATCAAGCAAACGCTCGCGGTCGCTTCTCATAGCGGCACCGCCTCTTGCAACACGCGCTCGCGGATGCGCTCACGCAAACCGCGCGAACTGACAACATCCACTTGAACACCCATCAATTCTTGCAATGCTAACGACAATGCCGCGTGGTCGAGCAAACTGCGTCCTAGCTGAAAATCCACGAGAAGGTCAATGTCGCTCTGCTCATCCGCTTCACCGCGCGCGACAGAACCAAAGACGCGGACGTTAGACGCGCCGTGTTCTTTGGCTGCACGGAGAATTTGCTCGCGTTTTGATTTCAACAGTTCATAGACAGACATTGCGCCTCCTGAACAATTCCGCCGAGCGATAAATCGCCCGTCTCAACAAGGTGAAAACTCGATGAGCCGCGCGTTCAACAATCGCGCGGCGATGTATTTGCCTGAATAGCCGAACGCGCCTGTGACGATGTGGAGTTGTTGAGATGACAATCACGCCTCCATCAACCTTGAATTGCAACGCGCAGAGAAGTGAAAAAATAAACCGCAGAGACGCAGAGGACGCAGAGAAATTCTCGGAGGTTGGCTGGTTGTGAGCGCGCGACTCGACGGATGCCATCTTTCATGCGCGGCTTGGCGAAATTCAAGAACAGTCCAACTTCGAGATTAGTTGCCTTGAGGTACGAAATCATCCGCGCCAAATCAATGTCAGCCAGTTCCTTGATTGCTTTGAGTTCGACAACAACAACCCCTTCGATCAGCAAATCAAGGCGATGCTCTCCTGCTTGAATTCCTTTGTACGGAATCTGAATCGTTTTCTGCCGTTCGTACCTGATCCCGCGCAAATCCAATTCGTGAGCGAATGCCGTTTCGTAGACTGATTCGACGTAACCAGACCCAAGAACCCGATGCACCTCAATCGCGGCGTCTACAATCTTCGCCGTCAATTCTCGGTGCAGTCCTTCATCGATCGGCATATTGTCCTCCTGTTTTTTCTCTGCGTCTCTGCGCTCTCTGCGGTTATTCTTTCCGAGCGCCTCGTTTCAGATTCGGCGGCAACGCTTTGGCGTGCTCCATCCCCTTCGTCAACCACATCCGCAATAGTCGCGGTGATTTCAAAACGTAGTGCGGGACCAAAACATATTGACGCATCGGACGATCAGGCATCGGTTCAAACAGCGGAGTGCCGTACTCTTTGCGAATCGCCGCGCGGTCTTCGTCGGACAAACGCAGAAACATTTCGTCTTGAAACAATCCTGTGAACATATTTCCGTTGACGAACGCGCACGGATAGCCAAACATCTTGCGCTGTGTCACCATCGGAAAATCCTTCAGCGCGTTCTCAAACAAGCGCACCAATGCCTCAGGCGATTTGATGGACGCGGGCATCGGCTTTCTCGTCATTGGCATCGTTACCTTTCTTTGCCACAGAGGACACAGAGAGCACAGAGAAAATCATAAATCGAAAATCTGAAATCTGAAATTAGAACATTCCCGCGCCGCGATACTCGCCAAACTCTTTCCGCAGCGTGTCGCAAATCTCGCCGAGCGTCGCGTAACTTTCGACACACGCAAGAATCGCGGGCATCAGATTCGACGTGCCGCGCGCGGCATCGCGCAACGCGTTCAACGCGCTCTGCGTTCGCGCGTTGTCGCGGCGCGCACGGAGCGCTTGCAAACGCGCGACTTGATCATCACGCACACGCGGATCGACGCGCAGCAAATTCCCTTTATTCGTTGTATTCGTTTGATATTCGTTGACACCGACGACGACGCGCTCTTTCGCCTCCACATCGCGCTGGAATTTCCACGACGATTCCTGAATCTCGCGCGCGACGTACCCCACTTCAATCGCTTTCAGCCCGCCGCCGATCTTTTCGATCTTGTCGAGATATTCGCGCGTGCGCGTTTCGATTTCGTCCGTCAGATTTTCGACATAGTACGATCCCGCCATCGGATCAATCGTGTTCGTCACACCCGATTCGTGGGCGATGATTTGCTGCGTCCGCAGCGCGATCTGCACCGATTCTTCCGTCGGCAGCGCGAGCGCTTCGTCGTACGAATTCGTGTGGAGCGATTGCGTGCCGCCCAGCACCGCCGCGAGCGCTTCGATTGCCGTGCGGACGATGTTGTTCTGCGGCTGTTGCGCGGTGAGCGAGACGCCCGCTGTCTGCGTGTGAAAGCGCAGCATCATGGATTGCGCTTTCTGCGCGCCAAAGCGTTCCTTGACGATGCGCGCCCACAATCGCCGCGCTGCGCGGAATTTCGCGATCTCTTCCAGGAAATCCATCTGCGCGACAAAGAAAAACGACAATTGCGGCGCGAAATCGTCAATCGTCAAACCGCGCGCGAGCGTCGAGTTGACGTACTCGATGGCGTTCGCAAACGTAAACGCGATTTCTTGCACCGCCGTTGATCCCGCTTCACGAATGTGATAGCCACTGATCGAAATCGGATTCCAATTCGGCAACTCGCGCGCGCAAAATTCGATGATGTCAGTCGCGAGGCGCATCGAAGGCGCGGGCGGAAAGATGTACGTGCCGCGCGCGATGTACTCTTTGAGAATGTCGTTCTGCACCGTGCCGCGCAATTGTTTCGTGTCCGCGCCTTGCTTCTTTGCGACCGCGACGTACAGCGCGAGCAAAATCGCCGCCGTCGCGTTGATCGTCATCG
>DYJA01000073.1 GCA_020723345.1 Candidatus Aquidulcis sp. | reverse complement strand
TCAATCCGATCCATCGGATTTCCTCCTTGTCAGACGCCGAATTCCATTCGGCAGTCTTTTGCCTCCCACCTTGTTCTTTGGTAGAATGATGGCGGAGGAATTCTCACGAGGAGGGGGCAATGGATAAACAAGACATCATCGCTGAATTACGGCGAGTTGCAGAGAAGTTGCAAACATCGAACTTGAGTGGAACGCAGTTCGCAAAGCATGGTAGAATCAGCATCACAACGGTGAGGAACAATTTTGGCACTTGGAACAAGGCGATAGAATCCGCTGGACTCAACGCCACTTTGCCTGGACCTAGTCCTGACTCACACCAAAGAAAGTTTTCGGACGACGAGTTACTTCAAGAGATTATTGGACTAACAAAAGAACTGGGGAAAGAACCATCCGCAACAGAAATGGCGGCGAGTGGAAGACACAGCCAAACGCTGTATAGAAAAAGGTGGGGCACATTCGCTAAAGCACGCCAAGTTGCGTACGCGAGATTTGGATTTCCAAACATTCAGTCTGTTCAGACGGACGGTTCGGGGAGAGCGCCACAGACAGAACCAACATCAACAGCAGAAAAAGTAATCGTCCCGCAGACATATAAACCTCCCGAGTCTCCACGACGCAAGAAAGTCCAGTTCGGCGAGCCGATTGACTTTCGCGGATTGCGTTTTGCTCCAATCAACGAGCAGGGAGTTGTTTACGTATTCGGAATGATTAGCCGCGAACTTGGCTTTCTCATCGAATCCATCAGGACAGATTACCCAGATTGCGAAGGCAAGCGTTGTATTGATTCGCAGAAACAAAGATGGGAGCATGTTCTGATTGAATTTGAATATCAGAGCAGCAACTTTCGCGAACACGGTCATAGTCCAGAGGATTGCGACCTGATTGTTTGCTGGATTCATGATTGGGCAGATTGTCCAATCGAAGTCCTCGAACTGAAATCGCAGATACAATATTTGCCAAACCGACCAAGCCAAAAGAGTTAGAAGTCAACGCGCACGAACCGCTCCCAATCCGCATTGACGATTATGTTTTCGCCAAATGGGAACACGAACGCAAAGCGGACGTGGTGGATAAAGTCGCGGGCGATTTCAGCGGCTGGGACAAGGACGCGGCAAAGTACGACCAGGCGTTTGATAAACTGCTGAGAGGGTTGCAGGCGTAGCGCGAAGAAATAACTTTGCAAACCAAACTAGCATCCTGAGCGGAACGGAGTAAAGTCGAAGGATGCGCCGAATTGGAAGACACCTTGTCGTTGTCGCATCCTTCGACTCCGCGACAACCCTTCGACTCCACTTCGTTCCGCTCAGAGTCATCGCTCCGCTCAGGATGCTCCGCGCAATGACAATGGCGCGATGCCGCGGAGAAGTCAAACCCAGGTTCGTGGCGCGTCGCGCGGCACCGCGCTGAGCAAGCGATAAACACTTTCGCCGGTCACGCGCGCGAGTTCGACAGCAGAAATTTCCTCGCCACCCTGCTTTCCCAACAACACAACCGGCTCACCGATTGCCACGTCAGACAAACCGGTCACATCCACCATCGTGCTGTTCGCGCTCACCGCGATCACCGGACAACGCCGACCCTGGATCAGAACATGACCACGCGCGCTCATCGCCGGAGGATAGCCGGTCGCCCAGCCAATCGTCAGCGTCGCGATTTGCGCGTCGTTCGTCAGCGCAGGGCGAACGCCATACCCGATCTGTTCACCTCGGCTCACGATCTTGACGAATCCGACGCGCGTTTTCCAAGTGACGACCGGTTTCAGATCGGCTTGACGAACGAGGTTCATGTCCATGCGCGCACGATCGCTTGGCTCCACGCCGAGCAGCATAATGCCCGGTCGCACGACATCGAGATAACTCTCGCGCGATGAAAGAATCCCGTTGCTCGACGCGATGCTGAACAAGACTCCTTCCGATAGTTGACGCCGCAGATCGTTCAAGCGCTGTATTTGAATTTTGTCGCGCGCGGGATTTTCGGTGAGCGTGCTGAACACGCCTTCGATCTCAAGACCGTCGAGACGCGCGATCTGCTCGATGAAATTGCGCGCGACCTGAAATGGAACGCCGATTCGTCCCAAGCCGGTATCCACTTTGATCCACACACGCGCGCGGCGATTCAGCGCGCGGGCGCGTTCGGACAGCGCGTGCGCCGCGTCGACAGTGAAGATCGCCGGGGTCAAATCGGACTCGAAGAGCGCGTCGATTTCGTCGCGCGTAAAATACGTCAAGCAAACGATTGCTCCGGCGATTCCGCTTTCGCGCAGTTCGACGCCTTCGCGCACACTCGCGACGCCGAAGAGATCGACCCCGGCGGCGAAGAGTTCTTGCGCGACCGCGACTGCGCCCGCGCCGTACGCGTTCGCTTTGACGACTGCCATGATCCGAGTTTTGCCGACGAGTGCGCGGATGCCCACCAAGTTGTGCAGCAGATTCGCGCGATTGAGTTCGAGCCAAGAGAGCGGAGATTCAATCACGGCTTTGTCCACGCAACCTTGCCATCAACAATCGTCATATCCACGCCCACGTTTTTGATTTCCTCGTCAGTCACCGCAAAATAATCCCGATCGAGGACAGCCAGGTCCGCGAGTTTGCCGATCTCGATTGTGCCTTTGAGGTGCTCTTCGCGCGTGAGCCACGTGCCGCCGATCGTGTACGTCCGCAGCGCTTCTTTGCGACTGATCGCCTCTTGCGGCGCGATCGATTGCCCAAACCGATTTTTGCGCGTCACCAGCGAGTACAGCGGAAAGAACGGATTCGGCGAAACAGTGCTCGTCACGTCGGAACTCGACGTGACGACGATGCCGCGATCCAGGTATTTGCGCGCGGGCTTGTAATTCGCGGCGCGGCGCGCTCCGACATCGCGAAAGAGCAATTCGCCTTCCCAGTAGATGAACGTCGGCTGTAGAATCGCGGCGATGTGATGCTGCGCCATCTGATCGAGCGCGCGCGGCGTGGGAAAGTAGCCATGGATGATGCCGTGTCGCGCGTCGGGACGCGGTATCTCGCGCGCGACGGCTGCAAAAGTGTCTACCGCGATGTCTTGCGCGCGATCGCCACAGCAGTGAATCTGCACATCCCAACCCAGTTCTTGCGCCGTGCGAAAATGCCGATGCAGTGTCACGGTGTCCAGCCGATTGAACATAGTCACTTGCGACTCGCCTTCGAACGGCTCGTACATGTACGCGGTGCGCGAAGTCGTGCCGCCGTCAATCGCCATTTTCAGCGCGCCGATGCGAAGCCACTCATCGCCGATGCCGCTGCGGATTCCCAACTCGCGCGCGCGATAGTCCAACTGCGTTTCGGTTTCGTCTTGCAAAAAGCCGTGCCACGACGGCAGCAGATTCGCGCGCAGCGACAGCGCGCCGTCGTGATAAAACGATTGATACGCGCGAATTTCTTCCGCGCGCAATCCCGGTTCGATGATGCTTGTGATTCCAAAGCGGAGCAACTCATCGCAACCCAGGCGCAGCGCGTCTTTCATTTCCGAGATTGTCGGCTTGGGAATGAGACCGCGCACCAATCCTTTCGCGCTCGCGCGCAGCAAGCCGTTCGGCTCGCCGTCCGCGTCGCGTTCGATCTTGCCCATCGCCGGATCGGGAGTGCTGCGATCAATCCCGGCGAGACGCAGCGCGGGCGTGTTCACGAGATCGGTATTGAAAAAGCGCATCAGCACGACCGGATGATCCTGGGTCGCGGGATCGATGTCGCGGCGCGTCGGCAATCGTCCATCGGCAAAATTGCCTTCGTTCCAGCCCTGCCCGATGATCCACGATCCGGGCGGCGTGATTTTCGCGCGCTCGCGCACGAGTTCCATCATTTGTTCCGGCGACGTACACTCGTCCAAGCGAATCTGCGACAACTTGGTGCCGACTTCGAGCATGTGGACATGGCTATCGAAAATGCCGGGGATGACCGCGCGTCCGCCAAGATCGAGGCGCGCGGTCTGCGCGCCCGCCACGCGCGCGATCTCCGCATCGTTCCCGATTGCGACAAAGCGACCGTCTTTGATCGCGATGGCTTGCGCGGTTGTGTCTTGCGCGTCCAGAGTGTAGATTTTGCTGTTGAGGAGGATGAGGTCGGGGGAGAGGTCTTTGAGTTTCATTGCGTTTCCAAAAGAGACCTTCCAGGTTTCTGAAAACCTGGAAGGTCTGGTGTAACTACCGGGGAACCGTCGAGCGATAGATCAACGACTCGCGGCTGGTGAAGCGGTGACGATGCCAGGTAACTTGTCCGGCTTTGTCGGGTGTGAACGCGGGACCTTTGATGTCGAGTTTGACCATCGCGGTCATGATCGGGTGATAGATCGGTACCAGCGCGACATCGGAGACGAGGAGTTTTTCGGCTTGCTGGTACATCTGATTGCGCTTGGCTTCGTCGCCCAGGAGCGCGCCGGCATCGCAGAGAAGTTTGTTGAAATCTTTGTTGTACCACGTGTGACGCCCGGGCATCGCGGACTTGTCGGTGACGCCGCCCTTTTCGCAACCGCCCCACGGACTGAGCATGTTGCTGCCGTCCACAAAATCGTACTCGTACGGCACGAACGCGAAGACAAAGTCGCCGCCCTTGGTTTGTTTTTGTTTCTTGAGTTTCTCGGTGTAGAGCGAGTAATCGAGATTCTGGATCTCGATCGTGACACCCAGGTTTTCCTTGAGCATACCGCCAATCGCTTCGGCGGCGCTGACGAGCGCGGGATCGGCTTTGCGCAAGTAGAGCGTCAACTTGGGAAAGCCCTTGCCGCCGGGGAATCCGGCTTGTTCCATTAATGCGGCGGCTGCCTTGGGATCATAGGTCTGGACGGGTTTCAGCGCGCTCACACTTTCGCCGGGGAAACCGGGCGGGTTCATCGTGTACGCGGCGACGCCTTGATACTTGAGCGGACCGCCGATCAGTTTATCGCGATCGATCGCGCGGCTGAACGCCTGGCGCACTTTGAGATCGTCGAACGGCTTGTTCCAGGTATCGAAGAACAAGTAGTAGGTCATAAAGTTGGGCCAGGTGATCAGTTGTTTCTTCAATTCCGGATTCGCCATGATTTCAGCCATCGCCGAAGGCGGCAGGTCTTGTTGATAGCCGCCGCCGATGGCATCCAGTTCGTTGTTCTTGTACGCCGCCCAACGCGCTTCGGGTTCCATAAAGTTGATGATGATCTTGTCCATCATCGGCGGGAACGGTCCGCTGTACTTGTCGTTGGCGACCATGACGAGTTCCTTGCCTTTGGTGTAACTATCCACTTTGTACGGACCGGCAAAGACCCAGTTCTTTTTGTCGAGCGCCCACGAGCCATCGTTCAAACGATCTTTGACGATGTGCTTCGGCGTGACCCACACATCCGCGAAAATTTTGATCAGGTACGGCGTGGGCTGATCGGTGGTGACGGTGAAAGTGTAATCGTCGACTTTTTTCGCGCCGAGTTCCTCCGGCTTTTTCTTGCCGCCGACCACGTCACTCCAATTCAGAATGTTCGCCATCGAGTAGAACCACTCGAAATCGTAGTCGGGGCGCGCGTAGCGTTGCAGCGTGAAGACCCAGTCGTCAGCGGTGATCGGCGTGCCGTCGCTCCATTTTTTGTTCTTGTCGAGAGCGAACGTCCAGGTCATGCCGTCTTTGGTCGTTTCCCATTTCACGCAGGCGTTGGGCTGCGGAACGTACTCCCGGTCGGGGCGCGCACACGAATCCGCGAACGTATAAATGTCGTTCACGTTTTCGTCGTAGACGCTCGCGTCCCAGGTCAGCCACTTGGCTTCCGATTCCGCGTAGCGCATGACTTGCTTGTCGAGCGGCGCGGCATCAGCGGGAAGTTTCGTGCCGGCGCGGTTGGTGACGCCGGCAGGTGCGGGCGCGGTCGTCGGCGCAGGCGCGGCGGGTGGTTGAGTTGGCGCGACTGCCGGTTTAGCTTCGGTCGCTTTTGGCGGCGCGGTCGGCGGGACGGCGGTGGGCGCGGGCGCGCAGGCGATGACGATGCCGACGAGTGCCACAAGTACCAAGATTACTGAAATCGTGCTTCGCATTTCTCTCCTCCTTGCGAATTGTCGTTCAGTTGCTTTTTCTCCATTACTTGGGTTCCCAGCCCGGATTTGGGACTATTTTCCTTTCAGCATCTGCGGATCGAGCGCGTCGCGCAAGCCGTCGCCGATCAGCGTGAATCCCAGCATCGTGAGCGCGATCATCGCGGCAGGGAAAAATGCCAGATGCCAATAGTACGTCATGTTCGTCACGCCGTCGCGCCCGATCATCTGACCCCAACTTGGCATCGGCGGATTGATGCCGACGCCAAGAAAACTCAACGACGCTTCGGCAAAGATCGCGGATGGAATGCCGAGGGTCAGTGAAATGATAATCGGCGCGAGCGCGTTGGGCAGCAGGTGCATTCGAATGATGCGAAGCGTTCCCGCGCCGGTCATGCGCGACGCTTCGATGAATTCTTTCTCGCGCAGCGCGAGGAACTGCGCGCGCGTCAACCGCGCGACGCCGATCCAACTGGTGATGCCGATTGCGAGCATCACGTTCCAGAATCCGGCGCCCAAGCGCGCCATGATGAGATACGCGAACAAAAGCGTCGGGATCGCGGACATCACGTCGATCATCCGCATGATCCAGAAATCAGTCTTGCCGCCGCGCCAACCCGCGAGACCGCCGAGCGGAATGCCGATCGTGAGCGCGATCAGTTGCGACAAGATGCCAATCGTGAGCGAGACGCGCGCGCCGAAGACGACGCGGCTGAAGAGATCGCGCCCGGTGAGATCGGTCCCCATCCAATATTCCAAACCGGGAAACGCGCCGGCGGGTCCATAGAAGACTTTGTCGTACGGCGTTTTCGCGATCAAGGGGCGCGGCTCTTGTCCCAACGGCAGCGCGATGAACCAGTTATCGGCGAACACTGCCAGCGTCGTCAGAACGACGACGAGGATCAATCCTACGATGGCGAGTTTGTTCTTGGCAAAGCGGCGCGCGGCATCGCGATACAGACCGCGTTGCTGGCGCAGCACGCGCGCCGTTACGGGATCAAGGTTTTCGTTTACCGGTTCAATGTGCGCGCCGGGTTGTTTTTCGGTTGAGGATTCGCCTGCGATCACAAAGAGACTCCAAGCCCCCGAATGAATTCGGGGTCTCAAAGAGGTGGAAACCCGATAGAATCGGGTTAGCGCGCGAAGCGAATCGGTTTCAAATCGATTTCCACCTGGCTGAGACGCCGATTTCTAATCGGCGGCGGTGCCGCGAGAAATCTCGCCCCGCGTCGTGGAGATTTCTCGCTTCGCTCGAAATGACAAGCCGTGACCAAGAATTAACTGTAGCGCACCCGCGGATCAACGTAGACGTACAGCACGTCCGTGATCAAGTACGTGAGCGCGATGAGCAACGTCCACATCAGCGTCAAGCCGATGATCATGGGATAGTCGCGGTCGAACGTACTCGTGACCCAGAACTTGCCCAGTCCGGGGACGCGAAAAATGCTCTCGATGAAAATGGAGCCGGTGATGAGATCAGGGATCAGGGGACCGAAGACGGTGATCATCGGGATCAGCGCGTTCTTCATCACGTGCCGCGAAACGACAACGCGCTCGCCCAAGCCCTTGGCACGCGCCGTCCGCACGTAATCGGAGCGAATGACCTCGACGACACTGGAGCGCGTATAGCGCGCGACCGTCGCCATCGGCGCGAGCGAGTACGCCAGTGTCGGCAAGATCCATTGTCGGGGTTCGTCCCAGCCGCCGGTCGGCACCCACTTGAGCACCAGCGCGAAGATCAAGATGAAGAGGATCCCCAAAACAAAATGCGGCGTGACGAAACCCAGGATCGAGAGCAGCGTCGCGAGATAATCCACCCACGTGTTCTGATTGAGCGCGGCGATGACGCCCAGGGGAATGCCGATGATGAATGCGACCGCCAGAGCCATCAGCCCGAGATGAATCGTCGTGGGCCACGTGCGCGCAATGAGGTCGATGACTTTTTCGTCCGGGTGTTTGAAGGATTTGCCAAAGTCGAAGACGATCACGCCGGAGAGCCAGGTCGTGTACTGCTCCCAGAGCGGCTTGTCCAAACCGTAGCGCGCTTTGAGCGCAGCCAATTGTTCGTCGGAGAAAGGACGTTGCCCGTACTTCCAGGGACCGCCCGGCACCTCGTGCATCAGAAAGAAAGTGATGAGCGAAATGACGAAGAGTACCGGGATCAGCCCCAGCAATCGGAACAAGATGTAACGCGTCATGAGTTGCCCCTCGTCAGGCAGTCAAAGTTTTCGTTTTCTCAATCGTCACGTCGAATCGAATATTGACGCGCGCGAGTTCGCGCACGAGTTGATCGAAGAGAGGTCCGGCGATGATTTGCTCCGGCGTCAGCCAACCCTGCGCCTTGATCTCGCCGCGCGCGATCATCCGCGCGACGATTGCGCCGGTGAATGCCGTCGTGCGCGCCATCGAAGTGAAATCGAGTACGTCGTCGTACCGGTCAACCATTTCAATCTTGTAGCGCCGCGCGCGCCCGTCTTTTTCGCCGAACGCTTCGACGCGAAAAACCGTAATGTCGCGCTCGCCTTCTTCCAACCGCACGCGCGGATACAACAACGCGTCGAGCACTTTCTTGGGCGCGATCTTCACGCCATCCACATCAATCGGTTCTTCGCGCAACAAGCCCATCTCTTTGAGCGTCGTCACTTTGGCGGCGTAGCCGGGATAGCGCACGGTCTTTTGCGTGCCCACTTTCAAATTCTTCAGCGGCGCGAGATCGAGCAGCCACGGCATAAAACCTTCGTGCCACGCTTCGCACGCGCCGACGCCGGGAAAAGTCACCGGCTCGACGCCGGAATAGCGCGCGACCGGTTTCAATTCGCCATTCTCGACCCAGCGCGCGTCCCCCTCGCGCAGCGGCATTTGGCGTCCGCCGAAAACGATCTTGTAGCCCAGTGGTGGCGTCGGTTTCTCCGGAATGCCGCCGCATTTGATATGCAATTCGTCCACGCGATCCAATTTTTCGGCGAGATGGCGCGCCATGATCTCGGTCAAGCCCGGCTCGACGCCGCACCCAGGCACGGCAATTGTTCCGGCGGCTTGCACTTGGCGCTTCACTTCATCGATTTCTGAATTGGGCGGCGAATCCAGGTCAACCCAGGGCTTGTTTGTTTCCAACGCGGCGCGGATGATGGAGGCGCTGACCGTTCGCGGCAACGCGGCGACGATCACATCAAAGCCCGCCATCAGCCGCGATGCTCCGGCGTGGTTGTTCAGATCGAGGACGGTTGTCGCGAGTTTCTCCGCGCCGGGCAAGCGCGCGAGTTTTTTCTTCGCCGCGTCCAACATCGGCGCGCTCATATCGCAGAGCATCACCTGCGACACCTGGGGATCCGTCATCGCGATGTACGCGGCGGCGGGTCCCATGAGACCGCTGCCCAAGACCAGAATCTTCATTCCGCCTTCCTCCTGAAAAGGTAGGACAAATTTGCAAATTTGTCCTACAAAAGAAAAAAGGCGACAAACAACCGCCCGCGCACTGTGGGGCTCTGTCTGTCGCCTCTGATTTGATTAGACCATACTCCAGCAATCTTCCATCCTGACACCAACACTCGCGTTGAGCAAGACTCTAAAATGCCGAGAGGATTTGCAATAGTTTATACCGCAAGATGCAGATATTGTCAAAATTCCGACTACTCCATCCCGTACACTTGCCGCGGCGCGAGGTACTGCGGAAATCGATCAAGCAGCGCTTGGCGCGCGCGATAACACAAATGACACGCGTCCACGTACGCGTCCTCGTGCGGCAGATCGAACGCGCGCACCAACTCGGCGGGACCGCCGCGCAACAACGGCGCGACAATTGGATGCGCGTCTGCGCGATATTTCTTGACAAGCGACGCGAGCGGCGTTTGCCACGCGTTGCCGAGACACAAACCCTGACACAGATGCACATTCCCGTACGCGTCGACGTGGACGCGCCCCGGCTTTTCCAGTTCCTCGTGCGGACATTCGGTAAATTCATCCCACGCGACGCGCGGCAAATCGGCAATCAGCTTTTCCACGGCTCTACCGCGAAACATCACGCCGCCGCCGACGACCGGCTCGCCTTTTTTGCGCGCGACGTTCGCCGCGACCGTCGGCTGTTCGATGCAAATCGAGCCGACCGGCAACCCGAGTTTTTGCGCGGCGCGTCGCGCGCGCTTCGCCGCGTTGTCTTGCTCGTCAAAATGAAACGCGTCGTCGCTGATGCTGAGATCGGCGATGCCGAGTTCCGCGAGCGGCTGGAGCCACAACGCCGCGTCTTCTTCCGTCGTCGCGAAATACGCGTTCGTCACGATGCCGGACTTGAATCCCAGCGCGCGCGCTTGCCGGATACTTTCGAGCATCAGTGGGTAAAACAAAAACGCCTCGCCGCCCTCGAAATAGATCGTCTTCACCGTTCCGATTTGGCGCGCTTGTTCAAGCACGTCACGCACTTGCGCCAACGTGAACGTACCTTCGGCGAACGGACTGCCGAAGACGAAACAGTGATCGCATTCGAACGCGCATTTGTAGGTGAGCAGAAAATGAATTCCGGTCAGCATTGGTTCTCCTGTAACGCGAGCGGCTCGCTCGCCCAACCCGGCGGGCTGGCAGCCCGCGTCACTTTATTTCATTCTACCGCGAAATGGCGCGTCGCGCAAAAAACAAGGACACGGCTGTTGCACCGTGTCCTGTCTGACTAAATCTTCTCCAACTCTTTTTGGAACCGCTCCGGAGTATGATCAATTTCTCGCAGAATCTCACGAGTGAGTGGTCGCGCAAGTTCGCGGCTACCATGATTCGGGATCGTTGTTGTTCGTCCGTCAGAATGTCGATAGAAAACGTGACTTCCTTTGTCCCACCTCGGTCACAGACGCAGTTATAACGCTGCGCCCTTTCGCGGCTTTCGTGTTCCAACGTTTCGCGTTACGCCGGCACCAATTCCGGTTCCGGTATTTTCTCGCCGCCGTCACTCTCTTCGCTCGGCGGTTCGATCACACCCAATCTAACTTCGCCTTCCACCACGTCGACGATCAACGAATTGCCGGGTTTGAATTCTTGCGCCAGCACACCTTCCGAAAGCGGGTCTTCAAGCGTCCTCTGGATCACGCGCTTTAATGGTCGCGCGCCCAGGTTGCGATCGAATCCCAGTTCGGCGAGTTTCTCGCGCGCCGCGTCGGTCACTTGCAATTTCAATTGATGTTCGTCGAGTCGCGGCTGGAGATAACCGATCTGAATATCCACGATTTTTTTGATGTCATCTTTCGACAACGCGCGGAAAACGACGATGTTATCGAGCCGATTCAAGAACTCGGGGCGGAAGAGCCGTTTCATTTCGCCCATCAATTTCTCGCGCATATTTTTGTACGCGTCTTCTTCCGTTTTCACTTCGTCGCGTTTCGCGCCAAAACCCAGGACGGCATCGCGCTGAATCAAATCCGCGCCGATGTTCGAGGTCATGATCAAAATCGTATTGCGAAAATCGACCTTGCGCCCTTTCGCGTCCGCGAGATGACCGTCTTCCAAGATTTGCAGCAGCATGTTGAACGCTTCGGGATGCGCTTTTTCGATTTCGTCGAACAGCACGACCGAGTACGGATGCCGCCGGATCGCTTCCGTCAGTTGACCACCCTCTTCGTAGCCGATGTAGCCGGGCGGCGCGCCGACCAAGCGCGACACGTTGTGCCGTTCCATAAATTCCGACATGTCCAACTGCACGAGCGCCTTTTCGCTGCCGAACATGAATTCGGCGAGCGCCTTGCCCAATTCACTTTTGCCAACGCCGGTCGGACCCAGGAAGATGAACGAACCAATCGGGCGTTTGGGATCTTTGAGCCCGGCGCGCGCGCGGCGCACCGCTTTCGCAATGCTGATGATCGCTTCGTCTTGCCCGACG
This sequence comes from Candidatus Aquidulcis sp., assembly GCA_020723345.1. Lineage (GTDB taxonomy): Bacteria > Chloroflexota > Anaerolineae > UBA4142 > UBA4142 > VGOB01. Next base: position 19,646 of record DYJA01000073.1, on the reverse strand, counting down.
ATGTGCTTGTGCAACTCTTCTTCCATCTTCAATAGACGCTGGCTCTCTTCGGTCGCGATGCTCGTGACCGGCACGCCCGTCCACATCGCCACCACTTCGGCGATGTCGTCGCTCGAAACTTTGGGCGGCGTCTTGCTGACCGCGTCCATCCAATTCAACTTCATTTGCTGCAAGCGTTCGCGCAGATCAGTTTCTTTGCCGAGCAATTCCGCCGCGAGATCGAATTGTTCGCGTTCGACCGCGCTCTCTTTTTCTTTGACGATCTGTTTGAGCATGGAATCGGTCTGCACAACCTCCGGCGGTTTCGGCACTTTGTACATCCGCACGCGCGACGACGCTTCGTCGATCAGATCAATCGCCTTGTCCGGCAAGAAACGCTCGGTCACATAGCGCGACGCGAGATTTGCCGCCGAGATCAACGCCTCGTCGGTGATTTTCAATTGATGATGCGCTTCATAGCGCGCGCGAATGCCCTTGAGAATTTCGACCGTCTCTTCGACCGACGGCTCTTCGACGCGCACCGGCTGGAACCGCCGTTCGAGCGCGGCATCGCTTTCGATGTGCTTGCGGTACTCTTCCGCGGTCGTCGCGCCGACGACCTGGAGTTCGCCGCGCGACAACGCGGGTTTCAAAATGTTCGCCGCGTCGACTGCGCTCCCCGCCGCGCCTGCGCCGACGACCATGTGCAATTCGTCGATGAACAAAATCGTTTTGCTGCCCTTCAACTCGTCGATGACGCGCTTCATCCGCTCTTCGAATTGTCCGCGATAAATCGTTCCGGCGACGAGCGAGCCGACATCGAGTTGGACAACGCGCTTGTTGAGCAGCGGTCCCGGCACGTTGCCTTGAATGATTTGCTGCGCGAGTCCTTCGACAATCGCCGTCTTGCCGACGCCGGGTTCGCCGACGAGCGCCGGATTATTTTTCGTGCGCCGCGCGAGTATCTGGATCACGCGCTCGATTTCTTTTTGCCGTCCGATCACCGGATCGAGTTTGCCTTGTTCCGCGAGCGCGGTCAAATCGGTCGCAAGTTGATCGATCAACGGCGTTTTCGAATCGCTCTTTTTCTTGTCGCCCGCCGTAGCTTTTTCCGGCTGAGTTTCCAAGACCGCTTTGTTCAACTGGCTGCGAACTTTGTCCGGGCTGATGTTGAGACTTTTGAGCACGTTGACCGCGATGCCATCCCCTTCACGCACCAAGCCCAACAATAAATGTTCCGTGCCGATGTAGTGATGCCCCAAGCGGCGCGCTTCGTCCACCGCCAATTCGATCACGCGTTTGGTGCGCGGGGTCAAACTGAGACGCGCGCTCGCGGGCGCTTGCCCGCGCCCCACGATGTCTTCGATCACCTGACGCGCGCGGTTTTGATCGACGCCCAAATCGCGCAACACCTTCGCGGCAAGACCTTCTTCTTCGCGGATCAAACCCAGGAGTAAATGCTCCGTGCCAATGTAATTATGATTCAAACGCGTGGCTTCTTCCTGCGCGTAGGTCAAAACGCGCCGCGCGCGCTTGGTAAATTTGTCAAGATTGTCGGACATTTCATTCTACCTCTGTCGTGCTTCGATCCTTGCGAAGGTTGACCTGGCAAACGCAAGTCTAAGACGAGATCAACCTTCGCAAGGTTGTCAGACGTAAAGCGTCCCCATACGTGCAGGGACGCCATCGTCATTTTCGTCAATTGCTTGGTTGTTCTTCGGGCTCAGGTTCGGGCCAGTCCCCTTCGGGGGCGTCCAGATCGAGAGTGTCACCGGAGTATTCTTCCGTGGCGCGCTTGAGCGAAAGTCCCAAGCGCCGCCGCGCCGGATCGATCCGGATCACGCGCAGTTGCAGCGTGTCGCCTTCCTTGACCACTTCCTTCGGATGCTGGATGCGCCGATCTGCCAACTCGGAAATATGAATCAACCCTTCGATGTTATCTTCGAGTCGCGCGAACGCGCCGAACGACGCCAACTTGGTGATCGTGCCGTTGACCAATTGACCGATCTTGTAACGCTCTTCGACCGTCGACCAGGGTTCCGGCTGACGCCGTTTCAGCGACAGCGCGATCCGTTCGCGATCGCGATCCACACCCAGGACTTGGACTTCGATCTTGGCGCCGACTTTGAGCAAGTCGCCGGGATGTCCAATTTTCGTCCACGATAATTCCGAAAGATGGATCATGCCATCCACGCCGCCCAAATCGACGAACGCGCCAAAATCGGCGACGCTCGTCACGGTGCCGGTCAACACCGCGCCCTCTTTCAAATCTTCCAGCAAGCGCACTTTTTGTTCTTTGCGCAATTCGCGCAGCGCCGCGCGTTCGGACAGAATCAACCGATTGCGTTCGCGGTCCAACTCGATGACTTTGAGTTTGACCTTTTTGCCGACGTACGCGCTCAGGTCGAGTTCGCTGCTTTCTGCGCCTTCCGGCGTTTCGACTTTTCTGCGGTACGTCCCTTCCAATTGCGTCGCCGGCACAAAGCCGCGCACCTTGCCGACGCGCACGATCAAACCGCCCTTGTTAAAGCCCGCCACTTGCGTCTCGAAAATCTGCCCCGACTTGAGCAGTTCTTCCGCGTCGCGCCAATCGTGTTCCAACTGCGCGCGCGCGAGCGAGACGACGACATTGCCTTCGCGATTTTCCGCGCGCAGGATGAACGCCAGCACCGTGTCGCCGACGCGCAATTTCTTGATCGCGTCCGCCGACATCTTTTCCAATTCTTTCTGGTCGACGACGCCTTCGGATTTCGCGCCAATGTCGATCAGAATCTCGCGTGATTCGGCGCGCACGATTGTGCCCGACACGATCGTGCCGTACTTGAGTTTCTGGAAACCCAGCTCCAAGTCAGACAGATCACTCATCTTTACCACTTGGGCATTGCCGTTCTTCGGCTTGTTGACCTCCTGTGGACGAACGGGTCCACTTGCAGCAACCATTGATTCCCCCGAGTACCGATTTTTAGACCACGCACCGTACACATGCTCCGATGCGACGACTCTATTATATCATTTTCTACGCAAATGGCAACCCGTACCAACCTCTTACCGCGTTAAGACTATGCAAAAGATTGCAGCGGGGCGGAGGAGCAGAGGAGCAGGGGAACAGAAAATCGCAGGAGAGATTCTCCTCGGCTCCCTTGCTCCCCCGCTCCCCTGCTCGTTTGCGCTTCATCTTCCGATATGCAACTCCATCACCTGCGTATCGCGCGCGCCGAAACGATATTTGTACTCTTCGTTCCCGCGCAGAAAATCGTACCGCCGCCGCTTTGCCGCGATCGCGTCTTGAATCGACCGCGCAAAGAGTACGATGCCGGGGCTGTACGCGCCGTACTGGATCGGATCGTAACCCGAATTGTAAACCAGCACGTCGTTGTGGTAAATGAAATTCATGATCGCTGCGGCGCGCGCGCCCACGATTTCCAAGAACGAGAGTTGCAGCCAGCCGCGCGCGAACAAGACCTGCGCCATCTCGTTGAAAAACCCTTGCATCCGCGTATCCATAAACAGATTCTTGTCGGGGCGGCTTTTCTTGTGCAGTTCGACAAAATCGGCGACGGCTTGCTCGAGCGCGTCGGCTGCGTCAATCGTGTACCAGCGCGTCGGCGCTTCCGCGGCGCGGCGCAACTTGCGACGGACTTCGTGCCGCTGTTTCTTGTCGAGCGTTTCCAGGTACGCGTCCCAGTTTTCCGGCAACTCGATCATCGGCGAAACGTCGTGTAAGCCATACTGCACCTTGAGGTTACACGCTTCGGCTAATGCTTTGAGTTGCGTGTTCGTCGGCGACGCCGCCGGCAGCGTGCAGAGGTGCAGCCAATCCCATGCCGGAAAATCGGCGCGCGTCAGCGTATCGAGCAGCGCAGCGTACACGCGCGCCTCGTGCCCTTGCGCGACGATCAAGTCCAAATAATCGGACACGTCCACGCAGCCGACGAGCGAGAGCGTTCTTGCGCCGTCATTCCCGGTCTCCGCAAAAAGCGGCGCGATGCCGAGCAGAGTGCCGTCGTCGTCGCGGATCGTAATGACGCAGAGTTGAGCGTTGCCCAGATGTTTCCACCACGTCCGCTGCCATTCGAGCGTCAGAAAGAGCGTATCGCTCACGCTGCGCGCGAGCAGCGCGTTCCATTCCGGTTCTAATTTTTCAAAGACCGCCGCATCGGTAAACCATTCAATCTTCATTGTGTTTGTATTATACGCCGGATGAATGAAAATGGAAAGGCGTACACCCCCTATTGCAACATCGCGCAACCCGTGTTATAATCGCGCTAAATCAACCGATCATCCCAAGGAGGATAACATGAACATCGGCAAGTCATTTTCGTACGTCATGGAGGATCCGAATTGGATCAAAAAAATCCTCATCGGCGGCGGAATTTTATTTGTGGGTATTCTCTTCTCCTGGCTGCTGGCGATTCCGCTCCTGTTAGCCGCCATGGTTCTGACCGGCTATTCGCTCGCGGTCATCCGCAATGTCGCCGAATCCGCGCAATTTCCCCTTCCTGAGTGGAGTGATTTTGGCGGTTTGTTTATGAAGGGATTGTACGCCATTTTGGGAACCATCGTGCTGTACCTTCCCGCCATTTTGATTGCCTGCTGCGCGGGCGTGGTGGGCGCGCTCCCCAGTATGTCGAAGGATGTTCCTAGCGCCGTGCAGTACGTGGCGATGTGTTTGAATTGCTTGCAGAGTTTGGTGTCTTTGGTTCTCGGTCTGATTCAGCCCGCGGCGATGACCCGCTTTGCGATGAGCGCAAATCAGGTGTCAGTCTATTGGGATTTCGCCGGTAATTTCAATTTCATCACCAAGAATCTGTCGAACTATCTGATTGCAGTCATCGTCGCGATCGTTGCGTCTTTCATCGGTTTGTTCGGTATTATTCTTTGCGGCGTCGGTTTGCCCTTCACACTTTTCTGGGCAGGGTTGGTCGCCGCGTTCCTGTACGGAGAACTTTGGCGCGTTCATCAAGAGTAGGCGTTCCTCCCACATTCGTCAAAGCATTCGCGTAACCGGCACGCTTGCCCCGATCTATCCAGGGGCATGACTCTTGCGCCACAAAGGATCAGGTATGGTTCCTGCGCCAACGAACCGACTCGCGCTCTCGAGTTTTATCTGCGGACTGGGTGGGTGGGTCCTCAGCATTCTGCTCTTTTGCTTCAACCTGACTCTCGGATCGCTGATCACTGCGGCGACTGCGGGATTGGGGTTGATGTGTTTGATTCCATTGTCCTGTATTTCGCCGGTGATGTGGATTGCCGGCGTCGTCACCGGACACCTGGGTCTAAACAAGATCAAAGTGACCGGTGAAGGTGGACGCGGATTGGGCATCGCCGGATTGATTCTGAGTTATCTCGGCTTGGCTCTGATCCTTTGCGGCATTTGCGCGCTGGTCCTGGCGGTCTTGGTTGGCGGGGCAAGCATCTTGAGCATCTTGTCATCGCCCTCATTCGCCATTCCAACGCCGCGCCCATTCAAATAGGCGGCGCGATTGCAATTCGTAGAGAGGAGGAGTTGATACCGGAAAAATAGCACTACCCCTGTCGATCGGGGAATCCCATTATCATCACGGAAAGAAAGGAGTCTCTCTCATGTCCCAAGTACCACCCGTTGCGTCCGCGCCCGGCGATATTACCGACAACGACAAACTCATGGCAGCGCTCGCGTACTTTTTCTCGCCGCTCGTCCCCGTCATTATCCTGCTCGTGGACACAATGAAAATTCGTCCGTACCAAAAGTATCACGCGTTACAGTCATTGGGATTGTTTGCGGCGACGATGTTGTATTCCGTCGTTGCTTGTGTCGCCTATACCGCTTGCTCTTTTGTCACAATGGGCATTCTTGCCATGTGCCTGTGGGTGATCTTTCTCCTTCCCGCGATCCCATTCATCTACTACACGATCATCGCGTACACGCGCGGTCAGTACTTTGAAATCCCGGTCGTCACCAAGTTCATGGCGCAACAGGGTTGGCTCACGATGCCCTAACGCGAAACCGCGCAATCACTTTTTCAGACCTGATAGGTACGCCGTGCCTGTCAGGTCTCATTATTTCTCGAACGAATTGTGCCGCCACAAACCAAACTCAAACTGAATACGCGCGCGTTGCCCATCACCGTCGGCTTGCTCATCGCACTGCAACTCGCGGTGCCGTACCACGGCTGGATGATGCTGCTCGTCGGACTCGGCGGCGCGTGGCTGATCGCGTTCTTCTGGGCGCGTGCGCTCGCGCGCGGTTTGCGCCTGACGCGCGAAATGCGTTTTGGCTGGGCGCAAGTCGGCGACCGGCTGGAAGAACGCTTTACGCTGATCAACGAGAGTTGGACGCCCGCGCTCTGGGTCGAGATCGCCGATCATTCGACCTTGCCCGGTCACGCGGCAAGCATCGCGACCGGCGTCGACGCGACCTCCGACAACAGTTGGATTGTCAAAAGCGTCTGCACGCGACGCGGCGCGTACACGCTCGGTCCGACGACATTGCGAACCGGCGATCCGCTTGGCATCTACACGGTTACCATCGAAAATCGCGCGACGACGAATATGATGGTGATGCCGCCGATTGTGCCGCTGCCGCGCATCGAAATCGCGCCCGGCGGTCGCGCCGGCGAAGGCAAGCGCCGCGCCGATTCGTTCGAACGCGCGGTCAGCGTGACGAGCGCGCGCGAGTACGTTCCCGGCGACGCGCTGAACGCGATCCACTGGCGCGTCACCGCGCATCGCGATTCATTGTTCGTGCGCCTGTTCGACAGTACCCCGGCGTCTGATTGGTGGATTTTGCTCGACTTGAATCAGCGCGCGCAAATCGGGCAGGGACAAGATTCGACGCTGGAACACGGCATCATTCTCGCCGCGTCGCTCATTGATCGCGGCTTGCGCGCCGGACGCGCGGTCGGGCTGGTCGCGCACGGCGACGCGTTCGTCTGGCTGCCGCCACAGTCCGGCGAAACGCGGCGTTGGGAAATTTTGCGCGCGCTCGCGCTCGCCGCGCCGGGCGCGCGCGCGCTCGTCGAGTTGCTCGCGCAGATGCAATCGGCGTTCAAGCAGCGCACGTCGCTCGTCGTCATCACGCCGGACGCGCCGGGCGATTGGATCGCACAATTGGTTCCGCTTCGTCGGCGCGGTATCGTCCCGACAATTTTGTTGCTCGATCCGATTTCGTTTGGGGGAATGACGGACGCGCGCGGCGCGCTCACCGCGCTCGCCGATTTGGAGATCGCGCATTACGTCGTCACGCGCGACGTGCTGGATCACCCCGCAGCGCATCCCGGTTTGCGCGGACATTGGGATTGGCGCGTGACGCCGCTGGGTCGCGCGATTTCGATGCGCCGACCGCGCGACGCGGCGTGGAGGGCAATTGGGCAATTAGGCAATCAGGCAATCAGGTAATCAGGCAACTGGTTCACTGATTGACTGATTGACTGGTTGACTGATCACCGATGCTTGACTTGTTGATCTGGCTCATCCGCAAAATCGGATTGCAAAACCTTGCGACGATTGGCTTGCTCATTGGCGCGTTTGGCGCGCTCGCGTTGGGGCTGTCCAAAATCGTGCGCGGGTTCGATCTGGAATTGGCATGGACACTCATCGCGGTGGGCATCGCGTTGGGATGGCTGCTCGCGCAATCGCGCGCGTCGAGCCAGTTCGCGTGTCTCTGCGCGTTGATCGTCGGTGCGAGCGCGATTCTCGGGCGCGTTGGGCAATTGGGCGGGCGCGTGATTACGTTCGCGCGCGCGTTTGCCGATCTCGTTTGGCAGATCGTGCTTTGGCTGCGCGATCCGCTTTACGCGCGCGAACTGCCGGACGCGCACGCGTCTCTGCGCGCGCTCGGCGAATTCCTCTCCGATCTCGGCACGCTGCTCCTCCGCACGCGCGATTGGTTGGGCGCGCTCGCTACCGGCGCCCCGACATTCGATCCGGTCGCCGTCGCGATCACGTGGAGTCTCGCGATTTGGTGCATCGTCGTTTGGGCGGTGTGGTCAATCGTGCGGCGCGGACAAACTTTTCAAGCGTTTCTGCCTGCGATCATTTTGCTCGCGACGATGCTGGCGTACACCGGCGCAGATTCGGCGTACCTCGCGCCATTGCTGGGCGCGACGCTGTTGCTGATGCCGCTGGCAAGTCAGCGCGCGCGCGAACGCGCGTGGGCGCGCGCCGGGGTCGCGGTGGCGGAAGACCTCACGCAAGACATCGCGATGCTCGCGCTGCCGCTTGCGATTTTGCTTTTGCTGTTTGCTTACCTGACGCCGTCGATCTCGATCCAGGAAATCGTCCGCGCCGCGCAAGAACGAATCGAAGCGCGCACGCGCGATGTGCCGCGTCTGACCGATTCGTTCGGTTTGGTTCCGCAATCCACTCAACGCACCGTTTTCGATCAAGTGCGCGCGCCGGGTTTGCCCCGGCGACATTTGCTCGGCGCGGGGCAGGAATTGTCCAAGCAAGTCGTCATGATCGTCAAGACCGACGAGATCATTTCGGATATCGACGCGCCGCCGCGGCGCTATTGGCGCGGCAGTACGTACGATCGTTACAACGGACGCGGCTGGATGACGAGCGCGACCGACATCGTGGATTACCGCGCCGGTGAATCGGCGGTCGCTGAAACCAATGCCGCGCAGCGCATCGTCACGCAAGAGGTCGAATGGCTGGGCGCGCCGGGAATTGTGTACGCGACCGGCGCGTTCGTCACCGCCGATCAAAATTTTCGCGTCGCGCGGCGTTCGCCGGAAGACGCGTTCAGCGTGAGCGCGTCCGCAAAAACGTACCGCGTCGAATCGCGCGTGTCGGTCGTCGGCGAAAGAGAATTGCGCGCGAGCGGCGCGAATTATCCGGCGTGGGTGCGCGAACGCTACCTGGGATCGCTCGACGGAATTCCCGAACGCGTTCGGACGCTCGCGCGCGATTTGACCGCGACTGCGCCGACGCCGTACGATCGCGCACGCGCGTTGGAAACGTACTTGCGAAAATTTCCGTACACGCTCGACGTGCCCGCGCCGCCGCCGAACCGCGATGTCGTGGACTATTTTTTGTTCGACGCCAAACGCGGTTATTGTGATTACTACGCGTCGGCGATGGTCGTGCTCGCGCGCGCGGCGGGTCTGCCCGCGCGGCTCGTCGTCGGTTACGCGCCGGGCTTTTTCGATGTTTTCACCGGGCGATTGATCGTCACCGAAGCCGACGCACATTCCTGGGTCGAAATTTATTTTCCCGATTATGGTTGGATCGAATTCGAGCCGACCGCGAGCCGCGCGCCGTTCGAGCGCGGCGAGGGAACGCCGCGCAGCGAAATCGTCGAATTGCCGCCGACGCCGGAACCGAATCTGCTCGAACGTTTGAGCCGGAGCGGTGTGCGCGCGTGGTTGTGGCTGCCCGCGACGTTCGGAGTAATCGCTTTAGCGATTTTCGCTTGGACGCTGTTCGACGATTTGCGTTTGCGTTGGATGTCGCCGCGCGCCGCCATCGCGACGACGTATCAGCGCGTCGCGCGATTTGCGCGGCGATTGGACTTGCCCGCGCGCGCGTCGCACACGCCGAGCGAAATTGGCGCGTTGGTGCGCGAACATCTCGCGAGGTTAGCGCGCGCTGGACGCGCGCGCGCGTTGTGGCAAAATGCAGACGCGCGCGTCGACGCGTTGACCGCGCTGTACGTCCAAGCCGCGTACAGTCCGCGCGCGGCGAACGCGCGTGATCGCGCCGAGGCGTTGAGCGCGTGGCGCGACGTGCGCTGGCGGTTGGGGCTCGCGTGGATGTGGCAGAAAATAAAACGAGGAAGACCCGGATGAAAGAACTCCGTTAGCGGATCCTCCTCGCACAATCAGTCACGCGCAGACATTAATGAGACGGATGCATCTCGGCAAATAACCCGAGTCGATTGCCGGTCGGATCGGTGAAGACAGCGAACCAACCCATACCTGGGATCTCGGTTTTCGGAGTGACCGTCTTGCCTCCGGCAGCATTGATTTGTTTGAGCGTGGCGTCAATATCGTTGCTGGCAAGGTAGGGCAGGATGCCATTTTTTCCGTCCGCCGCGATGAATCCGCCGCCGGGTCCACCTTGGCTTTCGAACATATGGTAGTTGAACTGTTTGTCCACGGTGATCTTCCAGCCGAACACCTCGGCATAGAATTTGTCGGCGGTGTCATAGTCCTTTGCCGGAATCTCTACGTGCACGATTGGAGCAGACATTTCGATCCTCCTTTAGATTTTTGATTGGCGCAACAGACGCGTGTCCAATTGCGCTAAACCGAACTAGTGTTCTAGGCGCACTATACACCCGAAAATGGTCGCGTGTCAATGCCGTAGCCGATAATTTTTCGTTAAGGATTTTTGCTGAGATAGAATGGTCAAGCAATAATTCTTGATGCGATTGATTATCGTCGCGTCGATAGCACTCTCGTTCTGTTTTGTGGTATAATCGTTTCCAGAATGATAACCGCCATTTCCAACATTCTCACCGCGTTTGGACTTGCGTCCGCGTCCGGGTTGAACGCGTACATTCCGCTGCTGATCGTCGCGCTCACCGCGCGGTTCACCGACTTGATCAAACTCCATCCGCCGTTCGATATTCTGGCGAACGAGTGGGTGATTGGCGCGCTGATCGTTTTGCTGGCGATTGAAATGATTGTCGATAAAATCCCGGCGGCGGACACGCTCAACGATCTGATTCAAACATTCGTCCGCCCGGCGGCGGGTGCGATTCTATTCGCTGCCAGCACGAACGCGCTCGACGTGCATCCGGTTCTCGCCGCGATTCTGGGACTCGTCCTCGCATTCGGCGTGCACGCGGTCAAGGCGACCGCGCGCCCGGTCGTCACCGCGAGTACCGGCGGACTAGGCAACGCGTTTGTCAGCGTCGGCGAAGACGTCGTGGCGGCGAGTGTTTCGGTTGTGGCAATCATCGTGCCGTTAATTATTGGAATCGTGCTCGCGGTGATTGCGTTGTGGTTTGTGTTTTTCCGTAGACGAAAGATGGTTTGAGGAGGCGTATGGCAAAGACCGTTTTAGAATTGACACCGGAAGAATTGAGAAAATATTCTCTCAGACCGAAGCGGCGACTGGATCGCGGGCAAAGGAACCGCTTGATGACGCGCGCGAAGCGTCATGCCCGGCGCGCGGCGGAAATGCTCAAGCGTGAGTTCGGCGCAACTCGCGTCGTCTTGTTTGGCTCGCTCGCGCACCGATTGTGGTTCACCCAATGGTCGGATATTGATCTCGCCGCGTGGGGAATCGCGCCCGCCGAATTCTACCGCGCGGCTGGGACCGTCGCCGAAATGACGAGCGAATTCAAAATAGATGTTGTGGACCCGGCGACTTGCCGCGCTTCCGTGCTTGAAGAAATCGAGCAAGATGGAATTGATCTATGATGAAAGATTTCGCAAGATTGGCCAAAAGAATTCGCACTGCGGTTGATGACTTGGAAAATGTAGTTGCGCGCTGCGAGAAGGCGCTCGCGCGTTCCAAGACATCCGCGGACGATCTTTATCTGGACAGTGTTGCGCTAAACCTGGAAGGTTTCTATTCAGGTTTGGAACGCTTGCTTCAGTTGATTGCCACGACGATTGATGGCAAGTTGCCTCACGGCGCAGAGTGGCACAAAGAACTGCTTGATCAAATGTGTACCGAGATCCCCGGTGTTCGCCCAGCCGTATTCTCGGAAAAGGCGAAGGCAATGTTGGAGACCTACCGGAGTCTTCGCCACGTTGTCCGAGTGATCTACACGTTCAAGTTGGAACCGGAGAAATTGGAAGAACACACGCGAGCGCTGCGCCCGACCCTTATCGTTGTTCGGCAGGAACTCGGCGCGTTTGCGACTTTGTTGGAGCAGCGCGCGCGCGATACCGCAGAATGAAATTCGAACCCCGTCCCGAACTCCAAAAAATCCTCGACACCTTGCCGACGAATCCCGGCGTTTATCTGATGAAGGACGAACGCGCCGCGATCATCTACGTCGGCAAGGCGATCAATTTGCGGAACCGCGTCCGCTCGTACTTTCACGCGCCGTACGGACACGCTCCGCGCGCCAAAGTGTGGCGGCTGGTCGAGCGCATTCGCGATATCGAATTCATCGTCACCGAATCGGAACTCGAAGCGCTCGTCCTCGAATGTAATCTCATCAAGAAATACAAGCCGCATTTCAACGTGCGGCTCAAGGACGACAAACGCTACCCGTACATCAAAGTCACGTGGCAGGAGCCGTTTCCCAAAGTGTACGTCACGCGGCGGATGGACGCTCCGCGCGATGGCGCGCGCTATTTCGGTCCCTTCACCGCGGTCTGGGCAGTCCACGAAACGATGGACACGCTCCGCAAAGTTTTTCCGTACCTCACCTGCGACCGCGAGATCACCGGGCGCGACCGACGCGCGTGCCTGTACTACGACATTGGCTTGTGCCTCGCGCCGTGCATCGGCGCGGCATCCCGCGAAGAGTACCGCGCGATGATCGACCGGCTGTGCCTGTTTTTGCAAGGCAAGACGGAAGAGGTGACCGCCGCGCTGCGCGCCAAACTCGACGAAGCGGTGGACAAGTTGGAATTCGAACGCGCCGCGCGTTATCGCGATCAATTGCAGGCGCTCGCGCGCATCGCCGAACATCAAAAAGTCGTCTCGACGTTGACGGTCGATCAGGACGTGGTCGCGTTCGCGCGCGACGACGGCGCGGCGTGCGTGCAGGTCTTTTTCGTGCGCGGCGGCAAGTTGCTTGGTCGCGAATATTTCGTGTTGGAAGGTACGGAAGATGAGAACAGCGATCAAGTCTTGTCGTCGTTCGTCAAGCAGTTTTACGACGAAGCCGCGTACGTGCCGCCGGAGATTTTGCTGCCGGACGATATTGACGAAGCGCGGATCATCGAGCAGTGGCTCGACCGCGCGCGCGGACACAAAGTCGTGCTCCAAGTGCCGCGCAGCGGGCAGGGCAAAGAACTTGTCGCGATGGCGGAAGAAAACGCGCGCGTCACGCTGACAAGTTTGAAAGCGCAATGGCTCGCCGACGAAACGAAGCAAATGAGCGCGGTCGCGGAGTTGCAGGAAGCGCTCGGTCTGCAAAATCCGCCGCTGCGAATGGAGTGTTACGACATTTCGAACACGCAAGGCACGAACTCGGTCGGCGCGATGGTCGTGTTCGAGCGCGGCGCGGCGAAGAAAAGCGATTATCGCAAATTCAAGATCAAGACGGTCGAAGGCGCGAATGATTTCGCGAGTTTGCAGGAAGTGCTGCGGCGAAGATTCAAGCGGCTAGTTGACGCATCCGTGGACACGAAGACGCGGAGACGCGGAGACGCGGAGAGCGATCAGCTGTCTGCCCTGAGCGCAGTCGAAGGGTCGGCGGTCAGCGGTCGTCTGCCCGGCAAAGATGATGCGTGGAGAATGATGCCGGACTTGGTGATCGTCGACGGCGGCAAGGGGCAGTTGAGCGCGGCGCACGACGTATTGCGCGAGTTGGGCATCGAAGGGGTCAACCTGATCGGGTTAGCGAAGCAAGAGGAAGAAGTGTTCGTCCCCGCGCGCGATGAAGCGCTGCGTTTGCCCAAATCGTCGGAAGCGTTGAAATTGCTTCAGCGCATTCGCGACGAAGCGCACCGTTTCGGCATCACGTATCATCGCAAACTGCGCGCCAAGGTCGGCATCGCGTCGCAACTCGACGCGATCCCCGGCATCGGTCCGCGGCGGCGGCGCGCGCTGCTCGCGCGGTTTGGTTCTATCGAAAAAATTCGCGACGCGTCCATCGAAGAATTGTTGACGGTCGAAGGGATGACGCGCGCGGCGGCGCAGAAACTGAAAGAGATGCTGTGATTTTTGGGAATCTGGCGTCTGCGGATTGACAGCATCCAAAGGGCGTGATAGAATTGATTCGCGAAAGGGATGCCCCGTGGATATTGCCGCTATTGACATTCTCGACGAAGACAAATTGCAGCGCAAGCATGATGTTTCGGGGCGTGAGATCATCCAGGTGTTCGCCAACGAACCGCGCTTCTTTTGGGCGGAAAAAGGACAGCGTCCCCACGAGGATGTTTATTCGGCGTGGGGACAAACCGATGGAGGGCGGTATCTCATCGTTTTCTTTATCTACAAGTTAAATCGCCGCGCGCTTGTCACAAGCGCGCGCGATATGGATGGAAAGGAACGGAAACGATATGGCAAGAAGTAAAAAGCGTGACCCGCTGCCGGAACGTTTTGCAACGGTCGAAGAATTCGAGCGATTCTGGGATAATCACAGTCTGGCAGACTATGAGGATGTCTGGCGCGAGGTAAAGTTCAATGTGACATTGCCTCCGCGGACTCTGGCTGTGCCGCTTGAGCCGGCACTCGCGCGCGCGATTCAGAAGCGGGCACGCAAGGAAGGGATACCGGTCAATGATTTGGTCAATCGTTGGCTCAAGCGACAGTTGCAACATGCCGTATGACGGCAGCGGTAGCGCGAGGGATTGCCGCGCAGAGCGTCAAAGGTGACGCCCGACACAGACACGCGAGCGTTTCTGCTCGCGTGCTTTTGTATCGTTTACGTACAGCGGACAGGTGATTTGCAATGTCAGACCCGACTCCAGCGCAAGCAGAAATCCATCTGGTTCAACATCTGGAAAACATTCCGGAACTCAAGGACCTGACCGACAGTCAACGCGTTCTCTTGTCCCGGCGTTTTCGGCGCGAGCATTACGCGCCGCGCCAAGTGATCGTGCATCAAGGCGACCTGGGGAATCGGCTCTTCGTCGTGGTTTCCGGTGTGGTCAACTTGCGGCACACCGATCCGATGGGGCTGGAGTCGAGTATCGGCGTGCTCGCGCCGCCCGGCGCCGCGCCTGCCGCTTTGCGCGATTATTGGGGCGAGCAAATGTTCACGACGCAAGAGGCGTACGACTTTGCCGCGCAATCCGTCCACGGTTGCGATGTGGAAACCCTCGAGCGGCAAGAGTTCGACCGATTTGTCGAGGCGCACCCCGAAGTTGTGGAGGCAATGACATTCATCCAAACCGCCGAACGGAAACGGACGCGCGGTTTCAAGTGGGTGGGCGCGGGTGAAACCGTGGCGACGGTGATGCACAAACATTGGTGGGCGTTGTTGCCCGGTTTGCTGCGCGTGTTGAGTGTGATCGTACTGGCAGTTATCTTGAACGCCGGGAGCGCGTTTTTCCGCGTTGAGTTGCAGTGGTACTTTGCGATGACGCCGTGGGTGATCGCGGCGCTGCTGTTGGCGTGGGCGCTGTACGATTGGTGGAATGACGAGTACATCGTAACGAACCATCGCATCGCGCACGTCGAGCGCGTCTTGCTGATCCAAGAACTGCGTGAAGGGATTCCGCTCGACAAGATTCAAGGCGTGTTGGTTCACAAGCAGGGACTCACGGCGTGGCTCGGCGTGGGGCGTTTGATCATCCAATCGGCGGGACGCGAGGAAGGCGACGTCGTTTTCGAGACGGTGAACAAGCCGGAGGTCGTTCGCCAACTGATCATGGCGCAGCAGGCGCGCGTGCGCGCGCGCGACGCGGCGGAACAGCGCGAGCGCGATCGCGATATTATCGAAGAGGAATTGCGCGGGTACTTTTTGCCGCAGACGCTCGCGCACGAATCCGCCGCGCCGCCGCCGCTAGCCAAGTCGAATTTCCGCGCTGCGCTGCGCGCACGCGTGCAAGCGTGGGTCGGCAAGGAAATTCACCACGGTTCGATGATCATCTGGCGCAAGCATTGGATCGTCCTCGTGCGTCAGGTGTGGCGTTGGTTTGTCGCATTGTTTTTTCTGACGCTGGTCCTCGTCGTCTACGCGCTGGTGCCGGGCATTCAAATTATTCCCGCGGGCGTTCATCTTTTCGTCGGGCTGATTCTGCTCCTGATTTTTCTGGGCGGCTTGATCTGGGAATGGGCAGATTGGCGAAACGATATTTACGCGGTCACCGACACGCACGTGATCGATTCCGAACGCCTGCCGCTCGGTTTGCGCGAACGCTCGACGACCGCGCCGCTCGATCAGGTGCAGGATGTGAAGATCGACGTGCCGGGCATCATGGGCTGGCTGTTGGATTTTGGCGATGTCAAAGTGGAAACGGCGGGCAAGTCCGGGCAAATGAATTTCCACTCGGTTCGCAGTCCGCGTCAAGTGCAAGAAAAGATTTTCCAGCGGCTGCAAGAATATAAAATTCGACGCGCCGAACTGGAAGCCGCGCTCCGCCGCAAGGGGATCATCGACGCGATTGTGAGTTATCATCGCGTTTTGAAAGAAGAAGAGCAATTGATCCAATCGCCAACCGGCGCGCCGCCGACCGCGCCTGCGCCGGACGCGTTGTCAACTGACGCGTCCGCCCCATCCAATCCACCGCCGACCTCGTGAATCTGTCGATGCCATCCATTGCAAATCTGGTTCGTTCTGTGCTCCGCGTTCTGCGACGCCGTCAGCCGTTGTGGATTCCTCTTCGCTCCGGCGCGTTGCGCGTGACGACCCGACACTGGGTCTTGGTGCTCGCCTGGATCGTCATCGTCGTTCTGGCGTATCAAACCGGGCGCGATATTTTCTTTCGCGTCGCGTACCTCATCCTTGCTGTCGAAATTTTTTCTTTTGTCTGGGCGGCGTACAGCATCGCGATGTTCCGCCTGGAACGTCAAACGATCACCCCGCGTTCCCAAGTTGGTCGCTTTGTCGAAGAACAATTCCTCTCCTACAATACCGGTCGCTTGACCAAACCCTGGATCGAAGTGCGCGACGAATCGGAATTGCCCGCGCATCGCGCGAGCCGCGTGCTGAACGCGCTCGGCGCGCGCGTGCGGTGGGGTTGGACGGTGCGCACGGTGTGCCGCCGGCGCGGTCGGTTTCGCATGGGGCCCGTGACCGTCGCGACCGGCGATCCGTTCGGCTTGTTCGTCTTTCATCGCCGTTTGCGCGATACGACCGGCGCGGTCACAGTTTATCCGGCGACAGTCGATTTGGTCACGTTCGCGCCCGCGCAAGGACAGTTGCCCGGCGGCGAAGCGTTGCAGCGGCGCACGCATCACATCACGACGAACGTCGCGGGGACGCGCGAGTACGCGCCGGGCGATTCGTTCAACCGCATTCACTGGCGTTCGACCGCGCGGATGGAACGGCTCATCGTCAAAGAATTCGAACTCGATCCGAGCGCGGACGTGTGGATTTATCTCGACATGGAACGCGACGTGCAGATAAGCCGTTGGTACGAAGAGACGTGGAACGAACGCGATTTGTCGTCACTCTGGTTAAAGAGCCAGCAATTGCGGTTGCCGCCCAGCACGGAAGAGTACGGCGTGACGATTGCCGCGTCGATCGCGAAATATTTTTTGCGGCAGCAGCGCGCGGTCGGCTTTGCGGCGTACGGACACGAGCGCGAAATCGTTCAGCCGGATCGCGGCGAGCGACAATTGAATCGTCTGCTCGAAGTGCTCGCGGTGTTGCGCGCGGAAGGGCGCATCCGCTTCGCCGACTTGCTGACGTTGGAAGGCGCGCACTTGGGGCGCAACAACACGCTGATCGCGATTACGCCGTCGGCGGAATTGGAGCATGTCAAGGTGCTGCGGGAGATGAAGCGGCGCGGCTTGCGCGTGATCGCCGTCATCGCGGACGCAAACACGTTTGGCGGTCACGCCGACACGGATCACGCGGCAATCGAATTGCTCGCGAGTGGCGCGCCGACGTACGTAGTGAAAGAGGGGGATGATTTGGCGCGGGCTTTGGGGAAATGAGGGAATGACAAATGAACAAATGAGCAAATGACAAATGCGTGATGCGTGATACGTGATGCGTGGGGAACGCGCGTTCGTAGTCAGGCACGTAGCGCACTTTGCGGAGTGCCGTCCTGAACGCGACTCCGCAAACTTCGCTTCGTCGCTCACTACAAACTTTGACTACGAACAAACGCGCGCTTGCATATTTGCGCGCTGTGGCATAAGATAAAAACAGAACGACGGACGCCGATAACGCAGGAGGACGCCGATGTCTGAACTCTCCATCCGTTTTACATCCGAGAACGACGCCGCGCCGATTTTTGTTTCGCTCACGCGCGTCGGCGCGGGGACGTACACGAACCCCGTCACATTCACGCCGCCGCTCGACGACGACGCGCTCGCGGATTTGCGCTGGTACCTCGAAGCGTTTTCCGACTGGCCCTCAGGTCCCGATTACGAACGCGCCGAGCGCATCGAAAACGAAATGGAAAACTGGGGGCGCGCGTTGCGCGACAGCATCCTCACATCGAAAGACGCGCCGCGTTTGTGGCAGCAGTACCTCGACAGCGACGATGTAAGGGCGAAGCATTTTTCGTCGTTTCGGGAAACGACGAAAAATGCTTCGCCCCTACGTCGGCGGACGACCACACCCACACCGCATCGAGAACAGCCCGTAACTCCTCCGCGGGCATCAACGGCTCGCGTCCCAGCACCGATTCGAAATTATCGAGGATGACGAGCGCGGGCGCGGCGCGCAACATTTCCGCGATGCGCGCGACGGGGTCGCCCACGCCCAGCGCGAAATTCGGGTCGCGGCTAATCGTCTGCCCGACCCAGGAGCAGAGTTGTTGCAGGGACCCGCCGCCTTCGAACGAGACGAACGCCGCGCCGCCCCCCTTCGGGAATCGTCCCGTGCGCTGAAACCAGCGACCCGCTTCCGCCGCGAGCGCGGTCTTGCCGATGCCGCCAAAGCCGTGCAGGAGGACGATGGGATGCTCGGCGAACGCGCGCTCGAGCCGCAAGAGTTCGCGCGCGCGCCCGTGAAAGCCGTGGAGGGGTTCGCGCGGCAAATCGGCGGGCAATGGTTGAATCGGGGCGCGTTGTAGGGGCGCGTGTTGTAGGGGCGCAATTAATTGCGCCCCTACGGATGCAAATACAACAGGGTCCGCCGACTGCTGGTACAGCGCGGGCAGGAACCAATCGCGCAGGCGAATTCGCTCTTCGATTTTTTCGCCGTCGGCGTTTGTGCGCGTGAGCGTGTGCCGCTTTTCGTCCGCGAGCAATTCCCGCCGCCCGCGCTCGACCGCCTGCCCAATCGTCGCGCCCTCGACCAAGCCGCGATAAAACGCGCCGACGAATTTTTGCGCCGCGACGACGAGCACCGAATAATTCATCGCCAGCACGCTGCCGACGCCCGCGCGGATGAGCCGCGCCGCGACGCTCGCGTACGGGTTCGTTTCTTTTTGCGCCGCGCTCTCGCACGCGTTCAGCGTCATCAGCGGAATGCCGCAATCGTACAACAGCGTGCCGAGCCGATTCGCGTCGACGCGGTCACTGTTGTGCTTGTCATCCTCGAACAACAAATAGCCCAAGCCGATGTTTTCGTCGTACTCGCCGTGTCCGTCGAAATGAACGACGTGCACGCGCGGCAGCGCGTGATTGCTCAACCGCGCCGACAGCGCGGCAAGCGTCGGCGGATAGAGAAATTCGACCGCGACGCGATTTTCCAGCGCGTCAAGCGCGTCAAGGAGCGGACGCGCGACCGCGCGCGTGTCAATGAATCCCACGTCGTCGGGGCGCGCGGTGACGACGAGAATTCGCACAGGCAATTCAAACGACGGCGTCGTGGCAATCGTCGTCGCCTGTTGCAGCCGCCGCCGCACGCTGATGCCGCGCGCGAAAATGTGACCGCCGTCGTCCGCGAGCAATTCCCAGGGGAGGCGGAGAACGCGCGGGTCGGTGGCGTCAATGGTGATCATTGGCGCGGGTAGGGGCGAAGCATTTTTCGTCGTTTCCCGAAA
>DYJA01000072.1 GCA_020723345.1 Candidatus Aquidulcis sp. | reverse complement strand
CGTTTGTCCCTGCCACGAACTCAACTCAACCGGCTACCGGCTGAGTAGTAACGATTAATTATGGTTTGATCGGTGTTCACACTTGCCCTGGCGGGAACGCAAGTGCCAGGGTCGGTGTTTGTCAGTGTCCTATTTCAAGGGAGCATGATGTCACAGCTAGACAAAACAATCGGCGAAATTCAGTCGCTCGACGACGACGCGATGCGCGCCGCGCGCGCGCGGCAAGATCAGCTCACCAAGCCGCAAGGCGCGCTCGGACGACTCGAAGCGTTGTCGATCCAGATCGCGGGCATCACGCGCGACGCGCGTCCGCGTTTCAAGCAACCCGCGCTCATCACGATGGCGGGCGATCACGGCGTCGCGCGGCAAGGCGTCAGCGCGTATCCCGCCGAAGTGACGCCGCAAATGGTTTTCAATTTTCTGCGCGGCGGCGCGGCGATCAACGTCTTGGCGCGGCACGTCGGCGCGCGCGTCGTCGTCGTGGACATGGGCGTCGCGTCCGATTTGCCCGCGCATCCTGAACTCGTGAATTGCAAAATCGCGAAAGGGACGCGCGATTTTTCGATCGGTCCTGCGATGACGCGCGACGAAGCGCGCCGTGCCGTCGAAGCCGGGATTGCGGTGGTTACACAAGAAATCGCCCCTTCGACTGGCGCTCAGAGTGGCGCGGACATCATCGGTACGGGTGATATGGGGATCGGCAACACGACGCCGTCGTCCGCGATTGTCGCGGCGATCACGCGTCGCGCGGTTGCGCAAGTCACG
This sequence comes from Candidatus Aquidulcis sp., assembly GCA_020723345.1. Classification (GTDB taxonomy): domain Bacteria; phylum Chloroflexota; class Anaerolineae; order UBA4142; family UBA4142; genus VGOB01. Next base: position 31,021 of record DYJA01000072.1, on the reverse strand, counting down.
GGGCGCGGCACGGGCGTGGACGACGCGGGACTCGCGCGCAAAATCGCGACGATTGAACGCGCGCTCGCGCTCAACAAACCGAATCCGAACGACGCGCTCGACGTGCTGAGCGATGTCGGCGGATTTGAAATCGGCGGACTCGCGGGCGTGATGATCGGCGCGGCGGCGCGGCGCGTGCCGGTCGTGATTGACGGATTCATTTCCGGCGCGGCGGCGCTGATCGCGTACGGACTTGCGCCGTCGGTACAGCCATATCTGATTGCCGCGCATCGTTCCGTCGAAATCGGACATCGCGCAATGCTGGAACATCTGCGGCTCGAACCGTTGCTCGATCTCGATCTGCGTTTGGGTGAAGGCACCGGCGCGGCGCTCGGCATTTCGATCTGCATCGCCGCGTGCAAAATTCTCGACGAGATGGCGACGTTTGGCGAAGCAGGTGTGGCGGAGAAGGGATGAGGAGGCGCAGAGGGGAGAAGAGGGCGTAGACGGCGAAGACGGGAAGAAGGCGCGCCCTCTCTGCCATCATCGCCTTCTTTACCCTCTCCGCCTTCTCATGCCATCTTATGCCCTCTTCACCCCTCTACACCTTCGATGATAATACCAATTCCAGGTCTGCACATACAATACGACGCACGCGGTGTTCATCTGTGGAGCGATGAACCGCTCGCAGTGTTGAGTTCGGCGGTTGTCGGCGCAGAGTTGACGCACGCGCGCCACATCATCAATCTGCGCGTTACGCGCGGGTACGACAATCGCGCGCCGCGCGATGATCTTGACGCGTTCGCGCGCGAACTGGGAATCGTTGAACCATTCGTCGGCTTGATGACGGCGGCGAAGACCGAGTGCGCGCAAGTTGCCGTTGAACGCGACGCGGCTGCGACGGTGATCGCGATTGCGACGGTCGGCGTGAGTCATCCGATTGCCGCAGGGATTACGCCCGCCGCGCAAATCGAACCGAACACGATCAACATCGTCGTCGTCGCCGACGCGCGTCTCACACCCGCCGCGCGCGTCAACGCGATTATCACCGCGACCGAAGCGAAAACGCTCGCGCTGATCGAACGCGACTTGCGCGCGCCGCACGGCGGATTCGCCAGCGGCACCGGCACCGATTCGATTGTGATCGCGACGACCGAACGCGGCGCGGTGTATGAATACGCGGGACCAATTTCACCGCTCGGCGCGTTGATCGCGCGTGCGGTGCGCCGCGCGATTTTGGACGCGCTGCAATGAACAACACCCTCATTCTGCCGCTCGCGGTTTTATTGGATTTGCTCTTTGGCGATCCGCCGAACGCGTTTCATCCCGTCGCGTGGTTTGGCAAAATCGCGCGCGCGCTGGAACGCCGCGCGCCGCGCGATAATCCGCGCGCGGAATTGGTGTACGGCGCGGGCATGACCGCGTGCGGCATCGCGCTCGCCGCGTTGCCCGCATTTGTAGTACGCGCTTTAGCGCGCAAGCGGAGCGATAAATCGCTCACTACGAGCCATGTTTTGCTCACGGCAGTCGCGCTCAAAACGACGTTTGCGTGGCGGGGGCTGATTCGCGCGGGAAAAGACGTACAGCGCGATTTGGAAACGCGCGCAGCCGACGCCGCGCGCGACGATCTGCGCGCGCTCGTCAGCCGCGACACGCGCGAACTCGACGCGTCGCAATTGTCGGCGGCGGCAATCGAATCGTTGGCGGAGAACGCGGGCGATTCGTTCGTCGCGCCGTTGTTCTACTACTATCTTTTTGGATTGCCGGGCGCATTCGCGTACCGCGTGGTCAACACGCTGGACTCGATGATCGGTTATCATGGGCGGTACGAATTTCTGGGCAAAGTCGCCGCGCGCGTGGACGACGTACTGAATTTCGTCCCTGCGCGTCTCACCGCGCTCCTGCTCGTCATCGCCGCGCGCTTGACGCGTGACGACGCGCGGCGCGCCTGGGAGACGATGCGCTGCGACCACGCGCGTACCGAGAGTCCGAACGCGGGTTATCCGATGAGCGCGATGGCAGGCGCGCTCGACGTGCGCTTGGAAAAAGTAGGGCACTATCGTTTGAACGAAAACGGTCGCGCGCCGCAACCGCGCGACATTCAACGCGCCGCGCGCATCGTATCCGTCGCGTTGGGTGTTGCTGTCATCCTCAGTATTCTCGTTGGCGCGCGTGACCAAATCCTAAATCGGAAATCCTAAATCGAAAATCTAAAATGTCAATCACCCCTCGTCCTGAAATCGAAAAACTCACTCCCGTCGCGCACGGCGGCTTTCACAGCGCGCACGCGAGCGACTGGATTGATTTCAGTTCCAACGTCAATCCGTACGGTCCGTCGCCGCGCGTCTGGGACGCGCTGCGCGATGTGCCGATCGATCGCCATCCCGATCCGCGCGCGACGCCGTTACGCGACGCGCTCGCCGAAATACAAAACGTCAGCGCGCGACAATTGATCGTCGGCAATGGCTCGGTGGACTTGATCTATCATCTCGCCGTCGCGTACCTGCGCGCGCGCGACCGCGTGCTGATCGCCGCGCCGACGTTCGGCGAGTACGCCGCGTCCGCCGCGATTATGGGCGCGGAGGTGATCGAATATCGCGCGCGCCCCGACAACGATTTTGCGATTGACGTTGCCGCGCTGATCGAGCAAGCGCGCGCGTGCAGTCCGCGTTTCATTTTTCTGTGCAATCCGAACAACCCGACGGGGATATATCTCGCGCGCGACGGCATCGAAAAAATCTTGTGCGCGTGTTCCGACGCGCTGTTGGTGTTAGACGAAGCGTTTGTGCGCTTCGTCGCGGACGCGTGGGACGCGCGCGACTTTTTGCGGTACGACAACCTGCTGATTCTGCGCTCGCTGACGAAAGATTACGCACTCACGGGTTTGCGCGTCGGATACGCGCTGGCGTCGCCCCCGATCATCGAATCGCTGGAAAAAGTCCAGCCGCCGTGGAGCGTGAACGCGTTCGCGCAAGCCGCGACGATTGCCGCGCTGCGCGACGAGCAACACTTGCGCGATTCGCTGACTGCGCTTGCGCGCGCGAAAAACGATCTCGTGAATGACTTGACGCGGCTTGGTTTCCGCGTTGTTCCATCGGCGACGCATTTCTTCTTGGTTCAAGTCGCGTTGGCGTCAGAATTTGCGCGGCAGTTGCGCGAGCGCAAAATCGTCGTGCGCGATGGAACGTCGTGGGGCTTGCCAAATTTCGTCCGCATCGCGACGCGCACGCCGGAAGAGAATGTGAAATTGGTAGACGCGATTCAGCGAGTATTACGTGCTGCGTGATGCGTGTTACGTGTTCCGTTCACGCAACACGCAGCACGTTTCACGTCAAGGAAATTCAATGTCCGGTTCGGTTTTGATGATTCAAGGGACGATGTCATCGGTCGGCAAAAGTTTGTTGGTTGCCGCGCTGTGCCGCATTTTCAAACAGGACGGTTTGCGCGTCGCGCCGTTCAAAGCGCAGAACATGGCGCTCAATTCGTTTGCGACGCGCGACGGGCGCGAGATCGGACGCGCGCAGGCGATGCAAGCGGACGCGGCGGGCGTGGACGTCACCGTCGAAATGAATCCCGTCCTCATCAAGCCCGAAGCCGATTCGTTCGCGCAGATCATTGTGATGGGCAAACCCTGGGCGCGGTTACCGGCGGGCGAATACATGCGGCGGCGCGGCGAGTTGTGGAGCGTCGTCACGCGCGCGCTCGATTCGCTGCGCGCGCAGTACGATGTCGTCGTGATCGAAGGCGCGGGCAGTCCCGTCGAATTGAATTTGCGGCGCGGCGATTTGGTAAACATGGCAATCGCGGAGTACGCCGACGCGCCCGTGCTGCTTGTCGGCGATATCGATCGCGGCGGAATTTTCGCGCAGTTGTTGGGGACGCACGCCCTCTTGGAAGGAAGCGAACGCGCGCGCGTCAAAGGATTCATCGTCAACAAATTTCGCGGCGACGCGCGCTTGTTTGTGGACGGCGTGAAAATTCTCGAAGAGCGCAGCGGGATTCCCGTTCTTGGCGTCGTGCCTTTCATTCGAGATTTGAATATTGCTGACGAAGATTCGGTTGCGCTCGAAACGGCAGTCAGCGGTCGGCGGTCGGCGGTCGGACTTGATATCGTGGTAATCCGCGTGCCGCATATCAGCAATTTTGACGATTTCGATCCGCTGCGCGCGGAAGACGAGGTGACGGTGCGCTTTGTCGAGCGCGTCGAAGATTTGCGCGAACCTGATTTGATCATCTTGCCCGGCACGAAAACGACGATTGCCGATTTGGAATTCTTGCGCGAACGCGGGTTTGCCGCGCGCATCGTCGAGTTGGCGCACGCGGGGACACCCGTGTTGGGGATTTGCGGCGGCTACCAAATGCTCGGCGCGCAGATTCTCGATCCGCAGCGCGTCGAGTCGGAGGGAATTCAAGTCGCGGGGCTGGGGTTGCTGCCGCTCGTGACGACGTTCGAAGCGGAAAAGCAAACCGTTCGCGCACGCGGCGTCATCGCGGCAAACGATGGCTTGTTTGCTGGCGCGCGCGGGCTTGAGATCGCGGGATACGAGATTCACATGGGACAAACGCGCGCCTCCTTCGACTCCGCTGCGCTCCGCTCAGGAGGCGCGGCGTTGTTGCGCGTGACCGCGCGCGGCGACAACGCGGCGGACGATGCGGACGGCGCGGTGGACGCGCGCGGTTGGATCGCGGGAACGTACTTTCACGGCTTGTTCGACAACGACGCGCTGCGCGCCGTGATGCTGACGAATCTCGCCGCGCGCAAAGGGATCGCGCGGGCGACACGCGCGCGGTTTGATCGTGGCGCGGCATACAATCGGCTGGCGCAAGTGGCGCGCGAGAATCTCAGGATGGAATTGGTTTATCAATTAGCAGGGATCGCACGATAAAAGTTCAGCAAGGAATAACTTCATGGGTCGGGTCAGCATCCTGAGCGGAATGTAGCGCAGCGAAATGAAGTCGAAGGATGCGCCGGATTGAAAGACACCTTGCCCTTGACGCGTCCTTCGACTCCGCAAACTGCGCTCCGCTCAGGATGCTATGTTGGGATTTGCGATGAACGATTTTCTCACTGCGCTTGGTTTGCTGACGATTGTTCCCGTGCGCTACCGCGAGCCGATTACCGCGCGCGCGTACGCGTGGTTTCCGTTGGTCGGGTTACTCATCGGCGCGATTTTGATCGTCGCGCAATTTTTACTGCGCGCGGTTTTCTCGCATCTCGTCGCTGCCGCGTTGTTGCTCGCGTTGTGGGTCGTCATCAGCGGCGCGCTGCACCTCGACGGATTCGCGGACGCGTGCGACGGTTTGTTCGCGGCGACGACGCGCGAACGTCGCCTCGAAATTTTGCGCGACGTGCATCTCGGAACTTTTGGCGCGGTCGGGTTGCTGCTGCTGCTCATCGTCAAATTCGCGGCGATGGCGAGCGCGCCCTCGTTCGCGCCGATCTTGCTCGCGCCGGTGCTCGGACGTTGGGCGATGGTATTCGCCGCGACGTTTCCGCTCGCGCGGGCGAGTGGCATGGCGGCGTTGTTTCGTGCGGGCTTGACGTGGCGCATCGTCCTCGTCGCGACAATCCTTGCTGGGTTGAGTTGCGCGTTTTTCGGCGCGTTCGGATTCGCCGCGCTCGGCGTCGCGTCCATCGTCGCGTGGCTCCTCGCGCGTCTCGCGCTGAACCGTCTCGGCGGTCTGACCGGCGACATTTACGGAATGATTTGCGAGAGTGTGGAGACGAGCGTTCTTGTTCTTGGTGCGGTGATGGTGTGAAAAAGGATGAAGGCAGAAGGATGAAGGATGAAAAACGGCTGACATTGATTCTCGGCGGTGCGCGGAGCGGCAAAAGCGATTTCGCGCAGACGCTCGCGCGCAAACGCGGGGGCGACGATGTATTGTTCGTCGCGACGGCGGAAGCGCGCGATGAGGAGATGCGTGCGCGGATCGCGTCGCATCGCGCGGCGCGTCCTGCCGCGTGGCAAACGCTCGAAGCGCCGCGCGAAATCGCACGCGCGTTGGATTCGTCGCGCGCGCGGGTGATCGTCGTCGATTGCGTGACGCTGTGGGCGTCGAATGTACTGTTGGCGGAAGAAACCAGCGCGCCGCAAGCGATGTCGCGCGAGATCGACGCGTTGCTCGCGTGGTATCGCGCGAACGAGATTGCAATGATTCTCGTGTCGAACGAAGTGGGCATGGGGCTGGTGCCGGACAACGCGTTGGGGCGCGCGTACCGCGATCTACTTGGCGCGGTGAACAAGCGACTTGCCGCGTCGGCGGACGAGGTGTTTTTTCTTGTCGCGGGTTTGCCCGTCGAAATCAAAGCGCGGGCGGTGAAAGAATAGCCCCCAGGCTTCTCAGAGAATCCTGGGGGCTGCATTCAACGGTACACGCCTTGACAAGAATCCCAAGCGCGTGTACTATGGGCGCAATCGAAAATCTCCGCGACTGGTTGTAGGAGGAGTCAAAAATGTCGAAGAGTGAAAGCGCCGGCGGCAATCGCTGGCTGATAGGTGTGATCGTCATTCTGCTTGTCGCGCTCTGTGGGGCAGTTTGTGTTGGCGGCGGTGTATTGTACTTCCTGACGCAGCCCGAAGCGAATCCGTTCGCGCAAGGCGGACCATCCACCGGTGCAACGCCCGGACGGCAAGCCGCGCCCACCGCGGCGCGCCCGCCTGCGACCGGGGACAGAGCCATCCTACGCTTGCCCGGCGGCACCGATCCGCGCACGCTCGATCCCGCGCAGGTGAACGATACGAATGCCGGTGAGTACGTCGCGGAAATTTTCAGCGGTTTGGTCGCGCTCGATAAGGATCTCAAAGTCGTGCCGGACATCGCCGAAAAATGGGAAGTGAGCGAAGATCGCAAGACGTACACTTTTTATCTGCGCAAAGAAGTCAAATTCCACGACGGTCGCCCGGTGACCGCGCAAGATTTCAAATACTCGATTGAGCGCGTTGCGAATCCGGCGACACTATCGCCGACCGCGGAAAATTATTTGGGCGACATCGTCGGCGTGCGCGAGAAGTTGAGTCGCAAAGCCGCCGAAGTGAGCGGCGTTCAGGTCGTCGACGATTACACGCTCAAGATCACCATCGACGCGCCGAAATCGTACTTCCTGGCGAAGTTGACTTTTCCAACCGCGTACGTCGTGGACAAGAACAACGTCGAGCGCGGCGGGCGCACCTGGACCGACAAGCCGAACGGCACGGGCGCCTTCAAACTGAAAGAGTACGTGCGCGGTCAACGCATCATCCTCGCCAAAAACGAGAACTATTACGGCGAGGTCAAGCCCAAACTGGAAGAAGTGCAATTCATCCTCAGCGGCGGCTCGGCGATGACGATGTACGAGAACGGCGATCTGGAATCGGTCTACGTCACAATTAGCGACATCGAACGGATTCAGGATCCAAACAGTCCGCTCAACAAAGAACTGTACATCGGGCCTTCGCTTTCGACCGGGTTCATCGTCTTCAACACGCGCAAGCCGCCGTTCGACGACGCCAAAGTGCGGCAGGCGTTCGCGTATGCGATTGATCGACAAAGGGTGATCGACGTGGTCTACCGCAAGATGCCGCTGGTTGCGATCACCATTCTGCCGCCCGGTATGCCGGGGTACGCCGAACCCGCGAACCCCAACCCGTACGATCCCGCCAAAGCCAAGCAGTTGCTCGCCGAATCCAAGTACGCTGGCAAACTGCCCGACATTACTTGGACGACGATTGGCGCGGGCGGCTCCGCCGCGCAGAACGTCCAGGTGATGGTCAGCATGTTGCAGCAGAATCTTGGCGCGCGCATCTCGATTCAGCAGACCGACGACGCGAGTTTTTTCAACACGATCGACGATCCCACCAAGAATCCATATCAGATGTTCGACGTGGGCTGGGCGGCGGACTATGTCGACCCGCAAAACTTTTTGGACATTCTGTTCCGCTCGACGAGCACGCAGAATTGGGCGAGTTATGCGAATCCCGAAGTGGATAAACTGCTCGACCAAGCTGCCGTTGAAAAAGACAACGCGGCGCGTTTCAAGTCGTATCAGCAGGTCGAGCAGATGATTCTCACCGATGCGCCGGTCATTCCACTGACGCACTCGCGCGAGTACTGGTTGACCAAGCCATACGTCAAGGGAATGATCTATCCGGCAATGATCATTCCGCGACTCAAATATATTTCAATCGAAAGGTGACAAGGGACAGGTGACAAGTGGCAGGGGAAGTTGCAAGGTAATTTGCGACCTCCCATGTCACTTGCCGCTTGTCACTCTGAATTTGAAATGGCGGCGTTTGTTATCCGGCGACTGCTCTGGTTGCCGATTTTGCTTTTCTTCGTTTCCCTGATCACATTTGCGTTGGGCGTCTACGGTCCCGGCGATCCGATCAAAGTGTTGTTGGGTATTCGCGCCAATCCGGAGACGATCGAACGGCTGCGCCATGAATATGGCTTTGATCAGCCCTTTCACATTCAATACCTCCGTTACGTCGCGAACGCGCTGCAGGGCAACTTTGGGTATTCCCTGGTCAAGTACCGCGATCAGCCGGTTGGCGGGTTGATTGCCCACGCGCTGCCGGTCACGATTCAACTGAACCTCGTCGCGATTTTTCTGGGCTTGGGAATTGGCGTGCCGCTCGGTCTGCTCGCGGGCTTGAAGCGCGACACTTGGATCGACTTGCTCATTCGCGGTCTCGTCATCGCCGGGATTTCGCTCCCAATCATTTTTCTCAACCCGGTCCTGACGTTCATTTTTTCGCGCCGGCACGACATCGTTCTGACGGCGGCGAATCTTCGTTTTTCGATCGGACCGCTTTTGCCGATGGTGCAGGGATACTGGGATGGCATTTTCAGCGCGAAGGTGATCCTGCCCGCGTTCATCGAATCGCTCGGCATTATCGCGGTGATGACGCGGCAAATGCGCGCCGGCATGATCGAAGTGTTGAGCGAGGATTACATTCGCACCGCGCGCGCCAAGGGCTTGCGCGAACGCGTCGTCATCGTCCGGCACGCGATGCGCAACGCGCTGATTCCCATCGCGACGATCCTGGGTTTGATGATGGGCGGCTTGGTCGCCGGATCGTTTCTCGTCGAAAATTGGTTTGGCGTCCCCGGCGTCGGCGCGTTGGCGTTTGACGCGCTCTTTTCGCGCGATTACTATATCACGATGGCGTTGGTGTTGTTGATCGCAGTCGCGTACGTCCTGTCGAATTTGCTGGTGGATTTGACGTATGGCTTGCTCGATCCACGAATTCGGAAGGCATGATGGCGACGTTAGCGGCTAGTCTTCCAACTCAAACGCGAGCGCGTTCACCGCAGATGTGGTTGCTGCGCCGGATCTTGACGAATCCTCCGGCGGCGTTGGGCGCGCTCGTCATTCTCTTGATGCTGTTCGCCGCGATCTTCGCGCCGCTGATCGCGCCGTACCCGTACGATCAGCAAAATCTGGATTACATCGAAAAGGGTCCGAGCGCGGCGCACTGGTTTGGCACCGATGGGCTGGGGCGCGATATGTTCAGCCGGATCGTGTGGGGCGCGCGTTCGGCAGTTTTTGTCATTGTGATGGTGACGGCGGTTAGTTTGGCGCTCGGAGTGCCGCTGGGCGCTATCGCGGGCTATTTTGGCGGTTGGGCAGATACGATTATAATGAGGGCAGCTGATATCCTGTTCGCGTTCCCCGGAATGTTGTTCGTGTTCTTCATCGCGGCGACGATCAAACCGGGCATTATCAATTGGGCAAGGGAGATCGGCTTGAGCGATCTGGCGCGCACGGGGTATCTGGATTACGCGGTGGTCATCATCGCGCTCGGCGTAATCGGCTGGGCAGGGTTGGCGCGCATGATTCGCGCGCAGGTGATGACGATCAAGGAACGCGAGTTCGTGATCGGCGCGCGCGCGACCGGCGTTCCAGCGTGGCGCGTGATTCTGCGTCACATCCTGCCGAATGCGATCACGCCGATCATCGTCGCGATGTCAATGGGCTTGGGCGATATCGCGCTGTCGGAAGGGTACCTCAGTTTTCTCGGCATCGGGTTGCAGCCGCCCGCGCCGAGTTGGGGCAACATCATCGCGGAAAACGCCGGACGCTATTGGCGGCGTTTTCCGGAAATGATCTGGCTCGTCTTCATTCCTGGGTTGGTGCTCGCCGCGATTGTGTTCGCGTTCAACTTTTTCGGCGACGGGCTGAACGAGGCGTTGAATCCGGAGATTGTGGATTAGGCGATCGGGCAGTCAGGCAACCAGTCAATCGGGCAATCAGGCGAACGGTTGACCGATCACTGATTGACTGATTGACTCAAATCATAAATCTGAAATCGGAAATCTTAAATCATTTTCAGGAGGGCGAATGGGAACCTTACTCCAAGTCAAAGATTTGAGAACGGAGTTCCACACCCAGGACGGCGTCGTCCACGCGGTCAATGGGGTGACGTTTCACGTGGACGAAGGGGAAACACTCGGCTTGGTCGGCGAATCGGGTTGCGGCAAAAGCGTGTCGGTGTTGTCGGTGATGCGTCTGATTCCGCAGCCGCCGGGCAAAATCCCCGCAGGCGAGGTAATGTTTCAAGGACGCGATTTGTTGAAGGTGGACGACGAAGAGATTCGTTCCGTGCGCGGCAACAAAATCGCGATGGTCTTCCAGGACCCGATGACCTCGCTCAATCCGGTGCTGACGATCAACACGCAGATTTCCGAATCACTGGAATTGCACCTGGGCATGACGAAAGAGCAAGCGCGCAAACGCGCCATCGAACTGTTGAAGATGGTCGGCATCCCGGAAGCCGAAGGGCGGATTGACGATTATCCGCATCAATTCTCCGGTGGCATGCGCCAACGCGTGATGATCGCGATGGCGCTCTCCTGCTCACCGCAACTCCTCATCGCCGACGAACCGACGACCGCGCTTGACGTGACGATTCAGGCGCAGATCATCGACATTGTCAAGCGGCTCAAGCGCGAATTGGGGATGGCGATTATTTGGATCACGCACGACTTGGGAATCATCGCCGGACTCGCGGATCGCATCAACGTGATGTACGCCGGATTCGTGATCGAGTCGGCGTCGAACAAGGAGATCTTCGCGAATCCGCTGCACCCGTACACGCTCGGCTTGCTCGGTTCGATTCCGCGCCTGGACGCCGCGCTCAAATCGAAACTGACGCCAATCGAAGGTCTGCCGCCGGATCTGATCGAAATGCCCAAGGGCTGTCCATTCTACGATCGCTGTCGCCATCGGACTGAGAAGTGCGCGAACGAAAATCCTCCGCTCGATCTCGGCGCGGTGCGCCACTGGGTCGCATGCTGGAATTGGCAGGACGTGCAAAAAGCGCGGAGTAAGCAGTAAACAGTCAACAGTTATCAGTCAACAGGCGACTGTTTACTGCTCACTGTTCACTGATTCCACAAGGAGTTATTCAAAATGGCTGATACGGCACAGGATCAAAGTTTGGTCCAAGTCAAAGGATTGAAGAAATATTTTCCGATTACCCAGGGCATTATTTTCCAGCGCAAAGTGGCGGATGTGAAGGCGGTGGATGGTCTTGATTTTGAGATCCGCAAGGGCGAGACGCTGGGCTTGGTCGGCGAGTCCGGCTGCGGCAAGTCCACGACCGGACGCGCGATTTTACAATTGTACCGCCCGTCGGCGGGCGACGTGTTCTTCAAGGGCAAAGACCTGGTCAAGTTGCAGGGCGAAGAATTGCGCAAGATGCGCCGCCACATGCAGATGATTTTCCAAGACCCGTACGCATCGCTCAATCCGCGCATGACCGTCGGCGACATCATCGGCGAGCCGCTCGAAGTCCACAACATCGCCAAGGGCAAAGAGAAGAAAGAGCGCGTGCAAGAACTGTTGCAGATCGTCGGCTTGAATCCGTACTTTGTCAATCGCTATCCGCACGAATTCTCCGGCGGACAACGCCAGCGCATCGGCGTCGCGCGCGCGCTCGCGGTGAATCCCGATTTTATCGTGTGCGACGAACCGATCAGCGCGCTCGACGTTTCGATTCAGGCGCAGATCATCAATCTGCTGGAAGAGCTGCAGGAAAAATTCCACCTGACCTACCTGTTCATCGCGCACGACTTGTCGGTGGTGCGGCACATTTCGGATCGCGTCGCGGTGATGTACCTGGGCAAGATCGTGGAACTGACCGATCGCAATGCGTTGTACAAGAGTCCGTTGCATCCGTACACCAAAGCGCTCATGTCCGCCGTGCCGATCCCGGATCCGGTCATCGAAGAGAAACGCGAGCGCATCATTCTCGTCGGCGATGTCCCGTCGCCCGTGCGCCCGCCGAGTGGTTGTCATTTCCACACGCGTTGTCCGATCGTGATGGACGTGTGCAAGAAAGATGATCCTGCCTTTCGCGATGTCGGCGGCGATCACTGGGTTGCGTGTCACGCAGTCTAGAAGTTGGAAGTTGGAGGTTGGAAGTTGGACGCAAGATCCCAATTTCCAACTTCCAACCTCCAATCTCCAATTTACTCTGGAGGCAAATCACCATCCGTACGTTTATCCTCATCCTCGCGGCGAGCGCATTCATTTTGCTCGCCGCGTGCAGCGCGCCCGAAGCGGCAATCGAAACGCCGACCGTCGGCGCAACCCAGCCGCGTGCGACCAACACGCCGCGACCTACCGTTCAACCCGTTTCCCCGGTCCCAACTTCTGCGCCCAAGCCCACCGAAACCCCGCGCCCCAAAGTGTTGCGCGTCAACGGCGGCGCGCTGCCGGAAACGCTCGACCCGCAAAAAGCATCGTTGGTCAGCGAATGGGCGCACCTGCAAATGATTTACGAGGGCTTGACGCGCTTTAACGAAAACCTCGAAGTGATTCCCGCGGCGGCGGAGAAATGGGAATACAACGCCGCCGCGACCGAATTGACTTTAACTCTGCGCAAGGGTTTGAAGTACGCCGACGGCGCGCCGCTCACCGCGCCGCGCTTTGCGTATGCGCTCAAGCGCAACATCAATCCGAAAACCTCCGGCGATCATACCGCGCTCACCGACGAAATTAAGGGCGCGCTCGATTGGCGCAACGCGCGTCCGGACACCAAACCGGACGATTTGCGAAAACTCGAAAGCGCGGTGGACGCGAATATTCAAACGCTCGACGCGGGCGGTAAACCGTGCAAAACCGGCAGAGACGGGTACGCGCAGGAAGATTGTTTGACGCTCAAACTGGTCTTCGCGCAGCCCGCGCCGCACTTTCACGTCGTGATGGGAACCTGGGTCGCGTATCCGATTAAGGAAGAGAATATCGGCGCGGCGAAAGATCTGTGGAATACGCTCAAGGCGTTGAGCGGCAATGGACCTTTCGTCGTCAAGCGCATCGAGCCGGGCGTGCGCGTGCGCTTTGAAACGAATCCGAATTACTGGGGCGACAAAGCCAAAACCGCTATCGAATTTTCGTACCTCGCCGATTCGGCGGCGGCAGTTCAAGCGTACAAGAAAAACGATCTCGACGTCGTCGCGCTCGCGTCGGAAGACGTGGAAAAAATCCAGGCGGACGCGGAGATCGTCAAGCAACTCGCGTCGAACCCGGGCGCCTGTACTTTCGGCGTCATGTTCGCGCTGGACAAAGAGCCGTTTGTCGATCTGCGCGTGCGGCAAGCGTTCGCGTTGGCAATCGATCGCGACGCGTTTGTGAGGGATGTTTTGCGCGGCGCGGGCGCTCCAACTTTGACCTGGATTCCGAAAGGATTCCCTGGTTTTCCTGCCGACGAAAAACGTTGGGCGTTCGACGCGGCTGCCGCAAAGAAAGCGCTGTCTGAATCCAAGTATGTCAGCGCGGACAAACTTCCGCCGGTCACCTTGTCGTTTGTCGACAGCCCGCGCACCCGCGCGCGTTTCGAGTGGCTGCAGAAGCAGTGGAAGCAAGTTCTCGGCGTCGATGCCAAGATGAACCCGGTCGATCAAAACGCGTACGCGAATTTGGCGCGCGATCCCAAAACCGCGCCGCAGATATATCTCCAGGGTTGGTGCGCGGTGTATCCCGATCCGCAGTACTGGCTGAGTTTGTACTGGAAAACCGGCACCATCGCCGATCGGATCAAGTACTCGAACAAGGCGCTGGATCAAATTCTCGTCGAGGCGGATGCGAAAGCGGATCAAAAAAAGCGATTGGAATTGTACGCCAGAGCGCACGATCTACTGATGGTCGACGCACCCGCGGCGTTCATCTGGAACAGCGTCAACGCGTACCTCGTCAAACCCTGGGTCAAAGATTACAAATCTACGCCGCTCAATCGCTGGTTCCCCGGCGATGCGATCCCAACATCGGTTGATATTGATCAGGCATTGCTGCCAAAATAATTTCGTTGCGTTGTAATGAACATCGCGCTCCTTGTCTTGCGATTAGGCGAGGAGCGCGTTTTAGCGCAAATGAAAAAACAACTCGTACTCACATTTCTATTGGCATTCGTTTTTCTTGTGGCGTGCGATTCGAATCCATCCGCGTCGCCGAATGCGCCCACTGCGCCACTTGCCACCGCGTCGCCAACACCCGTACCAACCAAACCGCCCGTGCCAACGATAAAGATTCTGCGCATCGGTCTCGCCGGTTATCCCGATGTGCTCGATCCACAACGCGCGCCGCTCGGTACTGAAGCGCACTTGCTCAAACTCGTCTACGAAGGGCTGACGACGATTGATGAGAAAGGCAATGTTGTTCCCGGCGGCGCGGACAAATGGACGATCGCGCCGGATGGATTGCAGATGACGTTTCACATCCGCGATGGACTCAAGCGCGCGGATGGTACCGCGGTGACCGCGCGCGATTACGAGTACGCGCTCAAGCGCGCGCTCGATCCGCGCATCAGCAACAAGACGAATGCCGTTTTGCTGTACGACATCAAAGGCGCGGAGGAAGTCGACAAACTCGATCCGGCAAAGACCAAGCCGGAAGATGTTGACAAGGCGTTGAACAACCTGGGAATCAAAGTTGTCGACAATCAAACGCTCGTCGTCACGTTCAAAAAGCCGAACGGATACTGGCAAGCCGTCGCCGCGACGCTCGCGGCATTTCCGGCAGATAAGAAAGCGGTGGAGCGCGATCCGGAT
This sequence comes from Candidatus Aquidulcis sp., assembly GCA_020723345.1. Taxonomy (GTDB): domain Bacteria; phylum Chloroflexota; class Anaerolineae; order UBA4142; family UBA4142; genus VGOB01. Next base: position 16,012 of record DYJA01000072.1, on the reverse strand, counting down.
GGTTGGTGGCACCAGCCGAACGCGCACAACGGCACCGGCGCGTTCGTGATCAAATCGATCGAGCAGAACAAGCGCATCATTCTCGCGCCGAACCCGAACTATTGGCGCGGCAAGCCGAAATTGGATCGCCTCGAATTGGCGTATTTCCCCGGCGGCAAAGGTTTGCTCGACGCGTATAAAAAGGGCGACATCGATCTCGCGACGAATCTTTCGGCGGACGATTTGAACGCGCTCGACGCGGACGCGACGTTGAAAGGCGAACTCGTGCGCGTACCGACCGCGATTGTCTACGCGATTGCGTTCAACGCCGCGCGCAAACCGTTCGACGACAAGAACGTGCGCGTCGCGTTCGCGCAAGCGTTCGATCGCGAGGGCTGGCTGCGCGAAACGTTCAAAACCGTCGGCAAGCCGTACGCGCGCTGGATTCCGCCGGGCGTGCCCGGCGCGCAGCCGGACAAGCCGGGCGTGCCCAAGTCCGATCCGAAAGCCGCGGTGCAGACGCTCGTCAACAACGGTTACGCCGCGAAAGAAAGTGCCGCCGAAAACCCCAAAGTCGATTGCGCGAAACTGGGCGAGATCAAATTGACGTACCTCGCGTCGCCGACAAATCAAGCGCGCTTTGGTTTTCTCGCCGCGAGTTTCGCGCAAGTGATCGGTTGCCCAATCACGCTCGATCCGACGAACCAACTGCCGTCGAAAACGAAACCGCAAATTTCACTGCAAGGGTACATGCAAGATTATCCGCATCCGCACAATTGGTTGAGTATGTTCTGGACGTGCGGCAATGAATTTGCCGCGCCGTTCGGCTATTGCAACAAAGAACTCGACGCGCTGGTCGTTCGCGCGGATCAAGAACGCGATCCGCAAAAATCGCTCGCGCTGTACCAGCAAGCCGAAGATGTGCTGTTGAAAGATGTGCCCGCCGCGTTTGCGAATCACACTGAAAATATTTCGCTGATCAAACCGTACGTCCTGGGTTTGAAAGATCGCGTCGGCGCGTTCGACACGGAATGGGCAGGCGAATGGGGCCCGGCGTGGACGTACGATGTGGACCTGGCGCAAGTCCCGGCGAGTTATCCGCGAAAGTAGTGGACGCGCGAAAGCGCGCGAAAGGGCGCGAAAGAACACGAAAGGACGTGGACAAAAACGCGCGTTCGTAATCAGGCACGTAGCGCGGTTCGCGGAGTGCCGCTTTGCGCGCGTGGGACGCGACTCCGCGAACGGCGCTTCGTCGCTCACTACAAACTCGGCGAGTTTCTGATCGCAAACCTACCGCGCGTTCGCGGATCATTTTCTACAATGCGTTTTTTTCTCAACTTCGTTTTTGTCATCCTCATCCTCTTTGCGTTTTCTGCCTGCGCGCGTGCGCCGGTGCCGGACGCGGACGCGCCGCGCGTCGTCGCTACGCGCGCGCTAACGCAAGCCGCGCCGCTTGCCGCGCCAGCCGCGCTGTTGCCAACCACTGCGCCCGGCGTCAATCCCAAAATCTTGCGGATCAATCTGAGCGCGCGCCCGGAAAATCTCGATCCACCGCGCGCGTCGGCGAGCGCGGAATTTGCGATTTTGCAGTTGGTGTACGAAGGATTGACGCGCGTCGACGAAAAAGGCAACGTACTGCCCGGCGCGGCGGAGCGCTGGGAATTTAGCGGCGACGGCAAGACGCTGACGTTTTATCTGCGCGCGGGGCTCAAGCGCGCCGACGGTACGCCGCTGACCGCGCGCGATTTCGAGTCCGCGCTGAAACGCGCGATTGATCCGCGCACCGGCGCGCCGTACCAGTCGTTTTTGGACGACGTGCGCGGCGCGGCGAACGCGGCGTCGCTCGATCCCAAATCGAAACCGGAAGACATCGAGCGCGCGCTGAACAACGTTGGCGTCAAAGCGCCGGACGATGCGACGCTCGTCGTCACGTTCGATCAGCCGACCGGCTACTGGCTCACGCTTGCTTCGACGTGGATTGCTTTTCCGAGCGACCGTGCGAAATCGGAGAAAGAGCCGGACGCGTGGTGGCTCAAGCCGGAAAACCACAACGGCAACGGCGCGTTCAAAATCGCGGAAATTCGCGACGAGGTGATTCGGCTTGTCCCAAATCCGAATTACTGGGGCGGCAAGCCGAAATTGGAGCGCGTCGAGTTTTACTGGATTGCGGACGCGGGCGTCGTCGCGAGTTATCGCAAAGGCGAAGTGGACATCGCGCGCCTTTCGCCGGAGAATTTCGCGCTTGTCCAAAACGACGCGACCTTGAGCAAGGAATTGCTGCGCGTGAGCGCGGCGCGTGTGATGTATCTGGGTTTCAACGTCAAGCGCGCGCCGTTCGCCGATAAGAATGTCCGCCGCGCTTTTTCGATGGCGCTCGACCGCGAAGGACTCGTGCGCGCGGTTTTGCCGGGGTTGGGCAAGCCGTACCTGTCGTGGATTCCGCCGGGCGTCCCCGGTTATGACGCGAGCGCGACGGCGCCGGGTTACAACGCGACGGCTGCCGCGCAAACGCTGATCGACGCCGGATACGGCACGCCCGACAAGAAAAAAGTGGATTGCGCGAAATTGGGAACGATCAAACTGACGTTCGCGAACACGGCGCGCACGCAAGCGATATTCCAATTTCTCGCCGAGAACCTCACGCGCGTGTTCGCGTGTCCGATCCCGCTCGATCCGGTCGAGCCGAATGATTACGCGGTCGTCGTGCGCGATCCGCGGACGACGCCGCAGGCGTACTTGATCGCGTGGGAGCAAGAGTACGCGCATCCGCAGAATTGGTTATTCCTGCAAGCGTGCAGCGGTGTATTCGCGGCGCGGCTCGGCTATTGCAATCGCGATTTCGATGCCGCGCTCACGGCGGCAAATCAGGAATTGGACGCGGCGCGGGCTATCGAAAAGTATCAAGCCGCGCAAAAGATTTTCGTCGGCGATTTGGCGGCGGCGTTTTTGTGGAACAACGACAACGCGTTCCTGATCAAGCCGTCGGTGCGCGGCGTGCGTGAACACTCCGGCGCGGGCGATCATGTGTGGGCGGGGCAATTCGGTCCGGTGTTGGCGTACGAAATAAAGTAGGGGCGTAATTGAATTACGCCCCTACCAACCAAATAGATCCATCGCCGCGTGACACACCGTCGAAAAACATCACAACGAACTGGGCGTTTCCCTTAACACATTTTGCACGAGCGGGTGCTCACGGATAAAATAAAGGAAACGCAGCGTGCGACCATCTTGCTCTTTCACTTCATCGCGCAAGATGCCGCGATCTTTGAATTTGCTCAGCACCAGATCCACTTGCATCGGACTCAAATTGAGTTGACTCGTCGGGGAGAGTGCGTGCGTTTTGACGAACAAAAACGTCAGGTACGGTCGAGTTCTATCGAGATAGTCAATCAGTTTGATCAAGTGGCGTTCAATGTCCGATAACTCGGTAGCGCCGTTGGTAGAAACTTCCGGGATCAAAGACGATTCGAACGCGGGCGGCGGTTGCGCCGCCGGTTCGGGCATGACGAGCGGAGCCCAATCCGGCTCGATGATCGGATCCGACGCGTCGGCAGATGCGATCAGATCGTTGGAGACGCTGCCGGGCACGCCGGAGATAATCACTTTTTTGCTAAAGCGATTGCGCGCGCGCGCGACGACGCGAATGAAATCGCTGTCGCCGGTCATCAAGATCAGAGTATTCACATTCGGACGGTCGAGCAGGCAATCGATGATGTCCATCAGCATCGCCATATCGGACGACGATTTGTGCGCGACGTCCGGACTGCGGCGCGGAATATCGCGCGGCGTGATCCCGGCGACTTCGAGTTTGCGCCGGAAATAGTCGGGGTGCTCGGTGAAATCGGCGTAGGCGAACGCCTGCGAGACGGGACCGTACTTGCGCGCTTTCGCCATCAGCATTTGCGGATCGGGTTCGCGCCCGTAATTGTTTTTCAAGCCATAACGTACGTTTTCAAAGTCAATGAACAACGCGACTTCGCCAGTTTCCATTTCTCAACATCCTCCTTGTCAAAGTAAAATTCGGCGGCGAATCGCGCGGACGATGGTTTCATTCGATTGGTAAGGTGCTGGTGCGATGCGTATTCTAACGCAACTGCGTAAGTTTTGTCAATTGCCCCCGCTGGGGACAGGTGACAAGTGGCAAGTGACAAGGGACGTGTCACGTGTCACGTGGCACGTGGCACGTGGTCTTCGTTTGCTCGCGCTCTTCGCGCTGCTCTACGCGCTTGCCGCGCCGCCGCCGATTCTCGTGACGTTGGGACCCCAGCAAATTGTGCGGACGACGAATCCCAAAGTCGGCGTGCATACGCGCGTGACGGACGAAGTCGAAGAATGGAAAATCAAAAAGAATTTCGAGATGGTGCGCGAAATGGGCGCGACCTGGGTCGTCGAATATTTTCCCTGGGAGTACATCGAGTTCGACGAGAACCAGTTCGATTGGGGACACGCGGATCTCGTCGTGGATCACGCGCGGCGGCAGGGCTTGCGCGTGATCGCGCGACTCGGCTTTGTGCCGCGCTGGGCGCGGCCCAAGGAGTCAGTGACGAGTTTTCTCGACGAGGTGCGCTATCCGGCGTTCGCGCATTTCGCCGCCGAGTTTGCGCGGCATTTCGCCGGACGCGTCGAACAGATCGTCATCTGGAACGAACCGAATCTCAATTTCGAGTGGGGTTATCGCGGCGTGGATCCGGCGGGATACGCGCGGATGCTGCAAGCGGTCTATCCGCGCGTGAAACAAGCCGAACCGTCGGTCCAGATTCTCGCGGGCGCGCTCGCGCCGACGCTCGCGCCGCCGGGCACGGTCGACGCGATGAACGATTTGGATTATCTGCAGCAGATGTACGACGCGGGCGCAAAAGATTATTTCGACGCGCTCGCGATTCACGCGTACGGCTGGACCGCGCCCGCCGACGAAGCGCCGTCGTCCAAGCGCGTCAACTTTCGCCGCGCGGAGTTGCTGCGCGAGATCATGGTGAAGAACGGCGACGCAGACAAGCGCGCGTTCATCACCGAAGGCGGCTGGAACGATCACCCGCGCTGGACGAAAGCGGTGCATCCCGCTGAGCGCATCACGCACACGCTGCGCGCGTACGAATTGTGCAAGAGTTGGGCTTGGATCGACGCGTGCGCGCTGTGGGCGTTTCGCTATCCGTTTCCCGCGCAAACGTATCTGGACTATTTCTCGTTCGTGACGCCAGAATTTGATCCGAAGCCGATTTATTGGGAAGTGCAGAAATATGCCGCGAAATAGTCGCCAGTCGCCAGTCGCCAGTCAACAGTCGAACGACGGCGGACCACAGACGACAGACCGCAGACATCCGAAAGCAAATGGCGGTCGGTGGTCGGCGGTCGGCGGTCAGTTGCGAATAGGTACCCTACCACTCACACTCCTCGCGCTGGTCGCGTTCGCGCTCTACGCGTTTCTTGCCTGGTTCCCCAAGCCGCCGCCCAAGCCGGATGAGACCTGGGTACGAATTGTGGAGACCGGCGCGTGGCGTGTCGGAATTGACCCGTCGTTCCCGCCGTTTGAGTCGGATGATGCGAAGGGCAACCTGTCCGGACTCGACATCGCGCTCGCGAATGAAATTGCGCGCGAATGGTCGAGCGCGAACGCGACGCCAGTTCACGTCGAGTATGTTTATTCGGGATTCGACGGCTTGTACGACGCACTCAAGGCGAAGCAATTCGACGCGATCATTTCCGCGCTGCCGTACGATCCGAAAAAGACGGAGGACGCGGCTTTTTCGCACGCGTACTTTGATGGTGGACCGCACATCATCGTCCGCGCGAGTGACGCGACGACCAAGACGTACTACGATTTGATGGGCAAGTCCATCGGCGTCGAGTTGGGGTCAACCGGCGACGCGTTCGCGCGGCGCTGGCAGCGCCGGTTGAAATTCGATCTGCGGACGTTCAACACTCCGGCGGACGCGCTGCGCGCGTTGCGCGTCGGGCAAGTTGACGCGGTCTTCACGGATCTCGTCGCGTTCAACGATTTTTTCCGCGCTGACGGCGGCGTCAAACAAGTCGGCGCGCCGCTCGTCAGCGAACTCGTCGTGATCGCGGTTCGCAAAGACGCGCCGACGCTGCTCGCGCACATCAACGCGGTGATCGACGCGATGAAGCGCGATGGGCGAATGGAAAAGTTGTACGCAGAGTGGCTGGTGAATCAGTGAACAGTGGAACAGTGTTCAGTCCGTTGTCAAATAGTAATGTCCATGCTATAATTTGTTCGGCAAAGGAGTAACGGAATGTCCAAAGTAATCCGAGAGACACGCGTGGCGTACCCGTTTGCGATTGACGAAAGAGCGTTGACCGGAGAGACGCTGATTCTGGAACGCGCGGGCAAGCCGGTCGCGGCAGTTATTCCGATCGACGATTACGCGCGATTCGTCGCGTGGCGCGAACATGAGCAAGCCCAAGCGTGGCAAACCGCGCAGCAGCAAACAATGGAACGCGACCGCGCGGCGTTCGAGCGTCTCAAGCCCGAACTACTCAAAACGCACTTGGGCAAATGGGTTGCGATTGTTGATGGCGCGTTGGTAGATTCCGATGTCGACGAGGACGCGCTTGTCCAGCGGGTGTATGCACGATATGGCTACCGCACTATTTTTGTCGAGCAAGTGCGTCAAACACCGCTTGTTTACGAGTTCTCTTCGCCCGAGGTTGTGCGCTAATGCCGCGCTACGACGATAGCCACGTACCACCTGCGCCCATCGTCGACGTGATCGTCCGACATCCAGCCGATGGGATCCGAACGGCAGCTTTACGCGGCAAGTTGGATACCGGCGCGGATTTGTCAGCCATTCCTGATTCGTTGGCAATTGCGTTTCAATTCCCCGGACGCGGAACCGTCACGACGCGGGATTACAAGGGCGAGATCACAACACATGTGGCACATAGTGTGTCGCTCGAAATCGAAGGTTGGCGCAAAGACCTTCCAGGTTTCCAAAAACCTGGAAGGTCTTTTTTGTGTCTCACTTGATCTTACTCGCGTCGATCCGCAAATAGTAGATGCTGGGGATGCTGATCGGAGACAGAACGTAACCCTGGATGTGCGGCTTGACGACCACGTACGATATGCTGTGCGACACAAAGACCGCCGGAGCATCATTCACGATCAACGGCTCGACTTGTTGGTACAGCCGGAGTCGTTTTGCCGGATCCGGTTCGATGCGGGCTTGCTCCAACAGCGCGTCCACTTGCGGATTGCTGTAATGACTCCGGTTGTGTTCCGCGCCGGAGTGGAACAACACGTCCGCAAAATTTTCGGGATCCGGATAATCAGCGCACCAACCCTCGCTGATGATCTGACCGTGCCGCCCCGCCGCCAGTTCGTCGTAGTATTTATCCGATTCGATGTTTTCGACGGTGATCGCAACGCCGAGCGTTTGCTGCCACATTTGAATTTGCGCGGCGACGCCCGCGCCGACATAGCCCGCGCTGCCGCTGGTCGTGTAAACGATCGGCGGCACGCGAAGCGTGCTCGCGCTGCCGTACTTGGATTCCGCGACAAGTTTGCGCGCACGTTCCGGATCGTACGCCAATCCTTGAAACTCGCGAGTGTAGCCGGGTAGCGCGGGCGGATAGATTCCTTTAGCGGGTACGCCGATGCCTAACAAAACGACGTCGATATATTTTTGCCGGTCGAACGCGTGCGCGAACGCCTGGCGCACTTTAACATCGTCGAACGGCGGCTGCTTGACATCAAACGTCACGTAACTCGTACACATGTTGACGCTCGACATCACATCGCGATTCAGCGGATCTTTTGGATCGAGCGCGCGCGCGACGTCGGAGCGGCTCACGCTGGTAAAATCAATTGCCCCGGTTTCGTAAAGTCGAAGCCCGGTTCCGGTGTACAGATTCGTCACGACGTACGGAATCGCGGCAGGCGCGCGGTAGTAATCGTCGTTGCGTTCGTACACGATTTGTTTCATTCGTTCCCAGCGCACCTGCCGATACGGTCCGGTGCCGTTCGGCGCGCGATACCACTCAGGTCCCGATTCGACGTTCTCGCGATCCAACACGAATGCCGTCGGATAAGTGAGTTTGAGCAAAAAGTACGGCTTGGGCGCGTCAATCGTCACTTGCAGCGTGTAATCGTCAATCGCTTTGAGTCCGGCGATGCGCTCCGCTTTGCCCGCGCGCATTTCTTTGACGCCGACAATGTCCCCCAGGTACGTGAGGACGGTATCGGATTTCGTTTTGGGACTTGCCGCGCGTTCCCAGGAGTAAATGAAATCCTGCGCGATCACCGGGCGACCGTTGTGAAAACGCGCGTTGCGGCGCAATTTGAACGTGTACGTCATGCCGTCGTTGGTTTCCCACGCTTCCGCCAAATCGGGGATCAGTTTCAATTCTGGATCGAGCGCGACGAGTCCGCTGAAAATCAATTTGTCGCCACTGCTGGTGGTCGTCGCCGGATCGTACGAGCGCGGATTGCTGCTCTCGCCGCCGAGCAGGTAGATCGTTTGCGCGCGCGGGAAGGACGCGGCGGCAGTCGCCGTGGGTCGAAGCGGCACGCGCGTGGTCACTTTCGTCGGCGTGATTGTCGGGATCAGAGTGGGCGCGGACGTCGCCGGCAGAACAAAAGTGGCGGGGGCGGTCCCAAACGGCGCGGGCGTGAGCGTCGGCGTGCGCGTCCACGCCGCGGCGGTCGCGGTGCGCGCGTCCTCCACGCGGATCGAAATCGGCAAGCCGCCGGAGCCGCACGCGCTGGCGAACGTCGTGATCGTCACGCTCAGCATCGCGATGGAAAATACTTGGCGCGTCATTTCGCCCTCCGTTGTCGTCTCGCCACGATCACGATCACGCCGACGATGATCGCAGCGACGAAAACAATCAAACAGAGCGCGCCGAGAATCAGCGCGTCGAGATTGATCGTCAATTGCGGCGGCTGACTTGGGATCGCAGTTGGCTGCGGAACCGGCGTGTGCGTCGCGGTGGGAATCGCGGTCGGCAGCACAGGCGTCGGCGTGCGCGTGGGAATTTGAAACGCGGCGACGAGCGCAAAAGTCGGCACGACAATTGGCGTGGCGGTCGGCACGCGGCGCGCGGCAGCCGGTCGCGGTTTTGCGCCGACCTTGGCGCGCCAGGCATCTTCCAAGCCATCGGTGTCAAAACCGTAGGCGGCGCGCAGCGCATCGTCTATCGCGGTTCCGTTTTGCAGCGCGCGGAGCAACGCTAGAAATTTTTCTTTTCCATACTCGGCGATCAGAAAATTGACCACGCTGTACGATTGAGCATAGGAGAGATCGACTTTGACGCGGTCTTCGGGAAAACTACTGCTCAGCGTCCGCAGCGCGATTAGCGAATCATCGGCAATCGCGCTTTGGAGGCGTTGCATTGATCCCGCGCTGCGTCCGCCTTGACCATAGCCCGCCAGTCGTTCGCTGAGCCAGGTCGGCGAACTGCCCAAGCAACTGAAGGTGTTGCGGCGATGCAAAACGTGAGTGAGTTCATGTGCGATCGTACTTTTGCCCCATTCGAGTTGTTCCGGCGTGATCCCGATGAGGACGATGTTGTAATTTCCGTACGCGATTCCGCCGACCCAACTGGGACCATAATAAAATGATGCGCGCAAATCGTCTGAGTTGGCGTAAATGTAGAGATCGGGCGGCGCGTCCGCTTTCAAACCGATGTCTTGCGCGAGATCGGTGAGCGCTTTGAGCGCGGCGTCGTGCAGCGCTCCGGCGAACGATTGACTGCCGCTGTACCAGTGCAGCCGTACCTTTTCGCCGACAGTTTGCCAGGCGTACTGGCTGTCGAGCCAGGTGATCGTTTGCGGTTCGGTCAACAATTCTTTGCCCGCAGCATCGGCGACGCGCCAACGCCACCAGAGCCGCGCGCCCGGCGGCTCGGAGCCGGTGCGTTTCATTTCCCACGTCCACGCGGCGGTCGTCGTTTTGCCGGGCGTGAATTGCGGGAACGCTTTGGCGACGACGGTGCCGCAGGTCAGCGCTTGAACGCCGTACTCCAAAACGACCTGCTTGATTTCCGCGTCGCTGGTCAGGTCGATGCTGAAAGTGAGCGACTCGGGGAACTTGAGCGCGGCGCGGTTGTGGGCTGCGCTGATCGGCGCTTGCGCGCGAATTGAATTGGGCGCAAGCAGAAAGATCAGATAGAGCAAGAGACCGATGTGGAAAAGTCGGCGGTGCATGCGCTCCTTTCTGACGTGCGGATTTTTCGTGGCAGACGAATCTTATACCGGAAATTGTTGCGCGTCAAACTGCCCCTTTTGTAAATTCTCCCAGTTGCGGTTATAATGCGAACAAGGTGTAGAACCGCCATGCCGATTCCGCCAACCACTTTCGATCAAGTCGAACGGCTCGTCGCAAAATTCAAAGCGCTGCCGACGCGCTCAAACGCAAAATCGACGCGGTGGACGCGGAGATTGACGCGGCGGTGTATCGGTTGTATGATTTGAGCGCGGAGGAAATACGCGTGGTGGAGGGAAAGTAAACACCTTCCAGGTTTTGGAAACCTGGAAGGTCTGTGGGAACTCACGCCATTTCGGGGATCGGGATGGGCGTGCCTGTGGCTTGGCTGTACAACACATCGGGGTCAAGGTCAACGTCATTGGGCCAGACGAGCGTGCCGATCTCAGGGTCGACGCGGACTTTACTAAAGAACGCGGTATCTTGTAGCGGCGCGAACACGCCGCCGCGTCCAACGATGCGCGCTTTGAAATCTAATTCGGCGCGAATGCCATCGGCAAACGTCAATTCCAAAACGTAATCGCGGATATAGCGAACCTGGGTAACACGCGGAAACATTTCTACCTCCACTAGCGCAACGGCTCAATCTTGCGCGGCTTTTGGTCTTGCCGCGCGAGATTCCAATTGTCCACCAACTCGCGCTGGTGCAACGCCGCCCATTCGATCACGAGCGAAAGGGCGCGCGGGGGCAAATCGCCTTGAAGAACATGAATCGGCTCAATCGCGATCTGCGCTTCCTCGCCGCTGTAGAGCGCGTGAAAATGTGGCGGCGCGTGCTCGTCGTAGTACATCTGAATCACGATTCCGAAAAAGCGGCTGACTTCGGGCATGGTTTCTTTCCGACAAGATTATAGCACGACGCGTCTGATGTCGCAACTCCCCATCCGCCGCATCAATTTTGCCGACGCGGCGAAAAAGCGGCAGCACGACGCCATCGTCGCGCGCGTGGAACTGCAAAAACAGTACGCGGTCGCGTCGCGCGAAACGCTTCGCGTGCCGCGCGCGGACGCGCTCAAGCGCAAAATAGACGCGGCGGTGTATCGGTTGTATGATTTGAGCGCGGAGGAAGTGCGCGTGGTGGAGGGAAAGGGAGGTATCCGATGACTAAAACACAAGCAACGGCAGAAATATTCTGGACAGCGTTTCGAGCTCTGCCCCGTCAAGAGCAAGACGTGGTTCTGCGACACATTCTCCAAGACAAAAGATTGCGCCGTGCGTTAGCGCAACTGGATCGCGGTCAAGTCGCGCGCCCCGCGCATGCGCCGAAGAAACGCGGCATGACCGCGCGTCAACTTGCGACATCCGAGATTGTCGGAATGTGGGCAGATCGAACGGATATTGGGGACAGCGTCGAGTTCGCGCGGAAACTACGCGAACAGGCGCAGCGACGAGGTTAACGGATGCTCCTACTCGACAGCGACATTATGGTGGATGTGCTCCGCCGTTATGCGCCCGCCATCACTTGGCTCAACTCCCTTTCCGATCAGGTCGCCGTGCCTGGATACGTCGCGATGGAACTTTATCAGGGATGTCGGGACAAGAGCGAGCAAGAACGCGTTCAAAGGGTACTCCGTGATTTTGTGATTTTGTGGCTCTTGCCAGACGCATGTGATCAGGCACTATCCACATTCGCCGACGCGGCGCTCAGTCACAACCTTGGAATTCTGGATGCCCTGATCGGTCAACTCGCGGTGTCCTTGAGTTTGCCATTGCACACGTTCAACGAAAAGCATTATGCGGTGATTCCAAATTTGAAAACAGTTCAACCGTACCAGCGGCAAATGTAGCTGATGGCGGTGTATCGGTTGTATGATTTGAGCGCGGAGGAAGTGCGCGTGGTGGAGGAAAAAGACAAATGAGTACGCAAACTTATCAGCAACTCATCGTCAAGGGGATTGACGGCTTGCCCGAAGAAATGCTCGCCGAAATCACCGATTTCGTCTATTTCGTTCGCCGACGGATGGCGCAACCTCAAGATTTCGCGGCAGAACTAAGGCGACTCGGTCGCAACGAAGCCATTCATCTTGAAGAGGAGTTTGCTGGTTATGACCGACGCTACCCCCGCGAGTGAATTCGTCGCCGATACGGATATTCCAGAACTGCATGATCGTTTGATTGCGGGCGCAGCGCGCGCGCTGAAAATGGAATTGCTCACGGATGACTTCGCTATTCAAGCGTCTGCATTCGTCAAGACGGTGTGGTAGGGTGAGCGCGGCGGTGTATCAGTCGTCTGCTCTAATCATATGAGCATCGTATCATTCAAAGGCACGCGCGAGGGCTTGGCGATCACGTTTGGGGAAGGCGCGTGGCACGATGTACTGAACGAACTTGCCACGCAACTCAACCGCCCCAGCGCGCAATCGTTTTTTCAAGGCGCGCGCGTCTTGTTGGAAACCGGCGAACGCGCGCTCGACGTGGCGCAGATCGAGGAATTGATCGCGCTCCTCGCGCAGCATCGCATGACGCTCACGGCGATCAGCGGCGAAGCGCACACGCGCGCTGCGTTCGAGCAGGTGCGCGCGACGATGCCCGCGCCGCCCGAATCGCTCGCGGAGGAAACACGCGAAGCGTCCGCGCCGAATGCCTTCGGCAAGCACGCGCTGCTCGTTCAACGCACCGTGCGCTCGGGGCAAAACATCAAATACGCCGGCACGATTCTCGTCATCGGCGACGTCAACCCCGGCGCGCAGGTGGTGGCGGAAGGCGACGTGATCGTGTGGGGCAAATTACGCGGCGTCGTTCACGCCGGAGCGGCAGGCGACGACAACGCGATGGTCGGCGCGCTGATTCTTGCGCCCACCCAGTTACGCATCGGCAAACAGATCGCGCGCGCGCCGGATGACAAACGCGCGCGGCAATTTCCCGAAGTTGCGCGCGTGCGCGACGGACGCATCATCGTCGAACCGTGGATCGCATCGTAGGGACGCAATGTAGGGGCGCAATTCAATTGCGCTTACAACGCCCCTACGTGGAGGACATGAATGCCAGGACGAATCATCACGATCACTTCAGGCAAAGGCGGCGTCGGCAAAACGACGGCGACCGCGAACATTGGCGTCGCGCTGGCGCGGCGCGGTCAGCGCGTCGCGTGCGTCGACGCGGACATTGGGCTGCGGAATCTCGACGTGGTGATGGGTTTGGAAAATCGCATCGTGTACGATCTGGTCGATGTCGTCGAGGGACGCGCGCGTTTGCGGCAGGCGCTCATCAAAGACAAACGTTTGCCGGAACTGCAATTGCTCCCCGCCGCGCAGACGCGCGAGAAATCCGCGGTGAACGAAAAACAGATGATCAAGTTGTGCGACGATTTGAGGAGGGAATTTGATTTCGTGCTGATCGATTCGCCCGCCGGCATCGAACTCGGTTTCAAGAATTCGATCGCTCCGGCGGACGAAGTGTTGATCATCGTCACCCCCGAAGTTTCTTCAGTGCGCGACGCGGATCGCGTGATCGGCTTGACGGAGGCGAGCGAGAAATCATCGCCGAAACTGATCATCAATCGCTTGCGCCCGGCGATGGTCAGGCGCGGCGAGATGATGGACACCGCGGATGTGCTCGAAGTGCTCGCCATCGAACTGATTGGGATCGTGCCGGAAGACGAGACGATCATCACTTCGACGAACAAGGGACAACCGGTCGCGCTAGAGGATCGGTCGGTCGCCGGCGCGGCGTTTACGCACATCGCGCAGCGCTTGCTCGGCGAAGAGGTGCCGTTCCAGGTGTTCGATGAATCGGACGGATTGATGGAACGGTTGGCGAGACTATTCCGAAGAAATCAGTGAATCAGTATTCAGTATCCAGTATTCAGACTACTCGCTGAATAGTGAACACTGAATACTGAAAACTGAACTGACACAAGGGGGCGGAATGAATTTCTTGTCGCGTATCTTCAATCGTCCAGCGGAATCGGATAGCGCGCAGGTTGCCAAGCAGCGTTTGCAGTTGGTTCTGGCGCAAGACCGCACGAATATTTCTACGGAAACATTGAATGTTTTGAAAGACGAAATGATAAATGTAATTTCCAAACATGTTGAAATCGATCGCGCTAACGTTCAGGTTTCGATGGCGCACACGAACCGCGGCGAGCAGTTGATCGCGAATATTCCCGTCGTCGGGGCGCGCGCGCCCGCGCCGCCCGCGGCAGCGCCCCGGCGCGTGTCGACGCGCCGTACGCGGAGCGCGCGCGCGTAACGTAGGGGCGAAGCATTTTCCCGTTTGCCTGGCAAACGGGAAAATGCTTCGCCCTTACTAGACGTTCACCATGGATCGGATCGTTCGTCCTCGTTTCTGGTTGTTTGACCCCTGGCTCCTCGGCGCGACGTTGCTGCTGACCGTGATCGGTATTCTGATGATCTACAGCGCGGGCGAGTGCATCACCGGTGAGCCGCTCGATTGGGCAAGTCCGACTGTGCGGCAGGCGCTGTACGCGCTCGTCGGCGTTGTCGGCATGTTCGTCCTCGCCGCGCTCGACTATCGGATCTACGCCGGGCTCCGCTGGATCATTTGGGGCGCGACACTCGGTCTCCTCGCGATAGTTTTCGTCATCGGTCAGATCACGCACGGCGCGCAGCGCTGGATTGATTTGCGCGTCTTTTTGTTCCAGCCGTCGGAATTGTGCAAACTCGTCTTGGTCCTGGTGACCGCGAGATATATGGCGGATCACGCGGCGGAAATGTCGCGCTGGTATCGCTTGGCAATCTCGTTCCTCTTCGTCGCGATCCCGATGGGCTTGGTGTACTTTCAGCCGGACTTGGGCACGACCATCGTCATCGGCGCGACATGGGGCATTATGGCGATGGCAGCCGGGATGCGCCTGCGCGACGTGTTGATTCTCTGCGCGATCGGGCTTTTGTTCGCGTATCCCGTTTTTCTTAGTTTGCGACCGTACCAACAAGAACGCATTCTGACGTTCATCGATCCAACGCGGGATCCGCTGGGGACCGGTTACAACGTCACGCAAGCACGCATCGCGATTGGCGCGGGGGGGTGGTGGGGCACCGGTTTTTGCGGCGGACCGCAGAGTCAGTTGCGCTTTCTCCGCATCCGCCAGACCGATTTCATTTTCTCGGTCATCGGCGAGGAATTGGGATTTTTCGGTTCGGCGTTCGTGCTGGCGCTCTATATCTTTATTCTCTATCGGCTGATTCGGATCGCGATGCTCGCGCGCGATCAGTACGGCAAACTGATCGCGGTCGGCGTAATCGCGATGGTGTTCGTGCAGAGTTTTATGAACCTGGGAATGAACCTGGGACTGCTGCCGGTCGTGGGAATTCCGCTGCCGTTCGTCAGTTCGGGCGGCAGTTCGCTCATCACGCTGTTCGCCGCGCAAGGCATCGCGCAAAGCGTTTTGTTGCGGCGGTACGATTTGCAGTTGGAAGGATCGGGGCGGAAATACGATTAGTTTACTGCGTCGGCACAAACTGCATCGTATACCGCTTGTACGGCGCGACTTCAACTGCGAACGCTTCTGAAGTTGCCGGCGCGACGGTTCGCACGCACCAGCGCGACGAATCTTTCCAGAAAAGCGCGTTGAAACTGAACGCGCCGTTCGCGTCGGTCGTGGCGGCAAAGACGACGTTGGTGTCGCACTTGTCGGTGACGACGCGCACACCGGGCACGCCGCGCCCGCCCGCATCGACCACCGTGCCGAAGATACCGGGCGGTTCGTTGTTCCAGCCGTTCACGCCGAGCAATTTCCCGGCGTACTTGTGCGCGGGGGCAGGCGCGCTGCCGGGCGGAGGCGCGCTGCGCGGCGCGACGACCGGCGGCGCGGCAGACGGCGCGGACGCGCCCGCCAGCGGTGAATCGGCGGG
>DYJA01000071.1:7662-31794 GCA_020723345.1 Candidatus Aquidulcis sp. | reverse complement strand
GGGGCTTACTGAACGCAAAACGTCGTATTCATATGAAACGTCGTTGTAATACTATGGCTAAACTCATTCAGTTGAATAACGGTTTTGTGTGTCAAGTGGACGACGAATGGTACGACCGTCTAAACAAACACCGCTGGTCTCTTCATAGGAGCGCGCAGACACATTACGCGCAGTCAGGAATAAAAATCGATGGAAAGCTGAAAGTAGTGAGAATGCATAATTTCATAATGGGAAGTCCTCCGCGAAATGGGATGGTGGTTGACCATATCGACGGCAACGGACTGAACAACACAACGTCTAATCTTAGGTTCACGGACACGCGCACCAATATCCGAAATACGCGACCCAGGCAAGTCCGCCCGACCGAGGAAGAAAAGATGAAACTGGAAGTCCTCAAAAACAAAATTCAGTCATTGGAACTCGAAAGATTAGAGATTCAATGGCAATGTCAGTTGATGCTTGAAAAATTCGGAATCCATAAATCAACGAGAATGCGCTCGTGGCTACAAACCTATTCGCTCGAAACCGAATCTGATAAATGACAACCACCGAAGTAGCCTGGAAGAAGGCAACGCAGTAAAAGCGCATGAACCGAATGGACGCGCGTCTGCTAACACACGCGTTAGCGGACACACCCTTGCAATAAGGAGTACAACCATGCCCGAATTGTCTTTTGGAATCCCATCAGTCTTGGGAGTAACGTTCACTAAAGAAGAAGTCGAACGGTTTTGGAAAGGGGTAGGGCAAAAGGTCGGCAGGCAGAGCAAGGTCAAAGAGTTTGAGAAACTCTTTGGACGCTATTCGCGTGTTCAAGCCGAGTCTATCCTGAAAGTCTTGTACCAACAATACTTCGAGCGTGACCTTGATGATGTCGGACGCAAATTCTACACACCCTACATTCAGAATTTTGGTTTCATGGGCATCATGTGGGTCACTTATCATCTCCTGCAATCGGAGGAAATGAGCAAAAAAGTCTCGCGTGATTTGGGAAAACTGTACCAAAAGCATCTTCACCGAGAGCCAGACCCGACAGGCATGGTTGCATACGACAAATGGATACGTTTCTTTGGTAAGTCTGGTAGAAAATACGTCGAACGCCATATCAAAAAAAGTAATGAGTACGGAGCAAAGCACTAACAGGAAAACGCGCGTCTGCTAACACACGCACGCCGACCACGCACGGTACGCGCGTTTTGGCGGAGGTGGTCGGCATAGTTGGAGTGTGTCTTCATTTCGCGTGGTACGTCGGCGTGGTCGGCGTGCTATGGCGTTTCCCGTCATGCCTTTCTTGCGGAGATTGCGCGCCATGCGAGAGTGCGATAGAATATAGGCAAGGAAAGGGGTAGATGAAAATGGAAATGGTACAAGAACAGTACGTCACTGACACGAAGGGAAAAAAGTTGAGCGTGATTCTTTCGCTCGAACGGTATCAGCGATTGATGGAAGACCTACACGACTTGGCGGTAGTTGCCGAGCGACGGAAAGAGCAACCGATAAGTTTTGATGAAATGAAACGACGGTTGAAAAAAGATGGAATCCTATAACGTTGATTTCAAGCCATCTGTCAATAAGGATTTTCGTCGTCTGCCCAAGTCGGTGGTCCCGCGCATGTGGTACCCATATCCTTCCCAGAACCCCGCGCGATCCTCCGCCATAAACTCGATTCCGCGCAGCCACTTTGCCGATTTCCAGAAATACAAGTGCGGCACGAACAGTCGCAACGGATAGCCGTGCTCCGGTTCGAGCGGCTTGTCGTCGTACTTGTACGCGAGCATCGCATTCTCATCGTTCAGCATTTCTTCGAGCGGCACGTTTGCCGTAAAGTCGTACTCGCAGTGCGGAACACAATGCTAACGAGATCCAGACGGAAGAGGCGGAAGCGGTCCTCATCCAAAAGGAAGGAATTGTGCTGAGGTCGAGGGTGATTGATCTTGCTTCCCAGTTTTCAACAGCCAACTCATAGAGCGGTCGCCTAGCGCAACCCGATTTCCGCCCGCGAATCCACGCGAATCTCCACGAAAAATTTTAGCGATGATTCGCGTGATTCGCGGGCTGCAACATCTTCGCGGTCGCGATAGTTGTTGCTGAAGAATACTATCAATATCTCCGCGCTGCGCGCTACGAAAATCTTTCTTCTTTGAATGGATCCCCACGCGAATGATAACCGTAGCCTTCCCAAAAACCGAGACGATCCTTTTCCATGAACTTGATGCCGCGCAACCACTTCGCCGATTTCCAGAAGTAGAGATGAGGCACCAGCAGTCTCAACGGATAGCCATGATCCGGTTCGAGTGGTTTGTCATCATATTTGTATGCCAACAGCACATTCTCGTCATTTAGGAGTTCATCCAAAGGGACGTTGGCTGTAAAATCAAATTCACAATGGGCCATAATGTAATGTGCTTCTGGTTTCGGTCTCGCCGTCTCCATCACCCAGGACCAGGGCACGCCTTCCCATGTCGTATCCAGTTTTGACCATCTTGTCACGCAGTGTATGTCTACCACTTCCCGCTTTGTGGGCAGCTTCAGGAACTCGTCCCACGTTAGTCGGATCGGGTTATCAACCAGACCCCAAATTTTGAAATCCCAGGTCTTCGGGTCGAATTGGGGGACGGAGCCATAGTGGAGAATAGGGAATTTGTCAGTTAGATATTGACCTGGTGGAAGCCGTCCTGCGTGCGAATCGAAGGGGCGCATGGGATTGGCACGCTTGAGTCTCAATACCTTATCGAGAGGATTATCATTTGGCATTTTCTATTTTTCTCTTTCTGTTATTTCGGTGGATAAGGCGAGTATAGTCACCTCAGCAGGTTTGTCAATTGCCTTCGTTTCATCGTAGTTCCAATCTGGTTTTTGGCCGAAGTTATAGTTCTGGTCTTTGGCCGTAAGTTCACGGCCGCGCATGGCCAATTCCTGGAAAATGAGAACCAGCCTTTGAATAATTTCTTCCTCTTCGGCTTCAGCGTTGGCTTCGATTTCAAATTCAGTCAAAGATGGTTCACTATTGAATTCAGTCTCGTTAGTTTGTGCCTGCAAAGCGTTTTCTCTTTTGACTCTTTCATGAGCCAGGATTGTTATAGTATTCCTCTCGAAAAACTATCACGACCGCGAAGATGATGCGGTCTGAAAAATAGCGTTGGGGAACTCTTTGTTGCGGCAATGAATCGCGGCGGACATTAGCCGGGTACCGTCCGCGGTGACGCGATACAGCCGACTGTCTTTCACTTTCGAGATCAAGCCATGGCCGCGCAGTTTCGCCAACAAGCGCGTGACCCGCGCACTCTGCTGGCGACGTTCACTCTCCGACCGAGCCGGGGAGGGAGACAGACGAGCTTGGAGGTCCTTGTTCCGAAAACCGTTCAACGCATGTTCTCCCGCCAACACCGCCGAGAACAACGCACAGTCTTCCGCCAACACCGCCGAGAACAACGCACAGTCTTCCGCCGTCACTGGATGGAACCGCGCATAGCGTTTCCCCTTGTCCGTATGGGGACGACACAAGCGATCCAATGCTGCAATCGCCTTGCCTTTCGGTTGCGCCTGCGCCAACGCATTCAAGTAACGCCGATTCGACTGTTGCCCGACCTGCGCATAGCGCCACACGTTGGCCACGCCCTTGCCCATCGGCATCCACCGCCGCTGTCGGCCCTCGGGGGTCTCGATGACCCGGAGCGTCCGAAACTCGCGCGGATTGTTGAACGTGGTCTCGACCCGCAGCACCCGTGCCAAGAGGTCGTCATACATTTTCAAGGAGTTGCGTTTCATCGTATGTTTCACCCGCCACCCTTCGGGACGTCGTTTCAAATCGGTGGTGACCTCCCCTTGAAAATTGCCATGCGGTTTGCGTCCCAAGAAGCGGAGCACATCCTCGGCACGGAACGCCGTCATGGCGAGTTCAATCAGGGAAGGAAAGAGAGCTTCCAGATCGGTGCGATCACGAAATAGAATGTCGGTGGCGTATTCACCCTGATCCACCACCCAGTAGTAGCCCTTGAACCCCGCGTGGCGGATGGTCTCCAGATGCGGATTGACGCGGCGGGCAAACGCGTTCAGGACGCGCGGCCATTTGCGCCGAGCCAATTTCTCGCACAAGGTCTCCGCCGTTTGCGGATCGCTAATCTGGGTGAGTTTGTTCTCGTGACGTTGATACGTGATCTGGCGTTGGTCGAGTTGATGGGCCAGCCACTCGCGCCCGTTGATATAGATTTGAATCTCAAAGGGAAACCAGCTTTCCAGACGCACATGCATGAAACCGAATTCCGGATCCAGGTAGTAGAAATAGAAATGCAGACACTGCCGCTTTTGGCGGACCACTTCGAGATGATGGGTCGCGGCGTTACGGCGGATGCCGAACGCACGACAGGGTTCCACCGTCGCGAAGACACAAATCAGACCGGCGGTGATGCCGTCCCGCACCGCAATCGCACGCGCCTGCTCTTCCTTGGAGGTGCCGCGGCGTGCCGTCGCAGCCTTTTCGAGATAGAGGTAGGGCCGTCCGGCATCCTGCGCCAAGTGTTGGGCGTGGGTCTTCAATGTGGCGGTGCTCGTTTCGACATAGGCACCGAACTCTTTGAGCAACACGCCCTGCTTGGACAAGAATCGGGCGAAAGCTCCGTCTGGAAAAAAGCCGGTCAGGTGTCCTTTGAAGATCATGCGGTCAAATGTCGAGAGTGTGCCAAAAACGGAATCTTGGTGTATACTCAGGAACGTATCCATGGTCTCTCCTGTGGCGTAATGGTTGGTAGTGAGCCCGCGGGCTCCCCTTGTGGACGTCTGTCATGACGATCCCTTCAGCCTTCATTATGCCACACAAGTCAGATCATGGATACTTTTGGTTGTGGCTGGAAGCCACGCTATGGAAGAGAGAGAAAAGTCAAAAACCGGACTTGACACCAAAAACGTTTTGGGTATAATGGAACTAGAGAACAAAAACGTTTTAGGAGAGTAACATGGCAGTTACGATCCGCGACGTGGCGAAACGGCTGCGTCTTTCGATTACAACGGTCTCGCGCGCGCTCGACGGCTACGACGATGTATCCAAGAAAACGCGCGAGCGCGTGATCCGCACGGCACGCGCCCTGGGCTATGTGCCCAGCCGCGCCGCGCGCCAACTCCGCCGTCAGCGCGCCGACGCTATCGGCTACGTCATTCCAGGGCAAGCGCCCTACTTCACCGATCCTTTTTCCTCCGAATTCATTGCCGGGTTGGGCGACGCCGCCACTTCCCACAACCTCGATCTCCTGATTTCGACGGCTTCGCCGGATTCAGACGCGGAACATCACATTTACGCGCGCTGGACGCAGAGCCGCCCGGTCGACGGCATCGTCTTGAGTCGACTGCGCTTGAAAGATTGGCGCGCGAAATATCTCGCGCAAAACGATTTCCCCTTCGTCGCGCACGGGCACGCGCGCTTGCGCCTGGACTTTCCGTACATTGAAATGGATTCGCGCGCGGGGTTCGTGCAACTCGTCCAGCACCTCGTCGCGCGCGGACATCGGCGCATCGCGTACATCGGCGCGCCGGCAAAGTTCACGCTGCAAGCCGAACGCTTTGCCGGATACCAAGAGGGACTCGCGGACGCCAACCTCGCGTTCGACCACACCCTCGTCGGCGAGAGCGATTTAACGCGTACCGGCGGCTATCAAGCCGCGCAGCGCCTGCTCGATTTGAACGCGCGCCCCACCGCGATCATCTGCGTCAACGATCTCACCGCGATCGGCGCGATGCGCGCGGCGCGCGAACGCGGCTTGCTCGTCGGACGCGATCTCGCGATCGCCGGGTACGACGGCACAGAAGATTCGGAACACACCGACCCGCCGCTCACCACGCTCAAGCAACCGATCTACGATACCGCGCAGCGCCTGGTCGAAATGCTGTTGCAGCGCATCGCGGGCAACTCGATTGCCGAGCCGCACGTGATCTTGCAGCCCGAATTGATCGTTCGCGAATCCACCGCCTTTGATATTGCATCCTGACCCGCGATCAAATTCAGCGAGGAGGTGATCCCCAGCAATCACTCGAATTCAATGCCGATCGAAACAAAAACGTTTTTACTCAGAGAGGAGATTCAAGTGAACAAGCGAATTTTCATCGTTGCATCGCTTGCGATGCTATTGGTTATCATTGCGGCGTGCGCGCCCGCGCCAACGCCCGCGCCGACGGCGGCGCCGCCGACCATCGCGCCCAAGGTTGAGCCGACTAAAGCACCGGTGGTTGAGCCGACGAAAGCACCCGCGCCAACTCCCGCGCCTACCACCGCGCCCACCGCCGTTCCGCCGACCGCCGCGCCCCAAGCCCTGCTCTTTTCCTCGACGCAGTTCAGCCCGGTCGAAGAACAGGAAAAGATGCGCAGCGTCATCCTCAAGGATTTCAAAGCGGCGAAGGTTGATTTCGTCGTTGATCCCAGCGAAGCGCCGTTTATGGATCGCATCATCGCCGAACAGAAAACCGGCAAGATCACCGTCGGGGTGATCGGCGCGCTACACGGCACGTTTCCCAACTTGATTCAAGCGAACGCGCTCGAAGACTTGACCGCGCTCGCCGCGAAACTCAAAGACCGCGCCATCGTCAAAGAATTTATGACGCTCGGCAAGATGGGCACCGACAAACAGTACTACATTCCGTGGATGCAAGCCACCTACATCATGGTCTACAACAAAAAAGCGGTGCAGTACCTACCGGCTGGCGCGAACGTAGACGCGCTGACATACGCGCAACTCGCCGAGTGGGGCAAGAACATCACCGCCGCGACCAAGGAAAAGAAAATCGGCATGCCCGCCGGTCCCACCGGGTTGATGCATCGGTTGACCCAGGGTTACTTGTATCCGTCGTACACCGGCGGCTTGGTCACCACGTACAAGAGCGACGACGCGGTCAAGATGTGGACGGATTTCAAAGCGATCTGGGAGTACACCAATCCGCAGTCCACGACGTACAACAGCATGCAAGACCCACTCCTCTCCGAAGAAGTCTGGGTCGCAATTGATCACACCGCGCGCGTCGTGAACGCGTTCAAGAACAAGCCCAACGACTTTCTCGCCGCGCCTGCGCCCGCCGGTCCCAAGGGGCGCTACTACATGAGCGTGCTCGCCGGTCTTGGCATCATGAAGGGCACGCCGAACAAAGCTGGAGCGGAAGCGTTGATCGACTATCTGACGCAGCCCGCGCAACAAGCCGCGACGACGCGCGAAGTCAATTTCTACCCTGTCCTCGAAACCGGACTGCCGACCGATGTGCCCGCGCACGTGAAACTCGAATTGGACGGCGTCGTCAAGCAGTCCAAAGCGGCGGACGCCAAAGTCGCGCTTCTGCCGATCGGGTTGGGCGGCAAAGCCGGAGACTTTAACAAGATTCAGCAAGACACCTTGACCCGCATCGTGCTCAAAGGCGAAGACATCAAAAAAGTTTTGGACGAAGAAGGCGCGAAACTCAACGCGCTGATGACCGAACTCAAAGCGCCGTGCTGGTCTCCCGATCCGGACAGTGCCGGCAAACCCTGCCAAGTCAAGTAATTGTCATTGCGAGCGGAGCGAAGCAATCCCCGACTTGCAATATGGAGATTGCTTCGTCGCAAAAACCGCTCCTCGCAATGACAAGGCGACCTGTCAGGTCTCCGGAGACCTGACAGGTCATACTGCGAGGTTTCTATGCGCGTTCGATCCGAATCTATTTTGCCGTACGGTCTGCTCGCGCCCACGCTCATCTTCATCGTGCTGTTGATCGTCGTGCCGATCTTTCAGGCGTTTCTGCTCGCGTTCCAAACCGCCGAGGGTGAGTTTACGCTCATTCAATTTCAAAAAATGCTCGCGGACACGAGTTTCGCAGACGCGATGAAATTCACTTTTCTCTTGCTTATGTTCATCGTGCCCGCGCAAGTTGTGTTGGCGCTCATCATGGCGCTGCTCATTCACACACGTTTCAAGGGGCACACGCTCTTTCTGTACATCTACGCGCTGCCGCTCGCGATTTCCGATCTGGCATCCGGCATCGTGTGGCTTTCGATTTTTACCGAGCGCGGTTTTCTCAATTCGATTTTGTTTCAACTTGGATTTCTCGAACGACCATTCTTGTTTCTCTCCTATCAAAACCTGCCCGCGATGTTCGGCACGATCGTCGTCGCGGAATCGTGGCGCGCGACCGCGATCGTGATGGTGATTTTGCTCGCGGGGCTTCAGGTCATCCCGCGCGATTATTTCGAAGCCGCCGATGTCTTCGGCGCGAACACGCTCAAGCGCACACTGTTTGTCGTCCTGCCGCTCTTGCGCCCCAGCTTGCAGAACGCGCTCATCATTCGCACGATCTTTGCGTTCCAAACTTTTGCGGTCGTGCTTGCGCTCGCCGGACGCGTCATCCCGGTGCTCGCCGGTGAATCGTACAATTGGTACGCGCTGAATCGCAACGCGAACATCGCCGCCGCGTATGCGACGCTGGTGCTCATCTTCACCGTGATCGCGACCGTCATCTATTTTCGGCTCTTGCGAACGACCGCCGCAGAAGCAGGATTCGATTAGCAATGAACGACCGTCAACGGTTCAATGCCACCATGCACTTTCAGCCACGCGACCGCGCCCCGCTCCTCGATTTCGGTTTCTGGGATGAGACGCTCGTCATGTGGCGCGATCAAGGTTTACCGGAGAACATCGCCGATAACGCGGGCGCGGCGCGGTACTTGGGTATGGATTTCGGTCTCGACGAACTCATCAATTCGACCGGTGCGTGGGCGGGACTCGCCCCACGCTTTGAAGAAGGCGTTGTCGAAGATTTGGGCGAACACGTCATCTACCAACAGTGGGATGGCGTGCGCGTCAAGCGGCAAAAATTTATGCGGACGATTCCCCACATCGTCAGCCGCGTGCTCACCGATCGCGCGAGCTGGCGCGAACATTACAAGCCGCGCCTCGATCCCGCGAATCCAGCGCGCTATCCGGACGATTGGGACGCGCGCGTCAAGGTGTGGCGCGCCCCCGCGCGCGATTTTCCGATTTGTTTGCATGCCGGTAGTTTGCTGGGTTGGATTCGCAACTGGGTCGGCATCGAGAAACTCGCGCTGTTGCTGTACGACGATTACGCATGGGTCGAAGAGATGGTCGAGACCGTCGCCGATTGCAGCGTGGGGATGTTGACGCGCGTATTGGAAACCGGCGGACAATTCGATTCCTGTCATCTGTGGGAAGACATTTGCTACAACGCCGGTCCGCTGATCAGTCCCAAACATTTCAAGCAACTCCTTGTCCCGCATTATCGGCGCATCACCGATTTGCTTCATCGGCACGGCGTGGATGTCGTGTGGCTCGATTGCGACGGCAGGATTGACCAACTCATTCCGCTCTGGCTCGACGCCGGAGTGAACTGCATGTTCCCGCTCGAAATCGGCACGTGGGGCGCAGACCCTATTCGTTATCGGCAAGAGTACGGCAAAGACCTGTTGATGATGGGCGGCTTTGACAAACACATTCTCGCGCGCTCGCGCCGTGAAATCGAGCAAGAGGCGCATCGTCTCACGCCGCTCGTCGAAGAGGGCGGGTTCATCGCGTTTTGTGATCATCGCGTTCCGCCGGATGTGCCGTACGCAAACTATCTTTTCTTTTTGGAACTAGCGCGCCGCTTGTGGGGGCAAGACACCGCGCTCAAACCGCAAGGGCAAATGAACGAGCCCGCGCGGGCGCGGTCGCCATTAGATAATTTTATGCGCCACGACGCGCAAGCAAGTCAAATGGAACTGACTCAGTGAGGTGCGTAATGAAATCCAGTCTCTCGCGTCGCCACATCTTCAATCAGATTTTTCTGTACTCCGCGGCGATTCTGCTCGCGCTCTGGACGCTCGCGCCGTTGTACTTGATCGCGCTCGCGGCGTTCAGTACGAAGGAAGCCGTTTTTCAGTGGCCCAAACTTTTCCTGCCCACCGCCTTTTCCACCGAGACGATGGCGTTCTTTGTCAGTTCCACCGGCGTGCTCGATTCGGTGTGGAACAGCGTCGTCGTCGCGCTCGTCACGGTTGCCGCGAGTTTGATTTTGGGCGCGCCCGGCGGGTACGCGCTCGCGCGCTTTCGCTTTCGCGGACGCGACGCGATTCAACTCGGCTTTCTCGTCAGCAAAATGTTTCCCACCGCGATTCT
Source organism: Candidatus Aquidulcis sp. (assembly GCA_020723345.1). Taxonomy (GTDB): domain Bacteria; phylum Chloroflexota; class Anaerolineae; order UBA4142; family UBA4142; genus VGOB01. The sequence continues at coordinate 21,679 of DYJA01000071.1, read as the reverse complement.
TTCTGTGCCGCTCGCGGTCGCTTTCCTGCAGATGGATCTGTACGACACGATTTGGGGTGTCGCGCTGATGCACACCGCGATGGCGCTGCCGTTCGTCATCATCGTGACTGCCGGGATTTTCGTCGGCGTGCCGCGCGATTTGGAAGAAGCCGCGCAGACGCTCGGCTGCAATCGCCTGCAAGCATTCCTGCGCGTTGTGGCGCCGCTCACGATCCCAGGTCTTGCCGCCGCGGCGATTTTCACTTTCGTCCTGTCGTGGAACGAAGTTTTCGCCGCGACGATTCTGACGCTGCGGAACCGCACGCTCCCCGCGCAGGTGCTGAGCGGCTTGAGCGGCTCGCCGCTGTACTATCGTTACGCGGGCGGATTCTTTATGATTCTCCCCGCGGTCGTTTTCATTTTCGCCATTCGCAAATATTTGCTGAATATGTGGGGCAACATCGTGCGGTAAGTCAGTGTCCAGTATTCAGTGTGCAGTATTCAGAACTGAACACTGCACACTGAATACTGAATACTGAACACTGAACACTGAATACTGTCCACTGGGGGTATCATGGCTGGCATTCAATTTCAATCCATTCGCAAAATTTTCGGCAAGACGATTGCCGCGAACGACGTGAGTCTCGAAATCAAGAACGGCGAGTTTATGGTGTTGCTGGGTCCGAGCGGTTGCGGCAAGACGACCTTGCTCCGCTGTCTCGCCGGACTTGAACGCGTGGATGGCGGACGCGTATTCATCGGCGACCGCGACGTGACCGACCTCGCGCCGCGCGACCGCAAGATCGCGATGGTGTTTCAGAGTTACGCGGTCTTTCCGCATCTCACCGTCTTCGACAACATCGCGTTCGGTTTGCAAATGCAAAACCGCCCGCGCGACGAAATCAAACGCCGCGTCGAAGAAAGCGCGCGGATGTTGGAACTGAGCGATTATCTCAAACGCTATCCCGCGCAACTTTCGGGCGGGCAGCGCCAGCGCGTCGCGGTCGCGCGCGCGATTGTGATGCAAGCCGCTGTGTTGTTGATGGACGAGCCGCTGTCGAATCTTGACGCGTTGCTGCGTTTGCAAATGCGCGCGGAACTGAAACGCCTCCACTCCGACATCAAAGCGACGACGATTTACGTGACGCACGATCAGGTCGAGGCGTTGTCGCTCGGCGACCGCATCGCGGTGATGCAGAACGGACGCATCGTCCAATGCGACGCGCCGATGAACATTTACGATTATCCCGCGAACAAATTCGTCGGCGGGTTTATCGGTACGCCGCCGATGAACTTTTTGCCTGGCGTCGTGCGCGTGAACGATGGCAAGCCCGTCGCCGTCGTCGGCGAATCGCAGATCGCGCCCTCCGCCGCGCTCGCGTCCGCGCTATCCGCGAAAAACGGTCAGCCGATTCTGCTCGGCATCCGTCCCGAAAATCTCGCGCTCGCGCCATCGCAACAAGCCAACACGATTCGCGCGCGCGTCCGCGTCGTCGAGCCGCTTGGCTCGCACAAATTATTGACGATGCAAGTCGGCAGCGAAATCTCCAAAGTGAGCGTCGCGCCCGATCAGCGCGTCGCGCCCGACGAAGACGTGTGGCTCCACTTCGATCCCGAAAAAATTCGTTGGATGGACGCGGCGTCCGGAGAGGCAATTAGTTCGATAGTGTGATAGTATAATAGTGCAATAGTGCGATAGTTCGTTGGTTAGATAGTTGGTTAGTCGTTCCGTGCAACTATCGCACTAACGCACCATTGCACTATCGCACTATTGAAAGCAAATGATAACCCCTGTTTTCACTGCTCACATCATCTCGCACACCCATTGGGATCGCGAGTGGTATCTGAATAGCCAGTACACCAACGAATGGCTCGTCCCCTTTTTCGATTCTTTGTTCGAAATGCTCGACCGCGAACCGCGCTATCGTTTCGTCCTCGACGGACAGACCGCGATGATCGAGGATTGCGAAGAGCAGTTGGCGCGGCAGGGCAGAGCCAGCGCCGCGTTTCGCGCGCGACTGCGCGAGTACGTGCGCGCGCGCCGCGTCCTGATCGGTCCGTACTATTTGCAACCCGATTGGCAACTCGTGAGCGATGAGGCGCTCGTCCGCAATTTGCTCATCGGTCGGCAAACCGCGAATGAATTGGGCGGCGCGATGCAAGTCGGCTGGCTGCTCGACAACTTTGGACAGATTTCCCAAGCGCCGCAAATTCACGCGCAGTTTGGTTTGCGCGCGCTCTTTGTGTGGCGCGGCATCGCGCTCGAACCGCGCGAGATTCGCTCCGAATTCGAATGGGAATCGCCCGACGGTTCCGCCGTTACCGCGATCTATCTCCTCGCGAGTTATCGCAACGCGATGCGCCTCGCCGAGTTCGCGCCTGTGCTGCGCGCGCGCGTCGAAAACGAAATTCGCAAACTCGCGCCGTTCGCGACGACGCCGAACGTGTTGCTGCTGAACGGCTACGATCAAGAGATGCGCCCCGACGATATTTTGCCGCACCTCGACCGCGGCGCGCTCGCGTTCGACGACGCGCGCGTCTTGCAAAGCACGCCCGAAGAGTACGTCGCGCGCATCGCCGCGCATCAGCCGCGCCTGCAAAAAATTCGCGGCGCGTTGTACAGCGGACGCTACATCGCGGTTTTTCCTGGCATCCTGTCGGCGCGCATTTATCTGAAACAGCAAAACGATTTTTGCCAAAGGCAATTGGAGCAGCACGCCGAGCCGCTTGCGGCGATGGCGTGGGCGCTGGGACGCGACTATCCGCGCGCACAACTCGATCAGGCGTGGAAGACGCTTTTGAAAAATCACCCGCACGACAGCATCTGCGGCGTCAGCATTGACGACGTGCACACCGATATGGAAGCGCGTTTCGCGGACGCGAGCGCGCTTGCCGCGCGCGTGACCGACGACGCGTTCTCCGCGCTCGTCGCAAACGTGGACACGACGCGCGATCCGAACGCGCTCGGCGCGTGGATCATTTTCAATCCGCTCCTCCGCGCGCGCGACGCGTTGATCGCGCTCGACGCCGATTTGCCGCGCGACGTCGTCTTTCGCGATGACGGGGACCACGCGCTTGCCGCGCAACGCGGCGACGATGGACGATGGATCGTCGCAACGCAACTCCCCGCGTGCGGATACGCGACTCTCATTGCGATCCGCGCGCCTTTTGTCATTGCGAGCGCAGCGAAGCAATCCCCAACTCACGACTTGGAGATTGCTTCGTCGCGAAGTACGCTCCTCGCAATGACAACAGACGCGACACAACGCATCATCGAAAACGCGTACATCGCGCTGCGCGTCAACGCCGATGGCACGCTCGATCTCACGGACAAGGCGCGCGGCGTTACCTATCCCGCGCTCGCGTATTTCGAAGACGGCGGCGACGCGGGCGACACGTACGATTATGCGTACCCGCGCCGCGACCAAATCATCACGAGCAAAAATCAGCGCGCGGAAATTTCGTTTCTCGAAACGGGACCGCTGCGCGCGCGCGTCCGCATCGCGCACACGCTCGATCTGCCCGACGGCTTGACCGCCGACCGCGCCGCGCGCAGCGAAACAACGCGCCCGTTCGAAATCGTCACCGAAGTAATTGTCGAAGCGAACTCGCCGCGCGTGCAATTTCGCACGACCGTGAACAACACGCTGACCGATCATCGTTTGCGCGTCTGCTTTCCCACGCGTCTGCGCGCCGACGTGTCCTCCGCCGAAACGCAATTCGACGTGGTGACGCGTCCCATCGTGCCGCCGCGCTTTGACGACACGACGATGCCCGAAAATGTGCGGCGGCTCATCATCGGCGCGCGCGAACCCGAGCCCGTGACGATTTTTCCGCAGCGCGCGTTCGTGGATGTGAGCGATGGCGCGCGCGGCGTCGCCGTTCTCAATCGCGGCTTGCCCGAGTACGAAATTCTGCCCGACGCGACGACAATCGCGCTGACGCTCTTCCGCAGCGTCGGCTGGATCGCGCGCACCGATTTGCTGACGCGCATCGGTGACGCGGGTCCGATGATCGCGACGCCCGACGCGCAGTGCTTGCGCGCGATGACATTCGAGTACGCGCTCGTGCCGCATGCGGGCCATTGGCGCGCGGGAAATGTGCTCGCGCACGCGGAGGAATTCAACTGCGATTGGCTCGTCGCGCGGACGGACATTCATCCTGGGTCGCTCGCGGCGCACGAATCGTTTTTGCGACTCGACGGCGCGCCGCTCAAGGTTACGGCGATCAAGCGCGCGGAAGAGGGCGACGCGCTCATCGTGCGTTTTTTCAATCCATCCGATGAAACCGTTCACGCGACGCTGACCGCCGTGTTTGAAATTCGCCGCGCGTTCGTCGTGACGCTCGCCGAAGACACACCGACGCCGCTCGCCGTGCGCGATCAACATTCCGTCGCGCTCGCCGCCGCGCCGCACAAGATCGTCACGTTGCGCTTGGAAATCGCGCGGCGGCAAATCGCGTGGGCGAATCGCGCGCCGCGCCGCGTCGCGCCGCGTCTCACGCGCGCCGCGCCAACATCGGCAATCACGCCGCGCGACATTGCGGACGAAGAACGCCGCGCCGCCGCGCTCAAAGACATACTTGCAGAGAAACCACGCGCGGTCGGCGGTCTGCTGTCGGCGGTCGGTTTTTCAGAAGAGTCTGCGCGGCTGCAACTTGAAATCGAAACCGTGCGCCGCGCATATTTGGAAGCGCGCTTGTCGGCAGTTCTGCTCAAGAAAAATTCGCTGCCTGCCGACGCGCAAAAAGAATTCGAGCCGATCATCCGCGAAATCGGCGTCGCGCTGAACGAGGCGCGCGTCATCAAGCGCGCGCTCGAATACGTCGTGGCGGTGTACGAATGACTCCGCGCGAACGATTCATCGCCGCGCTCGAACGCCAACCCATGGTCGGGCGCGTGCCGCATTTCGAACTCGTTTTCTTTTTGACGATGGAGGCGTTCGGCAAAGTGCATCCGTCGCATCGCAATTACGAACAATGGGGACAGATGCGCGAAGCCGAACGCGCGCTGCATCGCCGCGAGATGGCGGACATTTTCATCGCGACCGCGGAGCGTTTTGAGCATAGCGCGATCTTCATTCACCCAAACCCCGACACGGAAGAAGAACGCTGGCGGATGGTCGATCTGCTCCGCGAGAAAATTGGCGACACGTATTTTTTGATGATGCACGGCGACGCGACTTTTGGAATTCCGACGATGACCGAATTCTCGTACCGCATCGTTGACGAGCCGGACAAAGTCAAGCAAGACGCGCAAGCCAAAGTGAACGCCGCGCTCGAACGCGCGGCGCGGCAGGCAAAACGCGGCGGACTCGACGGGTACGCGCTCTGCACCGATTATTGTTTCAACACGGGACCGTTTCTGCGCCCTAGCCAGTTCGCCGAATTTGTCGCGCCATACCTCGCGCAACTCGTTCGCGGTTATCGCGACCTGGGTTTCTACACGATCAAGCACACCGACGGCAACATTATGCCGATTCTCGATCAGCTCGTCGAGTGCAATCCGCACGCGCTCCACTCGCTCGATCCGCAAGGCGGCGTCGACATCGCGGAGGTCAAGCGGCGGTACGGCGCGCGCGTCTGTTTGATCGGCAACGTGAATTGTGGTATGTTGGATACCGGCGCCGACGCCGAGGTGGTCGCATCGGCGCGGTACGCGCTGACGCACGGCGCCCCCGGCGGTGGCTACATTTTTTCGACGAGCAACTGCATTTATCCGGGGATGCGCTTGGAACGGTACGAATTGATGTTGCGCGTGTGGCGCGACTCAGCCGCCTTGTCATTTCGAGCGGAGCGAGAAATCTCCATTCCGCTATGACGAGATTTCTCGGCGCAAAAACCGCGCCTCGAAATGACAGGTTGGTAGTACCGCGAATTTGATTATTCGACGAAAGATTCAAACCGATGACTCTCATTCCTTCTTCTCCTTTTCTCCAACAACTGCGCGGGCGCATCACGCTCGAAGAGAGCGCGCCCGCCGAACTCGACCCGCGTTTTCAGCGCGCTGCCGAGGATAATCAACGCATCCCGTTCAGCGGGATTCCGTTCAGCGAACGCGGCTCGCGCATTCTCGTTTTCCGCCGCGCGTCGAAATTGTACATTCGCCTCGCCGAACGCTGGACGAAATGGGTCGAGGAAGTGGGCGATTACCGGCATCGCGCGCCGGTGATTGACGATTTTGTGTTGACCGACGCGCGCGGCGCGCCGCTCGATTTTACGCTCGACGCGTACCCGCACGCGCTCGTGCTGGCGACGCGCCTCGGCGAATTTTGGCTCGCGTTCGCGGACGAAGAGACGCTCTATCTGAAATTGCCCGCTGCGCGCTGTGGCGTTTCGTTTCGCGTCTACGCGACGCGCGGACGCGCCGACCGCCGCGGTGGCGAGTTCAAGGGCGACCCGGAACATCGCACGATGCCGCGCAACATCGCGTACACGACGAACGCGCGCATCGTCGCGAACGAAATCACCTCCGACGCGAGCGGTTATTTGCGCGTGAATCTGCAAGTGGAGGCGACGACCGAATCGGCGTTCTTGCTGAATATCACGCCGCGCCTCGGTTTCAATCGCAGCGTGGCGCGTGCGGACGAAATCTTGCGCGCCGCCGAAACGCGCTGGCACGCCTGGTTCGCCACGGCGCCGGAAATCGGCGAGGCGTACGTCGATCAATATTATTACGCGTGGTGGATTCTGGGAATGGGCTTGCTGAGTCCGCGTTTCTATCTCACGCGTGAGGCGATGCTGCCGTCGGCGATTCACTACGTCGGCGTGTGGCAGTGGGACGCGTTCTTTCACGCGGTCGCGTATCGGCGTGTGGATCGAAAACTCGCGGAGGATCAACTGCGCGTCGTGCTCGATCATCAGCGCGAAGATGGCATGATCCCGGACGCGGTCCACGATGAAGGCGTGGTGCATCGGTGGAAATTACCCGGCAGCGCGGGGGAAGCGGATGTGACCAAGCCGCCGCTGATCGGATGGGCTGTGCTCAAACTGTACGCGACGAGCGGCAATCGCGACTTCCTCGACGAAATTTACGAGCCGCTCTGTCGCTGGAATCGTTGGTGGTTTGAAAAAAATGACGACGATCGCGACGGCATTGCGCAATACAACCACGGCTTTTCATCGGGACTCGATGACAGCCCGTTATGGGACGAAGGCGTGCCGGTCGAATCGCCGGAACTGAACTCGTACCTGCTGATGCAGATGGACGCGCTCGCGCAAATCGCCGAAATTCTTGGACTCGCGGAGGACGCGGCGATGTGGCGCGCGCGCGCCGAAGAACTCGCGCAAAAAATGATCGCGCACTTTTGGGACGAGGACGCCGGAGTGTTCTGGGCGACGCGCGATCACAAACCGATTCGCGTTCTCACGCCGTTCAACTTGTATCCGCTGTTGACCGGACGGATGCCGCGCGCGATTTCTGATCGGCTCGTCGCGCATTTGACGAACCCGCACGAATTCTGGACGCCGTATCCGATCCCGACGGTCGCGCGCAACGACCCGAAATGCGATCCGAACAAAATGTGGCGCGGACCAACCTGGGTCAACATCAACTATTTGTTCGTCGAAGGATTGCAGCGCGCGGGCTACCCCGATCTGGCGCGCGAACTGCGCGACAAGACGCTCGCGCTGTTGATGCGCCACAACGACATCTACGAGTACTACCATCCCGATACCGGCGATCCGCCGCCGCACGCGGCGTCGGTGTTCGGCTGGTCGAGCGCGGTGTTTGTGGATTTGGCGATTCAGGCGTCCAAACCGTAGGACAAATTTCAAATTTGTCCAACAAAATGAGGAATCAGATGGGTAAAGCACTCGTCGTTGTCGGACCCCGACAACTCGCGTTCCAAGACTACGAAGATGTCGCACTCAAGCCGGATGAAGTGCGAATTCAAACGCTCTACTCCGGCATCAGCGCGGGCACGGAACTGACCCAGTATCGTGGCACGAATCCGTACATGAACAAACGCTGGGATGAAGCGACGCGCCTGTATCTTGAAAGCGACACGCCAAGTTGGACGTACCCCGTGCCGAACATCGGCTACGAAGAAGTGGGTATGGTGATCGAAATCGGTTCGGCGGTGAGTGACCTTCCGCTTGGCACACTCGTGTTCGGTCCGTGGTGGCATCGCACGCATTACGTCGCAAACGTCGAGTGGGTGCGCCAGCGGTTGATGCCCACCGGCGCGGATCCGCTAATCGGTATTTTTTCGCACATCGGCGCAGTCGGGCTGAACGGCGTTCACGATGGACGCGTGCGGATTGGCGAAACGGTCGCGGTGTTCGGCTTGGGCACGCCGGGGCAAATCGTTGCCCAAGCCGCACGCGCGTCCGGCGCGCGTGTGATTGGGGTGGACTTGCACGACACGCGACTAGAGATGGCGAAACGATTGGGCGCGCACGTCACGCTGAATCCCCAACGCGTCAAGGTCGCCGAAGAAATCAAGCGCCTCACCGACAATCGCGGCGCGGACGTGGTGTTCGAAGTGTCCGGCGCGACGGTCGCGTTGAATGAAGCGATTCGCGCGGCGGCGTACTCGGCGCGCGTGATCGCGATGGGGATGTATCCGGGCGAGGCGCGCGGTTTGTATCTCAGCGAAGAGTTTCACCACAATCGCCCGAGCATCGTTTGCTCGCAGATCTCCGGAGTTGATCCCGAGCTGAAATATCGCTGGGACAAACTGCGCTTGCAACAAACCGCGGTGCGTTTGCAAGCCGAGGGTATCTTGAACTTGACGCCGCTCATCACGCATCGCGCGCCGTTTGATCGCGCCGTCGAATTGTTCGAATTGATTGATCGCGCGCCGGAACAAGTTGTTCAAGCGGTGATCGAATTCTGATGGAGGACGAACGACGGACGACGAAGGACGAAAGCATTCGTCCTCCATCCTTCGTCGTGAACATGATGAAAATTCTACGCGCTGGCATCCTCGGCTGCGGCGGCATCGCGCACAAGCACGCGCAAGCCGCGTCGCAATTGAAAGACGAAATCGAACTCGTCGCGTTCTGCAGTCGGAACGAGGCGAACGCGCGCGCGTTTGCGGACAAGTACGCCGCAGGACACGCCGCGACATTTACCGATCATCGCGCGATGTTCGAGCGCGCGAATCTAGACCTGGCGATAGTCTGTCTGCCGCCGTTCGCGCATACCGACGAAATAGAACGCGCCGCTGAACGCGGCATTCACTTGCTTGTCGAAAAACCGATCGCGTTGACACACGAACACGCGTGGCGCATGGTGGACGCGGCGGAGCGCGCGCACATCAAAACGCAAGCCGGGCTGATGTACCGCTTTGGCGCGGCGATGCAGGAATTCAAAACGCGTTTCGCCGCGGGCGCGCTCGGCGCGGCGGGCTTGTTCAGCGCGCGGTATTTTTGCAACGCGCTGCACGCGCCGTGGTGGCGCGCGCGCGAAAAATCGGGCGGGCAGTTGGTCGAGCAAGCGATCCATCTTTTCGATGCGCTGCGTTACTTGATTGGCGAGCCGGTCAGCGTGTTCAGCCGTCAAGCGAATTTCTTTCATCGCGATCTCGCGGATTACACGTCGGACGACGTCAGCGCGACGGTGGTCAGTTTTGCAAACGGCGCGCTCGGCGTGATCTACGCGACGAACGGCGCGCTACCGGGCAAGTGGATCAAGGAATGGCGCATCGTCACGCAAAAACTGATCGCGGAATTTGCGGACTGGAATCACGCGACCTTCACGCCGACGACCGCGCCCGACCTCGCGCCAGAAATCATCGCGTCGGAGCAAGACGTATTTGCGTTGCAGTTGAGCGATCTCGTCAACGCGATTCGTACGGGTGGCACAGCGCGTACGCCGCTGCGCGAAGGCGCGCGCACGCTCGACCTCGTGCTGGCTGCCGCGCGTTCGGCGGAGGCACATTCCGAAGTGATTTTGTGACAAATGACGAAGGACGAATGACCAACGCTTTCGTCTTTCGTCCTTCGTCGTTTGTCTCGGACAAGTATGTATTTCAAGTTGACACCGGACATCCAACTTCACATCGAATCCTCCGTCGTTTCGCTGCGCGACGCGCGACCCGTACTGAACGGCGTCGCGCTCGACGACGCGCGTGCGGAGATCATTGCAAACGACGCGGCGCGGATCGAATTGCGTTACACCGCGCCCGCGCTCGGCAACGGCGCGTTCGGCGTCGCGATCGCGCGCGAGAACGGATCGCGCGCGTGGTTGCGCTACTGGATCGTCGGATTGAACGCCGCACCCGATTCGTTCGGCGTGCGCTTTGCGCGCGTCGAAAATCTGCGTGCGTATTTACGCAACGGCTACACGAGCAAGGACGGCAGTTTCTACGTCGAACCCGAGACGGACCAAACGCGCGCGGAAACGGGGTACGCGATGACGCAGTTGTTGCCGCGTTTCGGCGCGGGCAGCGTCGTCCTCGGCTTTGATCGGCACGATCGATTTCAGCAGACGTTCGCGTTCGACGCGCGCGCGACGCCGCCCGCGCTGACGATTCAAACGTGGTGGGATCGCCGTTCTCCTGTCATTGCGAGCCGTCCTGAGCGGAGCGGAGCGGAGTCGAAGGAAGCGGCGAAGCAATCTCCAACCAGCGACGGGGATTGCTTCATCGCACAAAACGCTCCTCGCAATGACAAACTGCACTGCGAATCCGAACGCCTCGTCATTTTCGAGCACGCCGAAATCGAAAACGCGTTGCGCGAGTGGGCGCGTATCGTCGCCGACGCTGCGCCAATCCAGCCGCGACACGCGCCGCCGATCACCGGCTGGTGCTCGTGGTACAATCTCTACGCGTCCATCAACGAAGAAAATACCTTGTCGCATTTGCGCGGCGTCGCCAAAATCGCGCGGCAAGAAAATCTGCCGATGCGCGTGTTCCAAATTGACGATGGCTTTACGCCGGAGATCGGCGATTGGCTCGACATCAAACCGCAATTTCCGCGCGGCATGAAACCGGTGCTCGATGAGATTCGCGCGGCGGGATTCGTCCCAGGTTTATGGATTGCGCCGTTCATGGTCGGCAATCGCAGTCGCTTGTATCGCGAGCATCCCGATTGGGTCGTCCGCGAACGCGCGACCGACGCGCCGCTCGTGCGCTGGAAATTCTACGGCGAATTTCGCTGGCACAAACGGAGCGAAGAATATTACATTCTCGACGCGACGCGCCCCGACGCGTTCGGATACTTGCGGCGCGTGTTTCGCGTGTGGCGGCGCGAGTGGGGCTGTGAATATTTCAAAACCGATTTCATGTTTTGGGGCGCAGAATTTGGTCCCGACCGCGCGCGCTGGCACACCGAAGGAATGACGCGCATCGAAATTTGGCGGCGCGTCGCGGAGATGATCCGCGCCGAGATTGGCGACGCACTCTGGCTCGACTGCGGACTCCTCTGGGCATCCGTCGGTTTGGTGGATGCGCTCCGCATCGGCAATGACATCGGCGTCGAGTGGCGCGGGCAGTTGTCGGCGCAATCGCTCTTGCGCGATGCGGCGACGCGCAATTTTGCGAATCAGATCTTGTGGCAAGCCGATCCCGATTGCATTTTATTGCGCGAGCGATTCCACCATCTCACCGAAGCAGAGGTGCGTTCGCTCGCGTTGTACGCGGGCATGTCCGGCGGCGTAATCATGACGAGCGACGCGCTCGACGAACTTTCGCCGGAGCGTTTGCGGTTGTGGAAATTATTGCTCGCGCCCGGCGCGTCGCGCTTTCCCTTCCTGGGTCAATCCGATCCGGTGCTCGTGCAAGCGCGCGATTCAAATGTCATTTCGAGCCGCGCAGCGGCGAGAAATCTCCACGCCGTGTTCTTTTTCAACACGAGCGACGCGCCCGTCGCGCGCACGTACCCGTTGTCCGCGCTCGGCGTCTCCGACGCGCGGTACGTGTACGATTGGACGCGCCAGACTTTCGAAGTTTTGAAAACTTCGGAAGTCTCGGTCGCGCTCGCGCCGCATGATAGCGCGCTCTTGTTTCTCAGTTCTGCGCCGTTTCAATCCGCGCCGGAGCGATTGCCGTGAACCAGATTTTCGCTCACCTGCTCGCGCTGTACGGCGACGAACTCGGTCGCGCCACTTTCGCGCGGCTTGAGCAACTAATAGAACAAGCGCGGCGGTCGGCGGTCGGCGGTCGGCGGTCATCCCGCCTCACCCAACGCGACGCGATCCTCATCACCTACGGCGATCAAGTCCGCGAACCGAACGCCGCGCCGCTCCGTACCCTCGCCGATTTTTGCGCGCGACATCTCGCGGGCGTGGTCAATACGATTCACCTGTTGCCATTCTTTCCGTACTCGTCGGACGATGGCTTTGCGGTGATGGATTATCGCGCGGTCAATCCCGCGCTCGGTGATTGGAACGATGTCGCGCGCGTCGGCGCGCATTTTCGTTTGATGTTCGACGCGGTGGTGAATCACGTCTCCGCGCAGAGCGAGTGGTTTCAAGGATTTTTGCGCGACGAACCGCGCTATCGCGATTTTTTCATCGTCGCGCCGGAGGGCGCGGATGTGTCGCGCGTGATTCGTCCGCGTACGCTGCCGCTCTTGACCGAATTCGAGACGTCGCGCGGCGCGCAAAATGTGTGGACGACATTCAGCGCGGATCAGGTGGATTTGAATTTTCGCAATCCCGATGTGCTGCTCGAAATCGTCGAGACGCTGCTGTTCTACGTGGCGCGCGGCGCGGAATTGATCCGGCTCGACGCGATCGCATTTTTATGGAAGGAGTTTGGCACAACGTGTTTGCACCTGCCGCAAACGCATCGCGTCATTCAACTTTTCCGCGCGGTTCTCGACGCGGTCGCGCCACACGTGATCTTGATCACTGAGACGAACGTGCCGCACGCCGACAATCTCGCGTACTTTGGCGACGGCGCGAACGAAGCGCAGATGGTGTATAACTTTGCGCTGCCGCCGCTGACCTTGCACGCGTTCCACACCGGCGACGCGCGCGCGTTGTCGCGCTGGGCGCGCGCGCTGACGCTGCCCTCGAAACAGGTTACGTTCTTCAACTTTCTCGCGTCGCACGACGGCATCGGTTTGAATCCGGCGCGCGGCATTTTGTCCGATGAAGAGATCGACGCGCTCGTCGCACGCACGCTCGCGCACGGCGGTTTGATCTCGCACAAAACGAATCCCGACGGAACGTCTAGCCCGTACGAGTTGAACATCAACTATTTCGACGCGCTCAACGATCCGGCGGCGAGCGAGCCGCTCGCGTTACAAATTGATCGCTTTGTCGCCGCGCACGCGATTATGCTCGCGCTCGTTGGCGTACCGGGCATCTATTTTCACAGTCTCTTTGGTTCGCGGAGTTGGCGCGCGGGCGTTGCGCAGACCGGGCAAAATCGCACGATCAATCGCGAAAAACCAGAGCGCGCTGCGCTCGAACGCGAGTTGAGCGACGCGTCGTCGCGGCGGCAGCGTGTTTTTGCGCGGCTCGCGCAATTGCTGCGCGCGCGCGCCGCGCAGCCCGCGTTCGATCCATTCGGCGCGATGCGCGTGCCCGATCTGGACGCGGCGATCTTTGCGGTTTGGCGCGGCGATCAAGTGTTGTGTCTGCATAACGTTTCCGCGCAACCGCGCGCGGCGCGCTTGGATGCGGCGGAACTTGGCGCGACCGGACGGTGGGAAGATCTGCTCACGGGAGAATCGTTCGACGCCGCGCGCGCGTTGACGCTGGCGCCGTACGAAACGCGTTGGCTGGTTCGTGCGTAAAATGGAATTCTCTCTCGCAGGCATGGAATCAGTTAGGGCTTTCCTTTTTACGCCTGAATCGCTTGCCACTGGACCGTCTCGGCGCGATACGTCCGATTGCCTCCTTCGCGCTTGGCGCGATATAGCGCCATGTCGGCCTGCTGAATTAACAGCCGCGCCATCGCGTCGAAATACGCCGAGGACACGGGGTGCGGAATGTTCGCCGGATCGAAACCGTGCGGCTCCAAGACGCCCAAGCCGATGCTGACTTGCAAGGAAATCGGACTGTCCACACCGGATACCGGTTTATCGCGCAAGTGTGCCAAGAGCCGTTGGATCACGCGCTCCGCCCCACCTTCACCCGTTTGTG
>DYJA01000071.1:0-7652 GCA_020723345.1 Candidatus Aquidulcis sp. | reverse complement strand
GTGACAGGATGATCGTAAATTCATCTCCCCCGTAGCGCCCAACCACGTCGTTGCTGCGCGTCGCCTCGCGCAATGCTTTGCCCAGGATGGTCAGCGCCTGATCGCCGACGAGATGCCCCGCCGTGTCGTTGATCTGTTTCATCTGATCCAGATCCAGCATGATAAGCGCGAGCGCCTGTTGCGAGCGAAACGCGGTGCGCAGAGCGCGCGACAGCCATTGATCGAAAAAGCGGCGCGTGTAGACACCGGTCAGCGGATCGAGCGTCGCCATTTCGTACAACTGCACGTTCTGCACCGCGACGGCGGCTTGGTTTGCGAAAATGTTCAACAGTTCCTGATCCGCATCGTGAACGACCGGGCGATCCAGGTAGATCACGCCGATGGCTAATTCGCCGACGCGCAACGGGACGATCGTCGAACTATCCGCGATTTTGATCGCGCCGTTGTGCAAAGTCTCGCGCACCCACTCGAGTTTTTCCGACTCCAGGCAATCGTCTAATTTTCGCCGACCGACGAAACGGCCGGTGCAGGCGTGGATCACCAACCCGGTATCCTCCAACATCGCGAGAAATCCTTCGGCTTCGATCGCATTGGAACGCAGGACGCCTCCCTCCGAAATAGATATGACGGCAAGGAACGAATTCGCCGCGCCCAACAAACCGGTGACCTGTATCAGAATTCCTTGCAGGAGATCGTCCAGCGGCTGAATTTTGTGCAGGTCGGGCGTCACGTCGAGGATGTAGCGCAAACCCAGACGGCTCTTGTTCAACAGTTGGATCGTGAACGCGGCTTTGAGCCCCACGTCGGTCCACAACAACAACTTTTCTGGACCTTCGCTTTTATCGTAGTAACCCTGGATGTCGAGGCGGCGCAGCATCTCGCGCGGCGGTTGTTCGCTCGCATAGCCGGTTTGCAAAATCACTTGGACGAATGGATTGAATTGCCGCAATTGGGTGACCACTTCTTCGCCGGTCATCCCGGGCATATAATAATCCAGCAGCAGCAAATTGACCGGCTGCTGCCGCAGAATTTCGAGCGCGGGCGGTCCCGCGATCGCGGTCAGCACCTGATGCCCCTCGCGTTCCAGCAACCGGCGCGTCGCTTCGAGGTATTCGAGGTCGTCGTCTACGAGCAAGATCGTGTAGCCGGAGGCAAGTTCGGCTTTGTATTTGCGGGGCATGCTAGTTCTCCTTCGATTTTGGAAAATGCAGCGTGAAGGTCGCGCCTTGATCTATCTCGCTTGCGACCTGGATCGTGCCGCCAAATTCGCCCGTGATTATATCGTGAACGATTGCCAAGCCCAAACCGGTGCCTTGTCCAAAGGGCTTGGTCGTGAACATCGGATCGAAAATATTGGGCAAGATCTCCGGCGGGATACCCGCGCCGGTGTCACTGACTTGCAACTCGACTTCGTTGGCGCGCGGAGTCAGCCCCACGGTGATCGCGCCGCCGCCCTTTGCCGCGCACGCGTCCACCGCGTTGGTCACCAGATTCGTGATCACCTGCGCCAATCGGCCCGGCGAGCCATCCAGTTCCACTTTCTCCACCGCCGGTTCGAAATCGGCTTTGCATTTGCTGGCGCGCAAAGTGTGTCCGAGCAGCAGCAGCGTTTCGCGGATCACCGGGACGGCGTTAAAGCGTTGACTTTCGTGCGCCGCGAGATCGCGCGTCTGGGTTTTGATCCCGCGCACGAAACTGGCGGCGCGTTCCGCCGCGCTGCCGGCTAATCGCAGCGACTGCTGCATCTCGGCGGCAATGCCGCGATGATCGTCGGGCGTCACGTCCGCGTCGCCGATGGAGGACTGGTACTCGGCGGCGAGTTTCTCGATTTCGGCGAGCGCGGCGCGCACGGCGGCGAGCGGCGTGTTCATTTCGTGCGCGATGCCGGCGGTGAGCCGACCGAGCGACGCCATCTTTTCCGCGATCAACAGTTGCGCCTGGTTTTGCTGCAAAGTGTGATACGCCTGCTCCAGTTCCTGCGCGCGCTGCTTTTCGTCGTGGTGGAGGCGCGCGTTCTGAATTGCGATCGCGATTTGATCGGCAATCGTCGTCAAAATCGAAACAGCGTCCGGCGGAAAGGCGTTGACCGCCTTGCTTTCCACATCCAACACGCCAAATACCGTCTCGCCGATTTTCAGCGGCAGCACCACTTCCGCGCGCGTCTCCGGCAACAGGGAATTCGACACATACGCGGCGTCGGCGGTAACATCCTGCGCGACGCGCGGTTGACCGCTCCCCGCCACGACACCGATCATTCCCTCCTTGCCAACCCGGAATCGTAAACTCTTCTCCAGTTCGTGACCGATGGTCTCGCTGCACGACGCGCGCAACACAATCCACTCGCCAGATTCAGCGGTCAGGGAAATGCCGACGTGATAATAGCCGAACCGGTCGCGAATCAATTCTGCGACGCGCGGCAGCACCTGGTCAATATCGAGCAGGGAGGTCGCCACGCGGGCGACTTCAGCAGCGATTTGGAGGCGCGTGGCTTGGAGTTGCTGCGCCGCAAAGAGCCGCGCGTTTTCGAGCGCGATCGCGGCTTGGGCGGCAATCGTGGAGAGCAGCGCGAGTTTGTTGGCTTGATAGACGTTCTCCTTTTCATAGTCCTGAACTGCAATCACGCCCAAAACTTTGTCGCCGACGATCATCGGCACGGCAAGGTAACAACGCGCCGGCGTGCCGATGACCGCAATGCCGCGTTTTGCCATCTCCGCGGGCATACCCTCAGGAATCCACACCGGCGCTTGAGAACGAATGACTTGCTCGGTCAAGCCGTTGCCAAAAGGACGGCTCGCGATATTGAATCGCCGTTCGCCGTTGATGAAATAGACCGGGAAGGAAATGAAATTCACCGTCGCGTCCAGCACTCCGCGGACCGCGTCGCCGATCCGGATGGGCACATCCACTTCGGAACGGGAGCCGCGCATGCCGGGCGCGTAGCGTGGCTCGCGGGTCACGTCGGGGCAGTATTGCAATTCGCCGGTGAGCGTGGCTTGTTCGCTCAAACCCTCGCCGGGATGCAGCCGCCAATTCTCCGGCGCATCGTCCCAGCCCGCTTGGGCTTGCAGGACGCGGTCGCCGGTCGCCGGATCGATCAGGAAAATGCCCAGGTACGGATAGCCCAGGATGTCGCCGCCGGCGCGCGCGACGGCTTGGCAAAGTTCCCGCGCGCCGCGCACGCGCGCCAACGTCGTGCTGACGCGATAGAGCGCTTCCTGGCGTTGCGCGCGTTGGCGTGAGTCTTCAAACAATTGGGCGTTCTGAATCGAGATACCTGCTTGGGTAGCTAGGAACGATAGCAGTTCCTGGTCTTGCTGACTAAATGCGTTCGGTTGAACGCTGTTGGCAAACAAGGCACCGATCGTGCGACTGCCGATCTTGATCGGGAATCCTACTTGAGTGCGTATGCCACGAGCGCGCGTTCGGGGGTTGGCGCGCGGGTCGGTTTGCAGATCTGGGATGACCAGCGGCTGTCCGGTGCGAATGACCGTTTCCGTCAACCCGCCGGGGCGCGGAGGCAATTGGGCGGCGCCGGAGACGCCCTCTGGGTGAATCGTGGAAACGCTGCGTCGGCACATCCCCCCCGGTTCGAGTTGGGCATTCACGCGGGTATAGGTGGCATTACACAGTTCTCGCGCGGCGTCGGTGAGGTGCTGTAACACGGTTTCGATGTCCAGCGATGAGCTCAGTCCTGCGCCGAGTTCGTAGAGCCGTTGCATTGTGTGTGCGCGTCGTTGCGCTTCTTCGAACAAGCGCGCGGCGCGCACCGCGCTGGCGGCTTGCCCGGCGAAGAGAGACAAGAGACGCGCGTCGGCGTCGGTAAAGGTACGAGTCTTGCGATCGGTTTCGTACACGGCGAGGACGCCGATCAATTCGCCGCCGTACAGCATGGGCACTTCGATGACCGAACTGAAAGGCACTCCTTTGTATTGGGGCGAACGCTGGGGCCAAGCGGAATAGTCGTTCACGATCAACGGTTGGCGCGCCTGCGCGACGCGCCCCGCCATTCCTTCGCCCAGGTTCACGCGCGTGCCGGTGGGAACGATGGCATTGGTGGTCAAAGCCACTTCCAAGTCGCCGCGCGTCGCGTCGTAGAGGTAGATCGCCCCGCCGGGCACGGCAAGCAGCGCCGCCGCGCGTTCGGCAATCGAGCGGAGCAAAGTGGGGAGATCTTGCTGGGTCGCCAGATCGCGCGTCGTTTCGTACAGCGCGGTGATTTCATTCGCGCGGCGCTGGAGTTCTTGTTCCGCGCGTTTGCGTTCGGTGATGTCCTGCGCCACGCCGGTTTGTCCAACCGCTTGCCCGTCTTGGATTACCAGGTTGGCGAGAAAACTAAACCACTTGACGTTGCCCGCCGCGTCTATGATCCGAAACTCCCGGAACGTCGAGGGTTGCCGGGTTCGAATTTGGTGGAGGTAGGCATCGAGCGTGCCTTTGCGATCTTCCGGGTGAACAAATTGCAGGTACGATTTCCCGATGAGTTCGGTGGCGGTCGCGTACCCCACGACTTTCGCCGTCGCGTCGTTGGCGTAGGTGAAACGCCCGCGCGCATCCACGCTCACGAGCAACGCCTGAGTCCCCTCGATGATCGTCCGCAGCCGGTTTTCGCTTTCGCGCAGCAAATTGCGTTCTTGTGCCAACTCGGCGGTGCGCGCCGCGACTAGTTTTTCCAACTCCGCGTGCGATTGTTGCAGAACCTTCTCGGCGCGCTCGCGCGCGGTGACGTCCCAAAAGATGCCTTGAATTCCGGTCAAATTGCCATTGGCGTCGTAGGTGGGCGTCTTGATGACTTGCGCGTAAAGCGGATCGCCGCCCAGGACTTGATGCTCTTCGACCGTTTCGAAGACTGCGCCGCGCGCGCAAATCTGTTGGTCGTCGGCGCGATACTGCTCGGCGAGCGCGCGCGGGTGAAGATCGAAATCGGTCTTGCCGAGAATTTCCGCGCGCGATTTGCCCATGTCCTCGCAGAAACGTTGGTTGGCAAGCGTGAAGCGCCCTTCCAAATCCTTGCGAAAAATGCACAGGGGCAGACTTTCGACGAGCGCGGTGTACACGGTCTCGGAATCGCGCGCTTGCTGTTGGACGCGTTCGAGTTCCGCCACGCGTTGTTCCAGCATCGCGCGCACCGCGCTCAACTCGCGATTTGTCGCTGTCTGCGCGCGTTCGTTGCGGCGCGCGCGCGCGAGCGCATCGTTGAGATTGCCCAGCGCCAGGTACAGCAAGAGCGTGGTCGTAGTCAGAATCGCGAATTGGGCAACCCACGCCGAAGTCAACGTCACCGTCGAAATGGAAAAGGGAACGGCGTGGAATAATTCATCGTACAAAATCGCGGTTGCGCCGGCAACGCTCAACGCAGCGAAAATCACTCCCGCGCGCCTGCCCAGCAGCAAACCGGCGACGAGGATCACGATGCCATACGCCGCCGCCACTGGTCCGCCGATTCCACCAAACAGCGCGGACACAACCGTGACGATAACCCAGAGCGCGGCGCAAAGCGCCCAATTGGCAAGGCGAATGTGCCGTCGCCGCAGCAAGATCAGGACGCCCAGTTGGACCAGCGCGCCAAACGCGGCGGCTTGCATCGGCGGCTGCGGCGTCTCCGTCGTAAATGGCGTCACGATGGCAGCGCCGATGAACATGACCAGGATCGCCAATGAGATGCCATTGAGCAATCGGGCGACGCGCGTTTGCTCTTCGTCTTGAAAAATCGGCGGCGCCAGCGCCTGCTTAATTTGCGCCAGCATCGTCATTCATCCTTTTGTCCATCTTTCGTGTGGTTTCCTTTCACGACGGACTACCGCGCACGTTGGGAAGCGTGTAGAACTCCCGACCAGGTGTCCTTCCATACAGAATCCGGGTTGGGCTTGGAAATGATTCGCGCCTTGGTCGAACGCGCCGTGCTTCCGTTTCGATGGGTCACTTGTGATGCCCGGTATGGCGAAACCCCTGTTTTTCTAGACGGAATCGCGGCCCTCGGCAAATGGTATTTTGCCGAGGGCGCGGCGGACACTCGGGTGTGGTTGCACACGTCTCCCATCGAACCGACCGGGCGCGGTCTCTTGGGACACCCGCGAACGCATCCGCGCGTCAAGCGCACCGCACCCCGTCCTTACGAAATGCGCGAGTTGGTCGCCCAGATCCCTGCGGCGCAGTGGCATCGTCGCCTGATTAAGGCAGGGAGCAAAGGCCCGTTGATGGCCGAATTTGCCTGTGTCCGTGTGACGTCTATCCGCAATGAATTGCCGGGACCACGATGTTGGGCGATCTTTCGGCGAACCTTGGGGCCCCAAACAGAAGTAAAGTTTTTTCTGAGCAATGCCCCCTCCACGTGTTCTCTGCAGGAATTCGTGCGGGTGAGCGGACTGCGCTGGCCGATCGAGACCGGACTGAAAGAAGCCAAGGGCGAAGTGGTATGGATCACTATGAAACCCGGACCTGGTTGGGCAGGCACCATCACATGACGCAGTCGATCTTGGCTCATCCGTTTTTGGTTCGCTTGCGAATGGTGTTTCAAAAAGAAGTCCTGCCTTGACCATTGCCCAAGCGCATCACCTCATTGCACGTGCTATCGAAGACAACCGTGTGAAATTGCCGGATACTCTGGCCGCGCTGCGTTATCGTCAGCGCCGGAATTATGCCGCTTATTGTTCCCACCGCAAGCGGACACGAGCACAACTGGATTATCATCCGTCACGACGACGCAAACACAAAATTTCGTAATCGAAACCTACTTTTCGTAGTACTGTTACTTTTCGTTGTAATACTAACCAAGAAAACAAAACGTGCAGCTTGTGACCGCGCGCCTTGTTGTGTTGCTCTCGATGCGCTGCAAAAAACCAAGACAAGTACCATCGCGCTTGCGATAGGCTTTATTGTGGACCTTTGGAGAGCGGCCCCGATGCGGCTTATCGAGAGTTGGAGGAAAACGGGAATATGCGGGCTGGACTCAAGAACAAGTTGTAGTCCTACCTGCTTTTTCTCTTGCGTTTAGGTTTAGGGCTGGATTTCACTTCTATCTCGGTTTTTCCTTCTTCAAACAGTGCATCCAGATCTTCCTTCCTGATTCTTCTTTTCTGCACGCCCTTGATAGTGTAAAACTTCAGCAGTCCATTATCCATCAGGCTGTAGAGCGTCGCCCGCGACACTCCCAGGTACTGCATCGCCTCGGTCGGCGTGAGCCATTCCCTCCGGACTCTTTCTCCCTCTATTTTTGTCTCAATTTCGTCTTCTTCGCCGGCGTCCTCGACGTTGTCAGGCATGGTTTTCTCCTGAATAATTAATTAGAAAAACAACTTGACAAATCAAATACTTAAGATGTATAATACTAAACATACAAATTAAACAGATTATATTATTCATGGCAGTCCGACCATTTAAACCAGATTATCTGATCAAAATGGATTTTATCCGAATGTCCCAAATTTGCAAAGTCGCGCCGGGCTGGAGGGAGGTGTACATGTCGCTGGAGGTGTTGTCTATGTCTTCTGTGCGTCATCGGCAAACCGGGATTGAACGCACGGTCGGTCTATGTGATTTCGGAAATTTGAGATGTCTCTTCTGTCATGAGCTTATTGGAGATGGAGAGAGATGGAAAAAGGTCTAGTACAGCTCGGCGTAAATCCTTCGGTAGTTTCTAACCGCTGAATGCAAGG
>DYJA01000003.1:145049-191006 GCA_020723345.1 Candidatus Aquidulcis sp. | reverse complement strand
ACCCAAGTTGCTGATCGCCGCGCAACCGACGCGCGGCGTGGACATCGGCGCGACCGAGTACATCCACAAGCGTCTGATCGAAGAGCGCGCGCAAGGCACCGCGATTCTGCTCATCAGCGAAGACCTCGACGAAGTGCTCGCGCTTGCGGATCGGATCGCGGTGATGTACGAAGGCGAGATCGTCGGCATCGTTCCGCCAAACACGCCGATTGATGACCTGGGCTTGATGATGGCGGGGGCGAAAAGAGTTTCAAGTTAAAAGTTCAAAGATAAGAATGGCGTTGGCAAAGTGAGTTGAATGTGATAGAATAACGGTGCGCTGACGTTGAGGGTTATCAATGAAGATTCGCTTCTCACAACATTTCGCAGAACGCCAAAGGTTGCGCGATATTCCCGATGGATTCGCGGAAACAATTCTGCGCGATGCGGATGGACATTACCGCAACGGAATCACAGGATGGTCTATTGCGGTCAAGCGGATCGAATTTCAAGCCAAAGAACGTGACATGGCATTGACCTACGCGGTTGAGGGAGACGAGATCGTTCTGATTACACTTCATCCGTTGAAAGAGGGACAGAAAAAACGACGGATAGAGAGCGAGAGGTGGATTCCGTATGAACCTCCAAGTTTATTATGATCGCGAATTTGATATTTTGTATTTCGCGCGGCAGGGGCAAGAGGAACAAGTTGTAGAAATTTCCCCTGGCGTGAATTTGGAATTGGACGCCAAGGGAGAACTCATTGGCGTGGAGATTCTCAACGCGTCAACATTGATGAAAGGCGTCATTGAGCCATTGCGCGAAAAAGCCCTGGCAGTCTAATCTTCGGCAATTTTTTGCAAACCCTCTGGCTTGCTGGTCGTCGTTCACCCGCAGTGATTGACGGCGTCGCGCATCCTCGCGCGACGAAAAGCGCCAGCCGCCAAATTTTTTCCACAAGAGAATATCCACGTATGCCAAAATTTTGGGACGAGTATCATATTCCCGCGACGCTCGACGATGCGTTGGGACTGCTCGCGCGCTATGATGGGCGCGCGCGCGTCATCGGCGGCGGTACCGATTTGCTCCTCGATTTGAAAGAAGAACACTATTCGGGCGCGCGTCCGCACTACGCCGCGCTGATTGACGTGACGCGCATCGCGGGCGCGAACGAAATCCGCGAAGACGCGGACGCGGGCTGGATCGTGATCGGCTGCGCGGTCACGCACGCGCAAGTTGTCGCGTCGTCGCTCGTCCAGGCGCGCGCCACCGCGTTGCACGAAGCGAGCGGTGTCGTCGCGGGCGCGCAGATTCGGAATATGGGCACCGTCGTCGGCAACGTCGCGCACGCGCTCCCGGCGGCGGATAGCGCGGTGGCGTTGGCGGTGCTGGGCGCGGAAGTGCAAGTTCGCAGTAAACAGTCAACAGTGAACAGTGAACAGTGGCGACCGATTGCGTCGTTGTACCTGGGTCCTGGCAAAAGCGCGGTGGACTCGACGCGCGAGATTATCAGCGCGATTCGTTTTCGTCCGACAGGCGCGAATGAAGGTAGCGCGTTCGCGCGCATTATGCGCCCGCAAGGAATCGCGCTGCCGATTTTGGGGATGGCAGCACGTGTCAAACTCGCAATTCGCAATTCGCAATTCGCAATTGACGATGTCGCGATCAGCGCGGGACCAGTCGCACCGACGCTGTTTCGCGCGGCGCGCACGGAAGAATTTCTGCGCGGCAAGGTGCTGGACGACGCGACGCTGGAACAAGCCGCGCGTGTGTTGCTGAGCGAAGCGCAACCGCGCACCAGCGCGCATCGCGCGACGCGCGAGTATCGCGTCGAGTTGCTGCCGACAATGTTGCGCGAGGTGATGACGCGCGCCGTCAAACGTGCCAAATAAGCCAAACATGCCAAAGGCGCCAAAAGTTTGGCAGGTTTGGCACATTTGCTTTTGGAGGGATGATGCCTCTTTTGAATATGAACGTCAACGGAAAAAATATCGCGGTTGAAGTGGAGCCGCACGAATATCTCGCGCACGTTTTGCGTGAGAAACTGGGATTGACTGGAACGAAAATCGGATGCGAGGAGGCGGAGTGCGGCGCGTGCACGGTGCTGGTGAACGGCGCGCCGGTCGTGTCGTGCGTTTTCCCCGCGCTCAAAGCCGAAGGCGCGCGCGTCGAAACGATTGAGGGACTTGTACGCGATCAAGTTTTGCATCCGTTACAAAAAGCGTTCGTCGAACACGGCGCGGTGCAGTGCGGCTTTTGCACACCTGGGTTGATTATGGCGGCGAAGGGTTTGCTCGATCACAATCCAAATCCGACCGACGACGAGATCAAAACCGCGCTCAAAGATAATTTCTGTCGCTGCACAGGTTACGTGAGCGTGATCAGTGCGATCAAGAGTGTAGTCGCCAGTCGCCAGTCAACAGTAGACAGTCCCCCACTCTCCCATTCTCCCACTCTCCCACTCACGCGAGAGCCGTTATCTGCGGTGGGCAAGGCGTACCCGCGCAACGACGCGGTCGCCAAAGTGACGGGCACGGCAAAGTACACCGACGATTACAAATTCGCGCGGATGTTGCACGGCGCGACGCTGCGCGCAAAATATCCGCACGCGAAAATTTTGCGGATTGACACGACGAAAGCGAAAGCGTTGCCTGGTGTGCGCGCGGTGTTGACGCACGAAGACGTGCCTGGGTCGAAAAATCATGGACTCATTTTCAACGATTGGCCTGTGTTGTGCTACGATAAGGTGCGCTATCAAGGCGACGCGGTTGCGATTGTCGCGGCGGATACGCGCGAAATCGCGGAACGCGCGCTGGAGTTGATCGAGGTCGAGTACGAAGAACTGCCTATCGTGGACAATCCGATTGACGCGCTCAAACCTGACGCGCCTATCATCAACGATTTTCTGGGGCACGGCAATTTGCTCAAGCATATCGAGGTTGACAAAGGCGACATCGAAAAGGGCTTTGCCGAAGCGGACATGATCATCGAGCGCGAATACCACACGCCGACGTACGAGCACGCGTTCCTCGAACCCGAGTGCGCGATTGGTCGCGTGACCGACGAGGGGCGCATCGAGGTGTACGTCGGCTCGCAGATTCCGTACGAGGATCGGCGGCAGATCGCGGCATCGCTCGCGATTCCCGAATCGCAGGTGCGCGTGATCGGCGCGATGATCGGCGGCGGGTTCGGCGGCAAGGAAGACATCATGGGACAGATTCACGTCGCGCTCCTCGCGCGCGCGACGAATCGTCCCGTGAAGATGCTATACTCGCGCCGCGAAAGTATGATCGCGCATCCGAAGCGTCACGCGACGACGATCCGATTGAAGACGGGCGCGAAACGCGACGGCACGCTCGTCGCGGTGCGCGCGGAAATTTTCGGCGACAGCGGCGCGTACGCGAGTTTGGGCGACAAGGTGATGACGCGCGCGGCGACGCACGCGGCGGGTCCGTACGCGGTGCCAAATGTCAAGATCGACTGTTACGCGATGTACACGAACAATCCGCCCGCGGGCGCGTTTCGCGGTTTCGGCGTGACGCAGTCCGCGTTCGCGGTCGAATCGAACATGGACATTCTCGCGCGCGAACTGGGCATTGATCCAATCGAACTGCGGCGCAAGAATGCGCTGCGTGTCGGAACTACCACCAGTACTGGACAACTCGTTCGAGAGAGCGCGGGTTTGTTGCGGTGTATCGAGTTGGTGGAGTCAGAAATTAGAAGTTGGAAGTTAGAAGTTGGAAAAGATCGGCAATTCAACTTCCAACTTCCAACTTCCAACGTCCAAGCCTGGGGTTTCGCTGCCGCGTACAAAAACACCGGACTGGGCGGCGGCGCGCCGGACAAGTCTACTGCCGAAGTGGAAGTGTACGATGACGGTACGGCGGAGATTCGTTCGGCGGCGGCGGAAATCGGACAAGGGTTGCCGAATGTGCTCGCACAAATCACGGCGGGGGAACTCGGTATCCCGTTCGAGCGCGTGCGCGTGTTGTTGAGCGACACCGATCTCACGCCCGACGGTGGACCGACAACCGCGTCGCGCCAAACGGCGGTCACAGGCAACGCGGCGAAATTCGCGGCGCGCGGGATGCGCGAAATTCTCGCGCGCGCCGCGAGCGAACGGCTCGACGCGCCGCCGGAGCAAATTGTGTTTTGCGATGGTTATGTCGACGCACTCCCTCCCCTGTCGGTGACGGGGGAGGGTAGGGGTGGGGGTGTCAAGCGCGCGTCGTTTGCGGATGTGGTACGGTGGGCGCGCGCCGAAAATCGCGCGACGAAATTTCGTTTCGAGTACAACGCGCCGGAGACGAAACCGCTCGGCACGCCGGGCGATATGCACTTTGCGTTTAGTTACGCCGCGCAAGCCGCGCTCGTCGAGGTGAACACCGAGACCGGCGAGGTGCGCGTCATCAAAGTCGTCGCGGCAACCGATGTCGGACGCGCGATCAATCCGCTCGCGCTGAAAGGTCAAGTCGAAGGCGGGATTGTGATGTGCATCGGCAACGCGCTGACGGAAGAATATATCGTCGAGCAAGGTCGCGTTTGGACAGATCGGCTCGCGCGGTATAAAATGCCGAGCATCAAACACGTCCCCGAAATCGTGTCGTTCGTCGTCGAAGAAGAATCGAGCGTGGGACCGTACGGCGCGAAAGGCGTTGGCGAAATTTCTTCGATCCCGACGACGCCCGCGATCATCAACGCGATCTACAACGCGGTTGGCGTGCGCGTGTATTCGCTGCCCGTTGATCAAGACAAGTTACTGCGCGAAATGCGAAGGATGACAACGGACTGAAACGAATTTAACGGATGGACGCGCTCGCGACGTATTCTGTCCGTTTAATTCGATCTAGTCCGCTGTAATCCTTCATCCTTTAAGGAGACATCATGCCCGACGTTCGCTTCAACAAGTACTATCGTTACAATGAACTGACGCGCATCTTGAAAGAGTTTGCGAAAGAATTTCCCAAACTCGTCAGCGTCGAAAGCATCGGCAAAAGTTTCGAGGGACGCGACATCTGGGTCGCGACCGTGACGAATTCGGCGACGGGCGACGCGAAAGAAAAGCCCGCGCTGTGGGTGGACGGCAACATTCACGCGAGCGAGGTATCGCCGTCGTCCGCGTGTTTGTATCTCATCCACAAACTCGTGACCGAGTACGGCAAGAAAGACGACGTCACGCGCGTACTCGACACGCGCGCGTTTTACGTCTGTCCGCGTTTCAATCCTGACGGCGCGGAACTCGCGCTCGCCGACAAACCGAAAATCGTGCGCTCGAGCACACGTCCGTACCCGTACGACGAAGAGCCGATCGGCGGACTCGTGCAAGAAGACATCGACGGCGACGGTCGGATGCTGATGATGCGCGTCCCCGATCCGAACGGCGCGTGGAAAAAATCGCCCGCGGAGCCGCGCTTGATGGTGCGCCGCGATCCGACCGAATCGGGCGGCGAGTATTATCGCTTGTTGCCCGAAGGTCGTTTGGAAAATTACGATGGCATTGAGATCAAACTGCAATCGAAAAAAGAGCGGCTCGATCTCAATCGCAATTTCCCAAACGATTGGCGACAAGAGCACGAACAAAATGGCGCGGGTCCGTTCCCGACCTCCGAACCTGAAACGCGCGCGGTCGTCAACTTTATCACGAGTCATCCGAACATCACGGGCGGCGTCGCGTTCCACACGTACAGCGGCGTGATCCTGCGCCCGCGCAGCGCGCAGAACGACGATTCGTTGCCCGCCGAAGATTTGTGGACGTTCCAAAAAATCGGCAAAAAGGGCACCGACCTCACGGGCTATCCGAACATTTCAGTCTATCACGATTTTCGTTATCATCCGAAAGAAGTGATCACGGGCGTCTTCGACGATTGGCTGTACGATCATCGCGGCGTTTTCGGATGGACGGTCGAGATTTGGAGTCCGCAGCGACAAGCGGGGATCAAGGAATATAAATTCATTGATTGGTACCGCGAGCATCCGTTCGACGATGATTTGATAATGCTGCGCTGGAGCGATCAAGTCCTGGGTCGCAAGGGCTATGCGGATTGGTACGCGTTCGATCATCCGCAACTTGGAAAGATCGAACTGGGTGGTTGGAATCAGTTGTACGCGTTTCGCAATCCGCCGCCCGAGTTTCTCGAAAAAGAAATCGCGCCGTTTGCCGATTGGTTGATCTGGCATCTGCTCATTTCGCCGAGACTCGAATTGGTCGAGGCGAGCGCGACCGCACTCGGCAAAGACGCGTACCGCGTTCGATTGGTTGTTCACAACACGGGCTGGCTGCCGACGTACGTGACGAAACTCGCGCAGAAAAACAAACTGACGCGCGGCATCGTTTGCGAAATCGAATTGCCGAAAGGCGCGATGTTGGAAACGGGCAAACTGCGTGATGAATTCGGACAACTCGAAGGACGCGCGTACAAACCTGCCGCGCCGGTCGGATGGGGTTTCAACGATCAAACCGAAGAGCGGCTCAAAGTCGAATGGGTCGTGCGCGCGTCGAAAGGCAGCGTCGTCAAGTTGATCGCGCGGCATGAACGCGCGGGGACGGTGCGCGCGAAAGTGAAATTAGGTTGATCGAAACCTGTCAGGTTTTTGGAAACTTGACAGGTTTGAAAAGGAAAATGGAAACATCAATCGCAAAAACCCAATCGCGTTTTGCGCTACTCGTCGTGTACGCGATTGTGTTTGTCTCGTATTTCGATTATCAATCCTCCTTGCCGATCATCGCGCCGTACGCCAAATCACTCGGCGCGTCGGTCGCGCTGATCGGCGTGATCGTCGGCGCGTACTCCGCGTTCAATCTCGTCGGCAATCTCGGCGCGGGCTATTGGATCGATCGCGCGGGACGCAAACTGCCGTTGCTCGTGGGCTTGCTCGTCGGCGGCGGCGCGCTGTTGCTTTATCCGCTGGCGCGCGATCCGTACGCGCTGCTGGCGTTGCGCGCGCTGCATGGCTTGGGCGCGGCGCTGCTCGCGCCGGCATCGCTCGCGTACATCGGCGACGCGGCGGCGTCCGGCGCGCGCGGTCGCGCGATGGCGTTGTACGGCTCCGCGATCGGGTTGACCGCGATGCTCGCGCCGCCGTTCGCCGGACTCGTGCGCGATCGCTTCGGGTTCGGCGTCGTCTTTGTCATATTGGCGGCAATGATGTTCCTCGTCGCCGCGCCGACGTATTTTTTCGTCGGCGAAAGTTATCAGCGCGAGCCAACCGCATCCGCCCGCGTTCGCGACTTGTTGCGAAATCGGCGTCTGGTTCTGTCGTACGTCGCCGCGTTCTGTTTGCTCTTTTCGCTTGGCACGCTCATCGTTTTTCTGCCGTTGATCGGTCAAGAAATCGGCGTGAGTTCCGCGCGCGTCGGATTGTGGTTCGCGAGTTTCGCGGTCGCCGCGGTGATCGTGCAACTTGCGCTGGGGCGACTTTCGGATCGCGTTGGGCGCGCGCCGGTGATGATGCTGGGATTGACCGCGGTCGCGCTCGCGCTGATCGTTTTGCCGATGACGCGCGATTGGGAAATGACGATCGGCGTGATGGCGGGGTACGGCGTCGGTTTTGGTCTGCTGTTCCCGGCGATGACTGCGCTGCTCGCGGACGAAACCGCTCCCCAGTCGCGCGGCAAGGCGTCGGGGATTTACACGGCGGCGTACTCGCTCGGCGCGGCGGTAGGCACGGGATCGGCCGGCGCGTTGGAGTGGTTACGCCAGACCGCGCAGATTCATCCGTTCCAGGTTGCCGCGCTCGTCGTGCTGATGGGTTTGGCGTGGATTGCGCTGAACGCGAGGCGACGATGATTGCGTTCCGTCCACTCGATCTTGAAACCGATGCCGCGCGGTACGCGGAATTGCGCGGCATCATTTCCCCAAAACCGATCACCGTTCAGCAAGTTCGCGAGTGGGAAGAACATTTCCCGCATGATGGTGTGCGTCGGCGCGTCGTCGCGGTGGACGCGCGCGGCGGCATCGTCGGCTACAACAATGCGGCGCACGTGCCGTTTATGTTGCCGAACAGTTTCTGGATCGAAGTCGTCGTCGCGTCCGAGTATCGGCGGCGCGGCATCGGCGCGCGGCTGTACGACGACGCGCTCGCGTTTGCGCGCGCGCAAGGCGCGACGCGGCTGGAATGTGAAGTGCGCGATCACGAACCCGCGTGGCTGAAGTTCGCGCAGGCGCGCGGCTTTCAAATTGACCGCCACATTTTCGATTCGACGCTCGATCTCGCGACGTTCGACGAATCGCGTTTTGCGGGCGTGATACAAGCGGTGCAGCAACAAGGCATCCGCTTTCTCACGCTCGCGGACGCAGGGAACACGGAGGAGAATCAGCGCAAGTTGTACGAATTGAACAAGCGCAACTCGCTCGACATTCCTGGGTCGGAAGGAACGTTTCCGCGCTTTGAGGATTTCCAGAAATTTGTGTTTGGCGCGTCGTGGTTTCGCGCGGAGGGACAGATTCTCGCGGCGGATGGCGAACGCTGGGTCGGTTTGGGCGCGGTCGGCTACTTTTGCAACACGAACTCGACTTGCAACATGCACACAGGCGTACTGAAAGAGTACCGCGGACGCCAGATCGCGCTCGCGCTGAAATTGCTGGCGATTCGCTACGCGCGCGCGTGCGGCGCGGTATTGCTGCGAACCGACAACGATTCACAGAACGCGCCGATTCTGGCGATCAATCGCAAGTTGGGGTACAAGGCGGAGCCAGGAGTGTATAGGTGTTTGAAAGGGCTGGTATGTTGACATCTCAATTGGATTAGAGTAATCTATCGCCAGAACGGTTGAATCGGATTTGAGGAGGCAAACAAATGACTGGACAACCCGATGAAATGGATGTGCCCGAGTCTGTCACATTAGACGGTGGAGAACAGAATAAAGAACAGGAACGCCTAACAGTGGTTGATTTCATTTCTGGGCAGGAAGTCGCGGCAACGCCGGAAGAAGTTGAAGCTGTGCAGGTGTTTGCGCGACGACTTGTTGAGGACTACGGTTATTCCAAGTCCCAGATTCAAACACACCCACAGTTCCGAATCAGGCGAAGCCCATCGGATGAAGCCAAAAGCGTTCCGGTGGACATTGCTGTGTTCCACTCGGATTCGAAAGTAGAAGCCAATCTTTATATCGTAGTGGAATGTAAGCGGAAAACAAAACGTGAAGGCAAGCAACAACTGATACGTTATATGGAAATGTCGCCCGTTGAACTTGGTGTGTGGTTCAATGGGAATGAACATCTTTATCTCTGGAAGGTGATCAAGGATGGCAAACCGGATTATTTGGAGATTCCGAATATTCCTAAAAAGGATCAGCGAATTCTAGACATCGGCAAATTCAAACGCCGGGATTTGGAGCCACCGCAAAACTTGAAATCGGTATTCAAGGATATCCGATATCATCTTGCGGGGATCACGGTTGGTATTACACGCGACGAAGCAATAGCCCAAGAGATCATGAACTTGCTTTTTTGCAAGATTTACGACGAGATCAATACGGGCCCTGATGAGACTATTACATTTCGATGTGGCGTGAATGAAGATAAGGAAACCGTGCGTTTCCGTATCGTTGAATTGTTTGAAATGAAAGTCAAGAAGGAATTTGCAGACGTCTTCGCCTTGACCGATGAGATCACTCTTGATCCTGATAGTCTGGTTTATGTTGTTGGCGAATTGCAAAATTATTGCATCACAGAAGCTCAACGGGATGCGCTGGGTGAGGCATTCGAGGTTTTTGTGGGGCGTTCGCTCAAAGGCGAGGAAGGACAATTTTTTACTCCAAGGAACGTTGTTAGACTTGCCGTTGAGATCCTCAACCCAGTTCCCGGTCAGATGACTATTGACCCGGCTTGTGGAAGCGGGGGATTTCTCACTGTGGCACTAGAAAATGTGTGGGGGAAAATAGCGCAGGAAGGAGAGTCAAGGAAACTTGGGCAACAATGGATACGCGATGAGCAATTGAAAATTGCCAACCGATGCTTCCGTGGCATTGACAAAGATAGTTTCTTGGCAAAAGTCACAAAGGCGTATATGGCGATTGTTCGAGATGGCCGTGGAGGTGTCTTTTGCGAAAACAGTCTCTTGCCGCTTGCTGAATGGTCACCAAACGCCCAAAAGAAAATTTCCCTTGGAATGTTCGACATTCTGATGACCAACCCGCCTTTTGGTGCGAAAATCCCAATCCGGGGCGAGGGTATCCTAACGCAATTTCCTAACTTGGGCTCCAAGTGGCGCAAAGATAGGAGCCGAGTGTGGATCAAAACACCCAAAGTGCAAGAGCAGATACCACCCCAAGTTCTATTTGTCGAGCGCTGTCTGCAACTGCTCAAAGAAGGCGGACGAATGGCGATTGTCCTACCCGACGGAATCCTTGGCGGGGATAAAGTGGGCTATATTGCCCATTATATCCAAGAAGTCGCGCGGATAGTTGCGCTCATTGACCTGCCCATTGAGACATTTTCTCCGATGGTGACCACAAAAACACACCTCGTTGTTCTGGAAAAGAAAGAAACGGGAAAGGACTACCACAACTATCCGATCTTCATGGCAGTAGCGGAAAAAGTTGGTCATGATAGGAAAGGGCGATCTGTCTATCGTGAGAACGGAGAAATATGGGATGATATTCCTGAGGTTATCGCGGAGTTCAAGAGGTTGTCGTTATCCAAACGACGGACAGGTACTTTCACACGACTCGGCTACATTGTCGAGTCGAGGTGGATTGAGGACAATCTGATAGCAAGACGCTATCTCCCTGAATTTGTTGATGCTTTGCAACGTGTCAATATGTCTCGGCATCCCCAAATGTCTCTTGGGGGAATGGCAGCCAGGCTGTGTACTGGTGCAAATGTATCCAATGCTGATTACACTGACCGGGATTCGGGTATGCCATATATCTTGGTCAAAAACATTACTGAAGAAGGAATAAATTGTGCTGACCTGAAGTACGTGAAGACAGAGAGTGTCACAGTTGCGATGAATGCAAAGGTTCATGCTGGAGAAATAGTTATTAACCGCACTGGAAATGCAGGAATTGCAGCCGTTGTCCCAGAGGATTTGGAAGGAGCAGTTGCATGTGGTTTTGTGTTCCGCCTTTCGGTCAAAAAAGAATATGATGCGCACTATGTCGCGGCATTCTTGAATAGCGAGCTGGGCATTAAGCAAACCCGGCGACTTGCTTTAGGAAGTGTTCTTGAACATATTACCAAGGCAGACTTGGAAAGTGTGCGCGTGATTCTGCCTTCTGAAGAGGTACAGCGCAAGATTGCGAAAAAAGTCAAAGAAGCGACGAAAATGCGCGCCGCGTCTCGCCGTCTTCTTGATGAAGCACAAAAAGACATCGCCATAATCCTTGAATAAGGCATGCGTGAGTCAGATGCAAGGCATTCTTGATGCCATTCACCACCGCACCGTTTCCCACCGCGACGTGCTTCTCTCTTGCCGCCGTAGCCTCGCCACGATTCCAAGTTACGATGGCAACCTCCGCGACATTGCCGCGCGCATCAATTAGTTGTAAAATGGTGGCAGTTGGAGTGAAGAAAGGAATGTGAAAATGGCTACGCTAACCAAAACACCGCGCGCTTACGAAGAAGTGATCGAATTCATCGCGGCAGGCACAAGTCCGCAAGGAGTGGTTGCCTTTGAACCGTCCGCGTCCGTTAAGGCACGCGTGGGCGATTTGATTCGCCGAGAGAAAACGACAGGGCTCGCGGCAGACGAGAAAGCGGAACTGGATCACTACTTGGAATTGGAACACCGCACGCGCCTAGCCAAGGCGCGCGCGCGCCAACATCTTTCCCATGAGTAGCCACATCAGCCAAGATTTGCGAAACCTGGTTGTCACATAAAAGGATCGGGGGATAAAACTGCGAGCCCCGGTTTCTCGCTGCAGCGAGAAACCGGGGCTTTGCTTTTCTACCGCGTGTAATGGATCGTGTTTCCGCGAATGATCAGCCGGACGAACGACCAGTACGCTTTGCCGTCCGGGGCTTTCTCTTGCGAGAAGAAAGTGAGATGCACCACGTCGCCGAGTTCCGGTTTGCCGCTGATCCTGTTCGTCGTGTCGTACGTCTGCGCGATGTTATGGATCGCGGCAGGATCGAATGTGTATTCGAACTTGCCGTTGGTCACCGGCAGCGTCCCTTGCGCGATCACCGCGCCGGGAATCACCGCCGCGTAGTTGATCGTCGCCGCGCTGCTGGTGCCGGTGAATTTCGTGCCCTTCGTCGGATCGAATTTGCTGATCGGCGGCAGGTTGAACGTGAGCGTCGGCGCGTTCGCCGGACGATCCTTGTCGATCACGTACATCACGCCGCCCTCTTTCGGCAGACCCGGCACGAGCGCGGAGTAGCCATTCCATTCGCCGTTCACTGTGTACTTGTAAACGCCCGGCACGTCGAGCGTCCAGGGTTCTTTGCCCGCCCACGATCCGCCGGCATCGCCTACGCCCTGCGCAACGACCTGGCGACCGTCGGGATAGGACAACGTGAATGTCATATTGACCGGCACCATCGGATCGATTTGAAACGCGGGGACGAAGGTCGTGCCTTGCGTGTACGCCATGCCGGGGCGCGCGTTCATCGCGAGAAAGATGCGCGATTTCTCGCCGGTCGGTCCCAGAATTTCTTCCGAGCCCGGTGCGATCACGCGATTGTTTTTGCTGTTGCCGGGAATGATGAACGCGTTCGCCATATATCCGGCGTACAGCGGCGACTGCCCCTTGTTGCGAATGACGACGCCGCCGAGCAAGCGGTAAATCTCGCCGGGCGCGTCGCCGTTCCCTGTCGCGTTGATCTGCCCGCCGAAGTTCGTGCTGGTGGTGGGCCAGTACGGGGCGCGCACGCCATTTTCGCCGACGAGAAAGCGTCCCATAAATCCAGGTCGCGGCGCGGCGGCGTAAAAGTATTGCAAGTCGGTGATGTACTCCGGGAACAGATGCGGCGAATAGCCGTTCGATGTCTGGAGGCGGACGTTCGACAAGCCAATCGGTTGGATCTTGGGGTCGTACGGCGCGGGATTGTTTTTGTACGCCCACGTCAGCGTCGGATTGATTTTGTTCGCGCCCGTGCCTTCGCCCGCGATCAACAACACATCACCCGCGTTGTACGGAAAGTCAATGTGATCGAGCTGCATTTCGTCGGTTTCCCGATTGTGCCAGCCCTCGAACTGCGACTCGCCGCGTTCAACTAATTTGTCTTTGATTTTGAGCATTTTGCCGTGCGCGACGATGGGCGAATCGGGCGGATAAATCACTCCGGCGTGGCGCATCGATTCGACCCAGAGGTGCCCGTCCGCGTCGGTGTACTTGGCGAGGACTTGCGCGACGTATTCGCCCGGCGCGTCGAACGGCAGCGGCTTCATGCCTTGCGCCGCGCCGAAAATTCCGCCGGCGGTCGCCTTGCCGGTGTACGAAATCGTGCGCGGATTGTTCGGATCCGAATTGACGAACAAGGTCGCGGTCACCTCGACATCGGCGGGCACCGCCGGAGCAAAACCGATATCGCGTCCGTACCGATTGCCGACCGGATACGCTTGTCCCTGGAACGTCGCGGTCGCGAGCGTCATCCGTTTTGCGATCCAGAATTTGTACGTGCCACCGCCGTCGTACCGATTGCCCCATTTGTCCATCGTCCAGCCGGTCGCCTGCACCGTGTACTGTCCGTACATCGGCGGTTTCCACTGCGTTAATTTCGGATTGCGCGTTGTGGGAAATCGTCCCGCATTGCCGACGAACGGCGCGGTGCCGAGATCTACGACCTTGCCATCGGGCTGCGTGATCTTGATCGACAGTTCGCCTTTGGTGTAATCCCACGGAATATTTTGCTGATCGTCAATCGTGTCCGTCGGAAATTGCGGTTCGAGTGTGTACGCTAAAACATTTTTCGGATTGTTCTCGTCGTACATCGGCAGGATCACGTCGTCCTGA
This sequence comes from Candidatus Aquidulcis sp., assembly GCA_020723345.1. Taxonomy (GTDB): domain Bacteria; phylum Chloroflexota; class Anaerolineae; order UBA4142; family UBA4142; genus VGOB01. The sequence goes on along the minus strand of DYJA01000003.1, from coordinate 177,127 downwards.
ATGAGGTTGCGATTCGAGAGCGCGAAATTTTTGCGATCCTCTTCTGCGACGACGCCGCGATAACCGTTCGAATTGTAATTGCCGAGGATCACCCAGGGCACGCGCGGTTTAATCGATGCGGCGTCCACCATTTTCCCGCTGACGTGTTGCGCGCTCGCGCGGAGCGGCGGCGAATAGAGGAGTGAATCGCACGGTCCGCGCGGAAACCCGCGCCGCGCGAACGGATCGCCGTTCATACTGTACTGGCGATTGCGCACGGTCGCGCCGTAATCGAGCCGCAAACGATAAATGCCCGGCGGCAAATCGTCCGGCAATTTCGTCGTGAGATTAAAAGTGATTTGGCGCAGCGTGTCGATTCTTTGCGCGGTCGTGATTGGCACCGTCACCAGTTCGTCGACCGGCGTGCGAAAGCCATAGCCGAGACGTTTGCTCACCGCGCTCTGCGTGCCGCCCTCGATGCCGAGTCCGGTCGGCGTGATGAGCGTGGACATGCGCTCGTCGCTCGGCAGGCGCAGGATGCCGTCCGCGTCGAACGTGCGCTCGGCGGTGACGAGCATGATGAAATTATCCGGCTTGATCCCTTTCATCGCGAGAACGTTCAGATACGGATCGGATATGCGGAGCGTGGCTTGCACTTTGAGCGGCGCGCCCGGCGTCCACTTCGCCGGCGACGCGATCACTTCGGTGCGCCATTCGCCAAAACTTGTGTTGCCGACGGTGGAGAAACGAATTTCGTCCGCCGTCGCCGCGCTCGCGGCGGGAGTCGGTTGCGGCGCGCTCGGAGTGTTCGCCGGAGTGTTGGCGGCGATCTTCGACGCACTCGTCGGCGCGTTGGTTGGCGCGCTCGTCGGCGCGGCAGGCGTACACGCCGCGACGATGAGTAGACAAACGAGTAATAGTCCTGCGAACAAAAAGCGTGACTTCATTTTTCCTCCGTTGGAATCGGGATCACATTTCATTTTCACTCCGTTGGGTTAGCCGCGTGTGAACGCGTTGCAAAAATTCTGTAAAATCATTGTAACGCGCGCGTGGGGCGAAGCACTTGCGCGCCTTGTTCCGTTCGAGAGGATCGTTTTCCAAATAGACGAGGTACGCACAAGAATGAAATTGCTGCAAATGCTTCGCCCCTCCAAGTCATTGTAAACCGCGCGCCGCTATTTGCAAAATCGTCAACTCTTTGCTATAATCATTTTCAGAAATCGGGGCGTGGCGCAGTTGGTAGCGTGCTTGTATGGGGTACAAGAGGTCGAGAGTTCAAATCTCTCCGCCCCGACTTTCCGTGACGCATCTCCTCAGCGCCGAGGCGAGTCATCTCGAATTGGGGAGGAGGTCGAGGAGTATTGCCTCGACTTTTGTTTTACCGGAGGTAAGGGCGAAGCATTCGCGCAGACCAGTTCAATTTTCAATCACCCTGCATCAAGCCAATGTGCTTGCCCGACCAGAATGATTGGGCGAATGTTTCGCCCCTACCAAGATGAATTGAAATGGACACCGTCGTCCCGAATAAACTTGCCGGAGTGAGTGATCGCGATGCCGCGTTGTTCGCGCGCATCAGCCAGGTCATTCCGATGCTGGCGGACCTCAGCCGCGCGGATATTTTGATTGGTGTGCCGCGCGGCGATAACCAAATCGAAATCATCGCGCAAGCGCCGCCGCACACGGTCGCGCCGGTGCATCGCGTCGCGCTGATCGGTCAACGCTGGACGCGCGGCGATGCGAGCGCGCTCTTTCGCGCGATCGACGCGCGGCAGTTCGCGCGGGGCTTGCGCGAGTATCCACCTTCCGAGTCCGGCGTCGGCGAAGGGGGACCCGCGCCGGCGGTGCAGGAAGCGTACCCGATTGAAAACGACGAAGGGCGCATCGTCGGCGGGATGCTGGTCGAGACGAACCTGCTCGAAAGCGAACGGCTAAAGCGGCGCAGCGAAGTGTTTCAGCGCGCGTTGAAATTGTTCCAACAGAGCGCGCTGCGCGGCGAGCCGGAGGACATTGAAAAACTGTCGCCGTTCGGCGAACACGACGGCGTCATCGTCACGGACAGCGACGGCGTCATTCGCTATATGAGCGGCATCGCGACGAATTTGTACCGCAACATTGGGTACGGCGAGCCGCTGCTCGGCAAGCCGCTGAGTTATCTCGAACTGCAAGACGACGAACTCGTGCGGCACGCGCTGGCGACGAAACGATGCGCGCGGCTCGAATCGGAAGAACGCGGACGCACCTGGGTCAAACAAGTCGCGCCGATCGCGCGGGTCGAACGCGCGACCTTGTTCGGGCAGACGCGCCAAAGTTCGCCGCTGGCGCTCTTGCTGATCCACGACAATACCGAAGCGCGCCAACGCGAACAGGAATTGCTGATCCAGGCGACGATGATCAAGGAATTGCATCATCGCGTCAAGAACGATTTGCAGACGGTCGCGTCGCTCTTGCGAATGCAAGCGCGGCGTTTGCAGACGACGGAAGCGAAAAGCGCGCTCGCCGAAGCGGTCAATCGGATCCTGAGTATCGCGGTCATTCACGAATTTTTGTCGGTGCAGGACACGCGCGCGATCAACATTCGCGAAGTCGCGCAGCGGATCGTCCAGCAGATGCAGGCGGGCATTCTCGATCCGGCTCGGCGCATTCGGCTGACGCTGGAGGGTCCGAACATTTATCTGCCGGCGCGGCAGGCGACTTCGTGCGCGCTCGTCATCAACGAGTTGCTGCAAAACGCGCTGGAGCACGGCTACGATTCGCGCGCGACCGGCGGCACGATTGCGCTGACGTTCGAGGATCACGGCGACGCGGTCGGCTTGATCGTTCACGACGACGGGCGCGCGCTGCCGCCGGATTTCAGTCTGGATCGCGTCGATTCGCTGGGATTGCGGATCGTGCAGATGTTGGTTACACAAGACTTGAAAGGACAGATCGATTTGCAGAGCAATCACGGCGTATCGGCAATCGTCCGATTCCCAAAGATTCCTCTTGGAGGCGAAGCATGGAAAGAACTCGAGTGATTATCGCGGACGACGAGTCCGTCATCCGCGCGGATTTGCGCGAGATGTTGACGACGCAGGGCTATCTCGTCGTGGGTGAAGCCGGCGACGGGCAGAGCGCGGTCAATTCCGCGCGCGAACTCAAGCCCGACATTGTGATCATGGACATCAAGATGCCGAACATGGACGGCATCGAAGCGGCGAAGATTTTGACGCAGGAGAAAATCGCGCCGGTGCTGCTGCTCACCGCGTACAGCCAGCGCGAGCTGGTGGATCGCGCGAAGGAAGCGGGCGTCGTCGGCTATCTGGTCAAGCCGTTCCGTGAAAATGAAATCGGTCCGGCGATTGACATCGCGCTCGCGCGGTTTCAAGAGTTTCGCGAATTGGCGAAGCAAGTGGGCGATTTGAACGAGACGCTTGAGACGCGCAAGATCGTCGACCGCGCGAAAGGCATTTTGATGGACACGCAGCACCTGACGGAAGCGGAAGCGTTCCGCAAAATCCAAAAGATGTCCATGAACACGCGCAAGCCGATGAAGGAGATCGCGGAAGCGATCATTCTGGCGCAAGAAGCGAAGGGGTAGAAAGACACAGACCTTCCAGGTTTCTGAAACCTGGAAGGTCTCTTGTTTCCTGGCGGGGGTTGTGGTAGAATAGACGCGAGAGAGGAGAAAAGTATGAGCACAACAATTCCTCAGTATATTCAAGTCTTGTCGGTTTTGCCCGAAGAAGACCGCGACGCGATCTTGAATGTCGGTGTGGCTTTTCGTCGGATTGAAATCGAAAAGCGATTGGCGCGCGCCCAAAGCATCATTCGCGATTTTGAAGCTAAATATAAAACGACGTTTGAGCGATTTGTGGCGGGGGGATTGCCGGAGGATGCTGACTATCAGATGCACGAAGACTATATCGAGTGGCATCATTGGGTACGCGTCGCGGAGAAAGCGCGGCAGACGCTGGATGCCGTAAACACGCTATCCGAGAATCGAGCAGGATAGTTGACGATGGAAGCGCGCCTGCTCGCCATTTTCACGCGTTACAGTGAGTTCATTCGAGAGATAGTCCCGTTGAAGGAAGAAGAGGGACATCTGAAAGCGGCGATCTATTTTCGTGATGGAACAAATTTGCGTTTGAACGAAAGTTGGGAAGATGAGCAGTTGGTTGAGTACAGTTACTACTGGTTGACCGCCGATAATCGCTTGAAAATGGGGTGGGATAACGCGCCGCATCACAGAGGACTGGAAAACTTTCCGCACCACAAACGCATCGGTAGTCCGACCCAGATTGTTGCGTCTCACGAGACGACGTTGGACGCGGTGATGCAAGTGATTGTGGCGCAAGCCGCGCGCGAGTAAAAGCGAAAAGAAGACCTTCCAGGGTTTGGAAACCTGGAAGGTCTTTTTGTTGTTGGCTGTTGCCGTTTACCGCGAAAAAATCACCGCCTGCGCGTCCTCGTACACTTTCTTCCACTCCGCTTCGCGCGCTAACTGCGTTGCGAGCGGCGCGCCCGGCTCGACGAGGACGACGCGCACGCCGTACTGCTCGAGCGGCGCGCGCCAGTCCGCGCCGCCGCGGTACGCTTTCAAGTACACATCCTCGATGAACGCGTCGCCGTACACGTCTGCGCGTCCGTCAATAAAAACGCGCGTCTCTGGATACAATCGCCAAATGAGATAGCCGCCCCAGCCGTACGCGTTGTACAGCGCGCCGCCAAGTTTTTGCGCTTGCAGGAAATCCACTGCCGCCGCCGGATATTTCGCGCGCTCGACCGCGCGCTGATTCGCCACCACCGTCGCGACGCGCGTCGCGCCTGCCGCGAAGATGAACAGCAGTATGATCCAATTGACGATCATCATTCCCCGCGTCATTCGTTTATTCGTTGGAACATTCGTTGACACTGTTGACGCCAGACGCGTTTCGACGAGAAACCACAATTGTTCCGCAAGAATCGGCGCGGCGATGATCGCGAAAATCGGAATGTTGCGCGCGGAGCGAAGCGCGGCAAACGCAAAGCCCGCGAGCAAAATCGTCTGTGTCAACGACACGCGTTTGCCCGCAAACGCAATCGCCGCGAGCGTACCGATGAGGAGCCACGCGAACGGCTGAAATTCGATTTGGTGGAAATCGGGCGAGAACCATTCCTGAATGTACGCCTGCATCGTCGGACTCGTCAGCGTTTCGAACGGATAGATGTACATCGTCGCGCCGTTGGGGTTGAGGAGGACGGCGAGAAAGCAGAGGGCGAAAATGATCGCGAGTGAGCGCAAGGGGGCAGGGGGGGGCGATGCGTGATGCGTGATGCGTGACGTGATCTGTGTGACAATTTCGCCGAAGAGGTACACCGCGACAATCACAAGCCCGAGCGCGTAGCCGCTGTGCAAGTTGACCCACAGGATCATCAGCGGCGGCAAAAGCCAGATCCAATCGCGCCGCTTGTCGAGAACGAACAAAAAGATGCTCGTCAGCAGCAGCGAAATCATCTGCGGACGCGCGCCCCAGGTTGGCGCGGTCGCGATGGCGGCGAGCAGCAGCGCGAACGCGGCGACGTACGGTTTAGCGACACAGCGCGCGTACACAAACGCGAAAGTCAGTGCGATGATCGCCGCGAACGCGAGAATGAGCGCGGGGAAAGAACCGAGCGCGTAGAGCGCGTACATCCCAACTTCGGAGAGCCATTCGTGCGTGACCCAGGGGCGACCGGCGTTCGTGAAGGAGAAAATATCGGCGTGCGGGATCGCGCGCGTTGCGACGATGAATTGCCCGGTGCGGAGATGCCACCAAAAATCGGGATCGGCGATTTCGCGCGCTGCCATCACGAACAACGCGAGGAAAAGGATCGCGGTAAAGAGACGCCGGGTGGTGAGGAACATGAGCCCTGAAACGGAACACGCAACACGAATCACGTGTTTCGTGTTGCGTGTTCCGTGAACTTCTTGCTATATTTTTCTTGCGTATAAGGTAAACAGATCGCCAAAGTTGACGGGAATCGCGACGCTGCCGAGATTAAAGCGCGTGACCAATGCGCCGAACGCGCGATAGAGCAGTTTGCTGTACGGCTCGATGCGCGTGACGAAATAACCCAGGCGCAAATAACGTCCCTGCGCGCTGGAACGGATCAGGCGAAATCCATTTTGCGCCAGCATTTTGCTCAGCGTCTTGGGCGAGAAATAGTACAGGTGCATTTCCATCAACCAGGGCCAGCGTTTGCCCATCGCGCGCGCGAACAAACTCTCGATGTCAATCGTGTGAATCGCAAAAACGCCGCCGGGTTTCAATACGCGATGCACGTTGCAAATTTCGGCGGTCGGATCGGTGAGATGTTCGATCACGTCCCACATCGTCACCACGTCGAAATAATTTTCGGGAATTTGCGCGTCGGACAACGTACCGGTGACGACGCGCAGACCGCGCGCGCGCGCTTGCTCCGCCGCCCACACCGACGGCTCGACGCCCCACGCTTCCCAGCCGCGCGCTTGCGCGAGTTCGATCATCACGCCGATGTGACACCCCACGTCGAGCAGACGCCGCGTGGGCGAATTGGGCGCGATCAGATTCTCAAACGGCGCCAGGTTGCGGCTGAAGGTGAGGACGCGCCCTGCACGTTCTTCGACGTACGTGGGATCTTCGATGACGCTGTAGCTTTCGCTGACGAGCGACGAGTCCCAGCGCGGATTGGCGTAGACCAAACTGCACACATTACACCGCACGATGGGAGGATGCACGCCGTACTCGGAACTCGTGCAGCGAAAATCGGCGGCATTGAGCGAGGGATTCGTCAACGTGCTGGGGTAGAGGAGCGTAGCATCGCGCGCGCCACACAAGTTGCAAGGAATGTCTTCATTGAGAACAACGCTCATGCTGTAATCCGGTCAAGAATTATTGCGGGCGCGGGACGGCGCGACCCAGCACGGCGTCTTTCAGCGTCCGCATGCGCCGATAGGACAATCGTAACACCGTGTACGTCGCCTTGAAAATTTCATTGCGCGAAATTTTCGATGTGCCCGCACGGCGATCTCGATAAATGATCGGCGCTTCGCCGACGCGCCAACCCTGAGCTTGGCAGAGGAAGAGCATTTCGATCAGAAACGAGTAGCCGTTAGAGAAAACGAGATCGAGGTTGATCGATTCCAACACCGCACGCCGATACGCGCGAAAACCCGCGGTGCAATCGCGCGCTTTGAGGTTGAGCATCGTGCGCGCGAACAGATTCGCGCCCCAACTGACGACGCGCAATTTCGCGTCGCGCCCTTCCATGCCGCCGCCGCGCACATAGCGCGAGCCGATCACGACGTCGAATTTTTCCAAGCCCGCGAGCAAATTCGGAATATAGCGCGGATCGTGCGAAAAATCGGCGTCCATCGTGAGAATCGGATCGCCGTTCAGCGCGAACGCGCGCCGGATGCCCGCGATGTGCGCGGTCCCCAAGCCCAATTTGGCGGGACGATGGACTGCGTCCACGCGCGCGTCGCGCGCCGACAGCGCGTCGACGAGTCGACCGGTACCATCGGGGGAGTCGTCGTCCACGACGATCACCCGCGCGTCGATAGGCAACGCGCGGATTTCGCTGACGAGTCGCTCGATGTTGTCGCTTTCGTTGTATGTTGGAATGATGACGGCGGGTGGCATAGATTCTCCGCGAAAAATTCGTTTCCCATTGTATTCTTTTTTGCGCGGAATGCAAAAATCCCTACACGCGTCGCGTCAACACTTCGCGTGCGACTTGGACCAGAGTTGGCGGGTGCAGCAGCATATTCGCGTACGCGGCGTTTGCCATCGGGCACGCGCACTCGCCTGCCGCGATGCTGCGGCGCAAGTTCTTCAGCGCGCCGATTTGTTCGAACCAGATCGGGCGCAAGTCGTAATTGGTAATTCGTAAATTGCCGATGGGTTCGGCGCGGATGCAGCACGACCACACGTCGCCGTTCGGCGCGATGTGCCCGCTTGCCCAGCCCGCAAAGCAAGGAATGATTTGGCGTTGCTCGGCGAGCGCGCGCTTTGCGAATTGATAATACCGCGCGCGGAACGATTGCGTGATGCGCGCAAAACCGCGCGCGGACGTCGCGTGGGCGTGCGCGCTCAGAAAATCGGCAAGCGGCGCGTAATCGCGCGCGCGCGGCGTGATGTTTTTGCCGACCGTATCCAGTTCGACGCGCTCTTCCGCGACTTCGGTGATGTACGAATCGGGCGCGAGCGGTTGCAAACCCGCGTAGATTTCGCGAAAGCGCGCGACGTTGAATTGCGAGATGACCGTGTGGATGCTCAGCACGAGATTCGCGTATTCGCGTTTCAATTCGTTGAGCGCGCGCCACGTCGCCATCGCCTTGTCCCAGTTGCCGGGGACGCCGCGCAGGTCGTCGTGCTCTACGCCGATGCCATCGAGCGAAAGGTTGATGCCGATCCGCGCGCGCGGCGCGCCCGCGCAAATTTTCGCGACGCCGTCACGGACGCGCTCGGTCAAGATGCCGTTCGTCGGAATCGTGATGTACTCGGGGCGGCAATGTTCGTACGCAGCGAGAACGATTTCAGGCAGGTCTTTGCGGAGGAATGGTTCGCCGCCGGTGAACGTCAAATAGATCGGCTTGCCGATATGTTGAAAGACGCGCGTCCATTCGGCGAGCGTCAGGTCGTCGTTCGGTTTGCGCCACACATCGCACGTCCGGCATTTGCTGTTGCAGCGAAACGAAACGCTGACGACGATGCTGAACGGCAACAACTTCGGAAAGCCGAAACGATAGAACGACCAGTAAAGCGGGATTTTGGGGAGGAGGGAAAACATTTATTGCGGGTTGTCTAGATCACGGTGATCGAATGGATTTTCGGTCGCGAGTCCTTCGGCTTGCGCGGCTTGAAGGAGGTTGTCGTCGCCGCTGACGAAAACGAGCGCGAGGTCTTGTGCTTGCAAGTGTCTATCGAAATCTAGCGCGAGAACCAGTTGAACCGCATCATATCCCTTGAGCGGGTAACGCTGGGTCAATTCCGCCGCCTGATAGAACAGATTTACGCTGACGTGCAACAATCGCCAAGCCGATTCGAGCGCGTCAAAAAACGCGCGATACATCGAATTCCGCGCCCGCGTTCCAATGCGGTTACTTCGTTCCAGAATCGCCAGCGCGGCGGGCACTTCGGCGATGCTGACCGCGCCGAGATAAATCGTATTCAGGCGGGTGTCGTCCGCGCGCGCGTTGACGATTTGCCTGACCCACGCACTCCCTGGCTCGCTATGAAAATACTTGACGACCGCGCTCGAGTCCAAATAGTAGATTGCCATAGCGTTAGCGCCGATTTTCGATGATGATGTCTGAAAGTGATTTGTCGAGTTTCAAATTAGAGAATTCATCAAGAATGTGCTGGCGCTCTTCTTCAGGCAGCGCGCGCCATTCTGCCGCGCGTTGCTTGGCTTCGGGAGGCAATTCCACCAACAAACCTGCGCGTCGCGCAATCTCAAGTGACTTTTGCGCCTCCGCAGTATACGATTGAGCGCGTTCTGGCGCCAGCGCGGTCGCTTGTCGGCGTGCGCGTCTTTTTCGCGTCACACGTCCATTCTTGGGGCGCGAACTGCGTTCTAATTTTTCGAGCCGCCGTTCAAGAGTGCGAATTTTCTTTTCCAATTCATTGACAGTCATCCTTCACCTCATCCATGCGCGCCCGCGCGCGCGTTCGCGCCACGGAAAAAACGGAGCGCGTCGTGCGCGCGCTGTGGCGCGTTGAGCCAGGTATCGCGCATCAGCAAGCGGCGCGCCAGGCGCGACGGGCGGAAATAAAAGCGGCGGTACGCCTCGTGCCACTTGCGCTCGACGAGTTCGGCGGTCAGGTCGCCGACTTGGAAATGCGCCTTGTCGGAATGAATCGCGTAGTCGTCCCAGGTATGCGAAAAGAGGATGCCTTGCTTCTCGACGAGTTTCCACAGTTCCGTTCCGGGAAACGGCGCGGCGATCATAAAATTCGCCAGATCGGGATCGAGTTCGAGCGCGAGTTGCGTCGTCTTTTCCATCGTCGCTTCGGTTTCGCCGGGCATCCCATAGATGAAAAAGCCCATCGTTTGCAAGCGCGCGGCTTTCGCATTCTTGAACGCGGCGCGAACTTGCTCCATCGTCTGCGATTTTTTGACGACGCGTTTCAAGATGTACTCATCGCCGCTTTCCACGCCGAAGCCGACGCGCTTGCAGCCCGCCTTCTTCATCAACTCAAACAATTCGAGATCGGTGTGATTCACTTTCATGCCGTGAATCGTGACCCACGGAACCGTATTCAGTTTTTCGTCGATCAGCGCGCGGCACAATTCCTTCGCGCGTTTGAGATCGAGATTCCAAATGTCGTCCGTGATACCGATTTCCGTCGCGCGAAAATCCTGGACGAGCATCTGCCATTCTGTGATGACGTTCTCCACCGAGCGCCCGCGCCACGTATCGCCCGTGATTGGCTTGGAGCAGTACGTGCATTTGTACGGACAGCCGCGCGAAGTGACGATGGTGTACGCGCGCGCGTGCGGATCGAGTCCGTCGGTGAGCGGCTGCAAGTTGGTGTAGCGTTCGATCTTGAACAGATGATACGCGGGCAGCGGAATGTTGTCGAGATCGGATCGCAATGGGCGATCCAGATTGTGCATCACGCGTCCATCAACAGTACGCCACGACAAGCCAAGGATGTTCGCCAACTCCGGACTGTTGACTGTTGACTGTTGACTGTTGACTTTCCCCAGCACGCGCAGAATTTCAACAATCGTCTCCTCGCCCTCGCCGCGCACGACGAGATCCACTTCGGGCTTTTGGATGGACTCGTCGGGCTGAAGCGTGAGGTGGGGTCCGCCCAGGATCGTGATCGCGCCGCGCGCGTGCGCGTCGCGCGCGGTCGCCCACGCGTTTTCGATCAGCACGGTCGGCGCGGAAACGCCGACGACGTCGTACGCGCGGCTCTCCGCGCGTGCGCGATCGAGTACTTGCGCGACGGATTGATCTTCGACTGCGCCATCGTGCAACGTTACGTCCGGATATCCGTTCGCCAAGAGCGCACCGGCGAGATAACCCAAGCCGTTGTGGATGTGCGCGCGCGAGTTCCACACTTTGGAATCGGGGGAAACGAGCAAAATTCTCATCGGGCTATTGACCATCTTTCCAGTTCTCGATTTTCACACCCAAGTTTTCAAAATCCTTTTCGTTGTCGGTCACTAGAATCGCGCCGAGGCGTTTGGCTTGCGCGGCGATCAGCACATCGGCGTCTTCGATGGGTTTGCCGATCTTCGTCCGTTCAACCCACAACCGCGCGGCCAATTCCCAGTCGGCAGGCAACACATCACACCACTCAAATCGCGCGACCAGATGCTCCAGGGCTTGCATCTGATTCTTCGCGTCGCGTTTCAAAAGCCCGCGCCTGGCTTCGTAGTGAACAACCGCCGAAAGGAACACCATCTCTTTCATCGCGACTGTTTCGCGCAAACGACGCTCTGCTGCATCTTGTTTCTTCAAGAGAGCCGAGATGATATTGGTATCGAGTAGATACGCGGTCATATCTCAATGTCTCGAAATTTGACGCGATTCGCGCGGAGTTCCTGTTCAAACGCGTCCCACTGCTCGGGAGTCCAATCGTCTGGTTCTTTCATCCATTCATCGAGCCATGCCAGAAATTCGCGGTCACTCGTCTTTGCTTTTTTCTCGGTGGGTTGGGGTTGTGCGCGCTCCGGCGTGATTCGCTTTTCAAGTGGCACGACAAGCAGCCCGCGCCCCGTATCCGTCCAACGCAAACGCGATTTCGCGGTGACGCGATAACGCTCGCGTAGCACGCGCGGAATTTCCGTCGTGCCGCGCGTGGTGACGACGGTAATCGGTTCAGCAGAGTATGTCGTTTTTGTCTCTTTGATTTTCGCCATCGCACACCTCCCTTCCTGCAAAGCGATTATACACCGCGCCTGTACATCGGTCAATCGCGATTCAGCCACAGAGTTCACAGAGAACACAGAGGAAAACAAAAGGCGAGGACTCCCTTCGACTGCGCTCAGGATCGCCTCGCCTCGATGCCAGACTCAATCAGCGATTAGCCAAGTTCGCGGACGTGCTTTTGCAATTCACGCTGCGGAAAACGGAGACACTGATCCTTGATGATCAACTCCATTTCCTTCGGCGTGAGACGCAGTTGAAGATTGTTGTACGCGTCCTCCGCCGTCGTGCCGTACGCGAGTTTCTTTTTGCCGTTCTTCATCGCAAAGAGAAAAAAGTGGTGGGGATTGTTGAAGCTGCTCATTGTGCTTTTGTGGCGATCGGTCAATCGGTCAATCGGTCAACTGATCAACTGATTGCCTGATTGCCCGATCACTGATTGCCCGATCACTGATTGCCTGAACTATGCTTTGATTAGCGAATCGGCGTACACGCCGGATTTGCCGCGCAAGAATTGCGGCAAGCCCGCGTTCACTTCGCGGTCGAATTTGCCGCGTAAAAGTTTTTGGTAAAAGCCGTAATCAATCCCTTTGACTTTTTTGTCGTCGGGATAGCGATGATAATTTTCTTTCGACATCCGGCTCTTGTTTTCCGCGATGAGTTGATAGCCGAGCGCGGAGCCGGGGTACGGCGCGTAGTACGAAATCGAAGGGAGGACGCGCTTCATCCGCTTTAACATGCGAATCGTGTCGAACGCATCTTCGCGCGTCTCGCCGGGAATGCCGAGCATGATGTTCGCCCAGAATTTCGGCGGGATGTAGCCGCGCGCTTCCAAGTCGTCGCCGATTTTGTTGAGCAGATCAATCGCGACGTAATTGTCTTCGGCGGTACATTCTTTGTTGAGAATTTTCAGCACGCGGTCGCTGCCAGACTCGAATCCGAGCGAGACGTGATTCCAATTCGTTTCGCGCACGAGCGCTTCGAACAACTCGGGCCACTGGCGCACCGTGTCGGAGCGTCCCGCCGCCCAATAGCCCCAGCGTTTGTGCGCTTTGCGCGGATATTTTTCGAGCCACTCTTTCAGCCACGCCGGATGCTGGAAAAACATCGAATCGTGAATGACGACGGAACCGATTGGTCCGTACTTGTCATCGAGAAAGTTTAGTTCGTCAATCACCTGATCGACCGACTTGCGTCCCATGTTCGGAATGTACGACGACTCATTACAAAAGACGCACTGCCACGGACAGACGCGGCTCGTCAGAATCGTCGCGACAGGACCGGGACCCCAGCCACATTCCGGTTCCAGGGGCCACGGAAAATCGGCGAGGTTGGGGTTGGGCCACAGCGTGCGATCCATCGGGAGCCAATCCGACATGGATTTCGCGCCGACGCCGGTGACCATTCGTGGGAACGCGCGCGGGTCGCGCAGCAAGTCCACGATGATGTTTTCGCCCGGACCTTGGCAAATATGATCAAACTCGGCGACCGTTTCCATTTCGTCTGGCGCGACGGTCGCGTGCATTCCGCCGGTGATGACAGCGCCGCGCGGATTGACGCGCTTGAAGATTTTCGCGGCGTGATACGCGAACGGGTACGTGTAACTGCGAACGTTCATCACCAAAACGTCGTAGCCCGCGACGTATTTACCCAACTCGTCGAACGAACGAATCGCGCGCGTCGAAAACAAATCGGTTTCGATGTTATTATTTTTCAGAATCGTGCGGAGTAGCCCCAAGCCGTGATCCTGCCAGCGATCGTGCGCGCCCGCCGGTCGCACAAACACGCCGAGGTCTCCGAGGTCGAGCCAGAGTCGTTTCATTTTAAGTCGTCGCCATCGCAAGTTTACGCGGGCGCGCCGGAATTCCGCAAAGCATTCCGTTCGCGCTAATGTCTTCGTCGATATCGGGCCAATGGACGCCTTGTCCCGTCCCGATGATCTCAAAATGATTCCGCTGTTCCGGTGTTGCTTCCGACAGACGCCACGACCACGCGAGCGGGACGCTAATCGTGCGTCCGTCTGTAAGATATGCGATGATGGATTCGTCAGTTACCTTGACGTCAACGATTCGCGGATTGTCATTCACCACAATGCTCATTCCACGCCTCCAAAATCCCTGTCTTGTTTTCGATCACAAGCCGACGAATGCGATTCAACTCGGATGGCGAAAATCCCTCATTGAAACTGAGCGCCACTGGCTCCAACCAAAATTTGCATACCATTCGTTCGCGGCGAACATGAACATGTTTTGGCTCGTTGCAATCGAAACTGTAGAAGAAGAAACGATAAGGACCAGGTATACTGTGAACAGTTGGCATAGCAATTGCCTCGCTCACCAAGAATTTGTTTGGCGCTCATGACAATACATCTGGACCGCGCACAATCTTATCAAGTTTTCCGTCGCGGTCAAGGTAGACGTGCAAATAGTAATCGTGGACGCCTTCGGGTTGGTCATGCCCGGTCGCGGTAACGAATGTAACGTGCCAACCATCTTGGGTGGCTTGGACGGACTGGATCACTCCGAGGCGGAGCCATTCAGAATCTTCGGGTTTCTCCTGTTGTATCCACGCGTCTCGGTATTGCGTCGCCAAACGCCGGGCTTGGATCTCAGAAATGCCGCCACCGCTTCCTTTGTCCCAAGGGGTCAACTCCTTGGCAAGGTAAACGATTTTTCCATCCGCCAGAGTCAGCGTGGCAAGTCCTCCCGGTCTGACCATCCACTTGATCAGAGAACCGTCCTTGAGCGCGAGAGTACCCGTTCTATCTTCATGCGCGATGTGGCTGTAGCCATGCTGCCAATGATCTTGCGAAACTTGATACCACGCGCTGATGATAATCTCGATCTGATTCCGGTCGATGACCAAGTCTTTGAAGTAGGTTCTGGTTGGAGGCGGATCGGCTTTGAACTCGACGATGTCGCTGGGCTGCGGGAGTGCTACCATCGGTCGCGATTCTCTTGGCGCGATCGGCGGCGATGGTGACGGTGGGCTGGTCGAACATCCGACCAAGGCAATCACGGCGAATAGAATCGAAATTGCCTTTCCCATTTTTTCTTTCCTTTTTGCGATCAATCACCGCACGCGCAACTCTCCACGCCCGCGGCTTTTTCAAATGCCTCGCGTCCTTCTTGAACCGCGAAATAGATCAATCCCAGCGCGCCGAGCACATCGGCATAGCCGATGCCGGTGAGTTGGTACAGCACACTCGCGACCAGTAGAACGATAGACATGTAGATGCAAACTTTGGTGCAATTCGCGTCCGCCAAAATCGGCGCGGAATCGAGACGATGCCCCACTTGTATTTTCGCGTACACCAATGCCCACATCGCCGCAATCGAGATCAACGAAATGATCACGCCGCTGATCGTCGTCTCAGGCGCGTGTCCGGAATAAATATTGATCAGCGCGGTGGCGAACAAGCCAAGCGCGAGAAGATAGAAACTTGCGCCCGTGATTCGCAGCGCGGTTTTCTCAAAAACACTTCTCGGCGTATCGGGATCGTTCTGAATTCGCAGAATCATCGCGACGATTCCCAACCCGGACATCACTTCGATAAAACTGTCCACGCCAAAACCGAACAGCGCGAGCGTCTCGTCTTGCACGCCGAACGCGATTGAGACGACGCCTTCGACCAGGTTGTACAGCACGGTGAAGATGCCAAGCAGCAACGCGGACTGATAATATTTCGCGAGAATATTTTTTTCGGCAGCAATCGCCGTTTGAGTCACAAACCAAACCTGCTTTCTATGTACCGATGTCTGTCATTCCGAGACTACATACCACCGCGCGAGAACGCCCCCGAATGAATTCGGGGTCTCAGCGAGGTGGAAATCGGTTGGAAACCGATTGTGCTCAACTCGATTGATCGAGTTTTCACCTCATTGAGACGCCGATTTCCAATCGGCGGCGGTATCCGCCGCGCAGTTTGTATTCTCGAAATGACACGTCGCGCAAAGTCATTCCAGCGGAATCAGCGCTTCGTAATCTTCCAAGCCGCCGCCGTCGAGACAACAACGCACGATGTACTTGCCGAGCGGCGCGAGATCGCTTTTCAGAAAATCGGGCAGATAGCGGCGAAAGAAACCGTACAGCATTTCCGCGCCGCGATCGTACGCCTCGTCGCCGACTTCGGGCTGCGTGTTGACTTGCAAAAACCAGCGTGCGATCAAATGCCCTTCGACGTGTAATTGATGCAGCGTGTATCCCAGCAACGGACAGCGCGTCGGTCGAATTTGATCGGGGCGAAATCGGACGACGCCGCGCCGCCCAAAATATTCGCGCGCGATCCACTGCGGCATAAAGCCGACGCGCCACGCGCCGATGTGCTGATTCGGACAGAGAATATGGCGCGTGCGTTTGTGTGTCGTGAATTGCTGCAAGAGCAGATTCGCTTGCGCGACGCGCTGCCCCGTCGCAAAGGGCCAGTACGAACCGACGCCCTCGCTTTCCATTCCTTCTTCGTCGATGATGCTGGGATTGGCGTAGCCGCGCGGCGAGACGAGTCGCCACAACCATGCGAGCGCGGGCGGCAGAATGTGAAAAATGCCGATGATGCCGTAACTCGGATTCTCTTTGGTACACGGCGGAGTCCGCACGCCGAAACTGCGAATGTCGATTGTCACCGCGCCATCGACGACGCCCGGCACAATCGAACGCGGAATGACGACGCGCGGATTCGGACACGGCTTGTTCGGCGCATCGAGCGTGTGTTCCCAAATCAGCGCGCGCCCGTTCGGCACCGCGTCGATGTTCAAGAAGAGCAGCGGCGTGCTTGGTTGCGCGGTCAATCGTTCGAACGAAGTATCGGTACCGTAACTGTTAATGTGATTGACGCGCACGAACCACGCGTCTTCCGCGTCGCGCAGTCGCAGTCGTCCGCTGTTGTCTTGCAGCGATGGATGACACAACGCCATGTCATCGGTGACCGGACCCAACTCGCACGTGCGCGGAATTTCGAGATAACGCTTTTCGCCGGTCACGAGATTTTCGCCGAGGAGCAGTCGTCCATCGGATTCGCGGTGCGGCTGTTCCAGCATTTCGCTTTTGCCGCTGCCGCTGGGACCTTCGTGCATGATCGTCACCACGTTGTCGTACGGCGTGATGACCTGCACGGTCGAGCAATGCGTCGTGACCCAGCCCTCGCGCTCACCCAGGTCGAGCAACATTCCGTAGACGCCTTTTTTCGCGCTGGGACCCGGATACAAATTGAACGAAAACATTTCGTACGCGTCGGGCTGGCGATTATGCACGACGACTTGCTTGCCGCCGAAATGCGTGTGCCGAAAAACCGGCGCGACGTAAATCACCGCGCGCGGCGCAAAGGCGGGCGATATTTTCTCGACCGGGATGAAACCTTGCAGCATCGCCAAACCAAACGCAAAAAATGCCGCGTTCGCCGGCACGATTGCCAGCGCTTCGATTCCCATGTCCGGTTGTCCTGCGACAAAACCGAAGATCAACAGTTCCTGAGTCTTGAGCCACGCAAACGCTTCCGCGCGGACGGACGCGAAATCGCGATTAAAGTGCTGCGAAAAAGTCTCCTTGTCCGTCGGCAAATTGTCGCCGATAAAAACGCAATCCGGATCGCGCCGGCGCATGTACGGCTCGGCATAGTTGACTGCCAAGCCGTTCCGCACGCGCGTCACGACCGCTTCGACGCAGCGCCCTTTGCCGGGCACATCGTACGCGACCTCGAACGATTTGTTCGCTTGCTCACCACACGCCAACGCGACGAGTTCTTCCGTAGAATTTGCGACTGTCACCTGGGGACATTGTGACAGGATTTCACGCGCGTGGTCGGGCGGATTGTACTTTGTCCAGTTCATTTTGTTCGCCCCTCGTTGCGAGACGGCAAATCCGATTCATGCCGTTCCAACACTTGTACGTGCAAGAACACCAACCGCGATGAATCGGTTCGACGCAACCCGCGCCCCAAATTCGAGTTGCTCGCGCGCCCAAAACAGACGCAAAGTTCCAAAAATATTGTCCCGACTTATTTGTTTCCATTCTGATACGGACGAACAACCTCAACCACGTCGGGAAAATCAATTCCCAGTTCTTTCAGTTTTTCGATTTTGGGTACGCCGTCGTTCGTCCAGCCGCGCCGTTGGTAAACCGCGTCCGACAGTCGCTGATACTCCGCCTCGCGGAACGCGCGCAGCGCCGCCAACTTTTCTTCGGTCGACTTGCCGGTGGGATCGTAGCCGACTTTTTCGCGCAACTGTTTGTCGTACCGCTCCGCGCGCGACTCGTATTCTTCCTTCGTCACCGGTCCCATCGAGCGATACGGAATCGCGTCGTGTGCGCGGCGACCGAAGCCCATCTTGAGATTGAAGACGCGTTGGAAATTGTACACGCGCTCCGACATCACAATCAAATCTTCCTTGGTCACCCGATTGCCCGTCACGCCGGTGAAATATTCGACGTAGTTGTCGACGTGCTCCGGCACTTTGGCGGGTTCTTTAGTCTGCGCGTTATCCGCCGGTTCGATATCGTTCCAAATCACTTTGCACAAACCATTGAGACCGAACCAGGTGCGCCACATCGGAAAATAGTGCAGCGCTTCGGCTTTGTTTTCAAAAGTCGGAATCTGGTTGTGAACCATATCCATGAAAATCAGCCACGCTTCGTCGTGCTGCGGACCTTTCAACGTGAGACCGTAGCCGCCTTGCATCGCGAGCGATTCTTTCGTGACGTACTCGGAATATTCAAGCCCTTTGGATTCCATGCCGATGTCTTGCAGGAATTTTGGATCGCCGCCGTACTCTTTCGCGAAAATTTCTTTCATCCGCCGAACGCCCAACCCAAAGACGCGCCCGAATCCTTCGCCGCGCGCGGTTTGGTGGAGCAACTCCGCCGCCGCTTCCGCCGCGCCGAATTTCAATTCCAAACCGCCGGTGATTTGCTTGTTCAAGATGCCGGCTTCGTAACACTCCATCACGAAAGCCATCGCCGTGCCCCAGGTGATCGTGTCGAGACCGTACGTGTCGCAGTAATAATTGTACTCGCCAACCCAGTGCGGATCGAACACACCCAGGTTGGAACCGCATCCGGCAATCGTCTCGTACTCGGGACCGTCCACGGTGACGATTTGTCCTTTGTACGGACCCGTCCGTAACTCGAAACCGTCCATGCCTTTCGAGCAAGCCATCGTGCAGCCGTACCAGCAGCCGTCGACTGTGTTCTGCGAAAATGTCTTCAGGTAATAATCGGAGAAAAGATGTTTGGCTTCGGAGTGCGATCCGAATTTGTAATTGCACGTCGGCAGCAAATCGGTCGCGTCCATGATCTCGACCAGGTGCGCGGTGCCGACGGTTCGCATGTGGCATTGCAGATGATCGAGATCGTGCAACTCGCGGTGCATCTTGACGCCGACATCGCGAATGCGTCGCGCGTCGTCGGGATGATTGGACTCGGCATTCACACCGGATTTCTTGACGACGAGCGCCTTGATCTTTTTGTCGCGGAAAACTGTGCCAATGCCACCGCGCCCGGCTTGCTTGAGTCGGACGCGCTGACGACGCGTATCGTACCAACTGAAATTGAGGCAGCCAAAGAGCGCGTGATCCGCGCCCGTGCCCGCGCTGACGCTCGACACATCGCGCTTTTCCGCGTCCGTGTCCGCGAACATCGCGACCACTTCTTCACCGACTGGATAACTATCGACCGACGCGCCCGGCGCTTCTTCAATCGTGATGCGTCCTTGGTTCCCGTCGATGAAAACGATCACGTCGTTCTTCGCTTTGCCTTGGATCTCGATCGCGTCCCAGCCCGCGAACTTGAGCAGCGGACCAAAGTAGCCGCCCACATTGCTGTCGACCGGCGCGCTCGTCAGCGGCGAGATCGTGACGACGAGCGATTTGCCCGACCCGGGAAAGTTTGTCGTCCCCGCGAGCGGTCCGGGCGAAATGATGATCGCGTTCTCCGGGCTATTCCATTTGGTTTGCGGCGTGACCGCATTCCAGAGATGCCAAATTCCAAAACCGCGCCCGCCGATAAAAATATCTTTCATCATCCGCGTGACCGGCTTTGCCTCGATCGTGTTCGTGTCGAGATTGATGTAGAGCGTTTGATTCGCGTACCCTTTGACAACTTCACGCGGCGGGTACGTAAATTCCGCCAAGACTTTGTGCGCGGCGCGCATCGCTTTCATTTTCTGAACGTCAATTGCCATGGGAACCTGCTCCTGTTTTGACACGAATCGAGCGCGTCAGTTCTGTAACCGGCGCGGGCACATCAACCTCAGCCATAAACAACGCCTTGGTTGGGCACACGTCAACGCATTTGCCGCACGCGATGCATTTGATCGGAACGACGTCGTCCGGCACAGCGTACATCACCAAATCGGGACAAAAACCAATGCACGCCTCGCAACCGACGCAATCTTTTTCGCGAATGCGCACGATGCCATTCTTGATCCGATAAAGCGCTTGCGTCGGGCAGACCGCGATGCACTCGCCGCACTGATTACAAAAGTCGACGCGATATTTTCCTTCCGCGATCTGTGCGACTCGAATCGTTGATTTGTCGCGGTCGGTGACCTTGAAAAAAGTTTTGGCGCAGATTTCCTCGCACGCGCCGCAGCCATTACACAGTTCAGGTTTTACTGCGAGTATCTTCATTGTCTCCCCTTGTGTTTTTGTAAGGGCGAAGCATTTTCCGCCCGCTCCGCGTGAGCGGAGCGCAGCGAAGTCGAAGGGCGAAAAATGCTTCGCCCCTACCCCCCGCTCACCGCCATGATCAAGCGCGCGATGTCGCCGTCTTGCAGAACATAGTCTTTGGGCTGCGGCGCGTCGTTGACGAGAACCATCGCGACTTTATCAACCGGAATACCCAATTCCGCGATGGTTGCGCGCAGCGTGCGTCCGGGTTCCACAACCGCTTCCGGCTTGTCGCCGATGTAACTCTTGAGCACGCCGATGGGGCGAATGTAGGCAGGCATAATCAAGTCAGATGGGATCCATCATACGTGAAACACCAATGCGGTCCGAGTCAATTCGATATAGTCATACGTTTCAAATGCGGAGACGATGACTGGAATCTGTGGAACGAAAAATGTTTCCAGATCGGCGTTTGAGATATTCCCTGTCGAAATGAGCAACAGTTTGTAGGGCTTGCCGATAAGCAGAAACGTGTCCACAAAGTCAGCATCTTTTGTGATGACGACGCGCTGTTCCCGCGTTGAGATTTCGCCGATCTCAACATCGGTTGTCCGGTTTTTACTTGGCAAGTCAAACGTATGCGTTGCGGAGTGCCCGGAGTCGCACAGGCGATTTGCCAAACGGCGCGGTAGTTGCGCGTCTACCAAAAAGTTCATACTGCGACCGGGTCCATGCGCTTGACTTGGCTCAAGCGCGTGGCGAACGCAAGCACTGCCAGCAAGTCCTCACGCTCCAAATCCTCGTAATCTGCGAGGATCTCGTCAATTGTCATTCCGGCGCTCATCAGTTCCAACATTGTTTCGACTGGATAGCGCAAACCGCGAATCACCGGTTTGCCGTGACAGATTTGCGGATCGATCGTGATCCGATCAAGTAGATTGCTCATAACACGTCCACCTTTCAGAATGCCGTTGGTGTCTCTTCGACAACTGCTTTCACTTCATCTTTCGTTTTCTTCGGCAAGACGATCTTGAGCGCCATTCGCAGTGTGCGCGGAAAATGCTGCCACGTTGATTTTCGCAGCAGCGTCATCGCGATTCGATGCGGGCGCAGATAAAAGCGGCGGTACGCCTCTTTCCATTTGCGTTCTTGCAATTCCGCCGTCGTCTCACCGATTTCGTACCGCGCCTTGCTCTCGAAGAAAACGTAATCTTCCCAATCCTTGACCAACATCCGACCGCCGTTGCGATGCACTTGTTCCCACACTTGCGTGCCGGGGTACGGCGTCAGCATCGAAAAATTCGCGACGAGCGGATCGAGTTCGCACGCCAAGCGAATCGTCTTTTCCATCGTCGCTTCGTTATCGCCCGGCAAGCCGATGATGAAAAAGCCGACCGTTTCAATGCCAACTTTTTTCGCGTTCTTGAACGCCGTGCGAATCTGATCGTGCGTCACGCGCTTGTCGATGGACTTTAGAATTTCCTCGTCGCCGGTCTCGACGCCGAACGCGACGCGGATGCACCCCGCAGCTTTCATGTGCCGCAGCAAATCCTCGTCGGCGAGATTCGCGCGAATGCCGTTGATCGGAATCCAGGGAACGTGGTTTAGTTTCTCCGCGATTAGCAAATCGCACAATTCGTGCACGCGGTCGCGATTGATGTTCGCCGAATCGTCGAGCACGCCGATTTCCTGCGCGCCCAAGTCATCGATCAGGTGTCGCCATTCCTTGACGACATTTTTCGCGGAACGTGCGCGCCATCTTTCCGCCATCACGCTTTGCGAACAAAACGTACAGCGATACGGGCAGCCACGCGAAGTCATAATGCTGTACGATTTGCCCATCTCGATTGCATCAATCGCCGGTTGGAGCGAGGTGTACCGCTCCATCTTGAAATATTTGTACGCGGGAAACGGCAGCGTGTCCAAATCCGCGATAGCGGGACGTTCGGGCGTGTGCTGAATCTTGCCGTCGGTGGTTTGGTACGTGATGCCGAGAACGCCATCGAGGATCTGGCTCGCGGGATCGAGCAGATCGCGCGTTTTGAATTTGGGATCGCTCGTCTTAACGCGTTCGAGTGTGTTGCGCAAGTCGATCCAAGTATCTTCGCCTTCCCCGCGTGCGACGATGTCGATCTCTTCGCGCGACGCGGATTCCTCCGGCAGCGCGGAAACGTGTGGACCACCTTGCACGATCAGCGCGTCGAGCGCCGATTTGATCTCGCGCGCGGCGTGCCAGCCCTGTTTGACCTGCGGCGTGTTGCTTGTGATCCCGACGATGTCGGGTTGATATTCGCGCGCGAAATCGGCTAACTTGATGTCCTCGACGTCCATATCGAAAACGCGCACCTCGTCGCCGCGTCGCTCGCTGACTGCCGCGAGATACGCGATGCCGAGATGCGGGGTCGTGCGGGTATCGATGGGAAGTTGAAAGCGTGGATTGATCAGCAAGACGCGCAAATGTAAACCTCGTGAGGGAGAATAGAGATTAGAGATTGGAGACTTGTCCTGAGCGTAGTCGAAGGATTGGAGCGTTGACGGCGATATTATACCATTCTGGCACGGCTTAGTCAATTAGCCGCGCTGCACCGCGCGCCTAATTCTATAAAAAGATTTGGAGAAATTAGGACGTGTTGCGTGCTGCGTGTTCCGTTACGCAACATGCAACACGCCTCACGTTTCACGCCTCACGCCGCAAACCGATAGCGAATCAGCGCGAACAGCGACCGAAACCCATCGCGAAACCGCCGCAACTTTTTATCTGGGCGCGGCGCGTACGTCACCGGCACTTCGCCGATCTGGATGCCGCGCTTGGCGATTTTCGCCGTGATCTCTGGCTCGATCTCGAAACCGCACGATTGCAAACCAAGTTCGTGCAGCAGCGCGGTCGGGACGACTTTGTAGCACGTTTCCATATCGCTGAGGCGCGTGCCGCACAGAATGTTCGTCGCAATCGTCAAGAATTTATTGCCGAGGTATCCGATGAGCGGCTGGGTGCTGAGATCGCGCGCGCCGTAGATCACTTGCGCGCGTCCCTGCCGGATCGGTTCGAGCAGTTTGGGAAAATCACGCGGATCGTATTCCGTGTCGGCGTCCTGGATGATGCAGTACTCGCCGGTCGCGTGCTCGAGCGCGGTGCGGATGCCGCTGCCTTTGCCGCAATTTTGCGCGTGGCGCACCACGCGCAAGCGCGGATCGCGATAGCGCGCGAGAATTTGCGGCGTCGCATCCGTCGAGCAATCGTCCACCGCGATGATCTCATCGGCAATCGACGCCAGCACGCGGTCGAGGCACGCGGCAAGTTCGCGCTCTTCGTTGTAAATCGGCAGTAGCACAGACAGTCGCATCCGTTATCATCCTTTGATCGAATTCGCGGCAGGCGTTTGAGTCAACTGCGCGGGTGTCCGCCATTGAAAATCCGGTTCGCGTTCGCGATAACTGACTGCTTTGCGGTACCCGACATCGGTACTGAAACTCGAAAAGACCCGGCGTTGATATTGCAGCAGCGGCTGGCGGCGCAACGCGTGGACGCCGCGCCGCGCAATCGACATCGAACTGTACGCGCGGTTGCAGATCCAATCATAGCCGCGCCGCAATTGCGCGACCGACATTTGCGCGGGTTGAAAGACGACGTGCGCGGTATCGTACTTGCTCCACGGCATATTTGGCAGCAAACGTTCTTGCTCTTCGTACTCGCGGCGCAATTCGGTGCCGGGATAGGGCGTCATGATCGTAAAACTTACTGCATCCAATTTGCTCTGGCGGACGAAATCCCAGGTCGTCTCGAAAACGTCGGGCTGATCGCCGTCGAGTCCGAGCACGAAAAGCCCCACGACGCCGATGCCGTGATCGTGAATCGCGTTGATGACGCGCTTGTACTCGGCGGTGTTGCCTTTGCTCTTGCCGCCCAGGTCGCGTCCGTTCGACGTGTTGATCGATTCAAAGCCGATGAACAGTTTCTCGAGATGTGCGCGCCGCGCGAGCGCGAGCAGTTCCGGGAAATTGCCGACCATCATTTCGGCTTGGGCGGTCCAGCCATTCAAGTTTAGTTTGGCGAGCGCGTCGAAAAGTTGGACGATGTAATTCGGACTCGTTCGAAAATTCAAACCGAAATTATCGTCGGTCAAAAAGAAACGTTTGACGCGCCGCCGCTGAATTTCTTCGACCACTTCGTCAATCGGACGATGGCGCATGATCTTGCCGCTGACGCGAATCGCGGTACAAAACGTGCAATCGCGCGGACAGCCGCGCGTAATTTCGAGGTACGGCGTCCAATAATGCCGGCGTTCGTCGACCATTGCGAGCACGCGATCGGTCAGGCGCGCCACTCCGCCGAGCGGCGACCACGATTCGTCGACGTACATTTGTTTCGCCGTGTCGTTCGCAACATCGCGAATGATTTGATCCCAGGTATGATACGCTTCGCCGACGACGGTAATATCCGCCCACTGCTTCACTTCGTCCGGTACCAATGTGGCGTGCGTGCCGCCGACCACGACGAGACTGCCGCGTTGTCGCGCGGCGACGCCAATTTCCTTCGCGTGCTCAATCGACAGCGTTTTGCTCGTGATGCCAACGAGATCGCGCGGACCCAGACGTTCCATCGGCAACGCGCGCAAGTCTTCGTCCCAAATTTCGACTGGAATATCTTCTGGCACCAACGACGCGAGGCGCATCAAAGTGTACGGCGAACCTTGCGCCCTGCCAAAGATGCGTCCATCGCGCTCGGGATAAATCAAAACGATTTTATCAATATTCACTGCTGGCGCTCCTCACGGCATCCCCGCTCGTCGGGGAAAGGTAAATGCTCGCGCGGCGACGAACGCATCGGCACGCTCGTCGTAACTCCGCAAAAAAATCGAGATTTCTTGCTCGTCGATTTTCACATAGTTGTAACTATTCGCGTTACCGTGGCGCGTCCGCCCGCTCGTCGCAGTGCCGGCGCGCGCGACGACGATGCCGCCGCGCGTCTGCGCCGCGCGCGGAACGTGCGTGTGACCGTTCAGCACGAGTTCGACGCCGCGCGCCGCGAGAAATTCCAGCGCGCGTTCGGCGCGCCAGAAACCGGCGGGACGCCAGCCGTTCCACACGAGTTGATGATGCGTCGCGATCACTTTGACCGCGCCGCGCGGCGCGCGCGCGAGTTGATCTTCGAGCCACACGCGTTGCGCGCGCGTCCAAAAACCGCCGGGCAAAGCCGGATGATTGTCGTTCAAGCCGAGAACGAACAAACCATCAATCGCGAGTGTAGAATCAATCGTAGGATGGATGTACTTTTCATAGCGCGCGTACTGGCGCGTGAATCGTTCGAGCCAATCGAGCGGCGTGAGAATCGGCTGATCGTGGTTGCCGGGAATCGTGAGCGTTGGCTTGGGAATGTGCGCGAGAAAATCACGCGCCTGCTCAAATTCGCGGTTCCGTGCGCGCATCGTCAAATCGCCGGAAACGATGACGGCGTCGGGATTGAGTTGCGCGATGTCTTTCAGCAAAATTTCGTCGAGGCGCGCGCGGTGATGCGGACCGAAATGAAGATCGGAGAGATGGATGAGCGATGACACATTCCCATTTTACTCGATTCGGCGCGAATCGCCAAAATGGAACGCGCGTAGGGGCGAGGCATTTGTCAGATTTCGATCGTTGGAAAAATCTGCTGGCATAATGCTAACCAACTTGTCAACCAAACGTGTCGTGACCACACCCGCCGCAAAAAACCAGGTTTCTCCGAAGGGAGAAACCTGGTTTCTGATCTAGGATGTTTATTTGTGACACGCAAGACAGGTTTGGTCAGTTCGTCCCGCGTGGTCGGCTGGCAATTTCTTGCCCAGCCCCGCGTTGTGACACGCCAAACAGATTGTCCGCCCCGCGTGATCCGCCGGCATTTTTTCGGCTTCCTTCGCGGCGGGTGCAGTCGTCGGCGCGACGGCGGGCTTGGTCGCCGGCGTGGCAGTCGCCGGCGCGGTCGTTGCACGCGGTTTGTGGCAAGTCACACACATTTCGTTTGTGTACTTGGCGTCTTTGTGCGATTGCGGAATTTGGCGAATGTTTGCCGCGCCGCTACCGTGACAACCGAGACACTGCGTTCGTCCGGCGACATCGTGCGGAATCGTCGGGGGACCGCTTGCGGCGCGCGTCGGCGCGGCGGCTGGCACAGTCGCTTTGTGGCACGTGAGGCACGTCGCGTTCGCGCGTCCATTGTGATCGGCGGGCGCGGGGCGCACTTTGCTTTGCGCGCCGTGACAAATCTGGCAGTCGGGATTGCCGCCGACCGGATGCGGTACCACGCGCGGTTGCGCGCCCGGCGCGCTCGGCGGACGCACCGGCGGTTTGACGATCTGCTCGAGCGCGGGCGCGTTCAATCCGGCAAACTTCCACGCGGTTCCGTGACACGCGCTATTCGAGCAGAACGACGAATTGTCTTTGCCGCCGGCGTTGTTCGTATCGTGACACTGTTGGCACGATGTGTCGAACACTTGACGATGTTCGGCGAGCCAAGTCGTCTTTTTGTGCGACGCGGGTTCATCGCCGCGCGTGATCGCGATCACCGGCGCGGGTCCGCCCGGCGTGACGACTTCGGGAATCGTGTGACAGATATTGCACTCGAGTCGAATTGCTTGCTTGCGATCCGGCGTGAAATGCTTGCCGTCGTGGCAGCGAAAACAGCCGGGCGAATCTTTGTGTCCGATGTCGTCTGCGTGGACCGTCCAATCCAAACCTTGTTCGGGATAGCGAATCTGCGCCGACCAGTCCTGCAATTTGGCGACGGCTTGTTGGATCGCGGGCGCATTTTTCGCGGCATAGTCCGCGTAATTCTGTTTGTAAAACGTTTCAAGCCCGGCGATTGCTTTGTTGGCGGCGTCGCGGTTCGGATATTTTTCGGCGAGCAGTTGCGCGCCCCTTTGCTTGATCTCCGGCATTGCCGGATCGATCTGCTTGGTCGAAAGCAAATTGTCCAGCACCTGCTCCGGCGATTGGAAATTGTGCGAGACGCGATTGTGGCAGTCGATGCAATCCATCCGGCGCGTGGGCAACTTGGCGATCTGCTCCGCCGTCAGTTTGCTCTCGATGTCGGTGTAGACTTGCTTACTGCCGTCGCGATTCGTCACTTGGATGTACGGAATCACCTGCTTGTGTTCGTCGCTGTACGCAAAGTCAATCGCGTTTTCGACGTGCCAGTGGATGCCCAAGCCCAGCCCTTCGCGATGCGTACCGCCGCCGGTCTTGAGCGCGAGCACGGTTTGCGTCGGCGAGTTCGTCTTGTCCGACGCGTAATGCGTCAGCGTGACGATTTTGTCCCACGAGAATTTTTCGGGCCAATGACATTTCTCGCACGATTCGCGCGCGGGCTGAACGGCGTGAGCGTAAATGGGGAACTTGTAATTGTTGGTGAGATAATCGACGATGTACTGCGCGTCGTTCGCCTTGCGCGTGAACGCGACGCCGACGAAGATGCGCCCGATGTGACATTCGACGCATTGCACGCGCGCGTGCGGCGAGCGCAAGTACGATTGATAGTGCGGCGGCATGGGGTGACACGTGGTGCCGCAGAACGGGGAACTGTTGGTATAATCCCACGCGTAGACAAAACCGATGACGACGAGAAAACCGATGACGAGCGCGATCACGGTTTGCGCGATTTGGCGCAGCGTGATCGCGCGGATGCGCTGCCACAGTCCAAGACGAACCATAACTCCCTCCGAGATGACCACAAAACGGAATGGCAATCGCCGCCGAGCGGTCGCGCGAAAAGCACTCGTCACTTTTCGCCACCCGGCGGATGGACAGCAGCATCACTGTCGGCGATGGTTTATATTCAAATATTACTATAGGTACGGAGAAAAGTCAAAGCGGCGTTTCAGATTTCAAAGGCACAAGTTGACTTGAGGCGCGGTCTGCCTTATACTCTTGCCAGGCAAGTTCCCAGGCTCAAGAAACGGAGGCAAGATGAGCAATTCACCGATATCGACCCGCCCGTTGAGCGATCACGAAAAAGTGATGCGTGACAAGTTCTATGCCAGCATTGCGGCGCAAAGCGAGTTGATGGACAAACTGAGCGGGCAATTGCTCACGCTCGAATTGGCAATTCCTGGCGCATACGCGGCGATATTGAAATTGGTCGGCGGAACAAACGCCACCCTCCAACTCAATATCGCTTTTTATTTTGCGTTTGGCGCATGGTTCTTGGCGTTGGCTCTGACGTTGATCGCATTGATACCTCAAAAGTGGACGGTCGACCCTTCGATTCTGAAGCAAGACCCAGAGAAATTTTCCGAGGGCTTGGGAATCGAAGATTTTTTTGAACAGTCCGCCAAATACAAACGGCGGTTGATCATTGGTTCGAGCGTGTTGTTTTTCGTCGGAATCTTTTTCGCTGGTTTTACGATAGGATGAAACTATGAAAAAACGATTTGAATTCAAGTGCTGGAAATGCGAACGTACCTACACCTTGTTCCGCGAGATTACGGATGAACAAGAGTTGATTGTCGCCTGCCCGTACTGCAACGCTGAGGGTGTTGTAGATTTGGGAACATATCCTCGGCGCAAAATACAGGTGTTTCGCAATTTGTCCGTGTTGAGCCAGGATGATGATTTGACGCTCGGCACCGAACCCGAATTGCCTGATATTCTGCCGACACAAAAACCAGAATAAGAGCATCCTGAACGGAACGAAGCGTAGTGAAGTGAAGTCGAAGGATGCGTCACCTGCAAGGCGCCTTCCCATGAGACGCATCCTTCGACTACGCGGCGAAAACCACGCCGCTCCGCTCAGGATGCTGGTTGCAATGACATCTTGGAGTCAATCATGCCGCGCAACATTTACCCCCAGCCGTTCGTCGTTCATCCGCCAGACGACCTCCTGCGCCAGTATCCTGACTTGCGAAGGATGGCTTCTGCATTGGCAAGTTTGTACGCCGAGCACAAGGTTGTCGTCGCCGACGAGCATTTGCAAGCGATGGGCGGCGCGTTGTGGCACACGCTGGGCGAACGCGCGCAATCCGATTTCGACGCGGCGCGCGCGAACGCGGGCGCGGCAATCCTCCCCATTGTCATCGCGAGCGCGGCGGCGGACGTGCAGCATTTGCCCTGGGAAACGCTCCATCATCCCGCGCTCGGCTTTCTCGGCAAACATCCCGCGTTCACGTTGACGCGGCGCATCGCGGCGCGCGAGCCGCAAGCAAAATTCGCCAAGGGACCGCTCAAGGTGTTGTTGTTCATGTCACTGACAGAAGACGTTTATCTCGAAGATGTGGTCAAGACCAGGGAAGAAAGACCGCAAATGGCGCGCTTGAACGTCGAAGAAGAGCAAGCGCAGGTGCAAGAGGCGCTCGCGCCGTGGATTGCGCAAGGGCTGGTCAAATTGGAAATGCCCGACGATGGCAGATTTTCCACGTTCAAGGATTTGCTCAAATCCAACCCGCACGTCGTTTTCCTCAGCGGTCACGGCAAATTCCATCACGCGCCGCACACGGACGAGCCGCCTTACGGAGAATTTTCATTCGAGAGCGAGACGGGCGCGAGCGATCCAATCAAAGACGACGACATTGCAAGCGCGCTCGTCGGAACGGGCGTGCAAGCGGTGATTCTGTCCGCGTGCGAAAGTGGCAAAGCGGCATCCGATGCGTTGACGAACGGGCTGACGCAGCGAATCAGCGCGCAAGGCATTCCGCACGTCGTCGGAATGCGCGAATCGATTATAGACAGGGCGGGGATTCAGTTTGCGCGCGCGCTGTGCGACGAACTCGCGCGGCAAGAGCGCATTGATTTTGCGTTGCAAGCGGCGCGCATCGCGATTCAGACGCCGTTCAAGGACTCTTCGACTCCCTCTTCGACTCGCTCCGCTCGCTCAGAGTCCGCTCAGAGTGCAGTGGCGGAATTATCGCTGGGGCAATGGTGCTTGCCGATGCTCGTCTCGGACAATCCGCAGATGCCGCTCATCGATTGGGATTTTGCGGCGACGCCTGTGAAACCGCGCAATATCGCGCGCACGCTCAACAACGTCAGTATGCCCGCGCGCTTTATCGGGCGGCGCGCGGAGATGCGCCGATACAAAAAGGACTTGGGCAACGGCAAGATTCGCCAATTGCTCATCACGGGTCCAGGCGGTCAGGGCAAGACCTCGCTCGCAGGCAAACTCGCGCTCGACCTGGAAGCGCAAGGTTTCAGAATCTTTGCGTGGAGCGCGCGCCCCGAACAACCCTGGCGCGATTTCGAATTTCGCGAATTGGAACTCGCGCTCGACCAAGACCACGCCGCCAAGTTCAGTCGTTTTCTGGGACGCGCGCCGAGCGACCGCGACCGCGCCGATTTTCTCAGCGATTTGCTGATGGAACAGTTCGACAACCGAATCCTCTTTTTCTTCGATAACCTTGAATCGCTGCAAGATGCGGAGACATTGGCGGTCAAGGACGCCGCCGTCCGCGCGTGGCTCGCTTGTTTGCAGGCGAAAACCGACACGCGGCTGATCGTCACGACGCGTTGGCAATTGCCCGCGTGGCAGGGCGAATCGCTGCCGCTCGCGCACGCCAGTTACGGCGATTTTTTGCAGATGGCGCAAGAACGCCTGCCGCAATCGTTTCTCGCCCGCGAAGCGCGCGAACGCTTGCGCCGCGTCTATGCCGCGCTCGGCGGCAACTCTCGCGGACTGGATTTTCTTGCGTCCGCGCTGAAAACTCTGCCGAACGCGGACGAGGAAGACGCGTTCATCAATGCGCTGGCGCAGACGAAAAGCGATTTGCAGACGAATATGGCAATCGAAATGATTGTCAACCATTTGCCGCCCGACGCGAAAAAATTCCTGCAACGCCTGCCCGCGTATCACGAACCCGTGCCGTTGGAAGGCATCGTCAAACTAGGATTAGATTTGCTGCAACCCGACGCGCTGATGGAACGCCTGCTGAATGTGTCCCTGCTGGAAGCACGCTACGAGCCGCGCTGGGACGTGACCGAATACCAATGCGCGCCGCTGGTGACCGATTGGCTGAATGAGAGAAAACTGATAGACGACGACCCGCGCTGGCTGAACGATGCGGCGGATTATCATTTGTATTTGCTTGCGAACGAACGCAGAACCTTGACCCAAGCGATTGCCGCCCACCACGCCCTCCGCCGCGCGGGACGCGATGCACAAGCCGACCGACTGACGCTGGACGCGATTGTTGGTCCGTTGACGCGGGCTGGTTTTTACGCGACGCTGTTGACCGAATGGTTGCCGCAGATTTGCAACTCGCCCGATTTGAAAACACGTGGCGATGCACATACCCGAACAGGCGAACTTTACCTTTACATTGGCAACTACGAAGAAGCAAATTCCCACTCTGAACAGTCGTTATCCGATTATCAGCAAATTGGCGACCTACAGGGGCAAGGGACGACCCTCAACAATATTGGCAATATCTATCGAGCGCAAGGCAATTACGAGACGGCGCTCATCTACCTCCAAGAATCGCTCGCCATCCGCCAGCAAATCGGCGACAAAGCGGGCGAAGGACAGTCGTTCAACAACATCTCGCAAATCTTCAAAGCGCAGGGCGATTACGCGACCGCGCTGACTTACCTCCAACAATCACTTGCCATCCTTCAGCAAATCGGTGACAAAGCGGGGGAAGGGACGACGCTCAACAACATCTCCAATATTTATCACG
>DYJA01000003.1:119683-144949 GCA_020723345.1 Candidatus Aquidulcis sp. | reverse complement strand
CGCAGGGCGATTACGAAACGGCGCTCACCTACCTGAAACAATCGCTCGCCATCAGTCAGCAAATCGGCGACAAAGCGGGGGAAGGGACGACGCTCAACAACATCTCGCAAATCTATGACGCGCAGGGCGATTACGAAACGGCGCTCACCTACCTGAAACAATCGCTCGCCATCAGGCAGCAAATCGGCGACAAAGCGGGGGAAGGGACGACGCTCAACAACATCTCGGCGATCTATTGGGCGCAAGGTGATGCAAAAACGGCTTTGGCTTACCTTGAGAAATCGCTTCTTATCTCTCAGCAAATCGGTGACAGAGCAAAACTATGCGCCACGTTGTTCAATATGGGGCATATTCACGCGCAGAATAAGCAAATGCAAGAGGCGGTTAGCGCGTGGGTGACGGTGTATGTCATTGCCAAGCAAATCAATGAGTATCAGGCGTTGCAAGCATTGTCACAACTTGCGCCGCAACTTGGCATGCCAGAAGGATTGCAGGGGTGGGAAATGCTGGCGGCAAGGATGAAGGCAGAAGGATGAAGGTAGGGGCGAAGCATTTTTCGCTGTTCTTCGACTCGGCAATGCGCTGTTCACAATGCGAAAAATGCTTCGCCCTTACGTGACCAACGCAACGCCAAGTGAAACGGGAGACGTGTCGTTTGGACGCGCCTCCCGTTTTCTTTCGCGGTTTGCGTGTGACTGCTCAGCCCTCTGTCATTTCGAGCCCTTCGACTTTGCTCAGGGTAAACTCCGCGAGAAATCTCGTCGCCGCGATAACAAGATTTCTCGTCGGCATCCTTCGACTCCGCTAGCGCTCCGCTCGGGACGCCTCCTCGAAATGACAACTTGAGCCGTTTCGCGCTACAATGCCTCCGCCACCAACTCCGCAATATCCTTCCGCGCGATTTTTTCGTCCACGTTCAACGCCTTTGCGCCGTCGTCGAGCATCGAAATGCAGAACGGGCACGCGGACGCGACCGTTTGCGCGTTCACCGCGACGACATCTTCGACGCGCGTGTTGTTGATGCGCTTGCCCGTGTTCTCTTCCAGCCACATCCGACCGCCGCCGCCGCCGCAGCACAAGCCGTTCGCGCGCGCGCGCGTCATCTCGACCAAGTTGCCGTTCGCGCCGAGCGCGCGCAAAATCGCGCGTTGCGGATCGTAGATGTTGTTGTAGCGACCGAGATAACACGAATCGTGATACGTAATCGTGCCATTACTAGTCCGTTTCGGTGTTATTCGTTTGTCCGTTATCAGTTCGTTTATTAGTTGTGTGTGATGGACAACATCAAATTTGCCATCAAACTGCGGATATTCGTTGACGATCGTGTTGAAGCAGTGCGGGCAAGTCGTGACGATACGCTTGAATTTGTACTGCTTGAGCGATTCGACGATTTCCGCCGTCGCCATTTGGTACAGGTACTCGTTGCCGAGCCGCCGCGCGGATTCGCAGTTGCAGCGTTCTTCCTGCATCACCGCGAATTTCAAGTCCGCCTGCTGCATAATCTTGACGAACGCTTTCGAGATTTTTTGCGCGCGCACGTCGTACGCGCCCGCGCAGCCGACCCAGAACAGCACATCGTATTCCGTGTCCGCGTCCGCGAACGGCACGGCGAGTCCCTGCATCCATTTGTGGCGGTCCGCTTTGGGCAAACCGTACGGATTCCCCTGCCGCTCCATCGAGTCCATCGTCTTGTTCGATGGCGGCTGCGGCGCGCCTTCGCTCAGCGTGAGATAGCGGCGAAACTCGATGATCGTGCCGAGTTGATCAATCGCGACAGGACACGCGTTGACGCAGCCCATGCAAGTCGTACAGTCCCACAATTCTTGCGCGTCGATCACTTGTCCGTGAATCGCGTCTTGCGTTTTCGCGTGCGCGACTTCAAACATTTTGACGATGATATTTTTCGGCGACAGCGCTTTGTTTGTCAACGCGGCGGGGCACGCGTCCTGGCAGCGCCCGCAGCGCGTACACGCGTCGAAATCGAGCAGTTGCTTCCAGGTGAATTCTTCGAGTTTGCTGATGCCAAACGTTTCCTGATTTTCGATGTCGGCGATTTTCGTCAGCGCGCCTGCGGGTTCGAGTTTCTGGAAGAACGTGTTCACGCTCGACACGACGAGGTGCGACAACTTGGTGTACGAAATCGCGCCCGCCGCGACGAGCGCGACGATCATGTGGACGACCCAGGTTCCGAGGTGCAGCGCGCGCAGCGTGTCGAGATCGACACCGGCGATCAAGCGCGAAAGGGGCCAGCCGACGACGGAGCACGTCGTGCAGTACATCACGCGTTCTTTGAGCAGCGCCGTTTCCGTCGGCTGCGCGGCGAGACGTAAAATTTCGATGACGAAACCCGTGAGGACGATGAAGCCAAGCGAGCCGATGATCCACAAATCTTCGCGAAAGTACCGCTTGCCGGATCGTCCGTCGAGTCGTTCGGGTTTGACGCCGTATCGAATGACGAACGCGACGACGATCCCGATCAGCGCAAACAGACCGAAAACGTCGAGGACGACTTTAAAGTAGTAATAGAAATCGCCTTGGAGGAGCCGCCATTGCGTCGGATTGATCAGCGGTTTGGTGATGTCCCAATCAATCGTCGCAATCGCGGTGCCGAGGAACAGAAACGCCATTCCCCACATGATGCCCAGGTGCATCAATCCCGGCGTGAGTTTATCGAGCACGACTTTCTTTGTCGCAACGCCCATCGTGAGCCACTGCGCGATCCGCTTGTCGAGCGGACCCCACGCGAACTTGCCTTTGCCTTTGCGCCAATGCGCGACGCGTTGCCACATCCCGTACAAAAAAACGAGCGCGGCGAGAATGCCGCCGACGTACACGACGATCTCTAGAAAACCGGGGATGTTCCAAAAAGTCGGGCGACAAACGAGACCAGGGGGACAGGGGAATTCGTGCATTGTTCAACTCCTTTGTTGAAATTCAGAATTCAGTTTTCAGTATTCAGTATCCAGTGTTCAGACTGAAAACTGAACACTGGATACTGAATACTGCTTTACTGCTCGACGCCGCCTTTGACCGGCGGAATCGCCGAATACAGGTTGCCGGGGTCTGGCAGCGCGCGTGGCGTATCCTTGTCTGACGCGGGCGGCGAGACGAGCAATTTTTCTTTCGTGATGATCGCGCTGCGGCGATCATAGTAGGACAATTCGTAGTTGTGTTCCAGCACGATCGCGCCGGTCGGACATGCTTCTTCGCAAAATCCGCAAAAGATGCAGCGAATCAGATTGATTTCGTAACGTTTGGCGTAGCGTTCGCCGGGCGAGTAGCGTTCCGCGTCCGTCTGCTCCGCGGGTTCGACGTAGATCGCGTCGGCGGGACACGCCGCGGCGCAGAGCGAACAGCCGATACATTTTTCGAGTCCGTTATCGTGCCGCTTCAATTCGTGTCTACCGCGAAAACGCGCGGCGACCGGTTTCTTGACTTGCGGATATTGAATCGTGACGGGCGGCGTGAGCATTTCACGCAGCGTCACGGACATGCCTTTGAAGATTGCGCCGATGTCGGGAAAAGTCATGTGGAAACCTCAATGACAAATGAGCAAACCCTGGCACCGCCCGCCAGGGCAGGTGTGACAAATTCTATTTCGATTTGAGACCAAGCCGCGCGCGGACAAAGGTGCGGACTTGTTTCATTGCGGCGACAGCTTCGCGCGCGTCTTCCTTCGTCGCAGTCATCCCAGGATAACGAATGTCCACCGCGTATACGAATAATAACTTGAGCGGGTCGGTAATCAAACTGAATGTGGAATCCACTTGCGCGCACAATCGTTGAAGTTCGATTAGGTCGTGGGTCTTGCGAAACCCGATGTTGTGCCGCACCAAGAACGCTTTGACGTACTTTTCCGCGCACTGTTGCGCGTGAAAGCACACGCCATCATAAAGAAGATTCTTTTTCTGGCGCATACCGATTCGAGCATACTCAAAATCCTGCTCGGCTTTCTTGAGCCACTCCTCAAGCGAATCTTCGGGCATAGAGCACCTTGCCGCGTTCGACGACTTCCTGCATAAAGAAATCGCCGATGGCTAGTCGGTGTTCGAGTTCTTGCGGCGTGCGGACGAGCAGATCCATTGCAAAAATTTTGACGTCGAGTATCGCTCCCAGAACGCGCGAAGTGCGCGGGGCAGGTCGCTCGTCACTCTCCAGGATGACAAGCATATCCACATCGCTGTCAATATTCGGCTTGCCGTACGCGTACGAACCGAAGAGAATTACTTTTTCGGGATTGAACTCATCCACGATTTTTTGCACGACCGCGTTGATTTGTTTGCGCGTGACGCGCTTGAACGCGGGGCGCGGTGGCGCGATTTTGTATGCCGCGCGGTGTTCGCGCGCAACACGATTCATTTTCTTGATGCGAGCGTGCTCGCGCGACATCTCACACCCTCTCGATTTTCACCTGCGCGCCCAGCGGCAGCGCGGCGGTGCCGTCCAGGTTGTTCGGAATCAAAACCGCGCCCGGTGGCACGTGACCGTCAACGCGCGCGTTCAACTCAAGCACGCGCGCATCGAACGAGACGCGCACGCGCGCGCCATCGGCGATCCCTAGTTGCTCCGCGTCTTGCGAATTGATTTCGACGAACGGCGACGGCACGCGCGGCTGTACGATTTGCGATTTGCTCACCAGTGTTCCGCGATCATACAACGACCGCGCCACCACAAGCGTAAGCGGTCTGCCGTCGGTGGTCGGCGGTCGTGCTGGCTCATTCCACACGAGTTCGAACTTGGCGCGCGCGTCACTCTCCGCGACACTCTGCCACGCCTTGCCGCTCGAAATATTTTCCAGTTCGCCCATCGCGATCTCGGTTGGTTGATCGCTCGGATTGCCTTGCCCGAACGGCGGGCGCGGCATTTTCACATTTTCCGCGAGCGCGGCTAAAGTCATGCCCTGGTAAAGCGGAACCGTTGCGGCGATTTCCTCCATGATTTCCGACGCGGCTTTGTAATTCCAATTCGCGTTCAATCGTTTTGCGATTTCCGCGACAATCCACCAATCCGGTTTCGCTTCGCCGACGGGTTTCAGCGCGGCGCGGAAAAGTTGCACGCGGCGTTCGGTGTTCGTGAACGTGCCGTCGCGTTCCGCGAACGATTGCGCGGGCAAGACGACGTCCGCGAGTTGCGCGGTTTCGGTCAGGAACAAATCCTGGACGACGAGAAATTCCGGCTTGACGAAATTGCTATCCGCCGCCGGATCGCACGCCATCACGTACAGCCCGCGCACTTTGCCCGCGGTCATTTCGCGCGCCGACAAACCGCGCGCGTCGACGCGCGTGCGTCCGACGCCGCCATCGGGCAGCAAGCCAAAATCGAACGCGCCCGTCGAATTGTTATGCGGATAGAGCGCGACGAGTCCATTGTTCGCGCGTCCGACGTGTCCCGTGATGAGCAGCAGCGCGGTCATCGCGCGCGCGACCGCGACGTCGTTTTGCTGCGCGAACATCGCCTCGCGACCGTAGAGAATGAGCAAATCGGGCGATTGGGCGATCTGGCGCGCGGCGTCGCGGATTTTCTCTGGCTTGACGTGGCAAACTTGCGCACAGCGTTCGACTGTGTACGGCTCCAGCGATTTTTTGAACGCATCGAAATTCGACACGCGCGCAGAAATGAAATCTCGATTCTCCAATCCCTCATCGAGGATTGCGCGAATCAGTCCGAGCAAAAAGTACGCCTCTGCGCCGTACTTGAAAATCAACGATTGCCTGGCGTACTTGGCCGGTTTCGTCACGCGCCCATTTGCAACAATCAGATTCGCGCCCAAGTTGCGCGCGCTGCGCGTGAGCCGCAAGCGAATCACAGGTTGCTCTTCTTCCGGGTCTGCGCCGAGAACGAGCGCGGTCACGTTCTTATTGAGCGCGCCCAGATTCGTGCCGACGCCCGCGCCATACACGCGCACCGAATCCGCGCCCGTATTCGTCGCGCTCCACCCGACGCGATGGTCGAGATTGTTCGAGCCGAGCACCTGGCGGAAAAGTTTTTGGAACAGGTAGAGGTCTTCGTTCGACGCGCGGTCACCGCCCAACCCACCGAGCGCGTCCGCGCCTTCCCATTTGATTCGCTTGAAACGCGAGGCGACGAAATCAAGTGCCTCGTTCCAGGTTGCAGGTTCAAGGTTTCCATTGCGCCGAATCAGCGGCGTAGTGAGTCGGTCAGGCGCGGTTGCAAAGTGATGGACGAAACGCCCTTTGTCGCACGTCCAGATTTCGTTGACGTTTTCGTTTTCGCGCGGAATGATGCGCTTGATTTCGTGGTCGCGCTCGCCGATCAAAATGTTGCAGCCAACCGAACAATGCGCGCAGACGCTCGGATAATCGCGCACTTCCCACACGCGCGCGCTCAAGCGAAAATCGCGCGACGTGAGCGCGCCGACGGGACAAATGTCAATCGTGTTGCCGCTGAACTTGGAATCGAACGGCGGCTCGGAAAGCGTTGTGATTTCCAAACCGCGCCCGCGCGCGGCGAAGCCAAGCACATGATCGTCGGCGATTTCGTCTTGAAAGCGGACGCAGCGCGAGCATTGGATACAGCGCTCGCGGTCGAGCGTGATCAAATCGCCGAGCGGCACGCGCTTTTCGTTGTGGAATTTCGATTCGACGGGAAAACGCGATTGCCCCGGACCGTACGCCATCGTCAGATTTTGCAGCGGACACTCGCCGCCCTTGTCGCAAATCGGACAGTCGAGCGGATGCGAGGTCAGCAGAAATTCGACGATCGCGCGCCGCGCGTCCGCGACGGGCGCGGTGTCGGTGCGCACCGCCATGCCATCGGAAACGACAGTCGTGCACGCGGTTTGCAATTTCGGCATCCACGCGATTGCAGGCGCGCCGTTCGCGTCCTTTTCGATTTGCCCGTCTTTGCCGCGTTTGGGCGTGCCAACTTCGACGAGGCACATGCGGCACATCCCAACGGGCTGCAACTTGGGATGATAGCAAAAGACGGGAATCTCGACGCCGACTGCTTTCGCGGCTTCGACGATGAGCGTGCCGTTGGGAACGTCAACCGTTTGGTTGTCGATGATTACTTTGGGCATTTCTATGTTTCCAATTTCTTGAACTGCAAATTGTGGACCGCGAATTAGGGAACTAAACGTCTAAAAACTATCACTTGACCTGAATCATCTGCCTGGAGTGGTTCCCATCCGCCAGCCAACAGTCTACCTACTAACTTGGAATATACATTACGTCTCTTCAATTCGTTCTCTTCGCCTGCTGTCCTGGTGACGTCATCGCTACGATCAATAACATATGCGCCCCGAGGAGTTTCTAGCACAGCTAAATAGTGACATGCCCTACCGAAGCCCAAAAAACCATCGTCATATCGAGTCTCAATTCGACAAACTTCCCATCTAGGCATTTTGCGCCTCCATGTGTAGGAAGAATTATTTTCTTGCTCAGCATCCGCGCGCTTTGATGTGTCGCGCGTATTCTTCGCGGAACGCTTTCACGCGGCTGCCATCAATTATGTGCCAGCGAAACGCTCAAGCGGCTGTGTAATCGCGCAATCGGGCGTTTGGGTTGCGCTTTCGCGAGATTGTAAACGCTCTGCAGGTTGAGCCAGAATTCGGGCGTCGTTCCCAATGCCTGAGCGAATAACCACGCCGTTTCGGGCGTGATGCCGCGCTGCCCGCGAATAATTTCGTGAATGCGCGCGGCGGGCACACCTACGTGCTTTGCAAACGCGGCAACCGTCACGCCAAGCGGACGCAAGAATTCTTCTTCAAGCACTTCGCCAGGGTGAGTAGGGATTCTATTTTCTGGAATCATAGCTGCCCTCGCACTTTTAGTGGTAGTCAGTCACAGACACTTCAGCCGCATTATTGCCAGACCAACGGAATATGACGCGCCATTGGTCATTGATTCGAATACTATGAAATCCTGCAAGATTGCCTTTCATCATTTCCAATTGATTGCCAGGTGGCTCGCGCAAATCTTCGAGACGGTGCGCCGCGTTCAGCACGTCGAGTTTTCGCAATGCCATCCGCGCAATCGTGTCGGGAAAACGACGCGCGTGTTTGCTCGGTCGTCCGTGGTACAAATCCTCGGTTGCGCGATTGCCGAAGGAGACAATCATTGGTTATCTCCGCGCCCAACATCCCTTTTCGCGCACATGCCGCTCGTACTCTTCGCGGAACGCTTTCACGCTGCTCGTCACCGGCGCGGTCGAAAAATCTCCCAGCGGGCAAAGTGTCTTGCCCAGGATTTGATTGGCGACGTTCGCCAGCAAATCGATGTCCGCCATCGTACCCGCGCCGTCGTCAATGCGGTCGAGCAGGCGCGCCATCCAGTACGTTCCTTCGCGGCACGGCGTACACTTGCCGCACGACTCGTGCTCGAAAAAGTGCGACGCCTTTTTCGCCATCCACACCATGCACGTCGCGTCGTCCATCACGATGACGGACGCCGAGCCGAGCGCGGAGCCGAACGGTTGCAGCGCTTCGAAATCGAGTTTCGCGTCCAGCACGGCTTCGTTCGCGGCGGGATTGACGACGAAACTGCTCGCGCCCGCAGGCAAAATCGCTTTCAACTTTTTGCCGCCGCGCATGCCGCCGCCCAAATCGAAAATCAAATCGCGGAACGAGATCGAACCGAACGCGGCTTCGTAATTCCCAGGACGATTGACGTGACCGCTCAAGCAAAATATTTTCGGTCCTGTAGATTTCGCGGTGCCGATTTTGCAGTACCAGTCCGCGCCGCGCTCGATAATCAGCGGCACGTTCGCCAGCGTTTCGACGTTGTTGATGACGGTCGGCTTGTTGTAAAGCCCGACGCTCGCGGGGAACGGCGGCTTGACGCGCGGCTGACCCAGTTTGCCTTCCATGCTTTCGAGGAGCGCGGTCTCTTCGCCGCAAATGTACGCGCCCGCGCCGCGATGCACCGTAATCGTCAAATTGAAATCGGAACCGAAAATATTTTTGCCGAGATAGCCGCGCTGTTCCGCTTGTGCAATCGCGCGCTCGAGACATTGCGCCGCGTACGGAAACTCGCCGCGAATGTAGATGAACGCGTGATTGCACTGAATCGCGTACGACGCAATCGCCATTCCTTCGATGAATTGATGCGGATTGCGTTCCATGATTTGGCGGTCTTTGAACGTCCCAGGTTCCGATTCGTCCGCGTTCGCGACGAGATAGCGCGGGAAGACGCCTTTCGGCAGGAACCTCCATTTGACGCCCGCGGGGAACCCTGCGCCGCCGCGCCCGCGCAAGCCCGACACTTTGACCGCGTCGGTCACTTGGTCGGGCGTCATTTCCTTCACCGCTTTGCGAAACGCAGTGTACCCACCCCGCTTCTCGTAGACTGTGATGTCTCGTATGTTCTCGATGTCGAGATCGCGCAAGATCAAGTGTTCGGTCATCGGTCAACATCTCCGAGAATGATGTCGGTCATCGCAATAATTCCAACCAAGTCCGCGATGTAATATCCTTTCGAAATCATCGGCAGCGTCTGCAAATTCGCGAACGACGGCGTGCGGGTGCGGACACGATGCGGATGATTCGTGCCGTCGCTCGAAACGAGGAAGCCGAGTTCGCCGCGCGGCGACTCGACGGACGCGTACGCGTAGCCGACCGGCGGCGTGATGCCTTCCGTCCACAATTTGAAATGATGGATGAGCGACTCCATCGAATTCTGCAATTCCGCTTTCGGCGGCGGCGCGACTTTGCGATTGCGCGTCACGTACGGCTGCCCTTTCGTCTTTTCCAATTTCGCCAACGCCTGCTCGACAATACGGATCGACTGCCGCATTTCTTCCATGCGGATGTAATAACATTCGAGCACGTCTGCTTTTGCGCGCGTACTGACCGGGACATCGAAAGCGTACTGCTCGTAGCCCGAGTACGGCGACGCTTTTCGCAAATCCCACTGGACGCCCGCGGCGCGCAACATCGGTCCCGTCACGCTGTACGCGATGGCTTGCTCGGCGGTGTACTCGGCGATGCCGCGCGTGCGCATCAACCAAATCGGATTTTTGTTGAGCAGGTCTTCGTACTCTTTGAGCCGCGGCGGAATCATCTTGATAAATGCGCGCACCGCGTCGGAAAAGCCCGCCGGCAAATCTTGCGCGAGTCCGCCAAAGCGGAAGTACGAAGTCATCATTCGCGCGCCCGCGACCATTTCGAAAATATCGAGCGCGGTTTCGCGTTCGCGGAACGCGTACGTCATCACCGTGACCGCGCCAATGTCCATCGCCTGCGAGCCGACGGCGATGAGGTGCGATTGGATGCGCTGCACTTCGCACAGAATCACGCGCGCGATTTGGGCGCGCTCGGGTACGTCGATCTCCATCAGTTTCTCGACGGCGAGACAGTACGTCAGATTATTGAACAACGTCCCAAAGTAATCCATGCGGTCGAACAAGGGAATCGCTTTGAGATACGTTTTGTATTCGGCGTTTTTCTCGATGCCCGTGTGCAAATAGCCGATGTCGGGCATCGCGTTGATGATTTTTTCGCCGTCCACTTCGAGCGCGACGCGCAAGACGCCATGCGTGGACGGATGATGCGGTCCCATATTGATAAGCAGCGTTTCGGATTGCGCGCCCGACCACGGCGTCGCGGGTTCGCCCAACGTCAACGGCAATTCGGTGACCGCGCCGCCGACGCTGCCGATGAGTCGGCGCGGTTTCGGCGGCGCGACCGCGCTCGGTTTGTCAGGCTGAATCTCGTCGTACGTGTGTGTGAACTCGACCGGCTCGTAGCCGAGCGGATAGTCTTTGCGAAGAGGATGCTCCGTGACGTAATCGGGCAAAAGGAGCCGATGCAAGAAGGGATGCCCATTGAATGTGATGCCGAACAGATCGTAGCACTCGCGCTCGTAGAAATTCGCGCCGGGATAAATCGTGGTGAGCGACGGGATGTTCGTGTCGTCGCTCGACAACTGGACGCGCAAACGCAAACGCGCGTTGTCTTTCAGCGAGAGGAAATAGTACAGCACGTCGAAGCGCGGTTCGCGCGGCAGCCAATCGAGCGCGGTGAGATCAAGAAGCATCTCGAAATGCGCTTCGGTGTACAACCAGCGCGCGACTTGCAACAATGCTTCGCGCGGGATCGTCGCCGTCGTCTCGCCGCGAAATTCGTGGACGTCTTGAATCGCGTTTGGAAAGCGTTCACGGAGTTTTTGGAGTGTGGTTTCGATGGTCATTGGCAAAACCCTATCTGGATTGGAAGGCAAATTCGCCGAACGAAAACACGGGCACACGGACAGTGCGGCGCGGTTTGGTTTTTTTCAACACGGCGCGCTCCATTGCTTCCACAACACGCGCATCAAAGTATTTTTCCCCGCATTGACGACATACTTGTGCGGGAACGTTTTCGAAAAGATAGATTCGACCTTGCCAGTGATATGGATGTTGTACGGTGCTATTTTCAAGTTCCCCATCACAGAAACTGCAAGGAATTTTTTTGCTTTTGGTTTTCATTTCGACACACTCCTCGCGCGTGTGCGTGGATCAAGCCACTTGGGTCGTTGCGGCAAATAAACCGTAATCAGGCGCGCGCGGCCATCGGATATGATTGTCCGGACAGAATGAATCGCGCGTCCCGATGTTGTGAATCCCAAAATCAGACAACTGTGCCCACGACGGTCATCGGGGTAATCCTCCAAGATTTCGCCCGTCGCAACGGTCTTGACGATGTCCGACAGTGTAATGTTCTCGGCTTCGCGTTCTGTTTCGGCGTGCGCGGAGATTTGATATTGATTGCGTGTGACGCGTTCGCGAATCTGTTGGAGGAAATCTTGCATCGTTTGTCACCCGTGACAAACATAATTCTATCCCCGCACGCCCCACTGCTCGATCCGAATCTGTCCCTTCGGTTCGCCGTTTTTGATTTTTTCGTGCAGCATCAAAATACCGTTCATCAACGCTTCGGGACGCGGCGGACAACCGGCGACGTACACGTCGACCGGAATGATTTCGTCCACGCCTTGCAGAATCGCGTAATTGTTGTAGATGCCGCCGCACGCCGCGCAATCGCCCATCGCGATCACCCACTTGGGTTCGAGCATCTGG
Source organism: Candidatus Aquidulcis sp. (assembly GCA_020723345.1). Lineage (GTDB taxonomy): Bacteria > Chloroflexota > Anaerolineae > UBA4142 > UBA4142 > VGOB01. The sequence goes on along the minus strand of DYJA01000003.1, from coordinate 132,934 downwards.
TCGTACAGTTGGCGGACGACCGGCGCCATCTTGCGCGAGACGCGTCCGGCGACGAACATCAAATCGGCTTGGCGCGGCGACGCGCGATATACTTCCATCCCAAAGCGCGACAGATCGAAATGCGGCATGTAGACTGCCATCATTTCAATCGCGCAGCATGCCAGACCGAAGAGGAGGGGCCACATCGATCCGGTGCGCGCCCAGCGCAGCACATCGTCGAGTTTGGCAAACACGATCCCAGGTTGCCCCGATTTCGCTTCGGGCGCACCCGGCGTCGCTGTCTCATTCGCTTGTATCGTTTGAGCGTCCATTTGTTTTCGCTCCCGAATTTCTAGTTGCAATTTCGGTCTGGATTATATCACATCGTGATTCAGAAAACAAACGCGTAGGGGCGTTTAATTGAACGCCCCTACGCGGAAATTATTTCTACCGACTCGATTTCCAACCCGACGCGCGCGCCGACGGTCAGCGCGCGTTCGATTTCGATGGTCAACCGTGCGCCGTTTTCTGTTACGACGACGGCGCGATACTTGCCGCCGCGAAACGTACATTCTTCGACGCGCGCGGCGATGCCGCGTGCGCCGACGCGCACGCGATCGGGGCGAATGAGCGCCATCGCCATCAAATTGTTGATCGGACGCGGCGTCGTGGCGTCAAACGTGCCCAGTTGCGTTTCGGCGCGCGCGTCGTAGCGGAGGTGCGCGGGAAACAAATTCGTCAAGCCGAGAAATCGCGCGACGAACGCATTGGCGGGCGCGCGATAAATTTCTTCGGGCGTCCCGATTTGCGCGACGCGTCCCGCGTGGATGATCGCGACGCGATCCGCAATCGCGAACGCCTCGTCTTGATCGTGCGTCACGTACAGCGCGGTCATGCCGATCCGTTTCAGAATCGCGCGCAGTTCGGCGACGAGTTGCTCGCGCAAAATGCGATCCAGCGCGCCGAGCGGTTCGTCGAACATCAAGAGTTTGGGACGCGGCGCGAGCGCGCGTGCCAGCGCGACGCGCTGCTGCTCGCCGCCCGACAAGTTGTTGACGTCGCGTCCCGCGAATCCCGCCAGCCCGACGAGTTCAAGCGTTTCGGCGACGCGGGCGCGAATTTCGTCGCGCGGCGCGCGCGTCGCGTGCATTCGCAAACCGAACGCGACATTTTCGAAAACGTTCTGGTGCGGAAAGAGCGCGAGGTCTTGGAACATCATGCCGATGCCGCGCTGGTGGACAGGTACGCCGCGCAAAGCGTGACCGTCGAAAAAAATCTCGCCGCGCTCGGGTTGCTCTAGACCCGCGATGATGCGGAGCAAAGTCGTCTTGCCGCTGCCGCTCGGTCCGAGCAGGCACACGATTTCGCTGCGCGCGATTTCGAGCGACGCCTCGCGCAGCAGCGGCGCGCCGTCGAACGATTTTACAATATCGCGGACTTGAAGCGCGATCATGCACGCACCCTATCCTTGCGAAGGTCATCCTGAGCGAAGTCGAAGGAAACCTTCGCAAGGTTCGAAGAGCCGCGCGCGTACAAGCCGATATTCTGTCCGCTGAAATTCAATTGAAATGGCTGCGCGGCAAATCCTTTGCCGATGGCGTAATCGAGCAAGCATTGGAGCCAAGGCACGCCACGCGGCGGATAAACCGGTTCGTCGATAATGCAGCAAGGGAGCAGTACGAAACCGCGCCCGAACGATGCCGCGCCTTCGATGATCTTGACGTTGCAGCCGTGCGCGTGCATGCCGATCAACAAATCGAAATCTTGCGCCATCGCCGATTCAAATTCCTTGTCGAGGCGCGGCACGCGTTCGGTGGGCGCGATGCGGACGCGTCGACCGGTCGCGACATCTTTGTACTTGTCGGGCAAGGCTTGATTCACTGGATCGATCACGGTCGCGTTCCAGCCGCTTTGCCGCAGCAGGTATGTCAACAATCCTTTTCCGCCGCCGATGTCCGCGACGCGGCACAGCGCAAAATTTTCGACGAGCCATTGATGGAGCAGCTGAAAACGAAACTTGCCCATCCGTTTCAGTTCGTGTGCGCCGCGCTGACCCGCTGTCGCGCTGGTGGACGAGCGCGTCGACATTTGTGCGAGGTTTAAAAGTAATTCTGCGGATCGCTTTTTATCTTTGCGTTTGCTCATTTTCCAAAATCAAAACTCTCCGATCTCGCCGATTCGCACGCGTTCCATCGCGACAATTGCCGCCGCGCTCACGATCATCAAAATCGTCGAGAGCGCGAGCGCCTGTCCAAAATTCGCCAACCCAGGTTGTCCGAGAAAGCGATAGATCGCGATGGGAATCGTCGGCAGCTCCGGTCGCGCGACGAGCGCGGTCGCGCCGAATTCGCCCATCGAAACGGTGAAGGCGAAGACCGCGCCTATAATAATCGCACGCGTGATAATTGGCAAATCGATCTCGCGCCAGACGCGCGCGGGCGACGCGCCGAGAACTTGCGCGGCTTCGCGCAGTCGCGGCTGAATGCTCCGCAAGATCGGCAGGATGCTGCGAACGACGAACGGGAACGCGACGAGCGTGTGCGCGATGGGAACGAGCCAAATGCTCGTCCGCAAATTCAGCGGCGGCTTGTCGAGCGCGATGATGAAACCAAAGCCGAGCGTGACGGCGGATGTGCCGAGCGGCAGCATGTAAACGGCGTCCAAAAGGCGGACGGCTGACCACTGACTGCCGACGGCGATCTTTCGACTCCGCTTCGCTCCGCTCAGGACGTCATCGTCAGCGGTCGGCGGTCGGCGGTCAATGGAGTACGCCGCGATCAATCCAAGCGTCACCGCGAGAACAATCGTCGCGCCCGCGAAGAAAAGCGAATTACGCACCGCGTCAATCGGCGGCACGAACATGATCGACTCGCGGCGATTGACGAACAGTTCGGCGTAATAACCGAATCCGTTTTCAAACGACGCGGCGATCACTGCGACGAGCGGTGTCATCAGGAAAATCAGCATTGCCGCGAGATAGCCCCACGCCAGAATTTTTTCGCGCGCGTGGCGCAGTTTGCGGCGGACGATTTGCTGCGGGCGCAAACGCAGCGGGCGCGCGAGACGCGCTTGCAGACGGGTGTACACAATCGTCAGCGCGAACGTGCAGACGAGTTGCGCGAGTGACAGCGCGGCGGCAATCGGCAAGTTGAACAAGTTCACCGTCTGCCGATAGATCTCGACTTCGAGCGTCGCGAGACGGGGACCGCCCAAGATCAAGACGACGCCGAACGACGTGAAATCGAAAATGAAGACGAGGAGCGCGGCGGCGATAATCGCGGGCGCGAGCAGCGGCAGCGTAACGTGCCAGAACGCGCGCGCGCGATTCGCGCCAAGCACGCGCGCCACGTTTTCGATCTGCGGATCGAGGTTTGCCCAGAACCCGCCGACAATGCGGAGAACAATCGTGAAATTGTAAAACGTGTGCGCGAGCAAAATGATCGCGAGCGTGTTCAGAATTTGGATCGGCGGCTGGTCGAGTTGGAACAGTTGCATCAACGCGAGATTGACGCTTCCGCGCGGACCGAAGAGCGCGCTGAACGCGGTCGCGACGACAATCGTCGGCATCAAAAACGGAATCGTCGTCAGCGCGCGCAGCGTACTCGCGCCGCGAAAATCGTACCGCGCAAAAATGTACGCAGCGGGCAGCGCGGCAGCCAGTGTCAACGCAGTCGAGAGCGCGGCTTGAACGACGGTGAAAAGTACAACGCGCGCGTAGTAGTCGTCCGTGAAAATTTCGAGCGCGCCGCGCGCGTCGCCTGCCGCGAAACTCGTTTGCAGAATCGCGGCAAGCGGATAAAAGTAAAACACGGCGAGGAACGCGAGCGGCGCGAGAATGAGCGCGTTGGTGAGTCTCATGGGACAAAGTATACAGGTAAACGAGTAGACAGGTCTACGCGTCTTGGCTACTTGTTTATCTGGCTACCGCAATACCGCGTCCGTCCACGCCTTGATCCACGCGTCGCGGTTCGCGTCGATGTCGGCGGCGGAAACGACGGCGGGCTTTTTCGCGGTCTCGGCGAATTTGTAGAATGCGGGCAGTTTCGCGTCGGGCATCACGGGAAAGACAAACATTTGCGCGGGAATGTCTTCCTGGAATTTCGTCGAGAGCATGAAATCGACGAACTTGCGCGCGAGATCGGAATTTTTCGCGCCTTTCAACACGCCCACAAATTCGACTTGGCGGAAGCACGCGCCATCGCCGATGACGTTACCCGTTGGCGGTTCAGTCAGTTTGCCGCTTGAGAAAAACACTTCGGCGGCGGGACTCGTCGCGTAACTGACGACGATCGGACGGTCGCCGCCCTTGCCGCCCCAGGTTGATTTGGCGTAGTACGCGTCGCTCCAGCCCTCGGTGACGAGAACGTCGTTCGCGCGCAACGCTTTCCAGAAATCGAGGTACTGGTCTTTGCCGAATCGTCCGACGGTCGCGAGTAAGAACGCAAGACCCGGCGATGAAGTCGCGGGATTTTCGACGACGGTCAAACTTTTGTACGCGGGCTTTGTCAAATCGTCGAGCGTTTGCGGCGGCGCGAAGTTTTTCTTTTGAAAGTACGCGCGGTCGTAGTTGAGACACACATCGCCGTAATCAATCGGCGTCGCGCGAAAATCCGCGTCGAGAACGAACTCGGCGGGAATCTTGCTCGCGCTCGCGGGCTTGTACGCGTCGAAAATGTTTTCCTTGAGCGCGCGCGACAAGAACGTGTTGTCCACGCCATAGAACGCGTCGGCGAGCGGATTGTTCTTGGCGAGAATCGCCTTGTTGAGCGACGCGCCCGCGTCGCCCGATTTGAGGATTTTGATTTTCGCGTTGTTCGCACTTTCGAATTCCTTGATGATGCTTTCGCTCGCGGCGAACGAATCGTGCGTCATCACGACGAGTTCGCGCGGACCCGGCGGCGTTGTGGTCGGCGCAGGCGCGCACCCTTCGACTGCGCTCAGGATGAACGCGATGAATGTGATCAGCGCGAAAAGTTTGAACTTGAACATACGAACCTCCTTTGCAAGTAGGACAAATTTACAAATTTGTCCTACGAAAAAACCGCTCCCTGATCTGGGAGCGGTCGCGAAAATTTTTGATCGTCCCTGCGCTGGCATTATCCAGATCAGGTTCAGTGGGTCGGTGAAATGTGCTTCACCCTCTCAGCCCGACTTGCTCGAGCTCCCCATCGGCTATTCAATTTTGCGGCGCTAGTGTACCACGATTTGACGTGGCGGTCAAGCGCGGCAAACGCGCTTGACAGATTTCTATCCTATGTTACACTTGTACTGTCAACCGCGTTTGGCTGAGTTCTCTCAGCCAGAAAAGAGGAAGGATGTCGAAGAAGACGCTTTTCACCGCGCTGGCTTTGGCGTTGCTCGTTCTCATCGCCGGAGAAATTCCGAATGCTGCCGCGCAAGTCCCGCTCGCGCACGGGGCGACGTACCTCGACAACCAGTGGCACACGATCGGTCCCAGCGCGACCTTGTGGTACGCGTTTGGTTACGCGGGCGATCGAACGACGGTCACGCTCACGCTGGTCAATGGCGTCCAATTGGGTCTGTCGTTCAACTTGTATGCCCCGGACAAGCCAAGCGATCAACCGATTGGACGCGGCACATCGTCGCTGATCAATTGCAACAACGGCAATCGATGTCAATCGCCCGATCTCACCTGGACCGGTGGCACGAGTAGTCCTGGGACGTACTATGTCCAAGTGATCAACCACACCGCGGTCGCGAAGAGTTTTCTGCTGACTGTTTCGAGTGGAGGTGTGACGCTGTACCCCTCCGCGCCGACGACCGTCACGGGCTACGCGTATCCATACGTTGCGCCGACTGTGCAGCAATACGCGCAACCGTACGTCGCGCCGCAATACGTTCAGCCGTACGCGCCGACATACGCGCAACCGTACGTGCAACCCTACTACGCGCCGGGGTATGCCATACCGGCATATCGTTATCCCCAGCCGCGCTGTTGTGTGCCGTACAGCCAACCTTATTACTACTACAATCAACGCTACAGATATCCGTACTATCGCTAGCCCGGCGTAACTGTTTGATCTCTGCGCGCCTGTCGGATCTGTAAAGGCAGATCCGACAGGCGCGCCGCGCTTTCGATTTGCATTACGCGCGAATTTTTCTTACCGCGCCCGCGATCCTCTCCATCGCGCTTTCCAGATTCGCGTACGAATTTGAATACGCGAGCCGAATGTACCCTTCGCCGAAATCTCCAAATGCTGAACCCGGCACGACCGCGACTCCCTCGCGCAAAAGACACAGCGTAAATTCCTCTGAACTCATCCCCAGGTTTTTGATCGAAGGGAAAACGTAAAACGCGCCACTTGGTTTGACGCACGACATCCCTTCGATTTGCCCCAGCGCGCGCACGACAAAATCGCGCCGCCGCGCAAATTCAGCGGATATTTCGCGCACACATTCTTGCGAACCGCGATACGCCGCAAGTCCGCCTGCTTGCGCGAACGACGTCGCGCTCGTCGCGGAATATTGATGCACGCGGATCATCGCATCGGCAAAATGCTTGCGCGCCGCGATGTAGCCCAAACGCCAGCCGGTCATCGAGTACGTTTTGGAAAAACCGTTCGCGGTCAATGTGCGCTCCGCCATCCCCGGCAGATTCGCGATGCTGAAATGCGCGAAGCCGTCGTAGATGATCTTTTCGTAGATTTCATCCGACAGCACGAGCAAATCGTGTTTGATCGCCAGCGCGGCGATCTCTTTCAGAAGCGCCTGGTCGAGCACCGCGCCGGTCGGATTGTGCGGCGAGTTGACGATGAGCATTTTCGTGCGCGACGTGATCGCGCGCGCCACATCGGCGGGATCAATTTGAAACTTGTTCGCTTCGCGCAGCGGCACGTGAATTGGCACGCCGCCCGCAAGTTGCACGCAGTAGAAATAGTGCAGCCACGTCGGATCGGGAATCAACACTTCGTCGCCGGGATCGATGAGCGCGAGCATCGCAATCGCAACGGCTTCGTTCGTGCCGACCGTGACGATGATCTCGGTCGCGGGATCAACCCGGATCGCGTTGTCGCGCTGCAATTTTTCCGCGATCGCTTGGCGCAATTCGAGCGTGCCGTAGTTCGACGTGTAATGCACCATACCGGCGTCGAGCGCGCGCTTTGCGGCGTCTTTGATGTGCTGCGGCGTATCGAAATCGGGACGACCGATTTCGAGATGGATGATCGACTTGCCTTGACTTTCGAGCGACGCCGCCTCTTGCATTATTTTGCGAATGCCCGAAAATGGAATGTCGGTCATTCGTTCGGCGTGCCAATTTTTTTCTTGCGCCATTCTTCCTCCAATGTTCCTAACTCGGACAAGCCGACATCGAATTTGAACCGCAAAGACGCGAAGGGCGCGAAGGATTGAATTTTCTTCTCTTTGCGTTCTTTGGGTCTTTGCGGTTCAAAATATCTTTTTGAAAACTAGAGATCAGTGTTAATCAGTGTTAATCTGTGTCCAAATTCTGGATTGGGTTTATTTCCGATAATGTCTATTATGTTGTTGGTTTGTTGAGATACTTGGGACGAATCATATTTTCGGGCGACAAGAGATCATCCAACGCTTGCTTCGTCAAATATCCTTTCTCCAAAACGATTTCGTACACCGAACGCCCGCTTGCTAATGCTTCGCGCGCGACCTCCGATGATTTGTCGTAGCCGATGATCGGATTCAGCGCGGTCACCAAGCCGATGCTTTGCTCGACCATTTTGCGCGTGTGTTCGCGATTCGCGGTGATGCCGCGCACGCAGCGATCGGCAAGCGTCCGGCACGCGCGGCCCAGCATGTCAATCGACGTGAACAGGTTGTAGGCGATCACTGGCTCCATCACATTCAATTCCAATTGCCCGGCTTCGGCTGCCATCGTCACGGTCACATCGTTGCCGATCACTTCGAACGCGACTTGGTTCACGACTTCGGGAATGATCGGATTCACTTTGCCGGGCATAATCGACGAGCCCGGCGCCATCGGCGGCAAATTGATTTCGCCCAGTCCGGCGCGCGGACCCGACGCGAGCAAGCGCAAGTCGTTGCAAATTTTCGATAGTTTGACCGCGACGCGTTTCAAGACGCCGGAGAGTTGGACGTACGCTCCGGCATCCTGGGTCGCTTCGACAAGGTTCGGCGATTTCACAACCGGAACGCCGGTGATCTCGCGGAGTTTCGCGGTGACGAGCGGCGCATAGTCGGGGTGCGCGTTCAAGCCGGTGCCGATTGCCGTCGCGCCCATATTGATCTCGCGGACCAACGCTTGCGCTTCGCGGACGCGCTGAATGTCTTCGCCGACCATGATCGCGTACGCGTCGAACTCTTGTCCCATCGTCATCGGCACGGCGTCCTGCAATTGCGTTCGCCCCATTTTGATCACGTCGGCGAACTCCGCGCCTTTTGCCGCGAGCGTTTCTTGCAGATGGTGCATCTCGTTCGTCAGATTGTCGAGCAGTTTGCTCAACGTCAAGCGCAGCGCGGTCGGATAAACGTCGTTCGTCGATTGCGACATGTTGACGTGATTCAACGGGTGGATCACGTCATAGCGTCCCTTGGCGTAACCCGCGCGCTCGAGCGCGAGGTTGGCGATCACTTCGTTCGCGTTCATGTTCGTCGAAGTGCCGGCGCCGCCTTGAATCACGTCCACGACGAACGCGTCCAGAAATTTTCCCGCGAGAATTTCGTCGCACGCGCGCCCGATAGCGTCGGCGATCTTCGCGTCGAGCAAACCCAGGTCGCGATTGGCGAGCGCGGCGGCTTGTTTGATCTGCGCCAGCGAAAAAATCAATTGCGGATAGTGCGAAATCGGAATGCCGGTAATATCGAAATTCTCGACCGCGCGCAAAGTTTGGATGCCATAGTAACATTCGTCGGGCACCGGCTTTTCGCCAAGCAAGTCATGTTCGATTCGCGTCGTCGGCATATCTTCCCTCGCTTTCTTTTCGCGTGCGATTATACGCCAAGTGATGCGTCAGCACAACGCGCGGCGCGCGCATAATTTGACAAAAAACGGCGTGGGGATTAAAGATAAGATCGCATGGAAAACTGGAAACGCAATCTCTACCTCATGTGCGTCGCCGAGTTCATCGCGATCATCGGTTTTGCCGTTATCCTCCCTTTCATCCCCTACTTTGTTCAAGAATTGGGAGTCGCCGACGAGGCGCAAGTCAAGTTTTACGCCGGCTTGGCAATTGGACTTTCGCCGTTGACGATGGCGCTGGTCTCGCCGATCTGGGGCGCGCTGGCGGATCGCTTTGGTCGCAAGGTGATGGTGCAGCGCGCGATGTTTGGCAGCGCGATCACTTTTTTTGCAACCGTGTTCGTCGGCGATATTTACATGTTTCTTTTTCTGCGCGCGTTGCAGGGATGTTTTACCGGCACGATTGCCGCGGCAAACACTCTGGTTGCTTCTTCGGTTCCGCGTGAGCGCGTGGGATACGCGCAAGGCACATTGCAGGTTGCCGTCTATCTGGGTATCTTGCTTGGTCCGACAATTGGCGGGGTTGTCGCCGATCTTTGGGGCTATCGCATGGCATTTTTGGTGACGAGCGCGATCCTGACGCTGGGAGGCGTCTTGGTCTTTTGGGTGGAAGAACATTTTGAGCCAGCCGCGCGCGTGCGCTTGGCGGGCGGATTGGGCCGCGATCTGCGTCTCATCCTGGGAACCGCGCCGTTGTTTTCGGTCTTTGTCCTCCGCATTGTCTCGCGTTTGGGCGACCGCATTCTGGGTCCGATTTTGCCCCTCTTCGTACAACAACTTTTGCCGACCGTGTCCAAGGTCGCTTCCGTGACCGGATTGATCATCGGCGCGAGCGCGTTGACGAGCGCGGTCGGCGCGATTTTTTTGGGGCGCGCGAGTGATCGTTTCGGCGCGCGTCCGGTCTTGTTGTGGTGCGCGCTCGCGGCGGCTCTGTTCAATGCGGCGCAGTACTTTGTCACCGACGCGATCCAGTTGCTGATCCTGCAAATGCTCACCGGGTTTGCGCTGGGTGGCACGCTCACCGCGCTCACCGCGCTGCTGGCAAAGCTTTCACCCGAAGGTCGCCAGGGCATTGTGTACGGTCTGGATGCGAGCGCGATGTCGATCGCGAATTTTTTCGGTCCGCTGATCGGCGCGAGCATCGCGATTGGTTTCGGGCTGGAACCGTGTTTCTTGTTTGCCGCGGCGGTTTTTGGATTGACCGCCGCAGCAGTCGCCCGATTTATCCCGGCGGTTGATTCAGCGCCGGCGCTTGTTCCTCAACGAAGTCGGGATTAGGCAGATCCTCCATCTGCCTTTGTTTACTCGACATTCGATCAGACGCCCCAGTACTCCCGCACGCAGATCAAATCGCGCGCTTGACAAATCGACGAAATCCCCGTATAATGCAAAGTGAACAAACGTGCCTGCACAAATGTGCAACCTCTTGGATGTGCCACCATGAACATTGAACCAGATGACGTTTTGCGGATCGCCGCAAAACTCTATTATCTCGATGGACTGGGCGAACGCGAGGTCGCCAAGATCATTGGCGTTTCGCGCTCCAAGGTCTCGCGCCTCCTCACACGCGCCCGCGAGAAAGGGATCGTCCGGATTTCCGTCGATGACTTTGAGCCGCGAAATTCCGTCCTCGAACGAAAACTCAAAGCGCGCTTCCATCTTCTCCATGCGCTCGTCATCAAGATGATCGCCGCGCGTTCCACGGCGGATGTGCGAAGGACGATTGGCTACTTTGCCGCGCCGTTCGCGTCGGAATTCATTCATCCTCAAAATGTCGTGGGTGTCGCGGGCGGTCGCTCCATCGCTGAGTTGATCCACTTTATGTCCGCGCCGCGCGCCTTGCAAGGTATCACCGTCGTTCAATTGATGGGCAACATTGGTCCCGATGTTTCCAACATCGACGCGATTGAACTGAGCCGCGTCTTGGCGCAATGTTTTGGCGGCACGTTTTACACGATCAACGCGCCGGCGTTCGCGCCCGATGTCGCCTCGCGCGATGTTTTCTTGAGCCACCAACACGTTCGGTCAATCTGGGAACTTTTCGAGAAGATGCAGACCGCGTTTGTTGGGATCGGGACGCTGAGTAATTCAGCATTTATCGAGCGCGGCGTCCTGAGCCCGGCGGATCTGGCGACGTTGCGCGCGCAAGGCGCGGTCGGCGAAATCTGCGGACGTTTCTATGATCGCAACGGACGCGAATGCAAGACCGAGTTCCGGAGTCGGGTGGTTAGCATCGGCGTCAATGAGTTGCGGCAAATCAAAGAAGTCGTCGGCGTGACGAACGGACGCGAGCGCGCGCAAGCCATCACCGCGGCGCTGCGTGGCGGAATTCTGAAATCGTTGATCATCGACGAGGAAGGCGCGCAAGCCATTCTCGAGGCAGAGCCATCGGGAGATGCGGCGTGATGAAATTGGCTGAACCGCGTCAACCTCTGCGCGTCGATGGTTTCATCTTCGATCTGGACGGAACGATTTATCTCGGCGAAGCCGTTTTGCCCGGCGCGGCAGAGTGCGTGCGCGAATTGCGTCGGCGCGGCAAAAAGATCATTTTTGTGAGCAACAAGCCGCTTGCGCCGCGCGCCGATTACGCGGCGAAACTAACTCGTCTGGGCATCCCCACCCCCGAAACGGAAATTATCACATCGGCGTATGTTCTGGCGCGGCATTTGGCGACGACCGCGCCGCGCCTCGTTCTCTATGTCGTCGGCGAAGAATATCTGATCGACGAATTCAAGGCGCACGGCTTGCAAGTCGCGCCAGAGTTTTTGGACCAGGATCCCAAAGAGTTGATCGATCCCCAGGGCATCGACGCGGTGGTCGTCGCGTTTGATCGGACGCTCACTTATCGGAAATTGAATACGGCATACCAGGCATTGTGCCGGGGCGCGCGCTTTTTCGCGACGAACGCCGACAAAACTTGCCCGATGCCCGGCGGCGCGATTCCGGACGCGGGCGCGATCATCGCCGCGCTGGAACACATCACCGGTCGCAAATTGGAGTTGCTCGCCGGGAAACCTTCGTCGCTGATGATGCAAGTCGCGGCGAACTTGCTCGGCTTGCCGCCGCAACGTTGTTTGATCACCGGCGACCGTTTGGAAACTGACATTCGAATGGGACAAGACGCGGGCATGCAGACCGCTGTCGTGCTCACGGGCGTCTCGACGCGCGAGCAAGCCGAGCGAATGCCCGCGCCGCCGAACTTGATCATTGACCATCTCGGCGAGTTGATCGAACTGACCATATAGTTTGGCAATGTCAAATTTCCCCACCGATAGAAAAGAATACGGAAAAGTGAATCAGAAAACGATAATCCGTGTTCCTTTCGGTCGGTGGGGAGAATTTAATCTGACATCGCCAAGATAGTTACAAGGAGGTATTTCCGCTAATGCTGGAACGAGAAGTACAAAATACGGGCAAGGTGTTGGTGCTTGGACATCGCGGCGCGATGGGACACGCACCAGAAAACACGCTGGTCTCATTTGCCAAAGGGTTGGAGTTGGGCGCGGACATGTTGGAACTGGACATCCACATGAGCCGCGATGGCGAACTGATCGTGATGCACGATGGCGAAGTCGCGCGGACGACTGACGGCAAGGGACACGTCAAAGATTTAACGCTCGCGGAGATCAAGAAACTAGACGCGGGCAGCAAGTTCGACGCGCGCTTTCGCGATGAACGCGTGCCGCGCTTGGTCGAAGTAGTCGAGTGGGCGAAGACGCGCATCCCACTCGTGATCGAAATCAAAGGCGATCCAATTCCAGCGGCAGGAATCGAAGAGAAATTGATCGAGATGCTGCGCGAGTTCGGTACGGTTGACGACACGCTGGTTATTTCGTTTCATCATCCGTCGGTCAAGCGCGTAAAGGAACTAGAGCCACGCGTGATGACCGGAATTCTCTTCACCGGAATGCTCGTCGATCCGGTCGCCGCCGCGCGTGCCGCATTTGCGGATTCAGTACGTCCATCGTACGCGTACTGGACGCCGGAACTAGTCGCGCAAGTTCACGCGGCGGGCTTGGGCGCGAGCAGTTGGATCGTCAACCATGAGGCGGAGATGGATTACGTCGTCCCGATGGGGCTTGACTCAATCGGCTCCAATTTTCCCGAACGTCTGCGCGCGTACGTCGATCGCGTGGGGCGCGGGCGGCGAACGTAGGACAAATTTCCAAATTTGTCCAACATATCCAGGAGAAATAGATATGGCGACGCAAGCCAGACCGTTCAGCGCAACGAAGACTGCATTGAAATTCACGGAACGCCGACGCGAGAACATCGCCTTTTTGCTTTTCATCTTGCCCAAC
>DYJA01000003.1:0-119673 GCA_020723345.1 Candidatus Aquidulcis sp. | reverse complement strand
TTTTTGCTGGTGATGTGGGTCTATTATCCATTTGTCTACTCGTTCTACCTCAGTCTGACGAGTTGGAACTTGCTCAGTCCCAACATCAACTTTGTCGGGTTGCAGAACTATATCAATCTCCTACAAAACCCGGCGTTTCATCAAGTCGTTTTTAACACTTTCCTCTTCACCCTCGGCACGGTCTTTGTCCGGCTCGCCATCTCGCTGGGCTTGGCGATTCTTCTGAATCAAAATCTGTTCTTGCGAAGTCTCTGGCGTCTGATTATTTTCTCGCCCCACATCACGACGAGCGCGGCGATGGCGCTGGTTTGGCTCTCGATGTACGATCCCAACTACGGTCCCTTTAGCGCGCTCTTCTCGCTCTTCGGTCTCGATTTTCCGAATGTGATGGCAAGCACCGAACTCGCATTGCCCGCGCTGATCGTCGTCGCGATCTGGAAGGGACTGGGATTTTCGACGATCGTGTTTCTCGCGGCGCTGCAAAGCGTTTCCAACGATCTGCTCGACGCCGCGAGCGTCGATGGCGCGAACGCGTGGCAATCGTTTTGGGCGGTGACCTTTCCGGCGATCTCGCCCGTCACGTACTTTCTCGTCGTCACCGGCATGATCGGCGCGTTTCAGACATTCGACATCGTGTCGGTGATGACGGGCGGCGGTCCCGTCAACGCGACGAATTTGTACGTGTTCTCATTGTACCGCGAGGCATTCCACTACAATCGAATGGGGTACGCGTCGGCGATCGCGGTGATTTTCTTTGTCGTGATGATGATCTTTACTTTCGTACAGACGCGCCTCGCGAATCGCTGGGTGACGTATTCGTAAAGGAAACAAGATGACGAATCTACAAATCGCCGCGCGTTATCGCCCGATCCGTTGGCGCGCGATCGCGCAATCGCTCTTTTCGCACGCGCTCATCATCGTCACCGCGTTCGCGATCGGTCTCCCGTTTTTCTATATGGTGACGACTTCGTTCAAGACGCTGCAAGAAGTCTACACGGTGCCGATCCAGTGGCTGCCGTCGAATTGGAATCTCGACAACTATCTCGTCGCGTGGAACGGCGTCCCGATGGCGCGCTTTGGATTGAACAGTCTCATCTACACGATCACGATCACGCTTGGTGAGTTTTTGATGGGGCTTTTGGCGGGTTATGCGTTCGGGCGATTGCATTTTCCCAAAAAGGACGTCATCTTTTTCGTCGTCCTCCTCACGCTGATGATTCCGGGCGTGATCACTTTGATTCCGCGTTTTTTGATGTTGCGCGATCTGGGATGGATCAACACGTATCAAGGTTTGATCGTTCCCGAATTGTCATCCGCGTTTGCGACGTTCTTGCTGCGCCAGCATTTTGCAAGTTTGCCGGACGAAATTTTCGACGCGGCGAAAATGGACGGCGCGGGTTATCTCCGCCAGTTGTTCCAGGTCGCGCTGCCGATGTCCGTGCCGATCACGACGACGCTGTTGCTGCTCGCGTTCGTCGCGCACTGGAACGAATATCTGTGGCCCCTCATCGTGACGAACACGCGCGATATGCGCACGCTTCCGATTGGAATTCAAACGCTCAAAAACCTGTACAGCGACGTGCCTTTGTGGCACGTTGCCAACGCCGGCGCGACGATGGTCGTCCTGCCGCTCGTCGCACTTTTCTTGGTTGGACAAAAGAGATTCTTCGAAGGCGCGGTTCAAGGCGCGCTCAAAGGATGACTCGCGGCGCAATGGGGAAGGAGGTACGTTCGAGCATTCTGATCTTTTAGACATTCTGCGGATTAGACCTTGTCGGAAATAGTTTTGGACACAGATAAACACAGATGAACACAGATAAAAATCAGTGTGAATCAGCGTTCATCAGTGTCCCAATGATGATATTGGCTTATTCCCGATAAAGTCTATTGATTCGAACCAAGACGAAGATCCCGAAGAGCAAACGCCAGGGTTTGAAAATCGTTCTTATCGAAAACTTGGCGTCCTTCGCGTCTTCGTGGTGAGATTTTATGTTCCGAGGAAAGGAGAAGAACATGTCAAACGATTCTCGCAAACTGACGCGTCGCGAATTTATTCGGCTGGCGGCAGGCGCGGCGGGCGTTGCCGCGCTTGCGAGTTGCACGCCCGCAACGCAGCCCGCGCCCGCGCCGGCACCGACCCCTTCGACTGCCGCCCAGGGTGCTCCGGCGGGTGCATCGCCGGTCGCGGCGACCAAGCCCCCGGCAACAGCGGTGCCCGCTGCGCCCAAAGGCGCGGTCGAAGTAACCTGGTGGCGATCCCTCAGCGGGATCAACGGCGAAGAACTCGACAAGATGGTCGCCGATTTCAACAAGTCGCAAAGCAAAGTCTTCGTCCGAGGCGAGTTCCAGGGCGCGTACGGCGAACTGCGCGACAAACTTACCGCGGCGGTCGCCGCGGGCGGCAGCGCGATGCCGGATATGGTGATGCTCGCGGATGTGATGTACCAAAACTTTGCGCGCAACAAACGCCTCGAACCACTCGACGATCTGATCAAAGGTTCCAACGGCTTGGACTTGAGCGATTTCTGGGGCGTGGTCGAGCGCGGCAAGATGGATGGCGTGTATTACCAACTCCCCATCGCGGTCAGCACGCCGGTCTTTTACTACAACGAAGACGCGCTCAAAAAAGCCGGGTTCAGCGGACCGCCCAAGACCTGGGATCAGTTCTTCAACGAGTACGCGCCCAAGGCGACGGTGCTGGAAGGCGGCAAGACAGCGCTGTATGGTTTCATTTTCCTCGCTAACGCCGACTGGTGGTGGCAACAGAGTTACGCGTGGATGCACGGCGGCGAACTGAGCGATGAAAAATGGAATACCTATTTCGACAGCCCGCAGGTCATCGAATTTCTCTCGCGCATGCAGAAACTCTTCCAAGCCGGACAAGCGTACCTCCCCACCAAAGCCGACGGCAACGCGCTCGCGTACTTTGGCAGCGGCAAAGGTGCGATGCTGATCGAGTCTACCGGCGTGATTGGTCGCATTGACGATACGGCGGGCGGTCGATTCAAGCCCGGCGTCGCGTATTTGCCTGAAGGTTCCGCCGGGCGCAAAGTGCCGACCGGCGGCGCGGGTTTGTGCATTATGGCAGGGCGCACACCGGAAAAGAAACAAGCGGCGTGGGAATTCATCCGTTGGATGGAACAGCCGGGACAGATCGCGCGCTATTCCAAGGTGAGCGGTTATTTGCCCTTTACGAAAAAAGCCGCCGACGCGATGAAAGACGTAATGGACAAGGACCCGCGCCGCAAGGTCGCGGTCGAACAACTCGCATGGTCGCGCGGTCAATCGATGATCCAAACCGTGCCGCGCGCGGTGGATGTCTACTACGACGCGATGTTGCAGGTCCTAAACCTCAAAGCCGATCCCAAGACACTGATGCCGCAAATCCAAAAGCAAGTGCAGCAGATTCTTGTGGAAGAGGGACTGAAAAAGTAAGGGCAGTGCGAAGCAGACCTGTCAGGTGACCAACGCCTGACAGGTCTTGGATTCAAATGCACGACAAACAATTCGTCATCGGTTTGGATTTTGGAACGAAATCCGTCCGCGCGCTGATCGTCGATCTTCACAGCGGTTGCGAAGTCGGCACCGCAGTGCGCGCGTACGCCGATGGTGTGATCGACGAACACCTGCCCGGTACGACGATTCGCCTCGAGCCGGACTGGGCGCTGCAAAATCCAAACGACTATGTCGAGTCGCTGCGCCAAGTCATTCCGGACGCGCTGAAGCAAAGCGGCGTGCGCGCGGACGACGTGATCGGGCTTGGAATTGATTTTACCTCCGCGACGATCATTCCGACGACGGGAGACGGAACGCCGCTTTGCGCGCTCGACCAATGGAAAACGCATCCGCACGCGTGGGTCAAGTTGTGGAAGCATCACGCCGCGCAACCTGAAGCGGATCGCATCAACGAGTTGGCGCGCGCGCGGAGCGAGGCATGGCTGCGCGACTATGGCGGAAAAATCTCGTCCGAATTTTTGCACTGCAAAGCGCGGCAAATTCTGGACGAAGCGCCGGATGTTTTCGCGGCGGCGGACAAATTGCTCGAAGCCGGCGACTGGCTCGTCTGGCAGTTGACCGGCGTGTTGAGTCGCAACGCGTGCGCGGCGGGACACCGCGCGTTGTGGCAAAAAACGCGCGGCTATCCCGGCAACGATTTTCTGCGCGCGCTCGATCCGCGTTTGGATCGCTTGAACGAAACCAAGTTAGCCGGGCAAGTTATCTTGCAAGGTTCGCGCGTTGGCGGGTTGACCGAACGCGCCGCGCGCTGGATCGGTTTGTGTCCCGGCACGCCAGTCGCCGCCGCGATGATCGACGCGCACGCCGCGCTACCGGGCGCGGGCGTCACCGAGTCCGGTCGGATGGTGATGATTCTCGGCACATCAACTGTCCACATGATGGTAGATTCTGCCAAGCATCCCGTGCCGGGCATCAGCGGCGTCATCGCCGATGGAATCATTCCCGGACTCGTCGCGTATGAAGCCGGTCAAGCCGGAGTCGGCGATATTTTTGAATGGTTTGTCGAGCACGCGGTACCGGCGGATTACTTTGAGCGCGCCGCGTCGCGCGGCATCGGCGCGTTTCGACTCCTGGAAGAACAAGCCGCGCAGCAAAAGCCGGGCGAGCATGGTTTGCTCGCGCTCGATTGGTGGAATGGCAATCGTTCTGTGCTTGCCGACGCGAACGTGAGCGGAATGTTGCTTGGCGCGACGCTCGCGACGCGCGCGCCGGACATTTATCGCGCGCTGATCGAAGCGACGGCGTTTGGTACGCAAGTCATCATCGAAACTTTCGAGGCGCATGGCGCGCGCGTGAACGAAATTGTTGCGTGCGGCGGTTTGGCGGAACGGAACGCGCTGTTGACGCAAATCTATGCCGATGTGACAGGGCGTCCGCTTCATCTATCCGCGGCGCAACAAACTTCGGCGATGGGCGCGGCGATGTTGGCGGCAGTTGCGGCGGGCACATTCGATTCGCTTGCCGATGCTGCCAAACAGATGGCTCAGCCGCCGAGAAAAATATATCAGCCGGTTCAAGCGCATCACGCGATCTACCGGATTCTGTTTCAAGAATACCGGCGCGTGCATGACTATTTCGGCTACGGTGAAAATTCGGTGATGAAAAATCTGCGCGAGATCAAACGACGCGCGCACTGCGACGCGCGCGCTTGACTTTATCTTCGAGCAAGAGTATGACAGACAAAACGAAACCGATTGTGATAGGTGCGGATCATTTTGGGTTGCCGCTCAAAGAAATCCTCCGCGATTACATTCGCGCCCAAGGTTACACTATCGTGGACATCGGCGTGAACGACGCGACGCCGGTCGATTATCCGGACATCGCGGTAAAACTCGCCGAGCGCGTCTCGCGTGGCGAGTTCGAGCGCGGCATTTTGATCTGCGGCACCGGCGCGGGGATGGCAATCGTCGCGAACAAGGTGCCCGGCGTGCGCGCCGTCGCCGTGACCGATCCGTATTTGGCGGAACGCGCGCGCGCGAGCAATGACGCGCAGATTATTACGCTCGGTAGTCAGGTGACGACGCCTCAAGTCGCCAAGAAACTAGTTGACATTTGGTTGAACAGTGAATTTCAAGGTGGACGTTCTGCGCCCAAGGTTGCCAAGATCGCGCAGGTGGACGACAAGTATCGGAGAGAATGATGGAAGATAGAGCGCCGGTTTACATCGGACGGAACGCGATCGCGGAACTGATCGCGTATTGCAAATCGAATCGACTCGACAGATTTGTATTGGTCGCCGATCAGAATACGTACGCGGCGTTGGGACGTTCGGTTGAACGCGCGCTGCAAGCCGCGCAGTGCGATGTGATCGCCGTCGTTCTCCAGGGCGACGAAGTGATTGCCGACGAGCACTATGTCGTCCAGGTTTTGACGCGCGCCGACAGAGAAGATCGAACGTACTTGGCAGTCGGCGGCGGCACGTTGACCGACATCAGTCGTTTCGTCAGCCATCGTACTAAAACAACTTTTATCGCGCTGCCGACCGCGCCATCGGTCGATGGTTTCACGTCGCTCGGCGCGCCGCTCGTCGTCGAAGGGCTAAAGCGGACATTCATTTGTCACGCGCCGCGCGCGCTCTTCGCCGATCTGGAAACCTTGTGCGCCGCGCCGCCGCGCCTCATCGCCGCTGGCTTTGGCGATATGATCGGCAAGATTCTGTCAGTCACCGATTGGAAGTTGGGACACATTTTGGGCGACGAACTGTACGACGAATCGATCGCGCAGCAATTTCTAGCCGCCGCGAATGCGTGCGCGGCGCGGGCGAACGATATCGGCGCGCGTTCGGAAGAAGGCGTGCGCACGCTCATCGCCGGACTGATCGAATCGGGATTCGGTATGTTAGATTTTGGCAACTCGGCGCCAGCGTCCGGCGCGGAACATCACATGTCGCATTTTTGGGAAATGAAGTTGCTGCGCGAAAAGCGACCGGCGATTCTGCACGGCGCGAAAGTCGGCGTGGCGTCTATTTTAACCGCGCAACGCTATCGCACGATCGAGCAAATGACGCGCGATCAGATCGCGGAACAAATGCGGTGGTCGCGTCTGCCGTCGCGCGA
This sequence comes from Candidatus Aquidulcis sp., assembly GCA_020723345.1. GTDB lineage: Bacteria > Chloroflexota > Anaerolineae > UBA4142 > UBA4142 > VGOB01. Next base: position 113,101 of record DYJA01000003.1, on the reverse strand, counting down.
ACAGCAGGAACAAAATATCCGCCGCGCTTACGGTTCGATTGCGGAAGAAGTTATTCGAGAGCACAGTCCTTTCCTCGCGATGACCGAGTCAGAATTCAATCAGTTGCGCCAACGCGTCGTTGACTGCTGGACCCAGGTTCAAGAAATCGCACGCGCCGTACCGTCGACGCGGGAGTTGATGGCTTGGCTCAAATCGGTTGGCGGGCAAGTTGATGGTCGCGCGCTGGGTTTGAATGATTCGGAGATGGCGAGTGCGCTTGAGTCCAGTCACTATTTGCGCAATCGCCTGACAATCAACAAACTGTGGTTCGTGTTGGGAATGCCTCCGGCATCTACCGGAGCCGAGGGGTGAATGAACTTGCAAAAACGAAACGGCAACCACGCGGCTGCCGTTTGTCCACAGGTGAGGAGGGACTTGAACCCCCAACCCCCGCTTTTGGAGAGCGGTGCTCTGCCAAATTGAGCTACTCACCTATCTGTTTGACATTCTAGCACAAAACCGACGAACGCGCAAATTGAGAAAGGTGTTTATCGCTCCCCATCGTACGTCAATTGCGTAAAGCGCGCGCGTAAAAAATTCAGCACGACGCGATCGATGAACGCGCCGTCGAGCAAACGCTCCTCGACATTCTCAACTCCGGCAAATTCGCGGAACGCTTTTTGCGTCGCCGCGTCCCACGCGCCGTTGAGCGCGCCCGCGTAATAACCGTGCGTGCGCATCATCGTTTGCAGTTCGCGCGCGGTCTCCGCGTCAATTGGCAAAATGTCGGCGGGATTTGTCTTGCCCAGGTAAAGATGATGCAGATCGAGCAAGCGTCTCAATTCGTCAATCGGCTTCGGGTGATCGTCGACGCGGAGATCAATGTACCGGTCGTTGAATCCGCCATAGCCGCCTTTCTTCCGCACGACGAGTAGCGCCGCGCTCTCCTGTCCGCGCTTGTCGCCTCCGGCGGCTTGCCCCGCGGCGAGCGCGGCGGCGAGTCGTTCCGCAAGTTCGCCGCGCGTCTGTTCAAACGTCTCGACAAGCGCGTCGACGACGGCTGCGCCCGCCAGAATATTTCCCTGCGCCGCGAAATTTTTCCCGGTGCGACTGCCTGCCCAATCGTAACATTCTTTGCCGGTGTACGAAAACGCGCGACCGCGCGCGTCCACGATTCCAAATTGACGTTGCGCCGCGTGGTTGTCAGCCGCGACGAGTTGCGCGCCCGCTTGTTTCGGCGACAGTCCGCGTTTCAACATTCGCAGCGCGCGCGGACCGTACGACGTGTTCGCCCATGCCTGCGTCGCAACCGCGCCGACTCCGGCTTGCGCGAACGGCACCGCCGCGCCGACCGCGAGAAATTTCGATTCGACCGCGACGCCGAGATCGCCGGTCGCCGGATCGAGCGCGGTGATTGAAAAGGTGGATGGGTGCATGTTTGTGTTCCTCGATCACGGTGCCCGGTATACGGGTTTCACCAGATCCGGATCAGTCTGATCGTTCAGAATCATCTGCCCGAATTGTTCGCCGTATTCGATCAGGCGATCCACCTGCGCGATGTCGTCCAAAGTGATCGGTTCGGTGACGATCTGAAAGCGCCGAAAATCCAAGCCCGTGAAAAATTGGTCGACGATGCGCGCCTGCTGATCTCCGGCGTCGCTCATAAATGAATCGATGAGCGGCGCGATCCATTTCAGCGGAACAAAATTGTCCGCCGCGTGGAGCGGCATACCGTTCGTGCCCGGCTTGGGTTTGCCGGTGCCGAGACTGATCAGCGTCGTCTCTTCCGCTTTCCAGCCGAGGCAGAAACACGCTTCGTACGCGGCGATGAAACAGGGATTCGCAAAACTGCCGACGCCGCCGTCGACGAATCTTCCCTGGATCACCGGAAAGTATGTCGGCGCGGCGGCGCTGGCTAACACGGCGGTCGTGATCGGCATCGCGGCGTATTCCGGCTTGTACGGTTTGATAAAGCGCGTGCGCGCCTCGTGCAAATCGCGCGCGACGATCACCAGATCGAATTTGCGCGCGTCCGTCCACAGATCGCCCATCTTTTGGCGATGCGACTGCGCGTCGAGTTCGCGCTTGAGCGCTTTGTTCGAGTAGCGGTAGTTGGCGAGGAACCAGAAACGAGAACGCCATGTCCGCGCGAAAATATCAGAGGCGCGACGGCGATACATATCTGTCATCTCCGCGGCGCGCAGACTCAGCGCAATTCCCGCGGCGATGATGCTCCCGGTCGAAGTCCCGGCGGCGAGTTGGAAAATATCGCCCAATTTTTTTCCCTGCGCGACTTCCAGCGCTTCGAGCGCTTTCGTGACCATCGCGCCGCGAATGCCGCCGCCGTCAATCGCGATCGCGACGCGCTTGCGAAACGGTTTCATCTGGACCTCCTCCTGCCTCGGACAAGCCGAAGCCAAACACGTTATTCGTCGGTCGGTATGCGACTAGCGCGCCACGCGCACCACAACGACGCAGGACGCAAGCGTCGTGCCATCGTTCAGAACGACCGTCAGCGCGACAGGGTAGACGCCGTTTTCGACCGTATACGTGTTCCACACGAAAATCACTCCGTGTGTGACGGGTGTCGTCGAGCGATGTAGCACATTGCCGGGTCTGATCCATTCGACAACATAACCCGCAAAATTCTCGTGATTCGCGGTGCCGATGAATGCTTGGTACGGATCGATTGTTTGTCCGTCAACGACGTTTTCCCAACGCGCGTTGGGATCGGCGCAGTTGCCTTGCGGTTTCAGGGTGGCGGTCGGCGTCGCGGTGAGGGTTGGCGTCAACGTCGCGGTTGGCGCAACCGTTAAAGTTGGCGTCAGTGTCGGCACTGGCGCTAGCGTAGGAAGTACGGCAGCGGTCGGCGCGGGTGGATTGGTCGGAAGAGGAGCGATGTATGGCGATGGAAAGATGTACGGCGTTGGAATAAGAAACGCCGTTGGCGGTCTCGCCGGATTGACCCTCACCCATCCTTGGTTCATGGCAAAGAGAATTCCAACAATTCCGCACAGGCAGAGCAAGACGATGCCGCCGCCGATCACAAGGAGCGGTAGGCGCGACTTTGGGCGCGGCAGTGCAGTGGGCGCGCTGGTGGCAGGCAAACTGAAAATCGGACTGCCGGAGGGATCCCGCTGAACCCAGGATTTGCCATCATGCACGTACCACTTGGCATCATCCACGCCCAGCATCCAGTACTGACCTTGATCATCCTGCACCATCAACGGCTTGAGCGCTTCCTCGAACTGTTGTCGGTTCAGCCGTCCGGCGGTGAGCAAGCCCTTGAGACGAAAGTATTCGTTTTCGACTTGCGTAAAGCGCGCGAGATCCATTTGCCCTCCAAATTCATAGTTTGTATCCGAATTTTCTCAGCAGCCCTTTGCGCCACGCGACGCCGGACGCGTCCTCGATCCCTTTCGATTTGACGCCGTCGATCACACCGAGGATGCCGCGTCCTTGCTCCGTTTCCGCGACGATCACTTGCACCGGGTTCGCCGTCGCGCAAAAAATGTTGACGACCTCCGTCACGTTTTTGATCGCGCGCAAGACATTGATCGGGAAAAAGCCCGCGCCGAGAAAAACGATGAACGAATGTCCCGCGCTGAGCGCGAACGCGTTCTGCTTCGCGAGTTCGACGAGCGCGTCATCGGTGCCGCTCGCGCGCACGAGCGCGTACCCCGACGCTTCGCAAAACGCGAGACCGAATTTGATGCCGGGCACCGCGGTCACCAGCGCTTCGTGTACGTCTTCGACCGTTTTGATAAAGTGCGTTTGACCCAGGATGAAGTTGAGTTCGTTCGGGTTTTCGATTGGGATCATTTTAAGTTCCATCGTTCCCTCCAAGTGCAGTATTCGGTGTTCAGAATTCAGTATTCGATTTACGGACACTGGATACTGAATACTGTACACTGCACGCTACGGTATCACGCGCCTTGTCCACTCCAACGGATCGACGTACTCGCCGTTGACGAAAACGCTCCAGTGCAAATGCGGTCCGGTCGAAAGCCCGGTCGTGCCGACTTTGCCGATCAATGTGCCTGGCTCGACCATTTGCCCGGCTGGAACGACAATTTCCGCTTGATGATAGTACGCGCTGAAGACGCCGATGCCGTGATCGATCACCGTCATATTGCCGCGTATCTGGGTCAATCCCGCGAAGACGATTTTGCCGCGCGCCGCCGCGTAGATCGGCACGCCGGCATCCACATCGAAATCGGTGCCTTCGTGTCCGCACGCGCCGACGGGTCCGCCGTTGTACGAACGTCGCGTGCCGAACGCGGACGAAATCGGACCGTAAAGCGGTTGTCGCCACGCGCCGCTCCAGAGACGCGTCGGGGTGTACTGATTCACGAGCGCGGCGAGTTGCGCGCCTTCGCGCGCTTGCAACGCGTTGTCGAGCAGCGCGCCTTTGCCGGTGGGCAGCGTGAGCCGCTGCACGACGAACGCGGTCGCGTCGACGTTGACGGTCGCGGTTTCCGGCGTCGTCGCGCCATTGGAATCATTCAGCGTGACTTTGAGCGGCTCGCCGCCGATCTTCGCGCAGCGCGAGATCCCGGCGAGCGCGTAAAAATAGCCCGCGCTGTGCGTAAACGTGATCGGCTTGCCGTTGAACGTGCCGGTGATCGACGCGAGTTCGGGCTGAGTGACTTGAATCATCACGGTGCCCCCTTGCCGCGCGGCGGGCGGATCGATCACCAAGCCGGGCTTGACGAGATCGGAGTTGTGCGGAATCGCGATGGCTTGCCCCGGCGCGATCAAGTTGGGACTCGCCAGGTCGTTGAGATCTTGCAGCGCGCGCACGGTCGTGCCGTACCGCAGCGCGATGCGATAGAGCGTGTCATCCGGCTGAACGATGTACGGCGCGGCAGTCGCTGCCACCGGCGCGTCGTCGTTCGGAATCAGCAACTTTTGTCCGACCTGAATGAGATCGCCGTTGCCGAGCGAGTTCAATTGGACAATCGCGGCAACGGTCGTACGAAAACGTTTCGCGATCGCGAAAAGTGTATCGCCGGGCTGGACGGTGTACGTCTCCGGCGCGCCTTGCGGCGGCGCGGCGTCTGCGGGGCGCAGCGCAATCGTCAACGCAAGCGCGCCGAGCGCGAGCAAGATCAGCGCGCGGAAAATCAACTTCATCCATGCTCCTTTCGTGCGTGCGTATTATAACCCAGAAGGCGGGTCACGGCAACCAGCGAAATTGTTTTTTCCGTTGGTTCAAAGTATAATCGGAGGCGCAAGGTTGCCTGGGTCTCTGGAGCCAAATCCCCGTCGTCAATCACTTGGAGTGACAATGTCCGAACAACGCGTCAAAACCTATTACACCGGTCAAGTTCGCAAAGAATGGCAACGATTGGTTCGCGACGCCTACCATCATCTCGAATTCGAGACCACGCTGCATTTCCTCGAAAAATATTTACCCAAGCGCGGCTGCATCCTCGATGCGGGCGGCGGACCCGGACGATACACCATCGAGTTGGCGAAACGCGGCTACCAAGTCGTTTTGCTCGACGTGACGCCCGCGAATCTCGAATTTGCGAAACGCCAAATCAAACGCGCGCGCGTACAAAACAATGTCGCGGAGGTCGCGCAAGGTTCGATTGTCGACTTGTCGCGCTTTTCGTCCAACTCGTTTGATGCCGTCGTCTGTTTGGGCGGTCCGCTTTCGCATGTCGTCGACGCGCGCAAACGCGCGCGAGCCGTTGCGGAATTGACGCGCGTTGCCAAAAATGGCGCGCCGTTTTTCGCTTCGGTGATGAGTCGCTTGAGCGTGCTGGTGGTTGTGCTAACGCTGTTTCCGCACGAAATCGAATTGCCGCAATTCAAACGCCTGCGCGATACGGGCGACATTGATGGCTCTACAGGTTTCACTTCGTGCCACTTTTTCCTGCCCGAAGAATTGCGTGAGACGTTTTGCTCCAAGCGTCTGCAAGTTTTGGAAATGGTCGGACTGGAAGGGTTGGGTTCGAATCACCGTAAAGAAATCAATCAACTCGCTAAAGATCCAAAACGCTGGAAGGTTTGGCGCGAAACGCATTTTCAAACTTGCACGCACCCAACCGTCGTCGGAATCAGCGAACACATTTTGATCGTTAGCCGAAAGACCAAAGCATGATTCAGCAAGTTCATTCTCAGGTTGCCGCACACCGCGACGCGATTCTTGCTTTCCTCCGCGACCTCGTCGCGATTCCCAGTTACGACGGCAACATCCGCGCCGTTGCCGCGCGCGTTGAACGCGAATTGCGCGCGCTCGGTTTTTCCGACATTCACTACGCGCCGTACGGTGACATTGTTGCAAAGATCGGCGATGGTTCGCGCGTCGTTTTGTACGACTCGCACCTCGACACGGTCGGCGTCGGCGACGAGCGCGAGTGGAACGCGGAGCGTGGCGCGTTCAGCGGCGCAATCGAAAACGGCTTGATGTACGGACGCGGCACCGTCGACGAAAAGGGCTCCACGCCGCCGATGATCTACGGCTTGACAATCGCGCGCGACCTGGGACTGCTCGATGGCTTCGCTGCGTACTACTTCGGCTCGATTGAAGAGTGGTGCGAAGGTTTAAGCGCGCAAGTCTTTGTGGAAGAAGAGCGCGTGCGTCCCGATTTCGTCGTCATCGGCGAGCCGACGAACCTGCGCGTCTATCGCGGACAAAAGGGACGCTGCGAAATGCGCGTCACCGCGCGCGGGCGCAGCGCGCACGGCGCGTCGCACTGGCTCGGCGATAACGCGTTGTACAAAATGCAAGACGTGATCCGCGCGATCCCCGAACTCGACGCGCGTCTGCCGAACGATCCGTTCCTGGGCCGCGGCTCGATTGTCGCGACGCACATTGACGTGCGCGACGCGGGCTCGCTCAACGTCGTCCCCGATCGCTGCTCGATTGTGCTGGATCGCCGCTTGACGCGCGGCGAGACCGCGCAAGGCGCGCTCGAGCAAGTGCGCGCGTTGCTGCCGTCGCGCGATTTCGAAATCGAGTTTCTGCGCTACACGCGTCCGTCGTACAATGGCTATCTGCGCGAGCGCGAGCAAATCTTTCCCGCGTGGACATTCGAAGAATCGCATCCGTTGATTCACGCGGCAATCGAAACAGCGCGCGCCATCGGCTTGGAGACGACGACCGGCAAATGGAATTTTTCGACGAATGGCGCGTACTGGGCGGGCGTCGCGCAAATTCCGTCGGTCGGGTTCGGTCCCGGCGAAGAAGAAATCGTCCACACGCTTGACGAGCACGTGCGTGTAGACGATGTAGTGCGCGCGGCGGAGTGGTACGCGCTATTGCCGCGAATGATTTTGGACGCGGACGAACGCGGATGAACGCGGATTCGTTTATTCGTTGGACATTCGTTGACACCGAATTGCCGCGCCATTGACACACAATCGTGATATAATTTGAGCGATGAGCAAAATTCTGGTCGTCGATGATGAGCCGTCCATCGTAGACGTGTTGACGTACAACTTGGCGAAAGCAGGACATCAACCTGTTATCGCGCGCGATGGCGAACAGGCGTTGAAACTCGCGCGCGCCGAACGCCCTGATTTGGTGATTCTCGATCTGATGCTTCCTGGGATCGATGGGCTGGAAGTTTGCCGTGCGCTCCGCAAAGACGGCGATTTGCCGATCATTATGCTTACCGCGAAAGACGAAGAAGTGGATCGCGTCGTCGGATTGGAAATCGGCGCGGACGATTACATCGTCAAGCCGTTCAGCACGCGCGAATTGATGGCGCGCGTCAAAGCGGTCCTTCGTCGCGCGCAGCCCAAGCCAGCCGATGCCGCGCCCGCGCTGCAAATCGGCGATTTACGATTGGATGTCGCGCGGCGCGAGGTCGCGTGGCGTGGCGCGCCGTTCGATCTGACCGCGATTCAATTCGATTTGCTGCGCGTGCTAATGGCAAACCCCGGTCGCGTTTTTTCGCGTGAGGAATTGCTGAACCAGGTGTGGGGTTACGATTACTACGGCGACACGCGCGCGGTCGACTCGACGATCAAACGCTTGCGCGCGCGGTTGCGCCAAATCGCGCCCGACGCGGAGTTGATTGTGACCGTGCGCGACGCTGGCTACAAATTGAGCGACGATCTGTGACAATTCCATTTCTGCCACAGAACGCCCCCGAATGAATTCGGGGTCTCAGCAAGGTGGAAATTTTCAATCCTGAGCAAAGCCGAAGGACGGTTGGAAACCGATTATGACCAACTCGATTGATCGAGTTTTCACCTCATTGAGCCGCCGATTGGAAATCGGCGGCGTTATTGCGGCAAAGTAGTACGCCGATGTTTAACCGACTGACCACGCGTCTGGTTGCAAGTCACTTGCTCGTCATTGCGATTGCAATGACGCTGCTCGGTTTTTTGCTGCTCTCGCTCGTGCAGAGTTATTTCGAGCAAGCGCTGCAAACAAGTTTGACGACGCAGGCGCGCTTGACCGCGCAAGCCCTCGTGTCGTCGGCGAGCACCTCCTCGATTGCGCCAAGCGCGCTGCCTTCCGCGCAGAACGTCATTCAACAAAGCCAGATCACCGCGCCGACGCAGAATATCTCCCCTACGCTCGACAGCACCGCGCTTCGCTTGAGCGCGGAATTGGAGACGCGCATCCGCGTTGTGGACGCGCGCGGCATCGTCCAAGCCGATAGCGCGAACGCCGAGCGCGGACGCGATTTGAGCGGCGATCCCGCGATTGCCGCCGCGCTGCACGGACAAGAATTCGCGCGCACGCTCGACGATTCGATTTTCGTCGCGGTGCCGCTCCGCCGCGATGCGCGCGTCGTCGGCGCGGTGTACTTGAGCCAGCCGATGCGCGATGTCGCCGCGGTGCTCGCGGATTTGCGCGCGCGCCTGCTCGTCTCCGCCGCGATCTCACTCGCGCTTTCCGCGCTGATCGGACTGCTACTCGCGCGCGCGATCGCGCAACCCGTGCGCGAACTGACCCGCGCGGCGCATCGTCTCGCGCAAGGCGATTTCGATTACCCGCTCGACGTGCGCGCGTCCGACGAGTTGGGCGAACTCGCGCGCGCGTTTCGTTCGATGAGCGGCGATCTGCGGCGCACACTCCAAGCGCGCACCGATCTCGTGAGCAATGTCAGTCACGAACTCCGCACGCCGCTCACCGCGATCAAAGGACTGATCGAAACGCTGCGCGACGGCGCGGTAGACGATCTGAATGCGCGCGACAAGTTCATGGCATCCATCGAAGGCGAAACCGATCGGCTGATTCGGCTTGTCAACGATTTGCTCATTCTCTCTCGCGCCGACTCGCAAGCGCTGGCGCTTGACCGCGAGTGGTTCGACGTTGCCGGTCTGGCGCGCGCGTGCGCCGATGGACTTGCCGCGCCCGCCGCGGCGCGCCGCGTCGCGCTGGTGGTGGATGGCGCGGCGACCCTCGTTCACGCCGATCACGACCGGATCCGCCAGGTGCTGATCAATTTACTCGACAACGCGATTCGATTTTCTCCGCCGGGACAAGTCGTGCGCGTGACTATCGAGTCCACGTCTGAAGGTATCGCCGTGTCGGTGCAGGATCGCGGTCCCGGCATTCCTGCCGCCGAGCAGGCGCGCGTATTCGAGCGATTTTATCGCGCGGACAAGTCGCGCGCGCGCGATGCGGGCGGCGCGGGCTTGGGTCTCTCCATCGCGCAGACGCTCGTTCAAGCGCACGGCGGGCGCATCGCGCTCGCAAGCCGCGAAGGTCACGGCACGACGGTTCGCTTTACACTCCCTGCCGCGTAATTGTCCCCAAACTATTTCCCCATTGCCACACGCGTGACACATTCCTCTGGTATGGTACGGGTAGGACAAATTTGCAAATTTGTCCAACGGCTCAAAGGAGGAAAAATGCGAAAGAGTGTTTTGCTTGTGGTGTTTCTTTTTCTCGGCGTTCTCGCGTTCGCCAACGCGCCGACGCTTCACGCGGAAAATCGCGCCGCGCCATTGCTCGCCGCGCGTCCGATCACGACGACCGGCGACGCCGAGATCAAAGTCGCACCGGACGAAGTGATCGTAGTTCTGGGCGTCGAGACCTGGGACAAGAATATCCAGATCGCGAAGAAACAGAACGACGATCGGATCAAACGCATCACCGCGCTGACGAAAGATTTTGGAATCGATCCCAAGTACGTCCAGACCGATCAGATCAACGTCGAGCCGCGCTGGCGCAACGGAACGTACACCGACGCGGATTTCATCGGCTATTTCATCCGCAAGACGATGGTGATCACGTTGAAAGACGTTTCCAAATTCGAAGACGTATTCACGGGCGCGTTGGGCGCGGGCGCGACGCACGTGCAAGGTGTCCAATTTCGCACGACCGAACTACGCAAGTACCGCGATCAGGCGCGCGCGCTCGCGATTCAAGCCGCGAAAGAAAAAGCGAGCGCGTTGGCGGGCGAACTGGGACGCAAAATCGGCGAGCCGCAATCAATCCAGGAAAATTCGTCGGGCTGGTGGTCGTCGTACAGTTCGCGCTGGGGCGGCGCGATGACGCAGAACGTCATGCAGAATGTCGGCGGCGGCAGCGCGTTCGGCGACGAAGGTACTTTCGCGCCAGGACAAATCTCGATCAGCGCGCGCGTCACCGTGACGTTCGATCTGGAATGAGAGGAAAGGGACGTGAAACGTGATGCGTGATGCGTGAAACGTCCCTTGTCACTTGTCCCCCGTCACATGAGGAGATTCAAATGAAAAAGATGATCTTTCACATTGTCGGTGTCATCGCGCTGATTTTGACTTGCGCGAGTTGCGCACCGAAATCGCAAATCGCGTCTCCGACCGCGGAGCCGACCGTCAAACCCGATTTCACTCTGATCGCGCGCGATTATCCCAAAGTGGATGGCTCGACTTCGACGAAACCGTTGCACACTGTGATCGCGTGCAAAACGTTCGGCGTGCGTTGCGCGTGGCTTGAATCGCCGTTGTTTGGGGAGAGGAACTTTGGTCCCGATTTGATGCAAAGTTTGAGTCCAGAGGCGAACAAAGTATTCCAAGCCACCCTGCACACTGGCACCAATTCGGCGTACATCAATCTCATCGAAGGGAAAGCCGATCTCATCTTGGTCGCGCGTGCGCCATCGGAAGATGAACTGAAAGCCGCGAAAGAGAAACGCGTCGAGTTGGACGTGCGCGCCTTCGCGTTGGACGCGTTCGTGATCTTGGTCAACGTCAAGAATCCTGTGGACGATCTCAAGATCGAAAACGTGCGCGACGTTTACACCGGCAAGATAACCGATTGGGCGACGTTTGGCGGCAAGGGACAAATCAAGGCGTACCAACGCGATCGCAATTCAGGTAGTCAAGAATTGATGGAGGCGCTGGTGATGAAGGGCGCGCCGATGATCAAGTCGCCCGACATGCTCATCGAAACGATGATGGGCGCGGTGAATGCCATCGGTCGCGATCCGCTCGGCATCGGCTACTCAGTGTACTACTACGTGACCTTCATGTTGCCCGACAAAAATGTAAAACTCATCGGCGTCAACGGAGTCAAGCCAACGTCGGACAACATCGCGACGCGCGCGTATCCGTTGACGGCGGAAGTGTACGCCGTGACGCGCAAGAGTCTGCCGCGCGGCGGCACCGCGATGATGTTGCGCGATTGGCTTTTCACCGATGAAGGTCGGGCGACGATTGTGACGAGCGGGTACGTGCCGCTGGCGGCGCGATAGTAGGGGCGAAGCATTTTTCGTCCTTCGACTTCGCTACGCTCCGCTCAGGATGCGAAAAATGCTTCGCCCTTACACTTTGCGGCAAGTTGTGTTAGAATGGATTCGCCGTCCAAACCATTCCCGATGGAGGGACCGAATGCGAATCGCGATCATTTCCGACCTTCACGCGAATTTCGTCGCGCTCGAAACTGTGCTTGCCGACATCGAACGCGCGCGCGTCGATCAGATCATTTGTCTCGGCGATGTTACGGCAGGCGGTCCGCAGCCGCGCGAAACGATTCAACGCGTCCGTGACCTGGGTTGTCCGGTTGTGCGCGGTAACACCGACGAATGGTTTCTTGTGCCACAGACGTACGATCCCAACTCGGAAAAAGAGCGGCGCCTGATGGCGCTGTTGGAATGGGCGATGCAGCAGTTCGCGCCCGCCGACATCGAGTTCATGCGCGCGTTTCCGCTGCGTGTTGAATTGTCACTGGAGAATGGGAAAACCCTGCTCGGCTTTCACGGCTCGCCGCAAGCGCACACGCACGTCATTTGGGCGACCACGCCGGACGACGAACTCGCGCGCATGTTCGGCAATTATCGCGCAACGGTGATGGCAGGCGGGCATACGCACGCGCAAATGTTGCGGCGATTCGGCGATACGCTCCTTGTCAATCCGGGCAGTGTCGGGTTGCCTGTCAAGGTTGGCGCGACGCCCGAGATGAATCGGCGTGTGCCGTGGAGCGAGTACGCCATCGTCGCATCGCGCGGCGACGATCTCGCGGTGGAGTTTCGCCGCGTGCCGCTGGACGTCAGCGCGGTCGTGCGCGCGGCGCGCGAAAGCGGAATGCCGAACGCGGAAGAGTGGGCAGGGGAATGGATTGCACAATGAGCCGATGAACCAAATCTACTTGAAAAACAATGGTTTTGGCTCATTGGCACATTGGTCAATGGGCTCATTTTGTCTTGACATTTCCTCCATTTTTCGTATACTCCTACTTGTCAGACGACTATCGTCTGACCAATTTTCCACCGAGCCGTCGAATGGTCCGCCGAAATATTTCCCTCGCGCGCCAAGCCGCGCAAGAAATCCTCAAAGGCATCGCATCGGGCAAACTGGTGCGCGGCAACGGCTTGTTGCCCTCCGAAGCCGAGTTGAGCCAAAAGTTCACCGTAAGCCGCGCGACGATCCGCGAGGCGCTCTCGCAATTGGAACAGCGCGGCGCGGTCACGCGCCGCCACGGCGTCGGCACGTTCGCCACGCCGCCTGCCCCGCGCATCGATACGGGGTTGGAAGAACTGAAAAGTCTAGAGACGCTCGCGCGCGGTATCGGCTTGGAAACGCGGATGAGCGAGCCGACCATCGAAGGGCGTCGCGCGACCGCCGCCGAAGCCGAATGTCTGCAAGCGCCGCCGGACACCTCCGTCCTTTCCGTCGCGCGCGTGATCTTGACGGGCACGCGTCCGATCGCGTATCTCGTCGATGTCGTCCCCACGACGATTCTGCGCCGTCAAGACCTCGACAAAAATTTCCGTGGCTCCATTCTCGATCTATTCTTGCAGCGCCGCGAATTGACGCTCAGTCATTCGCGCACCGAAATTCTCATCGAGTCGGCGGACGCGATTATCGCGCGCAAACTGCGCCTCAAGCGCGGCGCGCCGCTGCATAAACTCGTCGCGCAACTTTTCACGCGTGATGGACAGATCATCGACTATTCGACCAGTTATTTTGTCCCAGGATATTTTTCGTTCCACGTGATTCGTCGCGTGGGCAATAGCGGATAAGCCACAGAGCGCACAGAGGACACAGAGGTTTTCTCTGCGATCTCTGTGTCCTCTGTGGCAAAAACAAACAGGAGGTTTCACCATGCGTAGTTTTGCAGGACGCGACATTTTGTCGCTCAAAGAATTCGAACGCAACGAATTTTTTCGCGTGTTCGAAATTGCGGAACGGCTGGAGCCGATCGCGCGCGAACGCCGCAACAGCGATCTGTTGAAAGACAAGACGCTCGTCGCCGCGTTCTATCAGCCGAGCACGCGCACGCGCCTCGCGCACGAAGCCGCGATGCATCGTCTCGGCGGGCACGTCACCGGCTTTGCCGATTTCAAAATGACGCGCGCGGGCGATTGGTATCAGGAAAGTATCAAGGATACCGTCAAGATGCTCGAATTTTACGGCGACGTGATCGTGATGCGCCATTTCCAAAAAGGCGCGCCGCACGAAGCCGCGCAGTGGTCGAGTGTGCCGATTATCAACGGCGGCGACGGTTGGGGCGAACATCCGACCCAGATTCTCACCGATCTCTACACCGTGCTGCGCGAAAAAGGTCGCATCGATGGATTGCGGTGGCTCGCGGTCGGCGACATGCGAATGCGGACGATGCACTCGCTCGGTTACGCGCTGTCGCAATTCGATTGCCCGATCACGTTTGTCTCGCCCGGCGCGAACGCGCTCTTTCCCAATTCGCCCGACATGCGGATGCCCGAGGAATACAAAGCCGATTTCAAAAAGTACGCGCTGAATTTTCGCGAAGCGGAGCACGTCGAGCAAGCGATTGCGGAAGCCGATGTGATTTTGGTCGAGCCAGTCGTGCAGCCCGATTACACGCAAGCGCGGCAGGAGGCGAGCAAGGACAAATCGCTTACGCCCGCGAATTACAGGATCACGCGCGAATTGTTGATGTCGAAAGCGAAGAGCGACGCGATCTTGTTGCACTCGCTTCCGCGCATGGACGAAATTCCCGCCGACGTTGACATTACGCGCTGGTCGCGCTACTGGCAAGAAGCATTCAACGGCGTCGTGATGCGGATGGCGTTGATTGCGCTCGTGCTTGGGGCAGTTGAATAGTTCAAGAGTGCAATAGTGCGATAGTGCAATCGTGCGATAGTTGGAGGTGCGATGCCGAAGATTCAACGATTCGAGGATTTGTTGGCGTGGCAGAAAGCGCGGCAACTGACGAATGTGATTGACGATTTGGCGTTCAGCCCCAAGTTCGCCTGCGATTTCTACCTGCGCGATCAAATTCGCGGCGCGGCAAGTTCGGTGATGCACAACATTGCCGAAGGATTTGACTCTGGCTCTGGCCCCGAGTTCATTCGATTTCTGAAAATGGCGCGCCGCTCCGCCAGCGAAGTCCAATCCGAACTCTATCAAGCGCTTGATCGCAAGTACATCACCGAGGAACAACGTCAGCACGCCTATGACCTCGCTAGCGAAGCCAAGCGTCTCATCAATGGCTTGATCGCGTATCTACGCAATCGAAAGGGATAGTGCAATAGTGCAGTGGTGCAATAGTTGACTTCATTGACAGCCAACTATCGCACTATTGCACTAACGCACTATTGTACTCATCAACAAGGAGACAACGAATATGCAAACCTACCTTCACGGTCGCGATCTCATCGGCGACCTGGATTTTTCCAAAGAGGAAGTCGAAACAGTTTTGGACGTCGCGTTCGATCTAAAGCGCAAGCGCGCGCTGAACGAACCGCATCCGATCTTGCGCGACAAGACGCTCGCGATGCTCTTTTTCTTTTCCAGCACGCGCACGCGCGGCTCGTTCGAAGCGGGAATGGCGCAACTGGGCGGACACGCCGCGTTCATCGATTCGGACACGACGCAGATCGCGCACGGCGACACCGCGAAAGAGATCGGCGAAATTTTCGGTCGCTATTTCGACGGCATCGCGATTCGACAGTGCGATTGGAAATTCGGCAACGCGTACATCAACGAAGTCGCGAAATATTCGCGCGCGCCAATTCTCAATATGCAGTGCGACATCTATCACCCGTTCCAATGCCTCGCGGACTTGATGACGATTTTTGAAAAGAAGGGGCGCGATCTTCGCAAAAAGAAAATCGTCGTCTCGTGGGCGTACGCCGCGTCGTACCTCAAACCGATTTCAGTGCCGCAGTCGTTGATCTTGCAGATGCCGCGTTTTGGAATGGATGTGACGCTCGCGTATCCGCCCGAATTCAAACTGATGCCCGACATCGTCGCGCAGGCGCAAGCGCAGGCGAAGAAATTCGGCACCGCGTTTGAAATCGTCGCGGACAAGAACGGGATGGAGAAAGCGTTCAAGGATGCGGATGTGATCTACGCCAAGTCGTGGGGTCCGCTGCTGACGACCGACGACAAGAATGAAGGAAAGAAAATCCAGGATTCGTACAAGCATTGGATCACCGACGAAGCGAAGATGAAATTGGCGAAACCCGACGCGATCTACATGCACCCGCTGCCCGCCGACCGCAACATCGAAGTCACAGATGACGTGATTGACGGCGCGCAGTCAGTCGTGTACGATGAAGCCGAGAATCGCTTGCACGCGCAAAAAGCGGTGATGGCGCTCACGATGTCTTGATAGTCACGTAGTCGAGTAGTCGGTTAGTCTGACTACCCGACTATCCGACTACCAGACCAGGAGATTAGACAATGGCAACAAAAAAGAAAATCGTAAAGAAAATCGCAAAGCGTAAGATCGCTGTCGTCGCGATTGGCGGGAATTCGCTGATCAAAGATCCGCAGCATCAATCGGTCGAAGATCAGGAAGAATCGTTGCGCGAGACGGCGCATCATATCGCGGACATGGTGGAACAGGGTTGGGATGTCGCGATCGGACACGGCAACGGTCCGCAAGTCGGTTTCGTTTTGCGCCGATCCGAAATCGCGGCGAAGGTTGAAGGGATGCACGAAGTTCCGCTCGACGTGTGCGGCGCGGACACGCAAGGCGCGATCGGTTACGAATTGCAGCAGGCGCTGCAAAACGAGTTGTATCATCGCGGCGTCAAAAAGCGCTGCGCGACGATCATCACCCAGGTTCTGGTCGATCAAAATGATCCGGCGTTCAAGAATCCGAGTAAACCCATCGGCGGATTTATGGATCAAATCGAGGCGACGCGGCGCAAGAACGAAATGGGCTGGAGTGTCGTCGAAGACGCGGGACGCGGTTGGCGGCGCGTCGTCCCGTCGCCGCTGCCGCAGGAAATCGTCGAGCAGACGACCATCGAAGCGGTGCTCAAAAAAGGGATCATCGTCATCACGGTTGGCGGCGGCGGCATCCCCGTGATCGACGTTGGCGACGGCGAATATCGCGGGACTGCGGCAGTGATCGACAAAGATTTCGCGTCGAGTTTGCTCGCGCGCGAAATCAACGCCGATCTATTTTTGATCGCGACGGCGGTCGAAAAAGTCGCGATCAATTTCGGCAAGCCGAACCAGCAATGGCTCGACAAGATGACGCTCGCCGATGCGAAACAATATCTCGCCGAGGGCACGCACTTTGCCAAAGGTTCGATGGCGCCGAAGATGCAGGCGATCATTTGGTATCTCGAAGCCGGCGGCAAGCACGCGATCATCACGAATCCCGAAAACATCGGGCGCGCGCTGCGCGGGGAGACAGGAACTCACATAGTTCGATAGTGCAATGGTGCGATAGTGCGATAGTTGCCCAAAAGTGAAACTATCGCACTATCGCACTAACACACTATTGCACTCCAAACTTATGCAACTCTTCGACCTCCTTTCGCTTCTCTATGCCTTTCTCGGCGTCCGCGCGCTGTGGACACTGGCGAAAAATTGGCGCGCGTTCACCGACGACGAATTGACCGCGTTTGATCGCCGTCTCGCGAGTGAAATCGCGTTTTTCGTTTTCATTCCGATTGGCGTCTTGCTGCACGAACTCGGGCACGCACTCGCGACGCTCCAAGTCGGCGGACAGGTCATCGAATTTCATTACGCCTTGTTCTATGGTTACGTCGTTCCAGTTGGGAATTTCTCGGATTTGCAAAAGTGGTGGATTTCGCTGTCGGGCAATCTCGTTTCGATTGTTTTGGGATTCGTTCCAATCGCGCTGTTGGCGATCACGCGCAAACCATGGATCAAGTACACGATGCTCGCGCTCGCGCGCATCCAACTGGGCTGGGCACTCGTCGGCTATCCGCTGTTGACGCTCGCGGGTTTTCACGGCGATTGGCGGACGATTTACGGCACGAGTTGGCTGCTCACGATTCCGCTCGGCGTCGCGCACGCGGCGCTCGTCCTCGCGCTCTGGCTGCTTGATCGCAGCGCGTTCGTCAAGCGTTGGGAGGTGAGTTTGTACGCAGGCGCACGCGATCATCTCAAACAACTCGACAACGCGATTGCCGCGCGACCCGGCGCGCTCGATCCGATCGTTGCGCGCGGCAACTTTTTCGCGTCGCAGAATCAATTCGATCTGGCGCTGGTGGATTACCGCACTGCGCTGAAAATCGATCCGCAAAATTCGCGCGCGCTGTACAACATCGGGCAAATTCGGTTGATCCAAAAGCGTTACACCGACGGCGAGAAGCATTTTCGCGCCGCGCTCGCGCGCGTCAGCGATCCCGCACTTGGCGCGCGCGCGCACTTTGGATTGGGCTTGTGCATCTACCACCACCGCGGCGCGAAACAAGCGCTTCCCGAATTCGACGCGGCGATCCTGCGCGATGCAACCGTGCCCGAGTTTTTCTTCTGGCGCGGCACGGCGCGGCGCGCTCTGGGGGATGAAGCGAACGCGCAACTGGATTTTGCGAGAGCGGAACAACTTGGTGAAAAGCAGTAAGCAGTATTCAGTTTTCAGTATCCAGTGAAGTGCAGACATGCTGAACACTGAACACTGAACACTGAATACTGAATACTGGACACTGGAGTTCCTATGACCTATCATTTCAAATGTACACTGTGCGGCGACGAACTCGATCCCAGGACGACGCGGTACGTCTGCCCGAAACACGGCGACGATGGCATCCTCGACACGATTCTCGATTACGCGAAAATCGCGAAAAAAACATCACCGCGAAAGATTTCCGACTCGCGCGATTTTTCGATCTGGCGGTACGCTGATCTGCTGCCGATTGACGACGCGCACGCTTCGCGATTCGCGCCGCCGCTCCAAGTCGGCTGGACACCGCTGTATCGCGCGCAGAAAATCGGCGCGCAACTTGGCTTGAGCAACTTGTACATCAAAGACGATGGACGCAATCCGACCGCGTCATTCAAAGATCGCGCGAGCGCGTTCGTCGTCGCCAAAGCGCGCGAACTCGGCGTCGAGATCATCACGACGGCGAGCACCGGCAACGCGGGCGCCGCGCTCGCGGGACTCGCCGCCGCCGCGCAAATGCCGACGGTGATCTTCGTCCCCGAAACCGCGCCGCCAGCGAAAATCGCGCAACTGCTGATCTTCGGATCGCGCGTGATGCTCGTCAAGGGCAATTACGATCAAGCGTTCGATCTCTGCCTCGCCGCGTCGAAAGAATTCGGCTGGTACTGCCGCAACACCGCGTACAATCCGTTCACGGTCGAAGGCAAGAAAACCGCGTCAATCGAAATTTGCGAACAACTGTCTCCCTCCCCTGTGGGAACGGGGGAGGGGCGGGGTGGGGGTTGGCGCGCGCCTGATCGCATCTTCGTTTCCGTCGGCGACGGCAACATCATCAGCGGATTGTGGAAAGGGCTGCGCGATCTCGCCGCGCTCGGTTGGATCGACCCGCTTCGCGTGCCGCGCTTGATGGGCATTCAAGCCGAAGGATCGGCGGCGTGTTATAATGCGTGGAAAGCGGGGACGGACAAAATCACGCCGGTCAGCGCGACGACGCTTGCGGATTCGATCAGCGCGGACATTCCACGCGACGGCGTGCGCGCGGTGCGCGCGGTACGCGAAACGGGTGGCGCGTACCTCACTGTGACTGACGACGAAATTCTCGCGGCAATTCGCGATTTAGCGCGCGCGGAAGCGGTGTTCGCGGAACCCGCTGGCGCGGCGGCGTACGCGGGGTTGGTCAAAGCGGTCAAGCAAGGTCTCGTGAAATCGGACGAAACGATGGTGTGTTTGATCACCGGCAGCGGTTTGAAAGACATCAAGAGCGCGATGCGGGTCGCAGGGCAAGGCACGCGCATCGAACCATCGTTGGACGCGCTGCGCCGCGTGCTGAAATCGTAGAGGCAATCCCGGGCTCGCCCTGAGCACAGTCGAAGGGTGGTTGCCCTCGTATGCAAAGGAGCATCGTTATGGCATTCGAACCAATTCAGATCGGCAGAGACGGCAAGCGAATGATGCTCATTCCGGCGGGTTGGTTTTTGATGGGCACGAGCGACGCCGACGCGGTCGAAATGCAACGAGAGTACGGCTGGCGGCTGAAATGGTTTGCCGATGAGATGCCCCAGCATCGCGTCGATCTCGCCGCGTACTACATCGACGAAACGCCGGTGACGAACGCGGAGTACAAACGCTTCCTCGACGCGAATCCAGAACATCCCGCGCCGCCGGATTGGGATCCGGATGACCGCACTTTTCCGCGCGAGAAAGACAATTATCCAGTTGTCTTCGTTTCCTGGGGCGATGCAAGCGCGTACGCGCGCTGGGCGCGCAAGCGATTGCCAACCGAAGCAGAGTGGGAAAAAGCCGCGCGCGGCACAGATGGTCGACGTTATCCCTGGGGACAGGAATTCGATCAAGGTCGCTGCAACACCAAGATGTCGGATTTGCGCGCGACGACGTCCGTCCGGCAGTACGCGCAACTGGGCGACAGTCCGTACGGCGTGATTGACATGGCGGGGAATGTGTGGGAGTGGTGCGCGGATTGGTACGACGCGGAGTATTACAAGCGTCCCTTCACTTTCAATCCACCGGGTCCCGAGTCCGGCGATTGGCGCGTGCTGCGCGGCGGCGCGTGGGATATTTCGCCGGATTACGCGCGCTGCGCGAACCGCGATTACATCGTGCCGGATAACGGGTACGCGACGGTGGGGTTTCGTTGCGTGTCAACGAATTTGAACGAATAAACGAATTACGCGCCGTGGGCAAGTCATTCGATTATTCGTTTCTTCATTCGTTGACACCATCTGCCGAAACGACGCATTTCGTTCATTTCCAATTGGCAGAAGCGGCGCGTGAATTTGCGCGAACTGAGCGGATGATCGGGCGCGTCGGCTTCGATGGTGTACGTATCCCAGCGCGCAAGCCGAGCACATTGCGCGGGCGCGAGCGCGAGACCAGCTGTCTCTGCAAATTGGCACAAGGTCAGACGAAAAGGCGCGTGCGCGCGCGTGCGGCGGACAATCACCGCTTTGAGCATCTCTTCAACATAGAAGCGACCGAAACTCAGCGCGTACAAATATCGTCGCACTCTGAACGATGATTGGGCGAATCGCCAATGGTAATCCGCGGTTCGCTTCCAATAGTTTGCAACCGCGCGTGTTTTGCGTGGACGATTCGGGTCAACGCAAAATTCCTCGCTCGTTTTGCCCAAGAGCGAAATGCCGGTGGTCTTGATTTCCCACACGAGCGGATTCTCGTCGCGGAAATCTTTGGGGCGATACTGCACGTATTCGATCCGCGCGTCCATTGATTGGATGGCAGGACGCAACTTGATCCAATCAGCCGAGCGATGCGTAAAATCGTTCGACACGAGCGCGATGTCAATGTCGCTGTGTTCATGCGCGGTACGGAGCGCGTACGAGCCATAGAGATACGCGGCGTCGAGGCGGATGCCGTCTTTTTGAACCGCCCGAACGAAGCGACGCGCGGATTGGAGGGCGTGCTTGTAATCTGGGTTTGCCATTTGAGTCACTGTCGAGTATGATTGTAGCATAGTTGATGTGAGTTGGCAACGTAAATCGTAACGTAATTGTCCCAGCGGAGGCGCGATGCCACAGACACCCAAATTCTTCATCACTCATTCTTGGAAAGACATTGACTTTGCCAAGCGGCTGTGCGACGATTTACGCAAGCACGGCTTGGAGGGCTTTTTTGACGCGTACTCGATTCAGCCCGGCGAAAATATCGCGGCGCGCATTTCAGAGGGCTTGGAAAAGTGCGATGTCTATGTTCCAATTCTTTCGCTTGCTGCGCTCGATTCGCCTTGGTGCAAAGAAGAAATCAACGCGGCGATTACGCTCAAGAACGAACGCGACTCGAAAGGGCGTGTGCGCGGGCGTCCGGAGATCATTCCGCTTGTCGTCGAACCCTGTGATTTGCCGGTTTTACTGAAACCTGTGCTTTACATCAATTTTGTGGGGCGATACGATGCCGCGCTGGAAGAGTTGTTGAGCAAGGGTTTCAAGGTGGCGCGTCCGACATCTACCGCAGTGCCCGCGCGTTCCACCCACGCTACACCCACAGCAAGCGCGCCGCCGAAATCCACGCCCGCGCCGCCACGCGCGCCGACACTCCCGCGCGATGAATTGGCGGATCTCTACCAAGAAGCGCGCGCGCTTCAAGGCGAGGGCAACTTGCGCGAAGCCGCCGCGCGCTTTGAAAAGATCGCCGATTATCGCGACGCGCCTGCGCGTCTGCAAAAACTGCAACTTTATCTTGCCGCCGACGATTTGATGAAGCAAGCGCTGGCGGACAAAGACGACCGCGCTGAATCGTGGCAGGACGCGCACGCGCGCTTGGAAGAATTGTTGCAACTCGATCCGCAGTTTTTGGACGCGCGCGCGAAATTGGCGACGACGAATCGCTGGATCGCGCTGGCGGAAATTTACGAGCGATTGCTGGACGCGCTGGATATAGACGATTGGGCAAAGGCGTTCCCGTTGTTTGAGCAAATCCGCCGCGCCAAGCCGAATTACAAACGCACCCAAACTTTGTTCGAGCGCGCGTGGTCGCCAATGGTTCAAGCGGGCGTGACCAAAAAAGTTGACAAAGATGGCAGAGAACTGTTGCTTGTCCCCGCTGGTGAGTTTATGATGGGCGGCAATGAAGGTAGTGATGATGAAAAACCACCGCACACGGTTTACCTTGACGCGTTCTACATTTCTCGCTTTCCCGTGATAAACGCGGATTACAAAAAATTCGTGGATGCCGCAAAACATTCACCGCCATCTCATTGGCAAAACGGAAAAATTCCGCAGGGCAAAGAAAATTATCCTGTCGTTAATGTCTCTTGGGATGACGCAACTGCATACGCGCAATGGGTAGGCAAACGCTTGCCGACTGAAGCGGAATGGGAGAAAGCGGCAAGTTGGGACGACATCAAAAAAGAGAAACGCATCTACCCCTGGGGTAAAGATTTCGACGTGTCCAGATGCAACTCTTCTGAATCGGGAATTGGAGATACAACGCCTGTTGGGAAATACTCACCGCAAGGAGACAGTTTCTACGGCGTTGCAGATCTGGCGGGCAACGTCTGGGAATGGTGCGCGGATTGGTACGACGAGAACTACTACAAGAATTCGCTGAAGGAAAATCCCAAAGGACCCGCGTCTGGGCAAGCCCGCGTGCTGCGCGGCGGCGCGTTCGACTTTGGTTCCGACTACGTCCGCGCGGCGTGTCGCGGCTGGTACGTCCCGAACTTCGGGCTCAGGTACGACGGTTTTCGGGTCGTCGCGGGCGCGTCCTGACTCTGATCTCTGATCCCTCTGGACTCTGGAACTCTGAACGGGGGGTCTGGGGGGCGTAGTTTGCCCCCCAGCGAAAAATTTTGGGAATTCAGACCTGTCAGGTTTCTAAAAACCTGACAGGTCTTGGTAGCGGCAATGCGAATTGACAGACCGGACACGTCTTGACGGGAAGCAACGATGCAAAAGCAAATCCCGCTTGTCCATGGCGCGTACTATCACATCTACAATCGCGGCAATGGCGGCGAAAACATTTTCCGCGAGCCGCGCAACTATGGCTATTTCCTGACGCTGTACGCCAAGCACATCGAGCCGATTGCAGAAACATTTGCGTATTGTTTGTTGCGGAATCATTTCCATCTCTTGACGCGGATTCGCGAGTGTGAGACCTGTCAGGTTTCCGGAAACCTGACAGGTCTAAAGTACCTGGAGCCCTCCCAACAATTTTCCAACTTGTTCAACAGTTACACCAAATCCATCAATATTGCGTACGGGCGCACGGGCAATCTGTTTCAACGACCGTTTGGCAGAATTCGCGTAACGCGCGACGAATATTTCACCAACTTGATTCGCTACATCCACCTGAATCCGCAAAAGCACGGTTTCGTCAGCGATTTTCGCGAGTATCCATACTCGTCATACCAAGCGTTCTTTTCCACGAAACCAACACGACTCTGCCGCGACGTTGTGTTGGAGTGGTTCAGCGGCGATAGCAATTTCAAATCAGCGCACAATCTTCCGATTGACGAAATGCAAATTGCGGAGTTGATTGGAGAGGATGCCGATTGAACAGACCTGACAGGTTTCCGAACTCGCCAAATCTATCAAGGAGATACCCATGTCCAAACTAATTCTTGGTCCCACCTTCGAAGAAATGCTTCATCCCAACCAGATCGCGCCGGAGATTCGCAAGCGCGCGGTTGAAGCAAGAACGAAAGACCCGCTCGATCCGATCAACCTGTTCAACATCACTTGGCGTGATAGCAACAACAACATCTACTATCACGTCATGCCGAAAGAGTTGACCGGCGTGGACGCGAACATCGTCGTCCTCTACGGCAAAGATTTTCCGAGCGGCTCGCACAAAGTCGGCGCGGCGTATTCCGTGCTGATCGAAAAGCAAATGTTCGGCGAAGTGGATCCCAGCGTGCACACGCTCGTTTGGCCCTCGACCGGCAACTACGGCATCGGCGGCGCGTACGTCGGCTGCCGGATGGGCTTTGACAGCATCGTCGTCTTGCCCGCCGAAATGAGCAAGGAACGTTTCGCGCGCATCGAGTCGTACGGCGCGCGCATCATCAAGACGCCCGGCTCGGAATCGAACGTCAAGGAAATTTACGACGAGACGCATCGCCTGCGCCAAGATCCGCAAGTCCGCATCCTCAATCAGTTCGAAGTGATGGGCAACTATCGTTTCCACTATCACGTCACCGGCGGCACGATTGTCGAACTTGCGGATGTGCTGAAGCAGCAAGGCATCGGCACCGGCAAGATTTCCGCGTACTGCTCCGCGATGGGCAGCGCGGGCACGATTGCCGCGGGTGATCGCTTGAAGCAAGTGTGGCACGATCACAAAATTGTCGGACTCGAACCGATTCAATGTCCCACGCTTTTCAACAACGGCTACGGCTCGCACGACATTCAAGGCATCGGCGACAAGCACGTGACCTGGATTCACAACGTGATGAACCAGGATGCGATGATGTGCCTCGACGACATCGAGTGCAAGAAAGGTTTGCAGTTGCTCACCGAAGAAGCCGGATGGAACACGCTCGTCAAGCGATTCGGCGTGCCGCGCGCGTCGGTTGAAAAAATGGCAGCGATTTTTGGCATCAGCGGCGTGTGCAACGTCCTCGGCGCGATCAAAACCGCGAAGTTTTATGGCTTCGGCAAGAACGACGTCATCGTCACGATTTGCACCGACGCGATCGATCGTTATCACTCGGTAATGGACGACATGACGAAAATGTTCGGCAAGATGGACGAAGCCGAAGCAACCGCGCGCGCTCACATCTTTTGCGATCAAAAGACCGATTGGATTCGCGAAGGTACGACCGACACGCGCAAGCAGTGGCATCACTTGAAATATTACACGTGGATCGAACAACAAGGCAAGACGGTCGAAGAGTTGAACGCGCAGACCGGTCAAGAATGGTGGATCAACCATCAGCAGATGGTTGGCGAGATTGATGCAAAGTTGAAGTCGGCGCGCGGCTAGCGCGGCACGTGTCATTGCGAGCGTCCTGAGCGGAGCGGCGGTCTCTGCCGCGTAGTCGAAGGATGCGAAGCAATCTCCGAGTAACCTGGGGATTGCTTGCTTCGACTATCGCCCAGCACCGCATCCTTCGACTCCATCTTCGCTTCGCTCCGATTCCGCTCAGGATGCTCCTCGCAATGACAGGAGGGCGGATATGTTAATCACCAACGGCACGCTCATCACGCTCGGCGCGGAAAATCGCGTCATCGAAAATGGCGCGGTGTACATTCGCGGCGACAAGATCGCGGACATCGGCGCGACGCGCGCGCTGGAGAGAAAATATCCGCGCGCGGAAAAACTCGACGCGCGCGGCAAACTCGTGATGCCCGGCAGCATCGTCGCGCACACGCACTTTTACGGCGCGTTCGCGCGCGGCATGTCACTACCGCCCGGTCCCGCCGCGCGGAACTTTCCGGAAATCCTCGACAAATTGTGGTGGAAGATCGACCGCGCGCTGACGCTCGAAGATTGCCGATTGTCCGCGCTCGTCTGTCTCGTGGACGCGATTCGCAACGGGACGACGACGCTGATCGATCACCACGCGAGTCCGAACGCGATTGACGGCTCGCTCGACGCGATCGCCGACGCGGTGCTGGAATCCGGTGTGCGCGCGTCCCTCTGTTACGAAGTCACGGATCGCAACGGCGCGGCGGGGGCAAAAGCCGGTATTCGCGAGAACGTGCGGTTCATCAAAAGGGTCGCAGGGGAGCGCGTCACGCAACACGCAACACGTATCACGGCATCTTTTGGATTACACGCACCCTTCACCGTCTCCGACAAAACGCTGGAGCAAGCGCGCGCCGCACTCGACGGACTGAACACCGGTTTTCATCTTCACGTCGCGGAAGACATCGCGGATGAGGACGATTCGCTGCAA
The DNA here is from genome assembly GCA_020723345.1 of Candidatus Aquidulcis sp. Lineage (GTDB taxonomy): Bacteria > Chloroflexota > Anaerolineae > UBA4142 > UBA4142 > VGOB01. Next base: position 86,998 of record DYJA01000003.1, on the reverse strand, counting down.
AAGTACGGAATGCGCGCCGCCGACCGGCTGGACGCGCGCGGCATTTTGGGACCCAAGACGATCATCGCGCACGGCGTCCACCTCGACATCGGCGAAATCGAAACGGTGCGGCGCACCAAGACGAACATCGTCCACAATTCGCGCTCGAACATGAATAACGCGGTCGGCGTCGCGGATGTGCTGGGGATGTTGCGGCGCGGCGTCAACGTCGGCTTGGGCAACGATGGTTTTTCCAACAACCACTTTTGCGAAATGAAGACCGCGTACCTTTTGTACAAAGCGGCGCGGCGCGATCCGCGCGTGATGGGCGCGGATCAGGTTTTGCAGATGGCGTACGCCAACAACGCAAAAATCGCGCAGGTTTTTTGGAAGCCGCGCGTGGGGGAGTTGTCAGTTGGCGCGTTCGCAGATATAATCTTGCTCGATTACATTCCGTACACGCCGCTGACCGCCGGTAATTTTCCGTGGCAACTCATCTTCGGCATTGACGGCGCGCACGTCACGCACACGATCGGCGCGGGCAAACTGCTGATGAAGGATCGCGAACTGCTCACGCTCGATGAAGCCGCGATTGCGGCGCGCGCGAAAAAAGCCGCGCAAAAAGTGTGGCGGCGCGTGCAGACGCTGTAATCTATACTCAAGTGAATTCTTGAATTCACTTCTAGAATAAAGTGTGAACCTTTGAAAGTGAATAGATCGATCATACTGAGTGCGCTGCTCAGTCTGTCGGCGTTACTAACGGCATGCGGCATCGGCGAGTCGTTACCTGTTCAGCCGGTTGAACCCTCAGCCACTTTGCCGCCACTCCCAACTCAAGCGCAGAATGTCGCGCTGCCAACTGTGACGCCGACGAGCGCGCCAACTCCGACGCCGCCCAATCCACTCACCATCGAAAGTATGCGGCAGCGCGAGTATCCGGGCAGCGACATCACCATCGAACAAACGCTCGCGCCCGGCGCGAATTACAAACGCTATATCGTTTCCTATCTTTCCGATGGATTGAAGATCTACGCGCTGATGACCGTTCCAAATAGCGCGAAACCCCAAACCGGTTTTCCGGTGATCCTCTTCAATCACGGTTATATTCCGCCCGCCACGTACAAGACGACCGAGCGGTACGTCAACTATGTGGACGCGATTGCGCGCGCCGGTTACATCGTTCTGCGTTCGGACTATCGCGGACATGGAAATTCGGAAGGCGAGGCGCGCGGCGGGTATGGATCGCCGGACTATACAATCGACGTTCTCAACGCGATGGCTTCGATCAAACGATACAAGGACGCCGATCCGAATCGCGTCGGGATGTGGGGACATTCGATGGGCGGGCAGATCATCGTGCGCGCGATGGTCATTCGCCCGGACATCAAAGCCGGAGTGATCTGGTCGGGCGTCGTCGCGTCTTATCCCGATCTGATTTCACAGTGGCGACGCCGACCGACGAATATTCCGACGCCCAGCGCGAGTCGCCGGTGGCGCGAGAATTTCTTCGAGCAATATGGAACTCCGGCGGAGAATCCGGAATTCTGGAATTCGATTTCACCCAATGCCTACCTGGCCGATCTTTCCGGTCCGATTCAATTGCATCACAGCGAGGCGGACGCCGAAGTTCCCTGGATCTTTTCACAATCCCTGCATACGCAAGTCCTCGCGGCGGGCAAGGTTGCCGAATTCTTCCGGTATCAGAACGACGATCACAATCTCTCCAAAAATTTTTCGGTTGCGATGCAGCGGTCAATCGCCTTCTTCGACAAGTACGTCAAGCGAGGCGGATGAGTCGAACAACGAAAGGACAAATGAAAACAACGTTAGCCGTCATCGGGGGTACGGGAAGAGAAGGTAATGCCATCGCCGCGCGCTTTGCAAAAGCCGGAGTGCGCGTGTTGATCGGTTCGCGCGACGCGGCAAAGGCGCAGAACGCGGCAAGCGCATTGAACGCGCGGCTCGGCGCAGCCGCTCCGCGTGTCGAAGGATATTCCAATCGCGATGCGGCGGCGCAAGCCGACGTCGTTCTGCTCGCGGTGCCGTACGCCGGGATGCCACCGATTCTCGAAGACATACGCGACGCGGCGCAAGGCAAAATCGTCATCAGCGTCGCGTCGTCGCTTGACCCGGAACGCAAGAGCCGCGCGAAACCGCCTGCCGCCGGATCGGTCACGGCAGAGGTACAGCAATTCTTTGGCGATGGGGTGAAAGTCGTTTGCGCGTTCCAAAACATCTCGCCTGAAAAACTCGAAGCGGTCGAAGAGAAAATCGAGACGGACGTGATCGTCTGCGGCAACGACAAAGACGCGCGCGCGACGGCGATCGATTTGATTCGCTGCATTGGCGTCGACGCGTTCGACGGCGGCGCGCTCGCGAACGCCGTTGCCGTCGAGGCGCTGACGGCGGTTTTGATCGCGGTGAACATCAAGTACAAAGTGCGCGGCGCAGGAATCCGCATCACGGGCGTGCCGCGCGTCTAATTCACGTTTCACGCATCACGTTTCCCGATCTATGCCTCAACTTACCCTGACCGCCCTCCCCAATATCCCGCTCATCCAACGCGGCGACGATCTCGCCGCGATCATTTTGCGCGGCTTATCCGACGCGCGCATCGAATTGCAAGACGACGACGTACTGATCCTCGCGCAAAAAATCGTCAGCAAAACGGAAGGGCGGATGGTACGCTTGCGTGATGTGACACCGTCGCCGCGCGCGTTGGAATTGGCGCAGCAGTCCGGCAAGGACGCGCGCTTTTGCGAAGTCGTCTTGTGGGATACACGCGAAATCGTCCGCGTGCGCGCCGGGTTGATCATCGTCGAAACGCATCACGGTTGGGTCTGCGCGAACGCGGGAATTGATCGTTCCAACGTCGCGCCCCACGACGAAAATGAATGGGTCTTGCGCTTGCCTGAAGACGCGGATCGTTCGGCGCGCGAATTACGCGAACGATTGCGCGCGGCAACGACGCGCGCAGTCGGCGTCGTCATCAACGATTCGCACGGTCGCGCGTGGCGCAACGGCGCGGTCGGCGTCGCGATCGGCGTCGCGGGTTTGCCCGGCGTTGAGGATTTGCGCGGGCAGCCCGATCTGTTCGGCTATCAGCTGCAAGTGACGACGGTTGGCTTTGCCGATCAGATCGCGTCCGCCGCGTCGCTGCTGCAAGGACAAGCCGACGAGGGTCGCCCGATTATTCACGCGCGCGGCGCGCCCATCGCGCGGCGCGACGGCGCGGCGCGCGAGATCGTCCGCGCGAAGGAACACGATTTGTTTCGGTAAAATCCAAATTGACAACCCGGCGTCTCCATGTTATAATGAATCTACCAAACGGTCGGTAGATTCAACCGATCACCCATTCAACGAGGAACGGGAGGAGGGAGAATGCGTAAGGGTGGCGTCGCGGAAGAAGCCAGCAAAGACGAAGTGATCTTTGCCGAAGCGGTCCGCATTTTTCGAGAAAAAGGATACCACGCGACCTCCATGCGCAACATCGCCGACGCGGTCGGCTTGCAAAAAGGTTCGCTCTACCATTACATCTCCAGCAAAGAAGACCTCCTCTTCAAAATCTTCGAGCGCAGCAGCGGCGCGCTGACCCAGCAACTGGAAGCGATTGTCGCCTCGAATGATTCTCCTCCCGACAAACTGCGCCGCGCGATTGAATCGCATCTCGTCGCGTTGTGCGACCAACTCGACATCTACACCGTCTATCTCTCCGAACGCCGCGCGCTCGGCAATCGCTATCACACCAAAGTGCGCGCCGAAGGCGAAAAACACGCGCGCCTCATCGAAAAAATTTTGCAGGAAGGCATCGCGCACAAAGATTTCCGCGCGCTGGATACCCGCATGGTCGCGCTGGCGATCCTGGGAATGTGCAATTGGCTCTATCAATGGTACTCGCCCGATGGACGCCTCACGCCGCAACAAATCGCCGTGATTTTTTCGGATGTCGTGATTGACGGCTTGCATAAGTAGGACAAATTTGCAACCCTTCGACTTCGCTCAGGGCAGGATTTGTCCAACAATTCCAAAGGAGGAAGCATGGCACTACTCGCCCCCGGCACGTCTGCCCCGATGTTCAAAGCGATGAACTTGACGGGCCCAGAGATCAATCTGGAAAATTACAAAGGCAAGAAACCGGTCGTCTTGATGTTCTCCAGCACGCGCGTCGATCCGGCGCAGATTGGCGCGGTGCGCGATTTGTGGAAAAAGTACCGCGAAAAAGTCGAGATCATCACGATCTCGTTCAAACTCCCCAGCGTCTCGATGGCAAAGGCGTTCATGCAGCAGATGGGCGCGAAATTTCCCGCGACGTACGATCCCGCGCAAAACATCTACAAATCGTACGGCGTCGAGAATCCGGTTGCCATCGTCGTCGTCGATGTCAACGGCAATATCGTGTACGCCGCCGAAGCGCTCGACACGAAAGACACCAAGACGCTGGAGAACGCGATTTTGGAGTACGTCAAATAGTCGGATAGTTGCGTAGTCGTTTAGTCGTGTTGTCGCGTCGTCGAATTCCAATGGCGTGACTACCCGACTACGCGACTAATTGACTATGTGACCAAAGGACTAGCCATGACCGACGTTGTCGTTCTCGACGGCGCGCGCACGCCGATTGGCGCGTTTGGCGGGAGTTTGCGCGAGGTGAACGCGCCGACGCTGCTCGAGCACGCGTACCGCGCCGCGCTCGCGAAAACGCAAATCGATCCGCGCGAAATCGACGAGACGATTGCGGGGCAGGTGTTTCAGGGGAGCGACGCGCCGGATATCGCGCGCTTTTGTTCGCTGCGCGTCGGCATCCCGCAAGAAATTCCCGGCATCACGATCAATCGCGCGTGCGCGAGCGGACTGGAAGCCGCGGTCTGGGGCGCGAAAAGCATTTTGACCGGCGACGCGCGTCTCGTCTTGACCGGCGGCGTCGAATCGATGAGCACGGTCCCGTACCACATTCGCGGAATGCGCTGGGGCGTCAAGATGGGTCCGCAGTTTCTGATCGACGGAATGGCGGAACTGTTCGACGATCCGAGCGCGGGCGGCATGTGGATTTGGGCGGAGAACATGGCTGCCAAGTTCGAGGTGTCGCGCGAAGAGCAAGACAAGTGGTCGCTCGTGTCGCACCAGCGCGCGGTTGCCGCGACTGCGTCCGGGCGGCTGCGCGCAGAAATCGCGCCGCTGGAACTGCCGGAGAAAAAAGGCGTCCGCGTTTTCGACAAGGACGGGGGTCCGCGCGCGGACACCTCGCTGGAAAAACTCGCGCGGCTCGAACCCAAGTGGGGCGCGACGATCACGCCGGGCAACGCGTCCTCGCTGAACGACGGCGCGTGCGCGGTGTTCGTCGCGTCGCGTGAAAAAGCGGACGCGCTGGGAATCAAGCCGCTCGCGAAAATTGTAGCGTGGGCGGTCGTCGGCGTGGATCCGGAGATCACCGGCTATGCGCCCGTCGTCGCGATTCCTGCCGCGCTGAAAAAAGCCGGACTCGAACAGAAAGACATCGCGCTGTTCGAAGTGAACGAGGCGTTCGCGGTGATGATCGTCACGACGATCCGCGAACTGAATCTCGATCCGGAGAAACTGAACGTGAACGGCGGCGGCATCGCGCTCGGTCATCCGGTCGGAATGAGCGGCAGTCGTTTGCTCTTGACGATGGCGTACGAGTTGAAACATCGCCAGCAAGAATTCGGCGTGATCGCGCTGTGCGCCGTCGGCGGGCAGGGAATCGCGATGGTGGTGCAAAATCTCAAGTAGACAAGTAAACAAGTAGACAAGTATTGGACTTGTTTGCTTGTCTACCTGTCTACTTGGTACTTGGGGCTATGAATCCGTTACAAGGTATTCGCGTACTCGATCTCTCGCGCTTGTTGCCGGGTCCGTACTGCACGATGTTGCTCGCGGACTTGGGCGCGGAGGTCATCAAAATTGAAACGCCCGGTCTCGGCGATTATCTGCGGATCATTCCGCCGTACGTGCGCGACGCGACCGGCGCGGATGTTAGCGCGCTGTTTCAATTGCTCAATCGCAACAAGCAAAGCGTCGCGCTCAATTTTCGGAATAAACGCGGCAAAGAGGTTTTGTTGCGCTTGGCGAAAAACGCGGACGTCATCATCGAAACATTTCGACCAGGCGCGGCGGATCGGTGGGGCATCGGCTACGAACAAATTCGCGCAGTCAACCCGCGCATCGTCTACTGTTCGCTCAGCGGATACGGACAAAGGGGTCCGTATCGTGATCGCGCCGGGCATGATCTTAACTACATCGCGCTGGCGGGTTTGCTTGCGACGAATGGTGTGGTGGGTGGTCCACCGATTCCGCCCGGCGCGCAGATCGCCGATTTGTCCGGCGCGATGTTGGCGACGATTGCGATTCTCGCTGCGCTCGCCGGACGCGCGCAATCCGGCGAGGGGCAATATCTCGACGTGGCGTTGTTCGACGGCGCGCTGTCGTGGGCGGGGACGCTCATCGGCGGGACGCACGCGGCGGGCGGCAAACTCGCGCGCGGCAGAATGCAGTTGAACGGCGGGATGGCGTGTTACAACGTTTACGAAACGCGCGACGGAAAATATCTCACCATCGCCGCGATTGAGCCGCATCTGTGGGCGGCATTCTGCAAAGCGGTCGGACGCGACGATTTGGTCGCGCGAGCGCAGGAGTACGCAGCCGTGTCCGAAGTTGCCGCGATCATTCAGACGCGGACGCTCGACGAATGGCTGGAGGTTTCCAAAACGATCGACGCGTGCATCGAGCCGGTGCGCGACTTTTCCGAGACGTTGAACAATCCGCACGCGCGCGCGCGCGGATTGATCGCCGAGATCGGCGGAATCAAACAGATCGGCTCGGTGTTTACGTTTGCGGAAACCGCGCCAACCTCTGCGCCACAACAAGGTCAGCACACGCGCCAAGTGTTGCAGGAAATCGGAATGAACGCCGCGGAGATTGACGAACTGGAAAAGGCGGATGTGATCAAAAGCGTTGGCGCGTAGTCTCCAAATAGGAGGTGCAGATGGAGTTCGATAATATTCTGTTTGGAAGAGCCGGTGGCGTTGCTGCGATCACGTTGGATCATCCCCCTGCCAACACATTGAGCGTTGCATTGCTGAAGGAACTCGACGTCGCGTTGGACAAGATCGAAAAAGACCCGTCCGTTCGCGTCGTTCTCATCACGGGCGCAGGTGAACGATTCTTTTCCGGCGGCGCGGACATCAAGGAACTCAGCACCCTGGACGTCAACGAACAATCGGCGCGCGGGCAAATGCTTTTCCGCCGAATCGAGATGCTGAACAAACCGGTGCTCGCCGCGATCAACGGCTATGCGTTGGGCGGCGGGTTGGAATTGGCGATGAGTTGTCACTTGCGCTACGCGGCGGACACCGCGCGGCTGGGTCAACCGGAGATCACATTGGGAATCGTGCCTAGTTGGGGCGCAACGCAGCGATTACCGCAACTGATCGGACGGACCCGCGCGCTCGAATTGCTCCTGACCGGTCGCGCTCTGACCGCGCAAGAAGCGGAGCGGTACGGCTTGGTCAATCGCGTGGTACCGGCAGCAGAGTTGCCAGAAGCCGCGCTCACCTTCGCGCAGCGTTTGGCGGCGGCAGCGCCGCTCGCGACGAAAGCCATTCTGGAAGATGTCGAGACGGGATTGACCAAGGGATTGACGAAAGGATCGGACCTCGAGCGCGAGAATGCCTTCTGGGTCAGCAAGACCGAGGATGCGCGAATCGGCATCCACGCGTTTTTGACGAAACAAAAACCGGAATTCAAAGGAAGATAAAAAAAGGGAACTGAGGGAAACGAGGGAACTCTGGGAACTCAGGGGTGAAGGTTGGGATTTTCGGTCGCGAGTCCTTCGGCGGAGGCAGCCGCAAGCAAATCGTCGTCAGCGCAGACGAAGGTGATTCCGGGCAAATCGGCGTCGCGCAACGATTGGTGGAGCACCAACGCGCAGGCAAGTTGGATCGCGTCGCAGCCGCGCAGTTTCTGCCGTCGCGTGAGTTGAACCGCGCGGTCAATCACGGCTTGATCAACGTCTACCAGATAATACTGCTCTTTCGAGTCGGCGGTGAGATCATCGAACGCTTTATCGTACTCTGCTGAAGAAATGTGGTTGCCGCGTTGTTTGGCTGCCAGTACCGCCGCAACTTCGACCAGACTAATTTGTGCAAGTGCAATGAGTCGTTCAGTCGATGGAACGCACAACTCTTCGATCCAAGCGGTACCGATTTCGTTGGCATATCGTTTGGCAATGGCGCTGCTATCCAGAAAGTACGTAAGTCGTGTAGCCGGTTCGGTCACAGTTTTCCCCGTTGTTCGATGATCAACTCACTGAGTGGTTTGCCTGGCACATTGATTGGAGTATGTCGACGGCGAGGGAGAGGCGAAGGATTGGGCATCCGTACTAATCCCGTCGCTTTCAGCACGCGCAGCGTACGCTCGCGGATGTCATCGGAGCGCGGGGACACAGATTCTAGATGCGCCAGCCCCAATTCGAGAATCTGCGGCAATTTTTCGCGATACGGCGATAACCGCTCTGCCAACTCGCGGGGAACTTCAATGGTGATCGTACTCATCGCTGCCTCACTTTCACTTGAATTCTAACACGGGTGATTCTACCTGTCAATGAGAGATACGTTCAAAATCCTAAATGGAAGGAGAGAAACAATGATCGGTTTCGATCTCACTGAAGAGCAACAGCGCATGAAAGAAATGGCGCACGAGTTCGCCGAAAAGGAAATGCGCTCGGTCGCGCACGAGTACGACGAAAAGGAAGAATTTCCGTGGCCCGTGATGAAAAAGGCGTTCGACGTGGGGTTGCTCACGTACGCGTTGCCGGAAGAGTTCGGCGGCGCGGGCGTAACGAGTCACGTCACCGACTGCATCGTCCAGGAAGAATTGTTCTGGGGCTGCGCGGGCATCGCCACGTCGATGGGCGGCATCATGCTCGGCGCGCTGCCGGTTATGATCGCCGGCAACGACGCGCAAAAGAAAAAGTACTTGACCATGCTTTGCGAGCCGAAGCAAGACGGAATGCCGCGGCTCGGCGCGTTCTGCCTGACCGAGCCGGAAGCAGGAAGCGACGCGGCGGCGATCAAGACGAGCGCGAAAAAAGTGGACGGCGGCTACATCCTGAACGGCACGAAACACTTTATCACGAACGGCGGCATCGCGGATCTGTACACCGTTTTCGCCACACGCGATCCCAGTTTGGGCGTGGATGGCATTGACGGCTTTATCGTCGAAGGCGGGTTCAAAGGCGTGATCCCCGGCAAGAAAGAAAAGAAGATGGGCATCCGCGCCTCGCACACCGCGCAAGTGCATTTCGAAGATTGCTTCGTGCCGGAGGAAAATCGCTTGGGCGTGGAGGGCGACGGGTTCGGCATCGTCATGCAAACGCTCGATCACTCGCGCCCGATTGTTGCTTCCGGCGCGGTCGGCGTAGCGCGCGCGGCGTTCGAATTCGCGCTGCAGTACAGCCAGGAACGCAAGCAGTTCGGTCGCCCGATCTCGAAACAGCAGGCGATCCAGTTTATGCTCGCGGACATGGCGACCGAAATCGACGCGGCGCGCTTGTTGTGCTGGCGCGCGGCGTGGCTGCTCGATCAGGAAGAAGGGAACACGGTGCAATCGTCGATGGCGAAAGTATTCGGCGGCGACATCGCGATGAAAGTCACGACGGACGCGCTGCAGATCGTCGGCGGCATGGGTTACATGCGCGATTATCCGATGGAAAAATTTATGCGCGACGCCAAGATCATGCAGATCTACGAGGGCACGGCGCAAATCCAACGGATCGTCATCGCGCGTTTTATGATTGGGTTTGGATAGATGGAGAGTCGGGGCGACCAACCGGTCGCCCCGACGCATTTTTGCTTGTGGGCGCAAACGCGGTATAATTTCGGCGATGGCTATGACGACAGAAAATATTGGGGCGCAACAAGATGTGCTGGAGACATTGCGCCACCGCAATCAAGAACTCGCCGCGCTCAATGCGATTGCAAACATCCTCCGAAGCCCACTTGAGATCGCGCAGTCCATGGATCAAGTATGCGAGCAGATCGCCACGATCACCGGCATGGAGTCGGTGACGCTCCACTTGCGGGATGAAGCGCAGCCGTATCTGAACCTCGCGGCATGTCGTGGCTTAACCGATGCCTTGTGCCGGCAAGTGAGCCGGCTCGGCTTGGATGATCCGGTCACGCGCAGTATTGCGATGGAAGGTCAAACGATCGCGCTGAATGATCTGATCGATTACACAGGGGTTGGGTTCGCCGGTCCCCGCGTCGAGGGCTATCACGCCGGGATCGGCGTGCCGATTCTGCAGCGCGGTCGTCCGATCGGCATAATCTTCGTCGGCAGCAAAACGCGAACGAGTTATGAACCGTCCGATGTCGCGCTGTTGTTGAATATCGGGAGTCAAATCGGCAACGCGTTGGAGAACGCGCGGCTGTACGCGCAGATGGAACGACGGGTTCAGGAATTGGACGGCTTGGCGCAACTCAGCGCGGCGTGCGTTGCCAGTCTTGACCCGGAGACGCTGGCGCAGATCATTGCCAAACGGACCGTTCAGTTGATGCAGGCGGATACTTGCACGGTGCGAATGATTGAGGGTGAAACGGCTCGATTTGTTGCCGGAACACATCACGCGGTTGCCACTAATCCGATGCCCCGGATCCAATTTGATGTGATCGTGCGCGGCATCGTCGAAGAGCGTAAACCGTTTGTCATGTCCGATCTGCGAAACGACGCGAGCGCTAATTCGCTTTTGCGCGCGCACCTGATTCAACTCGGCTTGCAGGCAGTCTTGACCGTACCGATGCCGGCGCGGGATCGCGTGATTGGGATACTCTCGGTTGGACGGGCTGAACCGCATGAGTGGGAGCCGCGCGAGATCAACTTGTTGCAGACGATTGCGAACCAAGTCGGCGTGGCGCTGGACAACGCGCGCTTGCACGCGCAAACCCAGCAGCGCGTTCGGGAATTGGATGGCTTGGCGCAGATCAGCACGGCAGTGGTCGCCAATTTCGATCCACAAGCGATTGCCGAGATTGCGGTTGAGTGGACGCAGAAACTTTTTAGCGTGGATGTGGTCGACCTGAGTTTGTTTCGGGATGGCAAACTCTACCGCATAGCCGCGCGGATCAATCATGGGAGCCCGCCGATCACGGGACCGATCCCTTTGGGCGAATTGGTAACATCCATTCTTGAACAGCGTACGCCGCTGATCGTTAATAATTTGCGGGAAGAACCAACCGCACCTGACCTGGCGTGCCAATTGATGGAGCCGCGCGGACTCCAGGCATTGCTGGTGGTGCCGCTGGTGACGCACGAGCGCGCCATCGGTACGCTGGCGGTGGTGCATACGCGACCGCGCCAGTGGTCAACCCAGGAACGCGATCTTTTGCAAACCATCGCGAATCAAGTGGGGAACGCCATCGAGAACGCGCAACTGTTCCAAAGGGTGTTGAACGAGCAGCGCAAAGTCCAAGCGATCTTCGACAGCGGCTTGAGCGGTCTCTTCGCGACAGACGCGGCGGGCAACATCGTGATGTTCAACCGCGCCGCGGAACGCATTACGGGCTGGACGCTCGACGAAGTGCGCGGGAAAAACTGGGCTGACTTGCTGGGCGATCACGCGGCGGGGAACCCAGTCGAATCATTGCTCGAAGCCGCGCTGTTTCACAAGCAAGCGATGTACGTGCCGGAGGGACGCAAGATGCGGACGCGCGATGGGCGCATCATTCCGGTTGCCAAAGCGTCTGCGCCCTTGCTCGACGAGAAAGAAAATGTGATCGGCGCGGTCGGCGCGTTCTGGGATTTGACGAAAGAGCAACGCGCCGAAATCGAATACGAAAACTTTTTGGCGATGATCACGCACCAACTCCGTTCGCCGCTGAGTTCAGTGCTCAGCGCGCTCGAACTTTTCGAGCGCCGCAATCTCCCGGACAAACAGCGCGGCGAATTGTGGGCGATCATCAAATCGGAAGGGAATCAACTAAAGAGATTGGCGGATCAATTCCTGGAACACCAAGCCACAACGATTTCGCCGCGCCCGGTGCAATTGGAACCGCTGTCGGTCGCCGCTTTGGCGCGCCGGCTCGTCCGCCAGTTCCAGACCGCGCCCGGCAAACATCACTTTCGGATCCAAACCTCACGCGTCGAACCCTTCGCGTTTGCGGACGCGCATCGCGTCGAACAGGTCTTGCGAAATTTGCTCGACAACGCGGTCAGTTATTCTCCGGCCGGCAGTCGCATCACCATTCGGATCAAATCGCGGGACGCGGAGTGGGTGGATGTTTCGGTACAAGATTGCGGCGCGGGGATTCCCCCGGCGGAGCAGGATCACATCTTTCAACCTTTTTATCGCGTGCCTCAAACGAGCGCGCGCCGCGTATATGGGCATGGTTTGGGATTATCCCTCGCCAGGGAAATGGTCACGACGATGGGCGGACGAATTTGGGTAGAGAGCGAACCGCAGCATGGCGCGACATTTCATTTTACTTTGCGGAGGGCGCAATGAAAGAAAAAGACACGATCCTTGTCGCCGACGATGATCCATCGTTGCGGCAGGTATTGAACGTCTTGCTCGAAGCGGAAGGATTTTGCGTGATCCAGGCGATTGACGGTACCGAGTGTTTGCGGCTCGCGTACGAGCAACATCCCGATTTGATCCTGCTCGACATCATGATGCCGAACCGCGATGGACGCGAAGTCTGCCGCCGGCTACGCGAGATTTCGGACGTCCCAGTCGTCATGCTGACGTGCCTGCCCAGCGAAAAAGAAAAGGTCGAGCGTTTGGCGGATGGCGCGGACGACTACGTGACCAAGCCCTTTCACAACGCCGAATTGATCGCGCGGATCCGCACGATCCTCCGGCGCACGCGTCGCCATGCAGACCCGAGTGTACGCGTGTACGACGACGGACACTTGCGGCTCGATTTCGACGCGCGACAAGCGCGCGTCGCGGGCGCGCCCGTCGCCTTGTCGCCCAAGGAATGGCGCATCCTTGAATATTTCGTGCGGCACAAAGATCGCGTTGTTCCGCGCCAAACGCTTTTGCGCCACGCGTGGGGCGATGGTTATGAGCAAGACGGCGACTATCTCAAAGTGTACATTTCGCACTTGCGCCGCAAACTCGGTGACCCGGCGCGGCGTCCACGCTACATCCACACCGAGCGCGATCTGGGCTATCGTTTTCAAGCCCACGTTTGACACAATCGCCGCTCTCTGCTATACTCTGTCCGCACGTGGAGGAGTGCCGGAGTGGACTATCGGCGCCGCCTTGAAAGCGGATGGGTCACAAGCCACGGAGGTTCGAATCCTTCCTCCTCCGAGGAATCGGAAGTTGGAAATTAGAAGTTGGAAGTTTGACCCGCCGCAACCATCCAACTTCTAACGTCCAATTTCTAATTTCCAAATTTCCTGGAGGGGTCGCATAGTTTGGTCTAGTGCGGTCGCCTGCTAAGTGACTACAGTGGTCCTAAAAGCCGCTGTCGCGGGTTCAAATCCCGCCCCCTCCGCTGCGTTCAGTATTCAGTATTCGGTGTTCAGTATTCAGTCTGATTACTGTTTACTGGACACTGAATACTGGGATATCTCCCCGTAGCGCAATTGGATAGCGCGCAGCCCTGCGGAGGCTGAGGTTGCGAGTTCGAGCCTCGCCGGGGAGGCAGACGAAACGCTCTGATCGTTCAGGGCGTTTTTGTTAGGCAATCAGTCAATCCGGCGATCAGGCAACCAGTATTCTGCTTCCTGATTGCCGGATTGACCGATCTCCGATTGCCGGATTGACTAATTGACCGATTCCCCAACTGTGCTATAATTCTCCCCAATGGACGCGATCCTCACGCACGAGAACGCCGATTTCGACGCGCTCGCCGCGCTGCTCGGCGCGAAGAAAATCTATCCCGACGCGCTCCCGATTTTGCCGCGCCGCCTCAATCGCAACGTGCGCGATTTTTGCGCGCTCTACGCCGATGCGCTCCCCTTTGCGCGTCCCGAAGATTTGCCGCGCCAACATTTCCGCGCGATTGTCGTCGTCGACAGCCAGGGTGTTCAATCCGCGCGCGGCGTCACGCCCAAGACGCGGATGCATTTCATCGACCACCACCCACTCACGCGCGATCTCAAACCCGGCATGACGTTTTCCGGCGGCGAAGCCGGGGCGACGACGACGCTCTTCGTCGAACAGATCAGCGACAAGGAATTGCCGCTCACGCCGATTGAAGCGACGCTGTTATTGCTCGGCATTTACGAAGATACCGGCGCGCTCACCTACGTCACGACGACGCCGCGCGACGCGCGCGCCGCCGCGTTTCTGCTCGAACGCGCCGCGCGGCTTGCCATCGTCAACGAATTTCTGCACCCGCCGCTCACCGCCGCGCAGCACAAATTGTATCAGCAACTCATCGAAAAAATCGAGACCGTCGAAATTGCCGGGCACGCGATCGCGCTTGCCGCCGCGCGCGCCGCCGGTTACGTCGACGAGGTTTCGACGCTGGCGCACCAACTGCGCGAAATGTACGATCCCGCCGCGCTCTTTCTCCTCGTGCAGATGGACGATCACATCCAACTGGTCGCGCGTTCCGAACGCGCGGAAATTGACGTTGCCGCGACTGCCGCCGCGTTCGGCGGCGGCGGACACGACAAAGCCGCTGCCGCGCTGATTCGCGGTATGACGCTGCGTCAGGCAAAATCGAAATTGATCAAATCGCTCAACGCGTCGATCAAGCCGTCGCTGCTCGTGCGTCACGTCATGTCATTCGGCGCGCACACGCTGGCGACGACGACGACGGTCGCGCAAGCCGCCGAAGCGATGAATCGCTACGGGCACGAAGGTTTTCCGGTCGTGCGGCGCGGCAAACTCGTCGGCGTCGTGACGCGACGCGAAATTGATCGCGCGGCGCGCCACAAACTCTTGAACGCGCCGATCAAAAACCTGATGCAAAAGCCGGCGGCGGTCACGCCGGACGATTCGCTCGACAAATTGCGCGCGGTGATGATCGAGAGCGATTTGGGGCAGGTGCCCGTCGTCAAAGACAGTCGCATTATCGGCATCGTCACGCGTACCGATCTCATCAAACCGTGGGGCAAACAGCGTCCGACGCGCGCGGAAGAAATGGCGGCGCGTCTGGAGAAATGGCTGCCGTCGGAACTGCTCGCGCTCTTGCGCGATGCGAGCCAGCTCGCGCACGACCTGGGATTCAGTTTGTACATCGTCGGCGGTTTTGTGCGCGATCTCTTGCTCAACCAGCCCAATCTCGATCTCGACCTCGTCGTCGAAGGCGACGCGATTGCGCTCGCGCAGGCATTGCAAAAAAAATACGGCGGACGCGTTCACGGACACACGCGCTTTGGCACGGCGAAGTGGATGCTGAAAGAGATGAAAGATGAAAGCGGAGAGACGCAAGACAGGAAACTCTCATCTCTCATTTCTCATCTTTCCTCTCTCGATTTCTCCACCGCGCGCACGGAATTTTACGCGCATCCTTCCGCGTTGCCCGAAGTCGAAACGAGTTCGATCAAGCAAGACCTGCATCGCCGCGATTTTACGATCAACACGCTCGCGATTTGCCTCGATCCGGAGCGGTACGGGCAATTGCTCGATCCGTTCGGCGGCGAAGCGGATTTGCAGCGCGGGCTGATCCGCGTTCTGCACAACCTGAGTTTCATCGAAGACCCGACGCGGATTTTGCGCGCCGCGCGTTTTGAGCAGCGGTTCGGTTTCAAGATCGAGCCGCGCACCGCGCGCCTGATCGGCGACGCGCTCGATATGTTTACGCGCGTCAGCGGCGAACGGATTCGCCACGAGTTCACTCTGATCTTTCGTGAGCGCGAGCCGGAAAAGGCGTTGGCGCGCGCGCACGAACTCGGCGCGCTCAAAGCGATCTTTGCGCCGCTCGATTTTTCGGATTGGCACGCGAGCAAGTTTCAGCAAGCGCGCGCGGCAGAATCCTTCGACTTCGCGGCAAATCCTTCGACTATCGCTCAGGATGCCGCCCCCCTGAGCGATAGTCGAAGGGTCAGGACGCCGACGGCGGTGACGTACCTGGGTTTGCTGGCGTACCATCTGACGCCGTCGGCTGCGGCTGAATTTTGCCGACGCTTGCGGCTCCCGAACGCGGAAATCGAAACGATCCTGCAATTGCTCGCGTTGCGCGCGGAGGTCGAGCCGCGCCTACGCGTCGATGCGCTTGCGCCGAGCGCGCTCTATCGTTTGCTCGTGGATTATGGCGACGACGCGCTCGCGCTCTTTGCATTGGCGACTGACGACGAACGCGCGCGCGAACGCATCGCGCTGTTCCGCACGCGCGTGCGCGGTATCGCGCCCGAATTGACCGGCGACGATCTCAAACGCATGGGCATCCGCCCCGGTCCGCAATATCGTCACATTCTCGAACGATTGCGCGACGCGCGGCTGGACGGCGAAATTTCGACGCGCGCCGAAGAAGAGCTGTTGGTCAATCAGGCAATCGGGCAATCGGTCGATCGGTAGTCGGTCAATCGGTCGACCGATTGTTTGGCTGCCTAATTGCCTGATTACTGATTGCCTGATCGTCTGATTGACTAGAGGGAAAACATGGCTGGCAAATTTCTGATCGTCTCGAAAAAGCGCGCGACGGTGAACGCGCTGCAAAAGGCGTTGCGCGCCGATCGGCATCGCGTCTTCACCGCGCCGAACGGCATAGCGGCAGTGGATACCGCGCTCGATCACAAACCGAACGCGATCTTTCTCGGCGTCGCGTTGAGCGGTTTGAACGGGCTGGAAACCGCGCGCGCGCTGCGTTCGTTGACGCCGACCGCGAACATACCGATCATTTTTCTTGCGGAGAACGCGGAGGAAGCGCAATTGATCGAGCGTTCGCGCGTGCCGCTTTCGGATTGTCTGACCGCGCCGTTCGATCTCGCCGAAGTGAAAACGCACGCGGCGGCGGGTTGGCACACCGGCGATCAGATCGCGGCGGTTCTGCCGATGAAGCCGGATAATGAGTGGATGTTGGCGATCCTCGATCCGCTCACGCGCTTGTATCATCGGCGTTATCTGTTGCATCAATTGGCGTACGAGGCGAGGCGGAGTGGACGCTACAAAACGTCGTTGGCGGTGCTGCTGATCGATGTCGACAATCTGAAAGAAATCAATCGCACGCACAGTATCTTGACCGGCGATAGCGTGCTGATCGAAACAGGTCAATTGCTCTTAAAGATGGCGCGCGATTCCGAAATCATTGGACGCAATGACACACAGGATTTCGTGATTATCGCGCCGCATACCAACGAGGTGGGCGCGCGCGCGCTCGCCGAACGAATCTGCAAGTTGATTGCCGAACATCACTTTGTCTTGGAGAAACTCGATCTGCATGTGACGGTGAGCATCGGCGTCGCGGCGACCTCCGGCAGCGACCTCACGGAGAACCTCGCGCTCCTCGGTCGCGCGGAAGGCGCGTTGACGCGCGCGAAACACGCCGGGAAAAATCGCGTCGAGGTAGGGTGACGCTGGAATTAAATTTGTCCACGACGGGCACGAAGATCACGAAGGAAAGAGTAAATTTCGTGTCCTTTGCGTTCTTCGTGGATGATTATTGAGGGGGCGATTATGTTGCCGGAAATCCAAAATTACATTTCGACGTTACGCGAGCGACGCGCCGATCTTTTGCAGACGCTCGACGGCTTGAGCGCGGACGCGCTGAACTGGCGACCGTTGCCCGACGACGCCAACTCGCTGTACGCGCTCGCGTTTCACTCGTTGGGCGCGGAACGGCGCTGGATCCACGAGGTCGTCGGGCAGCGCAAGATCGACCGCGATCGCGAGGCGGAATTTCGCGCGCGCGGCGACGATGTTCCCGCGTTGCGTTCGTTGTACGATGCTGTCACGCGCGAAAGCGAAGAAATCCTCGCGCGTCTTGTCGAAGCAGATTTGGAGACCGTGCGTCCCGAACCTCAGCCGCACACGGTACGTTGGTGCATTTTGCACGTCGTCGAGCATTACAATGAACACTTGGGACAGATGCGCTTGACGCGGCAGTTGTGGGAGAATCGACACGCGCGGCTGAATGAAATCTGAAACGTGATGCGTGATGCGTGAAGCATGGCGCATGAAAACGGAAATCAGACGACAGATTTTTTCTGTCGTCTGATTTCTGTTATCTGCTGTCCGAGTTCTACAGCGCGGCGCGGCGCGCGGCTTTTTCCAATACGTTTTTGCACTTGACGCACAGCGTCGTCTCCGGCAGCGCGGCGAGACGCGCGGGATCGATTGGCTTGCCGCAGCGCTCGCAAATCCCGTAGGTGCCTTTCTTCGCGGCGCGCAGCGCGTAATCGATCTCTTCGAGTTTCTGTTCCATCCGGCGGACGAGCGCGAGGTTTTTCTCGCGCTCGTACGCGTCCAAGTCGGCTGCATCGCCGGTGGGATCCGGTTCGGTTTTCAGATATTCGCGCAAGCGTTCCAGTTCGATTTGGGTTTGCGCGCGCTCTTGTTCCAGTTTTTTGCGCTCTTCAGGCGAGAGCGTCTTTTTCTTGTCAGTCTCTTTCATTGCAGAGGCATCCGTTTCCCAGGAATTGGCGCATTTGTAGCACAATTCGCTTTGCAAGTCAAAAAGCACAGAGGGCGTAAAAGGTCACGATTGATCGGGGGTTTGACAATATGTCATTTTTGATATATGGTGCAAAGTGATGGAGCCGCAAGATAAACCGCTCGTTTGGCTGCACGGGCAAATCAGAACTCCGCCTTTTTCGGCAGAGGCGCGCATCGAAGCTGGGTATCTCTTGCGCTGCTTGCAAAAAGGCGAGCATCTGACAATGCCGCATTCGCGCCGGATGCCTTCCATCGGCGCGCGGTGTTACGAGTTACGTGTGACTGATCGGGGCAAGATCTGGCGGATTGTACATCGCATGGACGACGATGCCATTGTCATTTTGGAGGTATTTCAAAAGCAAACCCAGCGTACACCTCGACAGATCGTCGCGGTGTGCAAGCAAAGGTTGAAGGAGTACGACTCGGATGGATAAAGCAAAAAAACAGAGATTAGAGAAAAGAGGGTGGAAGGTTGGCGGTGTGGACGAATTTCTCGCGCTCACGCCGGACGAGTCCGCCTACATCGAATTGAAATTGGCGTTGAGCAAGAGCATCCGTCAGCGCCGTCAGCACAAAAATCTGACGCAGATGCAAATGGCGCGCTTGCTCAAATCCAGTCAATCGCGCGTTGCGAAGATTGAAGCGGGGGACGCCTCCGTGTCGCTCGATCTGCTAGTTCGTTCGCTCATCATCTTGGGCGCGACGCGTCGAGAAGTTGCGCATGTCGTTGCGGGACAGGCGCGATAATTTTCGAGCGCGACCGCGCGCGTTTGACGATTCGGGCAAGTTCGCTTATACTGCGATCAGTTTCGGGGCGTGGCGCAGTTGGTAGCGCGCATCGTTTGGGACGATGAGGTCGAAGGTTCAAGTCCTTTCGCCCCGACCAATTGCAAGCCGTACAGGGTTCGTGCGGCTGAGAGTAAATGCGGCAGCCGCGCGTGTGGTTGCCGTTTGTGTTTTTGTCATCTGAAAGAACGCGCCGCCATCGTTCAATGATGGCGCGCGATTCGTTTATTCGTTGCGCGTTGACACTCGTTTGGTTCGGTGCTACAATGACTGCCGAGGAGAAAAGTAATGTCAGTTGTAAAGACCAATCCTGGACACTCTCGAAGTGTGTTCATGGACACTACAATTCCGCGACGACCGCGTTTGGTAATCGAGATGTCTCCAGAACAGCGGGAATCTGTTGAGAATGCGCTAGAGGCGTTGTCGCGCACAAAGAAAAGCGTTTCGGTGCAAGCCATCGTCTTGGACTCGCTCCGCGTAGCCGCTGAACAAGAATATTTTTGGACTCGCGAGTGGCAAGCCAAAGAGCGCGCGGCGGATCAAGCCATTGCCGCGGGGCGGGTGCGTACGTTTAACACGATAGACAAAATGCTTGACTTTCTCGATGCCAAATGAAGTTTCGCCCCACCGAACCGTTTTGGCTTGCGTATGCCCAACTTCCGCAAACGGTGAAACGCAGAGCGCGACAGGCGTTCAGATTGTTCCAGCGCGGCGCTGAACATCCGCCGTTCCATCCTTCGCTCCGCGTCAGAAAAATGCAGGGACATCCGAACATTTGGGAAGGGCACATTACCTCCAAGTTCGTTTTCACCTTTCATGTCGAGCAAGACCCTGATACAAGAGAAATAGTTTTCGTCTTTCGAAATATCGGCGACCACGAGATCTATCGCAGACCTTGAGTACTTCATTAGAAAATTGACGCGAGCCCTCTTTGCAACCGACACTGCTCAGGGTTAGAAGTCAAAATGACGATTGGCAACTTGGGAGTCCGCGCAAAAATCAAATTGGCGTGACGAAAGGAAAGCACCTGTTGTCCGGCGTGCGCGTATAGCGCGTTGGCGGCGGGTGCTTTTTTGCGTGCATTTCGGTGTCAACGAATGGCTTCGCACAACGAATAAACGAATCGCGCCGCCGCGCACTCATTCGTTTATTCGTTGAACATTCGTTGACGCGGTTGTTGGCGCGCAGGCGTGCGTCGGCGATGGTTGTTTTGTTGTCAGGCGAAGTATGGGTTCTCGCGAGTGCGGGGATTT
This sequence comes from Candidatus Aquidulcis sp., assembly GCA_020723345.1. Taxonomy (GTDB): domain Bacteria; phylum Chloroflexota; class Anaerolineae; order UBA4142; family UBA4142; genus VGOB01. The sequence continues at coordinate 66,418 of DYJA01000003.1, read as the reverse complement.
GCTCGTGACCCTACAGAAAAGGAATTGGAGGGAAAGATCCATGAATGAGAAACCAATAGACAACCCTCGAACAAGTCAACAAGTCCTGACTCAACAGTTGTACAAGAAAGATCCCTTGCTCGTACTGCTGCGTGACAAACTCCACATCAATCTTGGTGCGGGCATTTTGATTGTTGCCCTGCTGTTTTTCGTCTCTGCGGCAGGGATACCCGCGTTCTTCAATAAACCCCTTGTTGAGCAAGAGTTATTGAGGGTTTTTGTTCAGGCTACATTCGGCATACCTGTGACGATTGCATTGTATTGGTTAGTTCCAGATTACCTCGCCTGGCTGTTTGCAACACTGGAGACGAAAGACCTTGTAGGCGAGAGCCGTCAACCTGGCGAGAAATCGTACAATCATTTTTTGGCAGACTTGATCGCCGCAGTGAACGATTGGCGATGGATCGCGGTGGCATTGGCGTGGGTAGCGTACTACTGGGTATTTCGATTGTTCGGGCAGCTTCCGCGCGAACCAGCTTTGATTTTTGAGGAGGAGTGGGCTAGATTTTTAGTGAGATTGTTATTCCTGCTAATCTATACCCCTATATTTTATGGCGCAGTGCTTGGAATAATCAAGCTATCGGTCGGTTTGATTTTCACTTGGCGGTTCTTTGACCGGTTCAAGATCAAGGTCAATCCACTTGACCCGGACGGGGCAGGTGGGTATGGGATCCTAGGGCAGATGTTAGTATCCAGTGTGCTGATTTCAACAGGAAGCGGAGGCATAGCGGCAGTTGTAATCATCCTGAGTCTACCCATGGGGAATCTAACCAAGTATCCAGAAGCACTTATCTTTTGCGCGATCTATTTATTCGTGACACCTATGTTGTTCATTAGCTGGCTGTGGCTGCCCCACCGAGCCATGGTGGAAGCGCGCGATGAAATATTGAGCCGACTAGCCGGCGAATTTCGCCAAACCATGCACGGTTCATTTCCATCGCAGACCAATACTACCGAAGCGATCAGGGCAAAGACCGATCGTTTGGAAGAAATTAAGCGACAGTACAAATTGATCAGCGAGACGTTCCCAATTTGGCCACTGCGAATTGATGCGCTGAGAACCATAGTAGGAACATCTCTCCTGCCGCTCATCAGTTCCCTCATCAGTGGACTCATTCCCACCATCCAGGCAACCGTTCTCAATTTCCTGGGACGCAATCAGCCCTGATTCTTCTTCTCGCTCAATACGCCAAACATACATTTCACGTACTTGTTCTTACCACACAGGAGCCGCCCATGCCCACCAACCATTCCGATCACCGCGACGACGTTTTACCCGCCGCCGCGCCACAAATCACCAACGTCACTTTTTCTCCCACGTCGCTCAACTCCGGCGATTTGCTGAACGTCACCATCACCGTTCGCAACGATTCGACCGAGACGCTCGCGACGCAAGACCCCGCGCCCGGTTTCGTCTACGACGACGGCGACACGTTCTACACGCGCGGCTTCCCCGATATCGCGAACGCGTTTCGTGTCGGCGTGGACTTTGACGGACGCGCGGGAATTGACCACCCGTACCGCTGGGGACTCGGCGCGCCGCTCGCGCCCGGCGAGACGCGCGTCATCTCCGGTGCGATCCGATTGCGAACCGCGCGCGCGATCAAGTACTGGGCGGGACTCGTGCGCGAGCGAATCGCGTGGCTGCAAGATCGGCAAGGCGCGCAGACGATCACGGTGAATCCGGCAGGCGCGGTGACGATCACGCACGCGACGCTCGCGCCGACGACGCTGAACACCGGCGGCTTGCTCAGCGTGAGCATCACCGTTCGCAACGATTCGGCGGAGACGCTGCCGACCCAGGGACCCGACCCTTCGACAAGCTCAGGGCAGGCACCAGGTTTCATCTACGAAGAATGGGACACGTTTCGTTCGCGCGGTTTCACCGAGGCACGCGGTTCGTTCCGCGTTGGGATTGACTTCGACGGACGCGCCGCGCAGAGCGTCGATCATCCGTTTCGTTGGGGACTCGGCGCGCCGCTCGCGCCCGGACAAACCGCGACGATCACCGGCGCGATCCGGTTACGCACGACGCGCGCGGTGAAATACTGGGCGGGACTCGTGCGCGAACAAATCGCGTGGCTGCAAGATCGGCAAGGCGAGCAGGCAATCGCGGTCAAGCCGGGCATCATCACGATCACGAGCGCGACGCTCGCGCCGACCGCGATCAGCGCGGGCAACTTGCTCAACGTCAGCATCACCGTTCGCAACGATTCGCTGGAGACGTTGCAAACTCAGGGACCCGATCCAGATTTTGTGTACGACGAAGGGGATACGTTTCGCTCGCGTGGCTTCACCGAAACGATTGATGCATTTCGCGTCGGCGTTGACTTTGACGGACGAACCGGCGTGGATCACCCGTACCGCTGGGGACTCGGCGCGCCGCTCGCGCCCGGCGAGACGCGCACGATCACTGGCGCGATTCGATTGCAAACTGCGCGCGCGATCAATTATTGGTGCGGCTTGGTACGCGAACAAGTTTTGTGGCTGCACGATCAGCAAGGCGCGCAGACGATCACTGTAGTACCAATCGCAACACAATCGTTTACCGCGACACCGTCAGCAATCGAAGTCGGCGGATCGGCAACGCTGCAATGGACGGTGACCGACGCGCACGCGGTCTCGCTCGACGGCGAAACGGTACCGCCAATCGGCTCGCGCGTCGTCGCGCCAACGCAGACGACGACGTACGCGCTGCGCGTCGTCTTGCTCGACGGCACGACGCGCGATCTCGCCGCGACCGTGACCGTCGTTCCGAAAAAAGTTGCGACGTTCACCGTCACGCCGAATTCGATCATGCCCGGCACACCGGCGACTTTGGCGTGGAACACAGAAAGCGCGACGCAAGTCACGTTGGATGGCGAAATCGTTCCGACATCCGGCACGCGCGTCGTCACGCCAACGCAAACGACGACGTACAACTTGCACGTCGTTTTCGGCGACGGCGTCACAAAAGATTTGAGCGTGACGTTGACCGTCGAGCAGTCCGGACTCGCGGCGATGCTACAATTCGAGCGATTGCCCTTTTTGCGAACGAACATCCTCGCCGGTGGGCAATCGAGTTACGACCGCACTGGCGGCAATGCCGATTTCAGCAATTATCTTTACACCGACGCGCACGGCGATTTTGTTTTGTGTGATCTCAAAGGACCCGGCACGATCTATCGCCTGTGGGTTACCGGGTTCAACCGCGATCTCGCGCGCATCAAATTCTATTTCGACGGCGAGACGACGCCGCGCGTCGATATGCTGATGAACACGCTGTTCGCCGGAGAGACTGCGCCATTTCTTTCGCCGCTTGTTGACGACGATGGCGTGTCGAGCGGCGGATACTACTGTTATCTTCCGATGTCGTTCAGCCGCAGCATCAAGATCACCGCGAACGGAACGCGCGGCACGAATTTCTACTACAACGTCAACTATCACCTCTACACGCCGGACACAATCGTTCAGACGTGGACCGGCGCGGAAGATAGTTCTACTGTCCGCACGCTGTGGAGTCGGGTTACACAAGACCCAAAGAGCGACGCAGGCAACCTGACCGCGACCGGTACGATCAATCTCGATATTGGATCGACCCGGACGATGTTCGAACTCGACGGTCCGCGCGCGTTCTCGTCGATCAAGTTGCGCGTGCCCGGTGTCGTCGCGACGCCTTCGTCAGCGGTCTGGGATATTCTCAACGGAACGTGGATTCGGATTTACTGGGATCGCGAATCGAATCCAAGTGTTGCTGCGCCACTCGGTTCGTTCTTCGGCATCGGGCAGTTCAGCACGCACCGCGCGAAATCGCTCGCGGCGGGAATTGACGATTCGAGCGCGCTGTACATTTATTTTCCGATGCCGTTTGAACACCACGCGCGGATCGAACTGTTCAACTCGCGCGGCGTCGCGCTGAATGGCATTTCGTACGAGATCAAGCACAAAGCGTTTGCGTCATCGTTCGCGCAGGTCGGTTATTTCAAAACCCAGTTCAACAATCAGATTCACACCGGCGGCGATGGCACCGATGTGACGATTCTCGATGTGGCGGGCGCGGGACATTTCGTCGGCGTAGTGCTGTCGATTATTGGCGAAGCGAATCGAATGTACCTGGAAGGCGACGAGCGAATTTACATCGACGACAATCGTTCGCCCGCGATTCACGGTACCGGCACCGAAGATTTTTTCAACGGCGGTTGGTACTATCGCGGCGGTCCTTTTTCGCTGCCGGTGCATGGACTCGCGGCGAACGTTCACGACGCGAGTTTCGATCGCACCGCGCAGTACCGCTTGTTCTTGGCGGACGCGATTCCATTCAATCGCCGTCTCACCGTCGGGATTGAGCACGGTCAGGTCAACGATGTTTCGGAACAGGTGTGGGCGCTGGCGTACTATTATCACCAGCCGACCGCGCGCGCGATCTTGACCGATACACTCGACGTTGGCAACGCCGCGAGCGAGGCGAGTCACGAGTATGTTGTTATGAACGCGACGTGGAGCGGCGAATCTTCGTACTCGTACGAAGGCGTCCATCCGGATGCTATCGGAGACACGGGACGCGCGCACAATGGATACAGCCAATTTGCGATGACGATTCAGCCAGCGAACGATGGCGTGATTTTGCGCCGGCGATTGAATTACGGAATCGGGAATCAAAACGCGGACGTTTACGTGGATGGCGCGCGCGTGGGATCGTGGTATCGCGCCGGGCGCAATTCCGCGCGGTGGCGCGATGATGATTTTATGATCCCCGCGTCGTTCACGCAAGGGAAAAACAAAATCACCATCCGCGTCGTTTTCGTTTCGTCGGATAGTGATTGGAATGAGTTTACGTACTGGGCGATTAGTCTGATCAGTTAGTGAGCCACACTGGATTGGACACAGATGCACACAGATTTTCACTGATTTTTTTATCTGTGTGCATCTGTGTTTGTCTGTGTCCAAGCTTGTTTATCCGGTAGTTCGCCTCAGTAATCGCTCGATCTCTTGCATTTGTTTTGGCGCGAGCGCGCCGAATTCTAATGCTTTGACGTTTTCCTCGACCTGCTTGACGGTTCTAAAGCCGGGAATTGGAATCGCGCGTTCGCTGCGTGCCCAGAGCCACGCGAGCGCGCCTTGCGCGAGTGTGCGCCCATCGCTTGCCAAAACCGCGCGTACCTTTCCCAGCCCTTCGACGAGTCCCGACACGCCTTTCTGAAAACCCTCGGTACTTCGATTGTCATTCTCCGCGAACGCGGTGTTTGAAGCGTACTTGCCGGTCAAGAAACCGCGCGCCAGCGGTCCGCGAATGATCGCCGCGAGATCGAATTCGTCACAGACCGCCAAACATTGCGGCGCGTCCTGAATCACATTCATCTGAAACTGGATCGCCGCGCAGTGTTTCCCGCGCGCGAAAACGCGCGCGCCTTCGGGATTGTCCGTGCTCCAGCCGTACCAGCGAATTTTTCCAGCCGCGACCAACTCTTCGAGTAGATCGCGCACCGGCGCGGCTTGCGCGGGCGGAAAAGCCCCAACGTGAAATTGATAGAGGTCGATGTACTGTGTGCCCAACCGGCGCAGACTGTTCTCGCAATCCTGTCGTAGATTGCGGGGCACGGCATCGTCCGCGCTGACGACGGTTCTCTGCGCTTCGTTGACGATGTGACCAAACTTGGTCGCGATCACAACTTGATCGCGCTTGGACGCAAGCGCGCGACCCAGGATCACCTCGCTGTGACCCGCGCCATAGTTCGCGGCGGTATCGAAAAAGTTGATGCCGAGATCGAGCGCGCGGTGAATCGCGCGCGTCGATTCCGCGTCGTCGACGATGCCCCATCCGGCGGGATTGCCGTTGATCGTCCAGGGACCGCCGATTGCCCAGCAGCCCAATCCAAGCGCCGAAACTTCCAAATCCGATTTTCCTAAACGGCGCAGTTGCATTTGTTTTTTCCTTTGTGCTATAAGGTCATTTCTTTTTCTTGATCTCTTGTTGCGCTTGTCGCACCAATTGCGCATCAATCCAGATGTCGTCGTCCTGCAAAATGGCTTGCAACAAGAACTCACAGTCGTCGCGGGTCAGCAACTCTCTCCGAAATGCTTCGACGATTACGCCGAGTGTCCCCCTTATCTTCAAGCCGATATTTTTAGCGGTCTGTCGCGCCAAGAGATCATCGACCAAAACTAAATCGGCATGTTCGTGCAAAGCCAAGTGCAGAGTCTCTTGATCCGCGCGCGAAAGTGCGGGGAAACGAACCGAATCGGAAAGGTCGCGCTCGGCGACTATCGCAACCGCGATCTGTTGACGCGCCATGGCGAGTTCAGTCTGTTTGGCATCCGGTGCGTCCATTTCATTCCCACGCTCCACGACCTCGACGTAAACGGCGTGGGGAATCAGAATTTGCCCGTAAAGCCGAAATGGCAAATCGACGGTTCCGAGTTTGCCGAGTGCGATCAACGGTCCCGCATCGCTGACGACCTTCACGCGCCGAGCTCCTCGCGCAACATCGTTTCATCCGATCGCGGGTGGATGGCGTACATTCGCGCATATCGCACAAGTTCGCGCTCGGAGACGCCCGCAATTTCGGCAGCGCGTCCAAAGGAGACAATGCCGCGTTTGTACAACAGGAGCGCTTCTTGAATCTTGATCTGGGAAAATCCGAGCAAGAGGAGTTCTTTGACGCGCGCTTGGTCTATGTGTAATTCTCCGGCAAGTTCGTCAGGAATTTCTAATGTGACGCGTTCCATTGATTCATACTCCTTTCATTTCATTCGCCCACATTATATCCTAATCTGAACGAAATTGCTATCCGCGAAAAGTTTTTGGGCGACCGCCGCCGAATGAATTCGGCGTCTCAATGAGGTGAAAATCGGTTGGAAACCGATTGGCATCAACTCGATTCATCGAGTTTCCACCTCGTTGAGCCGTCGTTTTGAAACGACGGCGGTCTCAACCAAAAGTTTGACGCACATCCAAAGAGACCGGCATCGCTGCAGCTCTTTCTGTTTACTCCTTTGCCCACACTGCAAAATGTGACAACCCAAACGCGCGCAGCGGCGTGTTTTCCAGAAAGTACGTCACGCCGCGCAAACAGCGTGCTAGCAGCACGCTCCACCGCGCGATCTTGTCGTAGCCCGGATAAATTTGTGTGTGTGCGATCAGCGCGCCGTCGAGTCCGGCGAAGAGCGCGCGGATGTCGCGCGCGGTGTACGCGCGAACGTGCGGCGCGAACTTGGCGCGCAGAAAATCGGGCAGCCAGCCGATGAAGGGAATGTTGCCGAAGACGTACCGTTTGCCGAAATACGCGCCGTGCGTCTCAAACGGATAGAGCCGATTCGGCGCGAAGACGACGACGCGCCCGCCGCGTTTGCAAACGCGGTGCGCCTCGCAAATCGTCTGGCGATCATCCGCGACATGCTCGATGACTTCGTGCAGCAGCACCGCGTCGAACGAATTGTCGGGGAAGGGAAGCGCTTCAGAAACGGAGAGCGCGAGCAAGTCGAGATGCTTTTCGCGGCGCGCGTCCGCGAGTTTGTCCGCATCTACGTCCACGCCAAACGCGCGCGCGCCGGACGCGCGAAACTTGTCCACGTACGCGCCGATGCCGCAGCCGACATCGAGCACGCGCGCGTTTTCCAACGCGACGTACCGCCGAATCAAATCGAGCCGGCGGTCTTGTCCAAATCGCCAAACGTAGGAGGGATGTCCGAGCGTGATGGCTTTGTCGTCAGTGGTCACGCGCGTATCGTAGCAGAAGTTGGAGGAAAATGCAAAGACCGCCGACCACCGACCGCAGACCGCAGCATCCTGAGTGGAGTGCAGCGCAGTCGAAGGAGCGGCGATCAGCAGTCAGCCGTCGGCGGTCGGAATTTTTACCACGAGTACCGCACTGTATAATTCACCACGCTCTCGCCGTCGGGTTTGACGTTCACGCGGAATTCCATCGTCTGCGCGTCGGTTTTGGTGTAATCCTGGTTCGATTTCAGGATTTGCCAGTTCGACCAGCGGAAGAGATGTTCGACCACACGCACTTCGACCGCTTCCTTTTTGTGATTGCGCAGTTTGATCTCGTACGTCTCTTCGAACACGCGGTCGCTGATCTTGGTGAAATTCGTCTGCTTGCGCTCGCCGACCACGTCGAACGCGTTACCGATGTTCAGCCGAATCATTTCGTCTTTCGGCGTGTGATCGATGTTGTCCTCGCCGATGAATTGATTGCTCCCGTCGGCGTCGGCTTTGTAAACGCGAATCGTCCCTTTCGGCAGCGGCATGCCGAGTTTGTTTTGCTCGCTGTTCTTGAACTCGATCATCACCGCGACTTTGGTGTCGCTCGTCTTGCCGTAATTCGCGTCGGTGATTGGATAGCCGTAGAACCGCAGCGATTTCGCGCCGTCGTAGACGAACAGTTTGGTGATCGGTGTGCCTGTCGCATTCGTGAATTCGATCTGCTTGGTCTCGCGATTGCGGATCGTCGTCGCGCGTTGCAGCGAGTATAGTTTGTACTCGAAAATATCTTGCTGGACGAATTGCGCTTCGGCGGCTTTGGCGGCGGGTGCAGTCGGAAGCGCGTAGCCGTCGCGCGCGGCGGGAACCGGCGTCACGCGCCGCACGTCGCCCGCGACGAGTTTGAGGTTCGCGTCTTCGTACGTCGCGCCGCTCTGATTGTCAATCGTCACCCAGCCGTTCAGGTTCATCGCGGTGTCGTCCTTGTTTGTGACGACGACGTAATTCGCTTTCCAGTTGATGCCGTTCGTCATGTACGTGACCTGGGTATCGTGGTTGCCTTCCTTCGACGAATTGACGAGCCAGATCAGCGTCGGCTTGGTGATGAGACCGCCGGGCAAGTTGGGGAATTTCAATTCGCGCACGCGCGCAAGTTTCACCGTCGTGACTTGACCGTCGTCGCTTTGCAGGATGATGTCGTCCGAACCGCTCAGCAATTTGCCGCTGTACTTGGATCCATCTTCGGTCACGAGCGCGATGTTTTGATCGAGGTACTTTTCCAGAATCTTTTTCGAGCCGACGATGTCGTATGCGTAATTCTGTTCGAGGACGCGCGTGCCGGTCGGGTCCGTCAGCGAGGTGAATTGCACGCTCGTCGGATCGATCTGCGACGCGACGTCGGTAAAGCGGACTTCGTTCATGCCCGCTTTCAGCGCGAGGACGCGCTTGTCTTTGACGAGCGCCATGTTTTGATTGTAGACGGTGATGTCGACGCCGCCGCTCTTGGCGTACGCGGCGGGCGTGTTGCGCGCGCCGAGTGGATTGCTGCCCTGACAGCCAATCGTCAGCGCGAGCAACGCGAGGAACGCAAAACTGATCGCGACCAGGTAATACTTGCGGGAAATCATGGGAACCTCCTTGGTTTGTTTTCGATGTCGTCTATCAGACGCTTGCCGCGCAAAAATAGTTCCATCAAAACAAGACCCTTCAGGTTTTCGGAAACCCGAAGGGTCTGTGTGGAAGCGGCGCGAGCACTCAAACGACTTCTTCCGCGCCACTCTTGATTTGGTTGCGTCCATTTCGTTTGGCGATGTAGAGACATTCATCCGCGCGTCGAATCAGATCGAAGAGCGGCTGTCCTGCCAGCGGAATCATGGTTGCGACGCCGAGACTCACCGTGACGTAATCAGCCACCGGAGAAAATGCGTGCGGGATATTCAGACTGTTCAAGTTCGTTCGTATTCGTTCGGCGACTTGCGCTGCGCCGTCAAGGGCGGTATCGGGTAAGAGGCAGGCAAATTCTTCGCCGCCATATCGCGCAACCAGGTCAGACGATCGTTGTGCGCATTGAGAGAGAGTGCGCGCCAGTTGGCGCAGGCAATCATCGCCCGCCAGATGACCGTAGTGATCGTTGTATGCTTTGAACATGTCGATGTCCAGGAGAATGAGCGACAACGGAGTCTGGTTGCGTCTCGCTCTACGCCATTCGATTGCCAAGCATTCGTCAAACCGGCGGCGATTGGCAATGCCGGTCAAGCCGTCGGTCGCGGAGAGAGTTTCTAGAAAATCATGATAGCGTTTTAGTTCCAGATGATTGCGGACGCGCGCTTGGACAATCGCCGGTCGAATGGGTTTGGTGACATAGTCGATCGCACCCAAGCCCAGCCCTTTGGTTTCGTCGTCTTCTTGATCCAGCGCGGTAACGAAAATGATGGGGATGCCGCGCGTGCGCGCGTCTTGTTTGAGTTGCTTGCAGACCGCGTAGCCATCCATTTCCGGCATCATGACGTCGAGCAAAATCAAATCGGGACTCTGATCGAAGGCGATGTTCAACGCCTCGGGTCCATTTGTCGCGAAGAGAATTTCGTACGTGCCGCCGAGTGTTTCGCTGAGAATCTCAATATTCGTCGGAGTATCATCGACGATCAGAATGGTCTGTTTAGGCGCGTCCATCCCATCCTCCGCTCAAGCCGGCCTCGCGTCGAGCGCCGTTTCTATGGCGGCGAGATGTTCCTGGGCTGGCTTAAACTCCAATCGCGCCAGGCACGTTTCCAAGTGTTCCATCTGCGCTTGGATTTCGCCGCCTGCGCCGTTGAGTTGTTCTTTCAGCAGACCAAATTGCTTGCGCGCGCTCAGACTATTTCGCTTGAGCAGCGTATCGAGTTCTGCGAGGATCGGACGTAGCCGCGCGCGGTCTAGCGGCGCGGGAGCCGGCGCGCGGGTTGGCTCGGCGGACGCTGGCTGGGCGACAAGTTGCGCGATGGATTCGCTCACCGGCTTGAGCGCGTGCTCCAAATTTTCCAACTCGGCGGCGATGCGAGTTTGATCGCTTTGCTGAATTGCCGCTTCCAAATCTCGCGCCGCGGCGAACACTTGGGGCATCGAGAGATTTGCCGCAACGCCTTTCACGCTATGCGCGAGGCGACGCGCCGGGGTGTTATCCGCGCGCGCGAGGAGTTGGCGAATTTGTTCTGGCGCGTCGGAGTACGTGCGGCGAAAATCGCCGAGGAGTTCCACGAGCAACTGCTGATTGCCCATCGTGCGCTTGAGCGCGTCGCGCACTTGAATGCCCGGCAGCGCTTCGGGCAGCGCCGCCGCGTCCGGCGCGGGTTCCGGTTTGGTGTGTGGGATCATAATTAGTTGCTCCGGTTGTGGCGTGATCCAACGCGACAAGGTTTCCAACAAGAGATCCGGATCGACCGGTTTGGAGACATAATCGTTCATCCCGGCATCGAGACAGTGTTGTCGCTCGCTCGATAGCGCGTGGGCGGTCATCGCGATAATAGGCAAAGTTTTGCCATTCGCGCGCGCGCGAATGACGCGCGTCGCTTCGTAGCCATCCATCTCCGGCATTTGCAAGTCCATGAGCACGGCGTCGAAGCGATCTGGGTTTGCCGCCAGCGTATCGGCTGCCAGTCTGCCATTGTTGGCGATTTCCACGTTCAAGCCAAACCCTTCCAGAATTTCGCGCGCGACTTGCTGGTTGATCTCGTTGTCTTCCGCCACGAGCACGCGCGCGCCCGCCACTGCCGTAGTTGCTTTGGGCAGCGGGCAGGTTGCGCCGACTGAATCGGCGGGTCGTTTCCGGTCGCGCCCGAAGGTTTCCATGACCGTATCGAAGAGGATCGAATCGCTGATTGGTTTGATCAGAAAACCATCCAAACCCAATTTGTCCGCTTGACTGATCGCTTCTTCGCGTCCATAAGCCGTGACCATGAAAATCTTCGGCGCGTTGAGCGCGTGCAGGCGGGCTTTGATCCGCCGCGCGGTTTCGATGCCGTCCATGCCGGGCATGCGCCAATCGAGGATCACGAGATCGTAGGATTGGCTCTCCAGTTCTTGCAGTGCCGCGTGCCCCGACGCCACGGTGGTTACGTCGAACGACATATTTGTCAGCATGGCTTTGAGAATATCCTGCGCCGTTGGATTATCATCCGCGACCAGCACGCGTTTGCCGCGCAAGTCGATGGGGAGCCGGTACCTTTTGGTCGTCGCCTCCGGTTGCGCGCCCAGGATGCCGGTGAAGTAAAACGTACTGCCGACGCCGGGTGTGCTTTCGACGCCGATCGTTCCACCCATCCGTTCCACCAACTCTTTGCTGATCGCGAGCCCCAGACCGGTGCCGCCATATTTGCGCGTCATCGAACCGTCGGCTTGGATAAACGGCTGGAACAATTTGGCGCGCTGTTCCTCGGTCATTCCGATTCCGGTATCGCGCACGGCAAAGCGGAGTTCAACTTGCGAATCTTGCCGGGAGACTAACTCGGTCGAAACGATGATCTCGCCTTTTTCGGTGAACTTGACCGCGTTGCCCACCAAGTTGATGAGCACCTGCCCCAAGCGCAGCGGATCGCCGATCAATTCCATCGGCACATCCGGCGCGGTTCGAAAGAAAATTTCCAACCCCTTTTCCTGCACTTTGAAAGTGACCACGTTTGCCACGGTGTTCAACACTTGATCGAAATGGAAACGCGTCTTTTCGATTTCGAGTTTGCCCGCCTCGATTTTGGAAAAATCCAGAATGTCGTTGAGCAATCCCAGCAAGGCGTGCGCGGAGGATTGAATCTTGTTCAGATAATCGCGCTGTTTGGCGGATAGTTCGGTCTTGAGCGCGAGGTGGCTTAGTCCGACAATCGCGTTCATCGGCGTGCGAATTTCGTGACTCATGTTGGCGAGGAATTCGCTCTTGGCGCGCGTGGCTTGCTCCGCTGTTTCTTTTGCCTGACGTAATTCTTTTTCCGCCCGTTTGAGCTCGGTGATTTCGCGCCCTACGCCCACGATTCCGATGATGTTGCCTTGGCTATCGCGGAGCGGAACCTTGGTCGCCAGATTCCAACGCGTGACGATGCCGTCCACTTGCTCGAGTGGTTCTTCGCGATTGATCATCGGCTGCCCCGACTGCATGATCGCAAGTTCATCCGCGCGAAAGCGCGCGGCGGTCTCTCGCGGCAGAAAATCGAAATCCGTTTTACCGATGACTTCGTCCGGTCTGCTCAGTCCCATGCGGCGGACGACCGATATATTGCCGATGATAAAACGGCTCTCCAAGTCTTTGGCGTACATGCGATCGGGCACATTATCGATCATCGATCGCAAGAGCGTGCGTTCTTGCGCCAGGGTTTCTTCCAATTGTTTACGCTCGGTCACGTCCAGGATCAAGGCAAAGTACGCTGAGACCGATCCTTGCTCATCGAATTGGGGTACTAGAGAAACGTTTTGAATGCGCTCTTGCTTTGTCGGAGAGACGGCGGTGCGCTCAAATGTAACAAGTTCTCCGTGGAGGACTTGGGCGAGGAACTTGGCGGACTTTTCCCAGGCGCGTTCGCCGATGACATCGCGCACGTGTTTGCCGACGATTTCCTCCGGACTCATGCCGAACCACTCGGCGTACGCTTTATTCGCAAACAAATAGTGGAAGGTTGAATCGACGTGCGCGATCAGCGCCGGGACATTGTCGGTGACCAGCGCGATTTCGGCGCGGCTTTGTTTGAGCGCTTCTTCCGCTTCCTTCTGCCCGGTAATATCGCGCGTCACGCCAAACGTGCCGACGATGTTGCCGTCCGGATCGCGCAGCGGCAATTTGGTGATCAGACTCCAACGGTACGAGCCATCGAGTCGTTTAATTTTTCTTTCTGCATTGATCTTGGGGACGCCCGTGCGCATGATCTCTTGCTCGTCGGCTTGTGAAGCGCGGGCTTGGTCTTCGCCCATAAAGTCGTAATCGCTCTTGCCGATGGCGTGCGCCGGATCGCCCAGTCCATTTCGGAGCGCCTTGGCTTTGCTGATGCGAATGAAACGAGATTCGGCATCCTTGAAGTAGACCGAATCAGGGAGCGTGTCGAGCAGCGCGTGCAGTAGGTTGCGTTCGGTCGCCAGCGCTTCGTCTGCCTGTTGTCGTTCCTGTAACAACAGCGCGCTCTTCAACGCGCTGCTGAGTTGCGCGCGGAGCGTTTCATAAATTCCGCCGTCGCGCGGACCGATCTCGAACAATACAAATCCCAACTGGTGATCTTGAAAGTACAGCGGTTCGACGACAAAACCGTACTGCCGGTTGGCGGGCAGCAGTCCCTCCGGCACCAGCGCGCGCGTGCGAAACCGGCGACCGCCGGATTCCAAGTCGATTCGACCTTGCTCGGTGTATGCCAGCATCAAGCGCGACCATTCGGGCGCGGCTTGCGGATAATTGTATGGCTGCGGATTCTCGTACAACGCGAGATAGCAACTGGGAATTCCCAGCCGGGGCAGATTTTTGGCGAGGACGTCCATCAGCACGGAGATGTCGAGTGTCGTCAGGAGTTCAATTTCGATCTCACGCAAAATTCGATCTTGTTCCGTGGCTTGGAGCGCGTTCTGTGTTTGCATCCGCTGCCCAACATCGCCGACAGTCACGCGGGCTTGGTGCCACAGGTCTTCGGCGCGCTGTAATGTCGCGCCTTGCAAATAGGGCGCAGCTTGCTGCCGCAGCGCCGAGACCGCGCTGTGCCATGCCGACACATCGCCGCCCGCCGTCATCACCTGGCGCAGAGTGTCATTCAGTTCTTGCAGAAAACGACTGGACGCCGCGTCTTTCAAATCGACGACGAACGCTTCCAAGAGACGCTCCGCCCAACCAGCCGTCACACCCTTGGCGTTTTCATCTACGGCGCGCGCCAGCCGCGCGGCAACTTGCTCGCGCTGCGAAGCAACCCAAGATTCGAACGTGACGCGTTCAGTTTTGCCCGAATCAACCACGGCGGCTTGGACAATTGCCGAGTCCACACAACCACACGACTGTCGGATGACTAGTTGAGGCACGAGCATTTGCTCGGAGACGGGACTGCTCCGCGTCAGCGAATCCGCCAATACCTCGACTCCGCGATGCCCCAATTTGTGAAACGGCAACGCGCTCGAAGTGATCGGCGGCGTGTTGGCTCGGCTCTGGAGACTGTTGTTGAATCCCACCGCCGCGATTTGTTCAGGGACCTGAATCCCCCGTCGGCGCAATTCTTCAAGTGCGCCGACCAGGATCAAATCACTCGGCGCGACGAGGGCTTCCAAGTCAGCGTGTGGGCGCAATTTTCGTTCGTCCAGCAGCAGACGAATTGCGTCTACGCCCGTCTTGTGCGCCCAGTGTTGCGGTGGGGTGATCAGGCGCGCGTCCAACGGCAAGTCATACGCTTCCAAGGTTTCGACGTAGGCGCGATAACGCTCTTGCGCTTGAGTGTGATTCTCCGGTCCACGGATGAAAGCGATGTGACGACATTCGTGCGTTTCGATGAGGTGAACGATCGCCGCGCGCATGCCGGTGTATCCATCGATCATCACGCCGGGAAATCCTTCGATAGTCCCGCCGATGGGTACCACCGGGAGAGGACGAAAACGCGCGTGGAAAGTTCGCTGCGCTGCCGCGTCGACGTACGTGCCAATCGCGCTCGCCCAACTGACCAGCCCATTCACGTTCTGCGCGTTCGCCAGATCGTACAGAATGTTCGCTTGCGCTTGAAAGTCTCTCGGATCGAATAGGCATTGCCCCATAAAACAGAATAGATTCAAGTCGCGCGCGCGCGCCGCATCCGTGATGCCAGACCACAGCGCTTGATCATTATCTCCGTTGAGCGTCCGGGCTAGATAGCCAATTGTCGGACGCGCCTGAGGCGATGCAGCAGGACTTTGTATAGCCGTCTTATTTTTCTTTCGCATCGTGTTTTCACTTTTCTCGACGATCTTTTTGGAGAAGCGCAAATCCCGGAGTAGTACGAACGCGGAAGGTACACGCGCGTAGGTCAAAAATGCCCTGGTCTCTGCGTCGAGCCCAAGGTTGATTGTCCTCACTTTAACAGATTGTCGCGGCGACGACAATTACCCATTAGGACTATCGCGGTCGGAAAAGCAATCGGGGATTTCGGAGGGAGGAGTATAACCAAATCGTTTCAGTTCAATATCTTTTCAATATCACTGACGATCACACGTTCCGCGCCCGCGCCGATCATTTCCAGCGCGGCGCTTTGTGTTTCGATTCCGCCGGCGGCGCGGATTTTCAAAGCGGGGCATGTCGCGCGCAACAACTGGACGTCGGCGGCGATGATTTGGCTCGGCGCGAATCCGGTCGCCGTCATGACGAACGATGCTTTGGCGGATTCCGCGATTTTGCCTGCGCGCGTTTTTTCTTCGTCGGTCAACAGCGGCGTTTCGAGAATCACGGTGATTGGTTTGCCGCGCGCGGTTTTGACGACGCCCGCGATGTCGTTCCGCACGGCGAGATCATCGTGATCGCGCAGCGCGCCGAGGTTGATCATCATCGCGAGTTCGTCCGCGCCGCGTTGGCACAAGTCTTGCGTTTCGTACATCTTCGTCGCGGTCGTCACGCCGCCGTGCGGAAAGCCGATCACCGAGACGACAGAAATGCGCGTCTCCTTCAACGCTTTGCGCGCCACTTCGACATAGTGCGGTTTGACGAAGACGGCGACGCAGTCGTACTGGATTGCCGCCGCGCAGCCCGCTTCGATTTCTGCGCGCGCGAGTTGCGGCGCAAGGAGCGCGAGTTCGAGCCGACGGATGAGAGGGACGGGAGTTAGAAGCATAGAGATTGGGTATTAGAGATTAGAGATTGGAAATTGGAGATTCGAGATTTGAGATTCCTCGCTACGCTCGAAATGACAAATAGGAATTTCACTTCAGCGAAAGAACTTGTTCGAGCGGAATTTTGTTGACCAGGACGCTGACTTGGCGCACTGTCGAAAATTGCAGCGCGGTCTCTTTGATCTGCGCGTCGACGCGCGGATTGTCGCACACGCCGCCCAGCACCACTTTGCCCGAAAGATAAATCGTCGCCCTGCCCGCGACGAGCGAAACATCATCTAATTTGAGTGTGGACTGGTACAGCGCGTTGTACAATCCCGACTCTCCGTAATTCTGCTCGCGCACGGAGAGCAATTCGTTGAGCGACGCGCGCAAGACCGCGTTCGTCACCGGAATGATCCGCTCGACCGCGACGACGCTATCATCGCAGCCGATCTTTTTGCCGAGTTTGCCCGCATCGTTTTGCGCGATCATGAAAATCTTGACGCGCATCGAACCGGCGGGTACGGTGGCTGCGCGCGTCGGCGTGGTTTTGACGCTGGGCGCAAGCGTCGGAGCGGGCGCGAGTGTGTTCGTCGGCAGAGGCGGCATGGTAGGCGGTAGGTTTGGCGTTGCGCCCATCGTGGGTAAGACAATCGTCGGCGCGAGCGCGCGCGTGGGCGTTGGCGCGGAACCGCCGCACCCGACGAGCGCGGCGCTGAGGATGACGATCAAGCAAACGAATCGGAATGACGAACGCTTGAACATACGCACATTCCTTTCTGCGGGATCGCCGCACCTGTATCTTACGACAAACTTTGGGAAAAAGCAATGTTTGGAATTGGTCAATCGGTCAACCAGGCAATCAGTCAATTAGTTGACCAACTGACCGGTTGCCTGATTGACTGATTGCCCAAACACCCTTTCCGCGTTCTCTCCCAAAATCTTTGCGCGTTCTTCCGCCGAAAAACCAACGCCGCGCGCCTCATCCAGAAATGGTTGCATGTCGGGTTCTTTTTGGCGTTTGGGATAAAGGATCAGCGGGAAATCGCTGCCGAACAAAACTTTGTCCGCGCCGACGATGTTGACGACAGTGCGAAAAATCTGCGGCGCGTACAACAGCGGCGACGCGGCGGTATCGTAAAAAATATTGCGCGACGCGGCGCGCACTTCGGGCATCAGTTCGTAGAATGGATAGCCGCCGCCCCAATGCGCGAGCACGAGCCGCAGATCGGGCAGCGCTTTGACGAGCGCGTAGATCGCCGCGAGCGGCAATTGTCCTTTGCCCGGATAATTGTGTCCGACCGGTTCGTTCGTGTGCAGCATGATCGGCGCGCGCAGTTCAATCGCCGCGCGCGCGAGGTTCATCAAGCCGGTATCGTCCAATCGAAAACCTTGTCCGTCCGCGTTCAGTTCGCCCGCGCCCGCCATTCCATTTTCGATGCAGCGTCGAAACTCGCGGATCGCCGCGTCGCCGGCATTCGGCTGCACCGTGCAGAGCGCGAGCAGACGATCCGGGTACTGCCGCGCGATCTCGATCAGCCACGAGTTTTGTTCGATGCAAACATCGTTGCTCTGCCAAGCCCAGCCCGCGATGATGGATTTGGCGACGCCCGCCGCGTCCATCGCCGCGATCAATTCCGCCGCGCCGACGATGCGCGCTTTGGGATTGCGGTACAGAAAATCGAAAAAGGAATCGCGTTGAGTGTATCGCGCGCGATCCGCGATCACGTCAGGCGAAAAAAGGTGTGTGTGCGCGTCAATAATCATCGCAAAGATTCTACCATCAATTTTGGAATCGTCAAATACTTGACACATCGGCAGGAATGTGGTATATTAAAGCCAGAAAATCGAACAATTGTCTGCCGAATCTCTCGTGCACCGAGAGAACGGAGGAACCAATCGAGGGGTGAATCTCGCCAAGCGAGAGGAGTATCCTTCAACTCCAACCCGTCAGCTAACTTCGTAGGCATTGAAGGGGACAAGTCTGTGGCGCAGATCGGCGCGCTTAAACCACAGTCTTCCCCTGTGGTTTTTTGTTTGCGCGCCAAATGCCCTTCTTCTCCTCCTTTTCGATAGGTTGTCTCCTCCCGCCGGCGTCTGCGGGAGGAACAACCACTTGGCGATGTGCCGCTTTTGTATCAGCGCGGATCAAAAGCGGCACTCCCTTTTTTATGCCCCTTGCTTTTTCAACCGTTCGGTGCGACAATGTGCCGGGAAAAACTTGCTGTCGCGATTTTCACGACAGGGTGATGGTTGCCTTGGCGCGCGCGACGCGCGCCAGGGCGTTTTTGTTTTCATCGCGCGATGAAAACAGGGAGGAGCAAAATGGCACGCAAAGCATTGTGCGTTGGCATCAACCATTTCAAGAATTATCCGAACAACGGATTGAACGGTTGCGTCAACGATGTGAACGACATGGTGTCTGTGCTGACCGGCTTTCTCGGCTTTACGAACGCGGACATCGTTATGCTGACCGACGCGCAGGCAACCAAGTCGAACATCATGGCGAACTTGACCGCGATGGTGAATGATGCGCAAGCCGGCAAATTCGATTATCTCATCTTTTCGCTGTCGAGTCACGGCACGCAGACGCCGGACACGAGCGGCGACGAGCCGGACAATTACGACGAGGCGTTCTGTCCGCACGATCTCGCTGCGGCAGGCGATCATTGGGATCCGCAGCACATTATCCTCGACGACGAACTGCACGACCTCTTCGTTCAGTTACCCAAGACGGTTTTGCTCGAAGTCTACCTCGACACGTGCCACAGCGGCACCGGCTTGAAAGCGATTGACTTTTTGTTCGACCGCAAGCCGCGCTATTTGCCGCCGCCGTCGCTGGCATCGTTCGACATGGTGAGCGAGCGCGAGGCGCGCAGCTTTTATCAATCGTTCGGCAAAAAGAAGACCAAGCAGCACGTCTTGTGGGCGGGTTGCCGCGCGGATCAGACGAGCGCGGACGCGCGCATCGGTGGCGCGTGGCACGGCGCGTTCACGTACTTTTTTTGCAAGCAAGTGCGCGCGTGCCAGAACAAACTCGCGCGCGCCGACTTGCTGAAAAAAGTGCGCGCCGACTTGAAAGCCGGGCGTTACACCCAGACGCCGCAGTTGGAGTGTCAAGCAACGACGCGGCGCGCCAAAGTCGGGTAATCGCTGGTAAATTGGTGGGAAAGGTTGAAAAAATTTTACCTTTCCCCTCTTGTTTTCGTGTTCGTTCTGTGTGATAATATGCGCTGAAGCGCGTCTCTGCCCGGCGTTTCAGCCCAATGAAGATCGCCTAGTCTGGCATCGCGAAAGGTGACGAATGCCTTGACGCGCGTTTGCGCGCGCCAGGGCGTTTTTGTTTTCTGAGTGGTTTGCCGCGTTCGTCTATGTGCCGTTTTCAGGGGGAGGGCAAAAATGAAAAGGCAAGAATGGCGCAACAAGGATCGGAAAGTTGCATCGGTCGTTGTGTTCGTGATGATTGTATCGGGCGTGACATTCTCCGCTCCGATTCCGGCGTATGCTGCCCCAATAACGTATGCCGACCCAGCGGGCAACTGCGGCGGCAATTCGCCTTGCCATACCACAATCGCCGCTGCCTTGAATGACACCGATCCCAACGGCACGGTCTACGTCTACGCCGCGACTTACACCGAAAACGTCTCAATCGGTTCTGGCGTCAATGTCACGCTGCTTGGTGCCACGAATCTCAACGGCAGTTTGACGATTGGTTCCGGTACCACTTTTAACTCCACTTCGGGTATTTTCAACCTGAGTGGCAACTGGATAAACAGCGGAACATTCAATCACAACAATGGCACGGTGCGATTGAATGGCAGCAGCGGTACGCAGACTATTTCTGGAAATACGACGTTCTATGACTTGACCATAGCCATCGGCTCAGGTGTAACGGCTGATTTCGGAACCTCATCGCTTGGAATTGTCCACAATTTGGCAAGAACTACTGGTACTGGGACAATGAATCCAGGCACAGGAACGATCACTTTTACCGGCGCGCCCGGCTCAATCACTGGCGCGAACGCTAAGACGTTTTACAACCTCGTGATAGACAGCGGGGCTAATATTACCAATGATGCTGGCAACCTGACGATCAGAAGGGATTTCACCAACAACGGTACCTTCACCCAGAGTTCGACTATCAGTACGACCTTTGACAATACCAGTACGACTCACACTCTTGCTGGTAGCGGCAGTACAACCTTCGGTAGCGTTTCGATCGCAGGTGGCACGACAGTGAATGCAGGATCGCACAACATTACCGTGTGTGGCTCTAGTTTTAGCGTCAGTAACGGCGGCGCGTTCAACGGCGGCACTGCCACTGTGACGATTGATGGTACGACTGCGCTCAATAACGCGGGGGCATACAACTTTAATAGCGTCACGATCAACGCGGGTAGATCGCTCAGTAATCCCAACAATCGCAACTTTAGCGTCTCTGGCAACTGGACGAACAACGGAACCTTTTCGTCCGGTACCGGCACCGTCACCTTCAACGGCACATCGCAAACGCTGACCGGCAGTACAACCTTCAACAACTTGACGACGAACTCCGGCACAACGCTCGACACCGGTACATCCCTCATCACGGTGAACGGCACGCTCACGAACAACGGCGCGCTGCGACACACGACGCCCGCGCAGAATGTGACCACCGGTGGAGGAACGTTCAGTTTTCTGGATGCCGTAAGCCGGACGACCGCGCAACTCACGCAGACCGGCGGATCGAATATGGGGAACACAACCCTCGTTACCACCGCGCACATCGCGCCGACGAATTACGCGTGCGGTACGACGACGCTCGGCGGTGCGCCCGTCCGTCGTCTGTTCGATCTCACGCCGACGAACACGACCGGCGTCACTGCTACGCTGCGGCTATACTTTTACGATGGCGCGGGCGGCGCGGGCGACGAAGCGAACGGCAACACGTTGAGCAACATCGCGATCTTTCACTGCAACGGGACATATTGGTCGCGCTGGAGCGGCGCGTACACGACCGGCACGGATCCGGTGACCGGCTACCGGTACGTCGAATTGCCGGACGTGACGGAGTTCTCGCCATTCGCGATTGGCGGCGGTCCCGGCGCGCCAACGGCGGTTACGCTCAGCGATTTCACCGCGCGCACGGAAGAAGATTACACCAGATTGACGATTGTGTTCAGCGCGGCAATACTGATCATGCTGGCGATTGTGCTCGCACGACGCGCGTAAAAAAGAGACCAGGTTTCCCGAAGGAAGAAACCTGGTCTCTGTCTTATCGCGGCACTTGCGTTGGCTTCCGCAAAAATTGATTGATCATCCAGCCGAGCGATTTCGATTGCCGATCCAAATCGCTCTGCAGCGACTCGATGCGCCGCCAGACGAGTTGCGCTGGCTCCGGTTCGATGTACTGATCCAGGACGCGTTCCAGTGTCAGTGTGTTGTCGTAGACCGCGTGGAACAATTTCCAATCACGCGCGCACAAGCGCGCGATGTACGCGTGACTGATTTGCCCTTCTGCTTCGTTGTCCGCGACGCGATGATCGAGCAACAGCGCGATCGCGTCTTGAACGTCGCGCTCCTCGAACGGTTGACGCGCCAGTTTGATGAGCAGCAGATCAGTCGGCGGCAGTGTGGGCGATGCGAGCGCGAGTCGCCGCGCGAAATTCGCAAACCCGAAATTCGGATCGCACACTTCGACCACCAGCCCATCTTTCTCGAAAAGCCAACTCTCTTTTCCCTTGGCGCGCACGCGCAGATCATTCGCCGCGAAAATTCCTTCGAGCGCGTTCCAATCGCCGCGCGGCGCGACGAAATCTACGTCCAAGATCGCGCGCTGCAATTTCGGATGCGCCGCGAGGCTGGGACACGTCGCGTAAATCGCAACCCCACCGATGACACGCAAGGTCAATTCTTTTTGTTTCGCCGCGTTCACGAGCATTTTCGCGACGGCGGTTTGTTGTTCGCTGGTGATCGTCATAATTTGCCTGCGACTGCTTCCGCCATTTCCATCGTCGTACTTTTGCCGCCCATATCGTACGTCCGCACGCGTCCTTCCGCGATCACCGTCGCAATCGCGTTTTCGAGGCGCGTCGCTCTTTCCGTTTCGCCGAGCCAATCCAACATCAACTTTGCCGCGAAGAATGTTGCGATTGGATTGACCTTGTTTTGTCCGGCGTACTTGGGCGCGGAGCCGTGCGTCGGTTCGAAGACCGCGAACTGGTCGCCGATGTTGCCGCTTGCCGCGAAACCCAGCCCGCCGACAAGTTGCGCGCACAAATCGGAGACGACATCGCCGAAGAGATTGCTCGTCACGAGCACGCCGTACTGCTGCGGATTTTTCAGCAGCCACATCATCATCGCGTCGATGTTCGCTTCCCACAATTCGATTTTGGGAAAATCGCGCGCGACCTTGCGCGCGACGCGCGTCATCAACCCGCTCGTCTCGCGCAGCACGTTCGGCTTTTCGACGAGCGTCACCGTCGGGAAATTGTGTTTTTGCGCGTACTCGAACGCGCGGCGGACGATCCGTTCCGCGCCGCGCCGCGTGATGACGCGCGCGGTGATCGCCATATCGTCCGACGCGATCTCTTTGAACGCGCGCATCGCGCCGGACGATTCTTCGAGCGCGCGGCGCACGTTGTCCGGGACCGGATGAAATTCGACTCCGGCGTACAGCCCTTCCGTGTTTTCGCGAAAGACGACGAGGTTGATGTCGTCGCGATAATTCAGCGGATTGCCACGATACGCTTTGCACGGGCGTAAGTTCACGTACAGATCGAATATCTGGCGCAAACGCACAATCGGACTGCGATAGACAAAACCCTTGCCGCGCAAGTTCGGCGCGAGTTCCGCGTCCGCTTCTTCTTTCGGCTTGGACGTGATCGCGCCAAAGAACGCGCAATGCGACGCGCGCAAAGTGTCAATCGTGCGCTGCGGCAGCGCGTCCCCTTCGTTACACCAGAACTCCCAACCGATGTCGGCGGGCGTGTACTGCGCGTCCAGTTTCAACGCGTCGAGCACCACGCGCGCCGCGTCCATTACATCTTTTCCAATCCCGTCGCCGGGCAGCCAAGCGATTTTGTACATAGTGATTGGAGATTAGAGATTAGAGATTGGATACCGGCAATCTCTAATCTCCAATCTCTACTCTCCTCCCTTAATCTCCGGCATCGGCAGATGTTCCGTGCCGAGTTTGCGCCGCAGCATCGGAATCAAGCCGCCGGTTTCGATGATCGTAAACAGCGTCGGCGAGAGCGGCGGAAAATCGAACGCGCCGGCGGCGCAGCGAATCGTGTGCGCGTCGAGATCGATCTCGACGGTCTCGCCATTTTGGATCGCGTCGACCGCAGGCGCGCAGACAATCGGCGCGAGTCCATTGTTCACCAGGTTGCGAAAGTGAATGCGCGCGAACGATTTCGCGATGAGCGCGGTGACGCCGGAATATTTCAGACACGTCGCCGCTTGCTCGCGCGAAGAACCGTTGCCCCAATTTTTACCGCCGACGATGATGTCGCCCGGCTGAACTTGGCTCACGAAATTCGGATCCAAATCTTCGAGCGCGTGCTGCGCCTGCTCTTTCGGATCCGTAATCGTGTACGTGTACTTGCCGGGAAAAATCACATCGGTGTTCACGTCGTCGCCGTATTTCCAAACCCGCCCTTTGAATTTCATCAAACGCTCCATATTTTTTGCCACAGAGGACACAGGGGACACAGAGAAAACAACAACTTCTTCTCTGTGCTCTCTGTGTTCTCTGTGGCTTTACTTGCGCGTTCGACCGCGCCACCATTTCAAAACATGCCACGCCGCGATATTCCGTACGCGCATCACGAAGAAGACGACGCGCGCCGGATAGAGTTTCCATCGCGCAAAATCAATCCGTCGTTCGACCGGCTCAGCCGCATCGGACAGCGCGTCCGCGATCATCTGGCGTTGCAGCGGTTCGACGCCGCGTGGCAGCGCGTTCACCGGAAACCAGCGCAAGCCAGTCGTCTCCAGTCCGAAATGTTTCGCTTTGCCGCCGACGACGCGCGCGCGAAACGTGTGCGTCAACTGATCGCCGCGTCCGTACACCGATTGATGCAAGTACCGCCCGACCGCGCGCTCAATCGCGATGTGATAGCCCGATTCCTCGCGCGCTTCGCGCACCGCCGCGTCTGCCGGGCTTTCGCCTTTTTCGATTGCGCCGCCGGGCAAGTCCCACAAAATAAAAACTTCGCGGCGCAGCAACAGAACCTGTTGGCGATCTTCGGACAGCACGACGGACATTGCGCCCTGACGGGAAATTGGAGATTGGAGATTAGAGATTGGAAATTTGTCCTTCCGCAATGAACAAGCCCTGCGATTTTGTGATCCGGATCGCGCCATCACGCGTAACGCGCTCGGCGATCACTTGGCGCAACTGTTGTTCAGCTTCAGTGCCGCGTATCTTTTGCGCCGAGAACATCGAGAGAATATACGCGACGAGTGGTTCGGCTTCGGTCACGATTAGCGCGTCGGCGAAATCAATTCGTTGCACTGATGAGAAATATCTGGCAAGAATTTGTGCGCCGTTTTCCAATCCGAACTGGAGCGCGTTGCTGCCCGGGTGAACCCCCAAACGGCTGGTCAGTTCGTCTAGTTCGCGCATGTGAGCGATGCCATTCGTCGCCGCGATAAATTTGCCGCCGCGTTTCAGTACGCGCCGAATTTCCGCGAGCGCGCGCGGCAGATCGGGCACGTGGTACAACATGTGATTCGCGATCGCCGCGTCGAACGCCGCGTCGCGAAAGGGAATTTGCTGCGCATCGCTTTGCGCGAGATTCGCGGTGATGTCGGTCGCGCGCGTCGTCTCGACCATGCCGAACGAAAAATCGGTGAGCGTCAATCGCCACGATGTTGGAATGCGTTCGCGGTTGCTTCGCCACAGTCCGCCCGTGCCGCAGCCGATTTCGAGCACGCGCGCGTCGCGCGGCAAATCGAGATGATCGAACACCCAGGATGTCCAGGGACGCGGCGCGGTCGTAAAGCGCGCGTGTAACGCGGCGCGCGCCGCGAGGTTCGTGCCATCGCGATATTGCTCTTGCAGGCGGGTTTTGTCAGTGAATGGATGAATCATCTAGTTTCTGCTTTGCTTCCGCCGGATCGCCCCAACTCACCATGTCCACGCCGGAGCGCGCGACAAAATCGAAATCGGGTTGCCACAGTTCCGCGAGCGTGATCGCGACACCCAGCGCGTGAACCTGTTCGACGTCGCGCGGGCGAATCAGATCGTACGATAAACTGACGCAATCGGCGCGGCTCGCTTTGAGCGCGTCGGTCAAATTGACAAGTCGCCCGCGAATCAACGCGCGCGTCGTGATTTCGGGATGCGCGTTTTTGACGCGCGCGAGTTCGTGGTGATCCCACGCGATCAGCATCACGCGATTCGCCGTCTGCGTTCGTTCGATCACGCGCAAAACTTCGGCGACGAGTTTGCCTTCGGGCGTAAAGCCGGTCTTGAGATCGAGCGAGAGTTTCGCGTCCGCGTCGCGCGCCCACGCGAGCACGTCTTCCAACTTGGGCAGTGGTTCGCCTGCGACGACGACGCACGCGAGTTCGTCCCAGGTTACGTCGCGGCACGGTCGTCCGTCGGGTAAATTGTAATTGTGGCGCAGAAACGCGACGCCGTCCGCGCTCAACTGCACATCCACTTCGAGCAAGTCCGCGCCGCGCGCGTGTCCGATTTGGATCGCGCGCAATGAATTGGCGGGCGCGAGCAATTCCGCGCCGCGATGCGATTCGACGAGGATGCGCCCGGTGATCGACCTGAGCAATTCGAGCGGCATCAGTGCTCCATCGTCTTCAAACGCAGCGCCGACCAATCGTCGTCCACCGCAAAAATTGCGACCGCTTCCAAGCCCAGCGAACGTGCGTACGCGCGAATGTTGTCGCGGTTGATGTCGGTCTTTGTTTTCGACGATCCTTTGGGATAGGTGATCCACAAAATTCCGTGCGGCGCAAGGTACGGTTTCAATTCGGGCAGATGCGCTTCGAGTTCTTTGCGCGTCGCGACGAAAACCTGGATCACGTCCACCTCTTTCGTCAGCGCGGCGACGAGGCGCGCGTTCTTCGGCAGCGCGCCAAGTTTCGCTTTGTAGCCGCGCGGCGCGTTGACGATGAACACGCGGCTATCTTCTTTGATCGCTAATTTTTGTGCGATAGTTTTGTCGGGCATAGTTTCACCTCATTGTGAAAACAAAATTATTGTCCGCGTCGCGGAGCAACGGCAACTGCGCGTCGCGCGTCGACAAACTGGGATTGGCGAGGGGCCACGCGACGCGAATGTCCGGATCGTTCCAGATAACGCCGCGTTCCAAGTCGGGCGCGTATTCGGCGGTGACTTTGTAGACGAGGTCGGCAAAGTCGCTCAGCACGCAAATGCCGTGCGCGAAGCCGGGCGGGACGTACAGCATACAACCGTTTTCGGCGGAGAGCGTTTGCGCGACCCAGCGCGCGTACGTCGGCGAACCGCGCCGCAGATCGACCGCCACGTCGAAAATTTCGCCGCGCGCGACGATGAGGAATTTGCCCTGCGCGCGCGGATGCATTTGATAGTGCAGTCCGCGCAGCACACCGCGCGTCGAACGCGAGTGATTGTCCTGGACGAACGCCGGGATGCTGTGCGCGGCAAATTCGCTTTGGCGATAGATTTCGCGGAAAAAGCCGCGCGTGTCGGGTTGCCCGGAAACCTGGACGAGAATGACTTCAGGGATTTCGAGTTTGTGAAATTGAAATGGCATTATTCCACCAATTCGACGATGCATGCCAAGCCGCGTTCAGTCTGTCCTGGCATCAACACCCAACGCATATCTTCCGGCTTGGGGCGCTCTGCGGCAACGCACAGCGTTTGCGTTCGCGCGTCGTAGTATTGTACATCGCCGCTCACTCCGGCGAATACCGCGTCCGTCACACCCAGGTCGAGCAAATAGTGCGCCAAGTCCTCTTCCGTTCCGACGCGATCCCAGTCCGTCGGATTTTCCGTGTCGCCGATCAAGCCGATCCAAACCGCGCGTCCTGCTGCCGTCAAACCGATCGCGGAGAGCGCGGCAGGCGCGCCGAGTTCGTACAGCGTTTCGCCGCCGCGCGCGGTTTTGCCCGGCGGCGGATTTTTCAGCGGTACGCGCGCGCCGTTTTTCAAAATGCGCGGCACGGCAAAACCATTTGTGCCGTCCGAAATGTGTTTGCGATCATCCGCGTGAATTCGATTTTGCGCGATGCGCAGATCGCGAATCTCCGCGCGCGCGTCCGCGTGCTGAAGGAAAAAGGTGAACGTGTCGTTGAGCGGCGTCCAGTCTTTTTGATGCGCCGCGCGCGCACCCTGTGGTTTCGTCAACAGTTTCCCGTTTTCGATCAGCGGATTGACTTGCATACCGGATTCGCCCGCGCTGAAATACGCGATGCCGCCCGGACATTTCTGAATCGCCGTGCGAACGCTCCACGCTGGGTACGGCGTCACGCGATCCGCCAGACCGATCTTGACGTAGTACGGCGCGCCTGCCGACGTGGCGGTGTCGCGCGCCAGCGCGTCGCGCGACGCGATCAACTCCATCCGCACGCGTCGCGGCTCCCAAGTGATCGCGTGACCGATGGTGTAGGGCGCGCCGCACGCGTCGGTGTGAGTGAGTGTAATGAATTGGTAGATCATTCCAAGTCCAGCACACTGTCAAGCCCGCGCCGCAAACCGACAAATGTATTGACTTTGCGAATCGCCAACAACGCGCCGTCCACGTACGGTTGCGCGCTGCTGCCCGCATCGTGGCGGATCGTGAGTTTTTGATCGGGCATGCCAAAAATGATTTCGGCGGAGATCGTATATCCGGTCAATCGAATCGAATGAACTTGTGATCCGGCGACGCGCGCGCCGCGCGTTTCGACGATGCCCTGAGTTTGTTCCAGCGGCACGGTCAATTCGGACGCGCGAACGCGCGACAATCGAAAAGCAAGTTCGCGCACCGTTCCGCTCGGCGCGTCTTTTTTGGCGTCGCTCGCGTAATCGATAATTTCCCACTGCGGAATGTACTTTGCGGCGATCTCCGCAAACTTTTGCATCAAGACGACCGCGAGCGCGAAATTTCCGACCGCCAACACGCCGCGTTTGTTTTGTTCCGCAACTACCGCGATCTCGGCGTAATCGGCGTCCGTCAATCCTGATGTGCCGACGACGACGTGCGCGCCGCGCTGCAACGCGGTTACGACATTTGCTTTAGCGACTTTGGGTTTTGTGTAATCGAAGAAAACGTCGCATGGATCCGCGAGCGCTTCTTGCGCGGTCGCGTAGATCGGGCAAGTCAGACGCGGTTCGTCGAGCACATCGCCAAGATTGCGCCGCGCGTGCGTGCGCGACACCGCCGCGACCACGGCAATATCATTCGTTTGCGCGATCGCGCGCGCGAGCGCAGAGCCAGCCCAGCCGGTCGCGCCCGCGAGACAGACACGAATTGTCACAGTCACACCTCTCGCGGATCCGCAATCACGCCCGCCACCGCGCTCGCCGCGACTACCACCGGACTCGCGAGGTTGCCCCGCGGATCGCGCGCAGTAGGATTTTTACCCACCAATTTCAGGCACGGTCAAGTTACGACAAATCTTCTTTGCCAGCCGATTCGGAATTTCGGTGTGGCGCGGCACCGCTTCAACCACGCCGGTCTGTGGATTGATCCAGAGCGAATGGGATTTCCCTTCGCGCTTCAAGTAACAACCATATTTCCGCAATTGGCGCAGCAACACCTCGCGCTTCATGCGACGACGACCATTTCGCGCCTTGCTCTCGCAGGAACGCCGCGCAAGGCATCTGCACGGCGATCATCCAAAATTAGTTTGATCGCTTCGGCAAGACTTTTGCGACATTCTTCGATTGTTCGCCCTTGACCGTTCGCTCCCGGAATCTCGGGGCAATATCCGATGTACCACTTGCCATCTTTTTCGATGACGGCTGTAAACTCGTTTCGCATATCGTCCTCCTGTTCAAGCGGAGAATAATCTACACCGAGTTGAACGAAAACGCAAGGACAGAATGCCCCTGCGTCGATGCGCGTCTCAGCGTGTTCTTACACCTCACGCGGATCCGCAATCACCCCCGCCACCGCGCTCGCGGCGACGACCGCCGGACTCGCGAGATACACTTCCGACTCGCGCGTTCCCATCCTGCCGCGAAAGTTTCGATTCGCGGTCGAGATCGTCACTTCGCCCGGCGCGGGAACGCCCATGTGATTGCCCATGCACGGACCGCAGCCCGGCACGCCGATCACTCCACCCGCGTCGATGAAAGTTTGAATGTACCCGCGCGCGATCGCTTCACTCAACACTTGGGACGACGCGGGAATGACGAGCAAGCGCGTGCCGCGCGCGATTTTTTTGCCGCGCAAAACTTCCGCTGCCGCCGCCAAATCTTCGATGCGTCCGTTCGTACACGTACCGATGAACGCCTGTTGCACGCGCGTCCCGCGCACTTGCGACAGCGGCTTGACATTGTCGACGCGATGCGGACACGCGACGAACGGCTCAAGTTGCGCCGCGTCGTAGCGGTACGTCGCGGCGTAGGTCGCGTTGTCGTCAGGGTAGAGAGCCGAATTCGTAATTCGTAATTCGTAATTCAGAATTTCCTCGCGCAGTTGCGCGTCTTGAATTTCGAATTTCGAATCTTGAATTTTGAATTTGCGTAGCGCGAGCCATCGGAATACGGACACGTCTGGGGGTAAATAGGAGTTCTTCACCCCAAACTCCGCCATCATGTTCGGAATGACCATGCGCGATTCAAGCGACAGTTTGGAAATCGCGCCGCCGTGAAATTCGACCGACGCGTACAGTCCGCCGTCCGCGCCGAGGTCGCCGATCACTTTGAGACACAAATCTTTCGACGTGACGCCGCGCGGCAGTTCGCCGTCCACGATTATCTTGATCGATTCCGGCACGCGCAGCCACAACTCGCCGGTCGCCCAGATCGCCGCCATCTCACTGCGCCCGACGCCCGCGCCGAACGCGCCCATCCAGCCATAGTGCGTCGTGTGCGAGTCCGCGCCGAGGATCAGTTGTCCCGGCAAGACGATTGCTTCCTCGCTCAAAACTTGGTGACAAATGCCGCGCCCGACCTCGAAGAAATTTGTGATCCCTTGCTCTTCGACGAACTTGCGCGCGTCCGCGTGGTTCTGCGCGTGCTGCGTTGTCGGCGCGGGAACCGCGTGATCGAGCGCAATCGCCAATCGTTCCGGGTACTTGACACGGGTGACGCCGAGCGCGCGGAAAATTTTCGCAATCGCGCCGGTGTTGTCGTGCGACAGCGCGACATCCGGTGCCGCGTCCACGATTTGCCCGACCACGACCTCGCGCTGACCGGACGCGCGCGCGAGTGCCTTTTCGGCAAACGTCTTGCCATTTGAAAATTGGTAATTGGTAATTGGTAATTGATTCTCACGCATCACGCATCACGCATCACGTTTGTCATTTGCTCATTTGTCATTTCTTCACTTGCCATTTGTCGTTTCCGCCGCGCCGTCCGCCCAGCGGTACAACAACTCGTCCACGTCATTGAGATCGAGTTTCTTTTCGTCGGCGAGCGCCTTGATGTGCGCGGTCACTTGTTTGATCTGATCGTCCGTCAGCGGCAAGCCAAGTTGCTCCGCGCGATCTTTGATCGCGTTCCAGCCGGTCAACTTGTGCGCGATGCTGATGTAACGCGTCATCCCGAAATCTTTCGGATTCAGGATTTCGTACGTTTCGGGCTGATTCAAAATCGCTTTCGCGTGAATCCCGGCTTTGTGCGTAAATGCGGTGACGCCGGTGATGTAATTGTTGAACGGAATACCGACGCCGACCATGTTCGCGATCATATCGTCGAGTTTGCGGAGTTTGCGAAGTTTATATTTTTTCTTGACGAGCGCCGGATTGATCGCGTACATCCGCGCGATGAAACCGCCGAGCGGCGCGATGCCGTTGCGCTCGCCGATGCCGAGCACGCTCGTGTCGATGTGCGTCGCGCCGGCTTCGAGCGCGGTGACCGCGTTCGCAATCGCGCAGCCCGAATCGTTGTGCCCGTGAAATTCGATGCCGGCTTTGACGAGGCGGCGCAAGCCGCTGACGAGTTGGTAAACGCGCAGCGGCGTCGCAACGCCGACCGTGTCCGCGATTCCAAAGCGATCCACGCCGACGCGATCGACCGCGAGGTACACGCGAAACAAATCGGCTTCCTCGCTGCGAAACGAATCTTCGGTGCTGAATCGGATTTCGAGATTCGGCGCTTGCGCGCGCAGCCAGGTCAACACTTCGACCGCGCGATCGATGACTTGCTGCATCGCCAATCCGTGGCTGAACTCGCGCAAGTACGACGACGTGCCGATGACGAGGTCGATCCCCTGCACGCCGGTATCGAGCGCGAGTTTCGCGTCGTCAACGTGGCAGCGGACGTGTGTCAGCACCTTGGATTTCAAGCCGCGCTGCGCGATCTTTTTCGCGTCGTCCAAACTTTGCGGCGACGCGGCGGGCGACGTCAGTTCGATGTACTCGACGCCGAATTCGTCCAGCGCGTCGGCGATGCGAAGTTTGTCGTCCGTCGTAAAATTTGCGCCGACGAATTGCTCGCCTTCGCGCAGCGTGGATTCGATGATATTGAACGAATCGAGAGACACGCAACTCCATTTCTGATTTAAGGTTTACGATTTAGGATTTACTCGCAAGCGCACGTTCTAAATCATAAATCAGAAATCATAAATCCTAAATCACTTTGATCTCGCCGCGACCGACGGCGAAGACGTAATCGAGAATGCGCTGCGGAATGTCCACGCCGGTCGTCGTGATGCTGTTGCGAAATTCAATCGTGTAGTTGACTTCGTTGACGAGCAAGCCGCGCTCCGGATCTTCGAGCAAGTCTACGCCGACGATGCCACCGCCGACTGCTTTTGCCGCCGCGACGCAAATGCGATTGAGTTCCGGCGTGACCGGGCAGCCGGTCGCCTGACCGCCGCGCGCCGTGTTCGTGATCCAATGTTCCGACGCGCGATAGATCGCGCCGACCGTTTCATCGCCGATGACGAACGCGCGAATGTCGCGCCCGGGTTTGCGGATGTACTCCTGAATGTAGAAAATCGAATGATGGTACGAACCGAGTGTCTCTTTGTGTTCGAGAATCGCTTCGGCGGCTTCGCGATCATTCACTTTGGAAAGTAAACGTCCCCACGATCCGACGGCGGGTTTCAGAATGACCGGATAGCCCAGTTCTTCGATTGCCTTGAGCGCGGATTCCGGGGTGAACGCGACTTTGATGCGCGTCGTCGGCACGCCGTGATGCACGAGCGCGGTCGACGTGGTGAGTTTGTCGCCGCACACGCTGGCGACGTACGCCGTGTTGACGGTCGGGATGCGCCAATCGTTCAAAATCTTGAGCGCGTTGAGCGCGCGCGCGTGATTGATGCAGCGTTCCAGCACGACGCTGTACTCGCGCCACGCGCCGGGATTTTGCAAATCAAAAATGACTTCGCGGTCGTCGATCTTGTCGTACGCGATGCCGCGCGCGTCCAGCGCTTCGAACAATAATTTCTCTTCGGCGCGGACGCGCGAATACAGAACGGCGAGTTTCATTTTATTCTCCCCAATCCTCTTCTTCCTGCGGCGCCAGATCGAACGCGAGCGGATTTTCGCTCGTCACTTCGAGTTCCACGCCGCAATCGGGGCACACGACGATCTCGCCGCGCATCGGCTTGGCGAGTGTGATTTCGGCTTCACATTCCGGGCAATTGGCTGTCATGTTCTTTCCTCCGTGTGATTTCAATTAAAAACCCTCCCGGTCACATCAGCGTGGGAGGGGAAAAAGAAAACGCGCGCCAAGATTCTTCCCACCCGTGCGAGTCTGGCGGTTTGAACCAAAGCGTGCGTGGAGCGATTGAGAGACCGCGGGCGTGATCGTCCCGCGTCGAACGGCTTGTTGCGTCGTCCATCCATTTCATTTCAGCGAGAATTTTCGCGACAGAATATAACATCATCACCGCCTAGTGTCAATATTGGAGCGCGGTATGACAAATTTGCAAATTTGTCCTACTTGAACCGCCGCGCGAGTTCGTCTTCCACCGCGCGCCAGGCGATGCCGCGCGACGCGAGCAGCACGAGCGCGTGGTACATCAAATCCGCCATTTCGGAAACGACGCGTTCGTCGCTCTGCCCCTTTGCCGCGACGATCACTTCAATCGCTTCCTCGCCGACTTTTTTGACGATTTCGTTTTCGCCTGCCGCGAACAATTTTGCCGTGTACGAATCGGGCGGCGCGCTCGTTTTGCGCGATTCGATGGTGGCGTAGAGCGTATCTAGTACATTGTCCATATAGTATTCCTTCGCAGAAACTATCACGACCGCGAAGATTCTTGGGACACAGATGAACACAGATAAACACAGATAGAAAAATCAGTGTTTATCAGTGTCCAAAAGATTTGGTTGCGGCTATGCTGCGCTATGTGAGACTCCGATAAAAACAACTCACCTCGCCGGTGTGGCACGCCGGTCCCGCCGGGTCGACGAGCAGCAGGAGCGTATCGCCGTCGCAATCGTACTTGATTTCGCGAACGCGCTGCAAGTTGCCCGACGTTTCGCCTTTCATCCACAATTTCTTCCGCCGCCGACTCCAGAAGGTCGCGAGTCCCGTTTCCAGTGTTTTCGCCAGCGACTCGGCGTTCATGTACGCGAGCATCAGCACGTGCTTTGTCTTTTCGTCTTGTACAATCGCAGGCACGAGTCCATTCGCATCCCAGTTGATTTCAGTTGTCATCCCAACCTCCGCGCCGCGTAACCCGTGATGACGATTCTCACGCATCACGCATCGCGCATCATCTTCTCACCGCCACACCGCGACTTGCCAAATACTCCTTCACCTGCGCGACCGTCAATTCGCCAAAATGAAACAAACTCGCGGCGAGCACCGCGCTCGCGTGTCCGTCGATAATCGCGTCGGCGAAATGTTCAATGCGCCCCGCGCCGCCCGACGCGATCACCGGGATCGTCACCGCGTCCGCGACCACGCGCGTCAGTTCGATTTCGAATCCATCGCGCGTCCCGTCGCGGTCGATGCTCGTCAGCAAAATTTCGCCCGCGCCGCGCGCTTCCACTTCGCGCGCCCACTCGACGACATCTTTGCCGGTGGGAACGCGCGCGCCGTGCGTGTAGACTTGCCATTTTCGATTTTCGATTTTCGATTTTCGATTGCCGAATTTTGAATTTTGAATTCCGAATTCCGATTTTGCGTCTATCGCGACGACGACACACTGCGCCCCAAATCTTTCCGCCGCGTCCGTAATCATCGCGGGATTTTCGACCGCCGCGGTATTCATCGCGACCTTGTCCGCGCCTGCGAGCAAAATCGCGCGGTAATCTTCGACGCTGCGCACGCCGCCGCCGACCGCGAACGGAATGAAAACTTGATCCGCGACCGCGCGCACCACGTCCAGAAAGATTTCGCGCTTTTCGGACGACGCGGTGATGTCGAGGAAAACGAGTTCGTCCGCGCCCGCCGCGTCGTACACGCGCGCACATTCGACGGGATCGCCGACGTTGCGCAGTTCGCCTTTTTCGGCTTTACCAAATTGGACGCCGCGCGTGACTTTTCCCGCGTGAACGTCGAGACAGGGGATTATTCTCTTTGCAAGCATAGTTGGTATCCAGTGTTCAGTATTCAGTGTTCAGTGGCGTTGGTTGAGTCGAAGAAATATTCTACGTGTGATTCTCGCACAATTTTGTATTGTTCGCCGCAGAAAAGTTCGGCTTTGTCCATCATGCTGCCGAGCATACGTCCGATTTCCACGCATTTGTCATTTAGCGCCTTTGCCTGTACCAATTCCAGATATTTGCACTCCACCGCAGTTTCGATCCAGTGCTGTGTCTCAAACAGTTCGCCTTCGGCATCGCTGAGTTTGCTCACAAAGTGTCGCTCGTATCGCCGTTTCGCCCATGCCTCCGCGATATTGGCGCCGATGGAACGCGATGAGCGCCGGATCTGATTGGTGAGCGAGAATGATTCATCACGAGGAAACGCCTTGCTCAGGGGGAAAACTTCGCGTTGCAGTTGGCGCGCTCTCTGATAAACGATCAAATCCTTGAAGCCCTTCGCAAAAGCCAATTCACTCATTATTCCTCCTCGACTGAATACTGAACACTGAATACTTCTTTCAGCGTCAGCGTTCCTGAGTACAGCGCCTGCCCCACAATCACGCCTTCGATTTCTTGTCGCGCCGCGAGCGCTTCGATGTCGCGTAAATTCGCGACGCCGCCGGATGCGATCACGCGCACGTTCGCCGCACGCGCGAGTTCCGCCATCGCGTCCCCGTCGATGCCGCGCAACATGCCGTCGCGCGCGATGTCGGTGTAGACGATGCGCGCGATGCCGCGCTCGCGCATTTGCTTCGCGAGATCACGCGCGCTGACCTGCGATTGTTCGCGCCAGCCGCGCGTCGCGACCATGCCGTCGCGCGCGTCGATGCCGACGACGATGCGCGCCGCGCCGAAACGCGCGAGCGCGTCCGACACGAGTTGCGGATTTTCGATTGCCGCTGTGCCGATCACAACGCGCGCGACGCCGAGCGCGAACGCGGACTCGATGCTTGCCATGTCGCGCAGTCCGCCGCCGAATTGCACGGGAATCGAAACGGTCGCGAGAATGTTTTGCAGCGCGAGAGAGTTGGCTGCTGCATCATCGCCGAACGCGCCGTCGAGGTTGACGACGTGCAGCCACTCCGCGCCTTCGCTCTGCCAGCGCGCGGCGACTTGTACGGGATCGTCGCTGTATTTTGTTTCCGCGTCCGCGCGTCCTTGCTGCAAACGCACGACGCGACCGTGACGCAAATCAATTGCAGGGAAAATGATCATAGAGATTGGAGATTGGATTTCACGCAACACGCAACACGCAATACGAATTTCGTGTTACGTGTTCCGTCCCACCATCGTCACAAAATTTCCCAGTATCTTTAGCCCAACGCTCTGGCTTTTCTCCGGGTGAAACTGCGTGCCCCACAAATTGCCGCGCCCGACGATGGACGCGAAATCAATTCCGTAATCTGTCGTCGCCAGTGTGATGGACGGATCGCGCGGCGCGCAGTAGTACGAGTGGACAAAGTACGCGTAGCCGTCGTTCGGAACATTTTGCAACAGCGGATTCGATTGCTGGAAATGTAACTGGTTCCAACCCATTTGCGGTACTTTGAGACCGGACGGGAATCGTTTCACTTCACCCGCAAGAATGCCTAGCCCGTCGTGTCGTCCCATTTCTTCGCTCGTCTCGAAAAGCAATTGCATGCCGACGCAAATTCCCAGGAACGGCACGCCGTCGGCGCACGCCTGTTTCAGCGGTTCGACCCAGCCCGCCGCGCGCAAATTCGCCATGGCTTGACCGAACGCGCCGTCACCGGGCAAAACGATGGCGCGCGCGCCGATCATTTCGCGCGGCGATTGAATGATGCGCGTCGCGCCGCCGACTTTTTCGATGCCGCGCAACGCGCTCCGCAAATTGCCCATGCCGTAATCAACAATTGCGATCATCTTGTCACTCAAGTCAACAGTGAACAGTCAACAGTCGGATGACCACTGTTCACTGTTCACTACGAATTCAAGGTTCCTTTCGTCGAAGCCACCCCGACGCGCCGCGCGTCAATCGCCGCCGCCAGCGCGAGCGCGCGCCCGAATGCCTTGAAGAGCGCTTCGGCTTTGTGGTGATCGTCGCGCCCATAGAGCACGCGCGCGTGCAAATCCATTCGCGCGTGCGTCGCGAGCGTTTCGAGAAAATGCGCGACGAGCGACGCGGGCATTGCGCCGAGCATCGGCGCGGCGAACGACGCGTCAATCACCGCGTACGCGCGCCCGCTCAGATCGAGCGCGACGAACGCGAGCGCGTCGTCCATCGGTACGTACGCGTGCCCCATCCGCGCGATGCCGCGCTTGTCGCCGAGCGCGCGGTCGAGCGCGTCGCCGAGCACAATCGCCACGTCTTCGACCGTGTGATGCGCGTCGATCTGCAAATCGCCGGTGGCGCGGATTTCGAGATCGAGCAAACCGTGGACGGCGACGTGCGAAAGCAAATGATCGAGCATCGGCACGCTCGTCGCGATGTCGGTGTTGCCCGCGCCGTCGAGGGTGAGCGTGACGCGGACGTTCGTTTCTTTCGTCGCGCGTTCGACTGTGGCGATTCGCTCATTCGACATTTTCAATCACCTCTTCCACTTGCAAATCAGGAAGCGACAACACGACAATGGATGGCAAGCCCAGTCGTTTCCAAAACTCAAACGGCATTTCGATTTTCCGCGCGACGAAAAGCGTAATCACCGTGCCGTGCGCGACGACGGCGATATTTTTCTGCGGAAGTTTTTCCAGCACGCGCGCGATCGCGTCGGCAAAGCGCGCGTGCGCTTGGTCTGCCGTTTCGCTGCCAAGCACCAACTCGCGCGGCTTGGCGAAGAATTCCGCGACGCGCGCGTCGATTTCCACGCGCGACAAAAACGGCACGTTGCGCCGGTCGTGTTCGTGCAAGCCCGCGGCGATTTCGTGCGGCTTGTTCAAGCGCTGCGCGACGATCTGCGCGGTCTCAATCGCTTTCGGCTCGACACTGCTCACGATCACGTCGAGCGAATACGCGGCGAGTTTGCGCGCAAGCAACTCGCTGAGCGCGCGCCCGCGTTCGCTCAGATGCCAATCCGCGGCTGGTCGGCTCGAATCAAGTTCCGGCAGCGCGTGTTTGATGAGAAGAAGACGCTGCATCTCTGTTCATCTTTCGCGAAACACGCCTCCGCCAATCACATTTCCCTCAGCGCCTTCAACACGGTCTCATTTTCCTCCGGCGTTCCGATGGCAATGCGAATGTACTCGCGCAAGCGCGGCGCGCCGAATGCGCGGATCAAAATGCCGTGCCCGGCGAGCGCATCGTGGATTTGCCTGGCGTCGCGCCCGAGCACGCGGCAGAAGAGAAAATTCGCGCGGCTGGGCAGGGGCTGGAGAAAGCCGAGTTTCCCGAATTCTCCCGCCAGGCGTTCGCGTTCCGCGACAATGCGGCGCACATTCGCGTGCAGATATTCAAGGTCGTCGAGCGACGCGCGCGCCGCTACGTTTCCCGCCGCGTTCACATTCTCCGGCGCTTTGCATTGGAGAATTTTCGCCGCGATCGCCTGCGGCGCGATGCAGTAGCCGACCCGCAGACTCGCCAGCCCCGCCCACTTGCTGAACGTTCGGAGCACGATCAAATTCGATTGGGTCGGCACGCGCGCGGCGTAACTCTGCCCAGCAAATTCCGCGTACGCCTCGTCGAGTACGAGGAGCGCCGGCAGCGCGAGCAGTCGTTCCACATCGGCAGGCGGGATCATCATGCCGTCGGGGTTGTTGGGGTTGGCGAGGAATACCAACTTTGGAGATTGGAGCTTGGAGATGAGAGATTCCGCAGTCGGGTTTGCAGAATCTGAAATCTGAAATCTGAAATCTGAAATCGCTTTTTCTACCGCATCCACGTCGACGGAAAAATCCTCTCGCCGTGGAACACGGACGATCCGCGCGCCGTTCACGCGCGCGAAGAACGCGTACATTTCGAATGACGGAGGGCAGTCCACAATCGCGTCGCCGTGATTGAGGAACATGCGCTGCACCAGATCGATCATCTCGTCCGCGCCGTTGCTGGTGACGATGTGTTCCACCCCCACGCCGACATAGCGCGCGATCGCCTCGCGCAATTCCTGCTGTCCGACGTAGCGGTGATAGTGCCGCATCTGCGCGACGGCGGCGAGCGCCTTGGGCGACGGTCCGTACGTGTTTTCGTTCAAGTCCAACTTGACGAGCGAGTCCAACTCCGCGAGCGGCACGTGTCCCATCGAGTACGGCGGAAAATCGTTCAGGTCTTCGCGGAGCAATTTGGTGGCATCAAAATTCGACATATTTATCCTTGGCTGGGATGGACTCACGCGGGCGTGAGTTCTTCCAACGCGCGCAGCAGCGTCGCGTTTTGTTCCGGCGTCCCGACGCTGATGCGAATGCAGTCGCGCAACTGCGGATTCGTAACGGCGCGAATCAAGATGTTCCGTTCCGCCAATGCGTCGCGCAGCCCGCGCGCATCGCATCGCTTCACGCGGCAGAGAATGAAATTCGTGCGACTGGGGAAGGGCTGCAAATAGCCGAGGCGCGTCAGCGCGTCCGTCAATCGTTCGCGCTCGGCGACGACCCGGCGCACGTTGGCGAGCAAATACTCCTTGTCCTCCAAGGACGCCTGCGCGGCGACGATCGCCGCGGCGTTCACGTTGTACGGCGACTTGTTTCGGAAAAGCTGGTCCGCGATGCGTACTGGCGCGACGCCGTAGCCAA
This sequence comes from Candidatus Aquidulcis sp., assembly GCA_020723345.1. Taxonomy (GTDB): domain Bacteria; phylum Chloroflexota; class Anaerolineae; order UBA4142; family UBA4142; genus VGOB01. The sequence goes on along the minus strand of DYJA01000003.1, from coordinate 26,634 downwards.
TCCGCAAACCTGCCAAACTTGCCCACTTGCTGAACGAGCGCAGAACGAACAGATTGGGCTGGGTCGGCACGCGGTCGACGTAACTTTCACCCGCAAACTCCGCGTACGCTTCGTCCAGCACGACGAGCGCGGGCAGCGCGAGGACGCGTTCGATTTCCTCGCGCGACAAGAGCGTCCCCGTTGGGTTGTTCGGGTTCGCGACGAAGATGATCTTGGGCTTGTCTTGCGCCACCACGCGCTTGAGCGTGTCCACGTCAATCGAGAAATCGGCGCGGCGCGGCACCGCAATCACGCGCCCACCATTCACCTCCGCGTACTTGGCGTACATCTCAAACGAAGGCGGCAGGTCGACGATCGCGTCGCCGCGATTCAAAAATGCGCGCTCCAACAGATCGAGCAGTTCATCGCCGCCGTTGCCGACGACGATGTGCGCCGGATCGACTCCGACGTAACTCGCAATCGCGGGACGCAGTTCATCCTGGGTCGCGTAGCGATTCCAGTGACGCATCGCCGCAAGCCCCGCAAGCGCCTTCGGCGATGGTCCAAACGCATTCTCGTTCGCGTCCAGTTTGATCACGCGATCCATGTCCGCGATTTTCACCGCCGCCATTCGGTACGGCGGAAAGTTGAGCAAGTCCTGCCGCAACAAAGTGCTGGCATCGAAACCGTTCATCAAGTCCCTCCTTCAAGGAATGTGCCTACTTTGGCTATGCCGCCGGCCACCTCTAGCCGGATTGCTTTTCTTCTCGATTAGCTACGCGTGCGCTCCTGCGCCAGAGCCGCTTTCAAATACGCGACGATCAGCGGATGTCGAATTGTCTCAACTGATCCCGATGGAAAGTGGCTGTTTCATCTTGGATGCTCCTCCGTTGTTGACTCATCCTGCCCGCGTGCCATTCGTCTATTCGTTCCTCATTCGTTGTCTGATCGCGTTCGCGTGCGCGGTCAGCCCCTCTGCTTCCGCGAGCGTCGCCGCGGTTTCGCCGAGTTGACGCGCCTCACGCGCGCTCACGCTGAACACGCTCGTGATTTTCACAAAATCGTTCACGTTCAATGGCGACGAAAAGCGCGCGGTGCCCGCCGTCGGCATCACGTGGCTCGGACCGATCACGTAATCGCCGAGCGCTTCGTTCGTCCACTCGCCCACGAACACGCCGCCCGCGTTCTCTACTTTGCCCACCCAGTTCCAGGGTTCGCGCACGAGCAGGCATAGGTGCTCCGGCGCGAATGCGTTGCCCAACTCCATCGCCTCGTCCAAATTTTCGACGATGATGATCGCGCCCTGGCTGGCGAGAGATTGCGCGATGATTGCGCGTCGGGAGAGATTGGAGATTTGAGATTCGAGATTTTGAGCGACTTGATCAGCGAGTAACCGGGAAGTGGTAACCAGAATGCTCGTCGCGAGTATGTCGTGCTCCGCTTGCGCGAGCAGATCCGCGGCGCACCACGCGGGATGCGCGGAATCGTCCGCGATCAGCAGCGTTTCCGTTGGACCGTACAAGCCGTCAATGCCGACCGCGCCAAACACTTGCCGCTTCGCTATCGTCGTGAACAAGCCGCCCGCGCCGACGATCTTGTCGACGCGCGCGACGGATTCCGCGCCGAACGCGAGCGCGGCGATGCTCTGCGCGCCGCCCAGCGCATAGACGCGCGTGACTCCTACGATTTTTGCCGCCGCGAGAATCGCAGGCGCGATCGTGGGCGGCGTCGCGACGACGATCTCACGCACGCCCGCGACCTGCGCGGGAATCGCAGACATGAGCAGCGACGAGGGCAGGGGCGCGGTACCGCCCGGCACGTACACGCCGACGCGCGCGAGCGGAATGATGCGTTGCCCCAGTAGGGGCGAAGCATTCAAGTCATCTTCCGCATTTCTATCTTCCATGAAACGCACATCTTCGTTGAATTGCGAACGCACTCGCGCGAATGTTTCGCCCCTACCTGACAACCACGATTTTGGTTTCTGCTTTTCGTGAAACGCGCGAATGCGTGCCGCCGCGCGCGCGAGCGCGTCGCGCACCGCGCTCGGCGTTTCCGCGTACGCCGCGTCCATTTCGTCCGGCGTCACCGCGATCGACGAGAGGGCGACCCCGTCGAGTTGGCGCGTCCAGTCGCGCAGCGCCGCGTCGCCGCGCGCGCGCACGTCGGCGATGATGCGCGCAACGGCTTGCTCGGGCGTCAGCGGCTCGCCAAAAGTTTTCTGCAATCGGTCGGCGAGCGTAGGCGGAACGGTTTCGGTCAGCCGCCCACGCCGCTGCAGGATTTTTGCGCGTCCGGCTCGGATGCCAGTAATGATCTCAACCATCTTCTTCTCAGAAACAAAAAAGACAAGCCGCATTTGGACTTGTCTCTTGGGGGTGAATCGGGTACGCCAAAATCGGCGAATCGCTCTAGCGATCCACCCCGCTCGTAAAATGATACTTGAAGGCGAACCTCTCGGTTAACATTCTGCCCTCATTATAGCGAAAGCGGATCGATTGTCAAATTTGGCTGGCATGCCGCAACACCAACACCGCCTCCTTCGAGAAAGTGATCTCAACTTTATCGCCAACCTCCGGCAGTTTGAGGAAGGGGTTGTTGAACGTGTCCATCAAGAAAAGGTGTTCGCCTGCGCGCACCTGCACCCGCACGATCGAACCCAGGAACGTGATGTTCTCGACTTTGATGTTCAGCACGTTCGGCTTGCGACCTTCGGAAGCAAAACTTATTCGTTCGGGGCGAATCGAGATCATGACGGCTTCGCCGTCCGCGATGCCTGCCAACTTTTGCGCGGTGACAAGTGTTTGACTGTCCACCGTGAGTTCGCCGTTCGCGGCGTGGCGCACCGTCGCCGGGATCGAATTGAGCGTGCCGACGAATTGCGCGGTGAATTCGGTCTTTGGGAAATTGTAAATCTCGAACGGCGTGCCGACCTGTTCGATCTTGCTGTTGTTCATCACGACCACGCGATCGGACAGCGACAGCGCTTCTTCCTGGTCGTGTGTCACGTAAACTGTGGTGATGCCGAGTTTTTGCTGGATCGCGCGGATTTCCTGGCGGAGCGACACGCGGATTTTTGCGTCGAGCGCGGAGAGCGGCTCGTCGAGCAGCAGCACTTGCGGCTGAATCGCGAGCGCGCGCGCGAGCGCGACGCGCTGCTGCTGACCGCCGGACAACTGATACGGATAGCGATTGCCGAAACTTTCCATCTTGATGATCGCCAGCACTTCTTCCACGCGTTTTTTGATTTCGTCTTTGGGTTTGCGCGCGATCTTCAAGCCAAAGCCGATATTCTCCGCGACGTTCATGTTGGGAAAAAGCGCGTACGCCTGAAACACCATTCCGGTGTTGCGCTTTTGCGGCGGCTTGTTCGTCACGTCGTTTCCGTTGACGACGACGGTGCCCGTCGTCGGCAGTTCAAACCCCGCGATCATGCGCAGCGTCGTCGTCTTGCCGCAGCCGCTGGGTCCCAGGAACGAAACGAATTCTCCCTTTTCGACCTGCAAGTTGAAATCCTGCACTGCCGGGGTTTGCCCAAATACTTTACTGATGTTGGTGAGTTCGAGGAATGCCATAGTTACTCCAGTGAACAGTGATCAGTGAACAGTGAACAGTAGACCGTTTACTGTTCACTGTTCACTGTTGACTGATTTATCGCGTGCCCGCGATCTGCCCTTGCGCGCCGCGCCCGAGCAACTGCATCATGCCGATGCACGCCCACGTCAGCGCGAGACTGATGATCGTGAGCGCGGTGGATTCGTACGGACGCGTCTGTCCCAGGTTCGCCATGTACGGACCGAACGCGGGACGCGCGAGAAAAGTCGCAATCGTAAATTCGCCGATGACCATCGCGAAGGTGACGAAAGCGCCGCTGAGCAGCGCGACGCGCAAGTTCGGAAAGATGACGTCCAAAAGGATCGTGCGCCAGCCCGCGCCTAAACTCTGCGCGGCTTCGGTGAGCGTCCGCACGTCAATCGCGCGCAAGCCCGCATCCACCGAGCGATACATCGCGGGCAGCGCGAGCGAGACGTAACCCATCACGAGCAAAAAGTCGGAGCCGATTTCGCTTTCCAGCAGAGACAGCGGCGGACGACTGTAGATCCGGATCAAGCCAAACACGAGGATGATCGCCGGGACCACGTACGTGAGCAGCGTGATAAATTCGACGATCGGACGCAGGTGCGGCAATTTCAGATGCACCCAGTAAACTGTCGGCGTGACGAGGAGCGTCGCGGCGACAATCGTCCACAGCGCCATGATGAACGAGTAGGTGAATGTGTTTTGGAAACGCGCCGAGGTCACCACGTTTTTGTACGCTTCGAGCGTGATCTGATCCTTGACGAGCCGCAGCGAGAAATCGAGCGTGCCGATCAGCGGCAAGAAAAAGTACAAAAAGCCGAGAAAGATCAGAATCCAGGGAAAAAGTGGAATTCGTTTCATCGTCGTAACCACCGTTCGCTTCTGCGCTGGAGCCAATAGTACAGCCCGAGCGACAGCGCCATCACCACGATCATGCCGACCGCCACGGCGTAGCCGAGTCCGGGATCTTGCAACACTTCGCCGCGAATTTGCCGGAAGATGAGGATGGTCGCGAGTTGAAAGTTACCGCCGGTGAGCGCGTACGCCGTCGCCACCGCGCCGAAGGAATTGCCGAAAAGCAAAATCATCGTGCCGAGCAGCGACGGCAGGATGATCGGAAACGCAACGTGACGCCAATACTCGAACGCGCTCGCGCCCAGGTTCTCCGAGGCTTCGCGCCACTCGCGCTTTAATCCATCGAGCGCGGGCGTGATGACGAGCACCATCAGCGGAAATTGAAAATAGGTGTACGTCAAGACCAAGCCCAGTAAACTCAGCACCGAAAAGCCGGTCATGTAGAGATCGAATCCAAAAATGTTTCGAATAAGCACGGTCACAAATCCTAGGCGACCGAGCGTGGCGATGAAGGCAAACGCGAGCGGCACACCGGAAAAGTACGACGCAACGCCGGAGAACGTGAGCAGCGCGGAACGAACGAATTTCGGCAGACCGCCAAGGACGGCGGCATACGCCAGCAGAAAACCGATGACGCCGCCCAAGAACGCGGTCACGACGCTGACCTGGATGCTGAGGATGTACGCATTGATCATCGAATTCGATTGAAAGTCAACCGTGAAGGGCAGCGGAAAGGTCAACCCCAACAAGTTCGCTTGCGAGGGCGCTGCCACGAGCCCAAGCGACACGCCCTTGAACATCCCGGCGAAATTTGCCAAGGTGAAGTTCCCCTGTTTGTCTTGCACTGCGCCGACGAGCAGAATGCCGGAGGGAAGAATCAAAAAGAGGGCGGCAAACAAGAAGAACGGCACGACGCCGAGCCACGCGAAAGACACATTGCGTTTGCGCGACGGCGGCGCGGATCTGGACGAAAGAGTTTGGGCAGTTTGCATGGTTACCTGTGAGAGACCTGTGAGGTCTCCGAGACCTCACAGGTCTTACGAATTGTTACTTTGCGATCTTGGTGCCGACGACTTTTTCCCAGTTGTCCGCCACGTACTTGCGAGCCGCCGAGAGTTGCGTGATGCTGGGGAAGATGGCTTTGGCGTACAATTCCGCGGGCGGCAGTTTCTTGGCGAGGTCCGCCGGGATCACATTGCGCTTCGCCATGTCGTTGTAGCGAACAGGGTGACCGTACCCTTTGAGCCAGATCAACTGACCCTCATCGGAGTAGAGGTACTCCATCCACAGTTTCGCGGCGTTGGGACGCGGTGAATACGCGCTGATCGCGGCGATGTACACACCACCGAACACCAACGACTTGGGCACGACGATTTCAAGTTCCGGATTCCCCTTGAGGACGTCTTTGTACCCGAGCGCGAGATAATCCCACGTGATCAGAATCGGCGTTTCGCCCTTGGCGAGTTTCGATTGGTCGCCGATGACCGGCACGAGGTTGCCGGAGGTCGCGAGTTGCTTGAAGAAATCCAGCCCTGGCGCGACGTTATCCAACGATCCCTTGTTCGCGAGCGCGGCGGCATACACGGCTTGCTGCGCCTGGTTCGACGAGAGTGGGTCGCCCGCGATCGCGATGCTGTTCTTGTACTCGGGTTTGAGCAAGTCCATCCAATCCTGCGGCGGATTCTTGATGACGGCTTTGTTCACCGCGAACGAGAAGACGCCGTAATACTCGCCATACCAGCAACCTTCTGGATCTTTCAATTCATTCGGAATCGTGTCCCAGACCGCGACCTTGTAGTTCATGCACAGTTTCTCGTCCTTCAACTGGGTGCCGTACGCAAAGCCAACGTCCAAGGTGTCAGGCGCTTGCGGACCCTTATTGTCTTTGTTGGCTTTGACGGCGTTGATTTCATCCGTCGAACCGGCTTGAGGATCGAGATCGTTGTGCTTGATGCCGGCGAATTTCGCGAGGAAGGTCTTTTTCATTTCCCCGTAGTTCAGCCAGTCGTCCGGCAGCGCGATCGTGGAGAGCGCGGCTTCCTTCTTCGCTTCTTCGTACAACTTTGCCATCACTGCCGCGCTGGGATCTGCGGCGGTTGTCGGCTTGGGCGCTTCCGTCGGTGCAGTAGTCGGTTTGGGCGCTTCGGTCGGCTTCGGCGCAGCTGTCGGTGGCACAGCTGTCGGCTTGGGTGCAGCCGTCGGTGGGACTGGCGTGGCGGTGGGCGCTGGCGCGCACGCCACGACGACCGCCGCTAAGATCACGAACAACATGAGCCAGGTAACGCGTTTGACGTTCATCCTTCTCCTCCTTTGAATGAATGTGAATTGAATCGGTAGATGGTCAAATGCGATGAGAGATTTCCCGGATTGCCTCACCTCCTCTCCAAGTCTGGCTGACGCAAAAGAAAATAGGCAGCCCAAAACGAATGGTCTGCCTAATCTTAAGAGACAACCCGATTGTCAATCACGGGCGAGCCGGAATAGACACGCGGAGAAATAACGCGCATCATAGAATACGTGGCGATTCGTGCTTTATTGATTCCACATCGAATCTCAAACGCACCGTTCATGACGCCCCTCCGACATCACGAATCACTTGCTCTGCACTAGTGTAGCACTACTCTTGGGATACTGTCAAATCAGTGAACAGTGAACAGTGAATGGTAAACAGTGAACAGATTACCGTTGACTGTTGACTGTTGACTGTTGACTGTTCAGCGGCACGGAATCCCCTTTGACCAATCCGGCGAACGCGGCGCGCACGCGCGCGTCTACCTCCGGCGAAAAGACCGCCGGGTTATCGCGCGCCAAAATCTCACGCACGCGTTTCAGCGCGCGCGCTTGCGCGTCCAGCGCGCCTTGTTTCTGCCAGCGGTCGCGCACGTTACGATCCGCGATGTCCGGCAAGAAGAGCGCGGTCTTCATCAAATCGAGCGTCTGCGGCTTGTCCATGAACGTTCCGCCCGGCTTTGCTTCGGCGATCAGATCGAGCGACATGTTTTCGCGGCTGAATTCGAAACCGCGCTGCAATCGTTTCAGCATCAACGCGATTTCGTTGTCAGTCACCGCTTTGCCAAAGTCAAACGTCGTCAGCGCGTCGAGCAAGCCACCCAGGTTGAACATATCCGCGCCGCCAAGCAACCCCGCGACGACCGACATGCCGCACTCGTACCCGGCTTGCGCGTCGTTCAGTTTGGAATTTGTCAAGCCGATGTAACCGCCGGAGGGCACGTTGTAAAACCGCGCCATTTGCGCGTGCGCGATGTGCAACATCCCCGTTTCGATCGCGCCGGGCGCATAGTTGCCGCGCCGCATATCCGCGAGCGTCGAGAGCGAACTGTAGATCAGCGGCGTTTCGGGATGCGCCATTTGCGCCAACGTTGCCCACGCGAGAAATTCCGCGTTGCCTTGCGCGAGCGTTCCCAGCAGCGTCAGCGGCGACGACATTCCGCCGTTTGGCACGATCGTCGCGTAATTAGGCAGTTGCCGCGCGGTGAAATAGATCAGCATCTCGGTCGAGTCAACGTCCATCGTGAGCGGCGAAACGACCGGGCAAAAATGTCCCGTGATGAACGGACGCGCGCGATACGCGGTTTCGCTTCCGGCGACGAGCGCGCCGAGTCGCAGAATTTTTTCCGCGTCGTCGGCGTTCAACGCGTTGCAGCGTACCGGCTTGACACAATTCTTCACCGACGGGTACAGCCGCGCGATCGTGTGGTAACCGGGCGGCGCGTCTTCGGCGAGCGTGGAAATGGAAAACACGTCGTAACCCGGCAACGCGTTGATGAGATGCGCGATGCGCGCGATGTCGTCCGAGTACGCGCGGCGCACTTGCCCGGTCACCGGATCGACCAAATCCGGCGCGGAACTGCCGGTGACGATCACCGGTCGATCGCGTGGGATGGTGCGATCATATTTTGGATCGCGTCCGTGAAAAGTGAACGTCGGCGGAAATGCCGCGCGATATTGTTCGACGACGGCACGCGGAAACTTGACGATGTTTGTTGCGTTGTCGACGCGGCAACCGTGCCGCGCGAAAAGCGCGCGTGCGTTTTCGTTCCGCACCAGCAAACCGACGTTCTCAAGTATTTCGAGCGACGCGGCGTGGATTTCGTTGACTTGTTCTGCTGTGAGGAGTTCAAAGTGAGTCATCTGTTCATGGTTTCCCAATGTGTGCCGAGTTAGCATCTTGAGCGGAATGGAGCGAAGCGGAATGGAGTCGAAGGATGCGGCGAATTGGAAGACGCCTTGCCCTTGACGCATCCTTCGACTCCGCAACAAAAAACGTTGCTCCGCTCAGGATGCTTTCCGCGCCTTCAGTACTCTCCAACCCTTGCGAAGGTTGAGCTCAAATCCAAGTTCGTCGTCAAGTCAACCTTCGCAAGGTTGTCCCACATTCTGCTTGGAGTCTTGCCGCCAAACGTCTGGCTTGCGCGACTGACGCGATTTCCAATCCTACCTGCGCGACTTTGAGCGATGCTGCCGCCGTCGCAAAGCGCGCCGCGTGTTCCAAATCCCAGCCGCGCAGCGTCGCGTAGATAAAGCCGGTCGAAAACGTCGCGCCTGCGCCGCAGCCATCTACAACTTGGACGCGCGGCGCATGCACGCGCCAGGTCTCTCTGCGATTCACTGCCCAACAACCCTTTCCGGCGAGCGTGATGAGCGCGGTTTGCGCGCCTGCGTCCAAGATCTTCCGCGCGATAGCGCGCGCGTCGCGGTTGTGTTTTTGCGCGGCATCCGTGCTGGCTTGACAGATCGTGCAGCGTGAAACATAGCGCGCGAGAATGTCCGGATCGCGATGGCTGTGTTCCAAGTTCAAGAATACCGGCACGTTCTGCGCGATTGCCGCGTCCATCGCGCGCAAGATATGGTCGCCGTCGTACCAGTCCACGTACAACATGCGCGCGCCGCGCAGCAGCGACAGGTCGGCGGTATCGAGTGTGTCCAGCACGCGCGGCTCGCGCTGCCAAAAGTACGTGCGTGCGCCAGTGCGATCCGAAATGTCTACTTCAAGTGGCGTCTTGATTTTCTTCGAGAGCCGCACTTTGCCCGCGACGCCGAGCGCTTTGAGTTGCCGCGCCACGCTGCGCCCGCGCGCGTCGTCGCCCAACGTCGTGCCGATCAGTCCGCTCCGCACGTTCCATCGCCGGAGCAGGCACGCGACGATGGCGGCATCATCAAAGATAAATTCGCTCATGTCTTTGATGAGCGCGCCGGTGTTGTGCGTGGGCATTTGATCAACGACCAGGATCGCGACCGGCGTAATCATTCCAAAGCAGACGACGTGAACCGCCTTCGAGCAAATTTCTTTCACGGAAGGAAGTACGGATTCGTCCACGCCGACTGATAGTCCATGTCTACGACTTCGACGCGGATGTAGCGTTGACCCTGATGCAAGGTGAACGTCGCCTCGGTGAGCGGTTTGCCATCCCAGGATTGCGCGGCGTTTGGGCAGTGCCAGATGTCGCCGATCAGAAAGATCGAACGCGCAGGCGAACAGCGCACGGTGACCTGGCGTCCTTCCAACTGCACATCGTAGATTTCGGGACCCATCGTCGCGTAAAATTGTCCGGCGCGCAGCGCGTTGATGATCGAGGGCTGGTCGAGTTTCTCGGCGCGCACGTTCACCCAGCCACGTCCGTGATCGGGATAGCGAAAGTGCGAATCGTCGGTCGCGAGTCCCCACAGCGTCTGTCCGCGCCGCAATAACAAATCCCAATGCACGAGCGAGTGCCCCTTGTTGATCTCGACCCAGCAGCCCGTGTTGAAAATCTCGATGCCGATGTGACCTCTCAACATGATCAAATCGTCGAGCGTGTGATCGTGCCAGTACGGATGCGCGATAAAGCACGTGCCGCCGACCGCGTTCACCGCGTCGATCGTGTCTTGCGGATCGCGCGCGGGCGCGATCGGCATTGTGTTCAAGTCCAACGCGATGACGTGATATTCGACCATGCCGCGCCGCGTCGAATATTCGAGACTGGGAATCGCGAGGAGCGGCGGCTTTGCCAGAAAGTCGAATGGATTCGTCAGCCGATTGTGATCAGTGATCGCGAGAAAATGATAACCGTGCTCGGCGTGCCACTGCATACTTTCGGCGGGCGTCGGCTTGCCGTCCGATTGCGTGGTGTGCGTGTGCAGATTTCCTTTATACCAATTGCCCGGCTGATCGAATGGTGGAAGAGAGGGCATTTGTCCTCCGCAAAGAATTTGTCATCTCCTGATCGGATAATTGGACACAGATGAACGCAGATAAACACAGATAAGAAAATCAGTGTTCGTCAGTGTTTATCTCTGTCCTAAGTTTCTACCCGCGCTGCCAGTTGACGCGCGACCTCGACGGCAGATGCCGCGTCGGGCGCGTAGGCGTCCGCGCCGATTTGTTTCGCAAACGCCGCAGTGACCGGCGCGCCGCCGATGAGTACTTTGACCTGCTCGCGCAATCCGGCTTTCGTCAGTTCTTCGATGACCGTTTTCATCACGGGCATCGTCGTCGTCAGCATCGCCGCCATTCCGACGATTTGCGCGTTCTGTGCGCGCACTGCTTGTACGAACTTTGTCGGCGACGTGTCAATCCCCAGGTCGGTGATTTCAAAGCCCGCGCCTTCGAGCATCATGCTCACCAAGTTTTTGCCGATGTCGTGCATGTCGCCTTGCACGGTGCCGATCACGATTTTGCCCATCGTCGCGCCGCGCGTTCCGGCGAGAAGCGGGCGCAGCACTTCGAGTCCGGCGTGCATTGCTTTGGCAGACAACAATACTTCGGGGATGAACAGATCGCCGGCTTTGAAATCTTTGCCCACGACGTCCATGCCCGCGATCAAGCCATTGTTGAGAATATCTTGCGGCGTCATTCCATCGGCGAGCGCTTTCTTCGTCGCCGCTTTCACTTTATCTGCCTTGCCGTCGTACAAATCTTTTTTCATTTGTTCGAGTAGGGTTGACATGATTTCTATGCCTCTGTTTTGCTTTGAGTTGTCATTTCGAGGTGCGTCAAGTTCGTAGTCAGGCACGCAGCGATGTTTGCGGAGTGCCGTCCGCCGCCTGACGCGACTCCGCAAACTTCGCTCCGTCGCTAACTACGAACAGGTCTCCCCATGACAAGTAAATTGCCTGCTACTTGAGCGATTTCATCGCGTCGCCGACGAGATCATCGAGCGCCTTGCTGATGTCGTCCGGCAGCGGCGTGACTTGATGCTCTTTCAAGATCGTGCGCGCGATGTCGTTCGCGCGTTGTTCGAACGTCTTGCCGCCGCTTGCCATCCACGCGTCGCGCGAATCGCGAAAGATCAATGGGCTGGGACGATAACGTTCGCCGCGCAAATATTTGAGCGTGTGCGGGTCTTGCACGAAATTACCGCCGGGTCCCACGCGCGCGATCGCGGGCATTGCCAGGTGACCGGCGTCGGCGGAAAAACCCTGCAGCGCGCGGATCACCGTCTTGTTGATCTCGCTGTCGATCACGAGTTGCTCGTGACTCGTCACCAAACTTTGCTGCATCATGCCCGCGCCGACGAGCACGTTCGCTCCGGCGTACGCCGCCATCAAATTCATGTACGTGCGTTCGAAGGTGGACTGCCCGTCGTGCAGCATCGCATCCGTCCAGGGACCGTGCAGACTGACGGGGACATCGTAGAAATGCGCCATCTGCGCGCCGGCGACTGCCATCATTCCCAGTTCAATCGCGCCGGCGAGACTAAAGCCGGTCCGCATGTCCATCGCCATCGGGCGCGGCGCGTATTGCAGCGGCGCGCCGGGATGCGCTAATTGCGAAATGACAACGCCGCCGAGAAATTCGGTGTTGAGCAACTGCACGTTGCCTGCCATCGTGACCGGACCGGTGCCTCCGGCAATCGGCATCACGCACACGTCGAGCGGAATGCCGTACTCGCCGCAGAGAAACAACGCGTCCACCGTCACGTCCAAAAATTTCAGCGGGCTGACCGGCGCTTCGAGCAAACTGACGAGCGGTCGTTTCTTCAACGCTTTTTTTCCGCCCGCGACAATCGCCGCCATTTCGCACATGACCTTGAACGTCGCGCCGCTGAACGTCCGCATGTGAATGTGCTTGCTCGTGTTGGCGAACGCTTCGCGCAGCATCATAATATCGCGCCCCGCCACCGGCATATCTTGACCAAACACCGGCGCGATAAAATCAATGCCGTCGAGTCCGTCCATCAATTTGTAATAGCCGCGCAGATCGGCGAGCATCAGCGGACGAAATTCGCCGGTGTCCAGATCGAGCGTAAAGTCCGCGCCGCCGCCGTTGCGCGCGTACGGTCTGCCGCCGCGTTTGAGCGGACAATCCTTTTGCGGATCGCGCGCGGCAAGTGTGAAATGATCGGGGACGGTTTTCAAGCACTGCGCGACGAGTTTGCGGGGAATCCGCGCGCGCTTGGTTTGAGAATCCACTTTCGCTCCGGCGCGCGCAAGGAGTTTCAGTCCGCCTTCGTGATCCACAAAGATACCGGTCTTTTCCAAGAGCGCGAGCGATTGCGCGTTGATCTTTTCGATTTCGGCGTCCGACAAAACTGTGATCCAGGTGCTTTCCGTACTTTTCGGCATTGGGTCTCCTTAATCTCTCCGCGCGCGGCGCTTGCGCGTTTCCGCTCCGGCGACGATAATTCGGACGTTGCGCGCTTCGAGTTCGGCGCGCGCGATTTTACTGAGTTGCGCGTCGGTCACGAGCATCTGCACTTCGTCGATCTTGGCTACTTCGAAGTTGGACACGACGCCCCATTTGCTGTGATCGGCGACGACGATGACCGCGCCGTGCGTGCGTTCGATCATCAGGCGCACCAGTTCCGCTTCGGGATTGCTGGGAACGGTGTAACCGAATTTGAGACTGATGCCGTCCGCGCCGATGAATGTTTTGTTCGCGTTCAGTCGGCGCAAATTTTCGGAGGCGAAATGACCGACGACGGCGTTCGAGCGCGGGTAGAACGTACCGCCCAACAAAATCAATTCAAAGCCGACCTCGTGGACTTGGAGCGCGGCGGTCAAGTTGTTCGTGACGACGGTGACCTTGGCGCGACTTGGAATGTTGCTGATCACTTGCGTCGCCGTGGTGCCGCTGTTGACGAAGATCGTGTCGCCATCCTCGATCAGCGCGGCAGCCGTCGCGCCGATGCTGCGTTTTTCGTCGGGGTGCGCGAGCGCGCGCGCGGCGTATTCCGGTTCCGATTTCAAATGCTGACTGAGGATCGCGCCGCCGTGCGTGCGTTCGAGCACGCCTTGCTTCTCCAGCCATTCCAGGTCGCGGCGCACGGTCGCTTCCGAAATGCCGAGAAGCTTGCACAGCTCGGCGTTCGTAACGACCTTGGTCATTTCCAGACGATCGCGGATCTGTTCGAAGCGTTGAGCGGGAATCAGTTGTTTGCTCATTTCACGCGCCTCGTTGTGCGCCTCGCGCGAAGGTTTGCGCGGAGACGAAAGAGAAACATCGAATCTGTTCAGGGATGTTGTGAATTGGTTGATTCTGACGACATTATAATCGTTTTTGAGCGAATTTGCAAGTTTTTGCCGATTGGATTATAATATCGGTGTCAACGAATTCAAACGAATAAACGAATGAATCCTCAAGCGAGTGCGATTCGTTGACGAAAATGGCTAAAGGAGACAAGGGATGCCTGATCTTCCATCGCACGCGCGAGTTGTCATCATTGGCGGCGGCGTTGGCGGTTGCAGTATCGCCTACCACCTCACCAAAATGGGTTGGAAAGACGTCGTCATCGTCGAACGATTCGAATTGACGAGCGGCTCCACCTGGCATTCTGCCGGGCTCGTCGGGCAACTGCGCTCCGACGTCAACCTCACCAAGATGATGAAGTACAGCACCGACCTTTATCGCAAGTTGAAAGACGAGACCGGTCAAGATACCGGCTGGAGCGAAGTTGGCGGCATTCGCCTGGCATCGTCGCCGGAACGAATGGAAGAACTCAAACGCCAGTACGCCCTCTCGCGCTCGTTCGGTCTGCCGCTGGAAATGATCAGCGCCGCCGAAGCGCACAAAATGTTTCCGCTGATGAATCCCGACGGCGTGCTGGGCGCGGTCTTTACGCCGACCGATGGCTCGATTGATCCGACTGGGTTGACGATGGCGCTCGCGGCGGGCGCGAAATCGCGCGGCGCGAAAATTTTCTTGCACACGAACGTCACCGGCATCAACGTCAAAGATGGGCGCGTCACCGAAGTTGTGACGAACAATGGCACGATCAAAACTGAAGTTGTCGTGAACGCGGCGGGCGAATGGGGCGCGGAAGTTGGCAAGTTGGCGGGCGTCAATCTGCCGGTCATTCCGATGGCGCACTTGTACGCGATCACGAAACCGGTTGCCGGACTCGCGCGTCACGTGCCCACGTTGCGCGATCCCGATCTTTTGGTATACTGGCGCGAAGAAGTCGGTGGCTTTATCACCGGCGGCTACGAACGCGAACCCGCGCCGTTCGGACTCGACGGCATCCCCGAAGATTTTAGTTACAAACTCTTGCCGCCGGACTGGGATCGCTTTTTGCCGCTGATGCAAAATTCGGTCAAGCGCGTGCCCGCGGTCGAGAACGCGGAGATTCGCCAACTGCTCAACGGACCCGAAGGGTTCACGCCCGACGGCGAATTTTTGTTAGGTCCCACGAACGTCAAAGGATTCTGGGTCGCGTGCGCGTTCTGCGCGCACGGTCTCGCGGGCGCGGGCGGCATCGGCAAAGTGATGGCGGAATGGATCATCGAAGGCAATCCCGAGTGGGACATGTGGCGGTTGGACGTGCGCCGCTTTGGTCCGAACTACGCGAGCCAGGATTATCAACTCGCGCGCACGCTCGAAACGTACGGCAGATACTACGACATTCATTATCCGAACGAAGAACGCACATCGGGTCGTCCGTTGCGACTTTCTCCGGCGTACTTTCGGCAAAAAGAATTGGGCGCGTCGTTCGGCGAAAAGTTTGGCTGGGAGCGCGTCAATTGGTTCACGCCGCACGAAGCGAAATCGCCCAAGACGCACACGCCGAAAGGTTGGGCGGGCAAGCATTGGTCAACCGCGATCGAGTACGAACACGTCGCGACGCGCGAGCGCGCGGGCTTGTTCGACGAAACGTCGTTCAACAAATTCGAAGTGCGCGGACCGGGCGCGTTGAAATTCCTGCAAATGCTGTGCGCGAACAACATTGATCGCGCGGTCGGCGCGATCGTGTACACGCAAATGCTCAACCCGCGCGGCGGTGTCGAGTGCGATTTCACGGTGACGCGACTCGCGGCGGATCGTTTCTTCATCGTCACCGGCACTGCGCTCGGCGTGCACGATATGTCGTGGATGCGGCTGCATCTGCCGGAAGACGGATCAGTTGTGCTGGAAGATGTGACGTCGCAGTACGCGTGTTTCGGCTTGTGGGGACCGCAAGCGCGCGCGATTTTGCAAAAGGTGACCAAAGCCGACGTTTCGAACGACGGTTTCCCGTACATGACGATGAAGCACATCGCCGTCGGCTACGTGCCGGCGATGGCGCTGCGCGTGACGTACGTCGGCGAACTGGGTTGGGAATTCTATTGCCCGATGGAGTACGGCTTGAAGTTGTATGACACGCTGCTCGACGCCGGACAATCGGAAGGACTCGTGCCCGCCGGTTATCGCGCGATTGATTCGCTGCGGTTGGAGAAAGGTTATCGGTACTGGAGCGCGGAAGTTTCGCCGGATTACACGCCGTACGAAAGCGGCATGGGGTTCGCGGTCGCGCTCGATAAGCCAGAATTCATCGGACGCGACGCGCTGCTCGCGCAAAAGCAGTCCGGCGTGAAAAAGAAATTGTGTTGTCTGTCATTGGCGGATAGCAACGCCGTCGCGATCGGCAAAGAGCCGATTCGATCCGGCGACCAGGTCATCGGCTCGGTGACATCGGGCGGGTATGGCTACACCGTTCGCAAGAGCATCGTGTTCGGGTACTTGCCGATTGAGTTCGCCAAAGTAGGTACGCCACTGACGGTAGAAATTTTCGGCGCGCAAATCAAAGCCGTCGTTGAATCCGAACCACTGTGGGATCCGAAAGGCGCGCGCATCAAAGCGTGACCTGATTTCAGATTTTGGATTTCAGATTTCAGATTGAAAAATCTGAAAAATAGTTTTCATCGTCCTGATCATTGCCGCCATCCTTGTTTATCGAGTGTCATTGCGAGCGATTTGTGCGAAGCAATCTCCAAGCCGCGATCTGGAGATTGCTTCGGGCAAAAACCGCCCTCGCAATGACATTGAGCCATAAGGAGGCAATCATGGACAAGCACATGTCGCCGGTCGAGCGTTTAGCCAAGACGCATCCCGATCTGGAAATTTGGTGGGATTCGTCGCCGTTGGTTTACGCGCAGTGGACTCAAAAAATGCTGGACGCCGCCGCGCCGGATCGGCGGGACATTCTGGAGGAACAACTCGCGCGCTTGTACAGCGCGGATGATCCGGGCGCGGGCGTCTTTCGCGGTTGCACGACGAACCCCCCGCTTTCGCTGCAAGCGCTGCAGAGCGATCCGAAATTTTGGAATGCGTGGGTTGACGATCTGATTCGCGCCAAGCCCGGTCTCAAGCAACAGGAGTACACCTGGCTCACGTACAAAGAGGTCGTCAAGCGCGGCGCGGAATTGTATCTGCCGATCTATAAAGCGTCCCAGGGACGGTTCGGTTGGCTCTCCGGGCAATTGGATCCGCGTCTCTTCACCGAGACCGCGCAGATGATTCACGACGCGGAGGAACTGAGCGCGCTCAGCCCGAACGTGATGATCAAAGTGCCCGCCTCGCTGCAAGGGATCGAGGTCGTCAAGGTCTTGACCTCCAAAGCGATTTCGACGAACACGACGGTCTGCTTCACCTTGCCGCAGATCATGGCATCCGCGAACGCCGCGATGGAAGGGATCAAAATCGCGGAAAAGAACAAGGTGGATTTGCGCCGGTGGCGCGCGGTCATCACGATGATGATCGGACGTTTGACCGAACATCCGATTCTCGACACGCAAGCCGAGCGGCGGAACATCAAACTATCGTGGCAGGACAAGCACTGGTTCGGCTTGGCGGTTTTCAAGCGCGCGTATCGTCTTCTGACCGAAGGCGGTTATGCCAGCAAGATGCTCGCTTGCTCGATGCGGCACGGACCGCTCGTCGCCGGGAAAATGCGCTTCTGGGATGTCGAAAAACTTGCGGGCGGCGACATCGTCTACACGTGCCCGCCCTATGTCCTCGAACCGCTCTTTGAGATCGGCGACGAACTAGAATTTCGATCTGAGATCGAAACCGATGTGCCGGAACAAGTGCTGGACAAGATGAGCAAGATTCCGTACTGCATTCAGGCGTACGATCCAAACGGTTTGGAGTTGGAACAGTTCAACGATCATCCCTCCACGATCAGCACGGTCGAAAATTTCTCGAAAGGTTTTGCCGGGGTGGATGAGTATATTGCCAAACGGATGGCGCAGTTATAGACTTGGGATCGGTGTCAACGAATTTTGAACGAATAAACGAATGTGTCAAACGCGCGCGTATTCGTTTATTCGTTACAGATTCGTTGACACCGAATCTCTAATCTCTTATTCCAAAAGGAGGAATCATGTCTGTCGAAAATGCAAAGGGGATGCTGACCAAAGCGACGCAGGGCAAGTACGCTGTCGGCGCGTTCAACGTCACCGATTTTACCCAGATGCTGGGTGTCGTCGAAGCCGCCGTCAACAAAAAAGCGCCGCTCATCATCCAGACGTCGGTCGAGCCGAGCAAGTTCTACGGCAGAAAGACGATGGTCGCGGCGTTTCGCGCGCTTGCCGAAGCCGCGCCGATCCCGATCTGTCTGCACCTCGATCACTGCACCGACGTGGATTATTGCAAAAAGTGCGCCGACGCCGGTTACACCAACATCATGATCGACGCGAGCAAGTTGCCGTTCGAAGAAAACATCCGCGCGACGAAAGAAGTGACGGATCATTGCCACAAGGTCGGCGATATTTCGGTCGAGGCGGAACTGGGCACGGTCTCCGGCGTCGAGGATCAGATCAAGGTTGTGGAAGATGAAGCGCAACTGGCGAACCCGCAGCAGTCGGTCGAATTCGTCGAGCGCACCGGCATTGACTTGTTTGCTCCGGCGATTGGCACCGCGCACGGCGTCTACACGACCAAGGATCCCAAAGTGGATTTCGAGCGCATGGGGAAGATCGCGCAGTTGGTCAACGGCAAAGGCGTGCGCGCGCCGCTCGTCGTCCACGGCGGGACAGGTCTGCCGCCGCACACCGTCGCCAAGTTGATCGAGGTGGGCGGTTCCAAATTCAACGTCTCGACCGAACTCAAGTACACGCTGATTGACACGACCTTCAACTACATCACCGAACATCGCAAGGAATACAACCCCGGCAAAATCAACACGGCGGTCAAGAACGCGATTCGCGAAGCCGTCGAAAAGTGGATTGACATGCTCGGTTCGGCGGGAAAGGCGTAGGACAAATTTGGAAATTTGTCCAACAAGGAGTCATCATGACAAAACCAATTGAAGAGTATTTCGTACCGTGGATGAAACCACTGAAAATGTATTTTTCGCCGCACATTGACTTGGCGTGGCGCGATGCGTCGCTCCATCGCATGATGTCGAATGAAAATCCGCTGCCGCCTTCGCCCAAAGTGGTCGAGGCGATCACCAAGTACGGCAAGATGGCGAATCGCTATCCCGACCAGGGCATCGTCGTCCGCTCCAAGATCGCGGAGATGAATGGACTCGACGGTCCGGAAAACGTCGTCATCGGAAATGGATCGAGCGAAGTTTTCGACATGACCTTTCGCACGTTTCTCCAGCCGGGCGAACAAGTCATCCAACACACGCCTTGCTTTGCGATTTATCAACTGCGCTGCTCCGTGCTAGGCGGCGAACTCGTCTCCGTCCCGATGATCTACAAAGACAAGCGATTGCTCTTTGACGCGGACGGAATTCTCAGAGCGATCACGCCTAAGACCAAGATCATCGCGATCGCGAACCCAAACAATCCAACCGGCAATTTCATGGACACGCAAGATTTCATCCGCATTGCCGAGACCGGCATCCCGTTGGTGATTGACGAAGCATACGTCGAGTATTCCGGTCTCAAGATGTCGCAGATGCAGTTGACGAAAAAGTACAAGAACGTCATGATCACGCGCACCCTGTCGAAGGCGTACGGTCTGGCGGGCTTGCGCTTTGGCTACTTGCTGGCAGATCGCGATGTCGCGATGAAAGTCGCCGCCACGCTGTTGCCCTGGAACGTCGGCACGATTGTCATGTGGGCAGGGCTTGCCGCGCTAGAAGACCAAGAAGGATTGGCGGAGCGCGTCAAGTACAACAACGAGCAAATCGCGTACATCGAAGAGATGCTCGGCAACATCCCCGGTTTCGTCGTCTTTCCCTCGCAGTCGAATTACATTTTATTCGACGCCGGTGGAACGGGCAAAACCGGCAAAGAGATCATCGCGTTCGCCGAAAAGCGCGGTATCATTCTCCGCGGCGAGTCGGCGAAGTACGGTAGCGACGGCTGGTTCCGCGTGACGATCGGCAGCAAAGAGGAAAATCGTTTGTTCGTGGAGACGGTGCGAGAATTTTTGACGAAATAGGAGAAATCAACCATGGCTATCAAAGCGATCCTGTTCGATCAAGACGGCGTCATCATCGACACGGAACGCGACGGACACCGCGTCTCGTTCAACATGACGTTCAAAGAATTCGGTTACAACTTTGAGTGGGGTGTGGACGAATACCACGAATTGCTCCAGATCGCCGGGGGCAAGGAGCGGATGAAGCACTATCTCCCCACCCAGGGCTTTGGCAAGCCGGTCAAGCCGGAAGAGGAAGAAGATCTGATCAAGTCGCTGCACAAACGCAAGACCGCGCTCTTCGTCGAATTGATTGCGAGCGGCAAGTTGCCGCTGCGCCCCGGCGTCAAGCGCTTTATGCAAGAAGCGATGGCGGCTGGACTCAAGATCGGCATCTGCACAACCTCCAACGAAGAAGCCGCCAGGACACTGACGACCCAGATTCTCAAGGATATCAAGTTCGACACGGTGCTGGCGGGCGACATTGTCAAGAAGAAAAAGCCGGACCCGGAGATTTACAACCTCGCGCTGGAGAAACTGGGACTCAAGCCGGAAGAGTGCGTCGTCATCGAAGATTCGCGCAACGGTGTGCTGGCGGGCAAAGCCGCCAAGATGCACGTGGTTGCGACGACGAATCCGTACACCGAAACAGAAGATTTGCGCGACGCCGACATCGTCGTGACTTGCTTGGGCGATCCCACTGGCGAAAAAGGGAATTTGAAACAAGGCGGCGCGGGCTTGGCGTACGATGGCGCGCTCCGCGTCGATCAGGTGGTCCAGTACTTTGGTGGATAGACCGCGCGGGATTATTCTCGATCTGGACGGCACGGTTTATCGCGGCGCGCAGATCATTCCCGGCGCGCGCGAAGTAATCGAGAGGATGCGCCAAGGCGCGCATCCTCTCGTCTTTGCGACGAACGCGATCGAGTCCGTGGAGGAACACATGGACAAACTCGCGGGGCTTGGGATCGCGGTTCGTCCCGACGAGATCATCAATTCCCCATTTGTTCTCATCCAGCGTCTCCAGCGCGCGCTGCCGCGCGCGCGTGTCTTTTGTCTCGGCGATCCGCCGCTGATCGAACAACTCGCGCCGCACTTTCAATTCAGCGAAGACCCGAATACGATTGACGTGGTCATCGCCAGCACCGACCGCACATTCGACTTTCGCAAATTGAGCATCGGTTTCCACGCATTGCGGAAAGGCGCGCGTTTTTGGGCGACGAATGCGGAGCCGACCTGGCAGCAAGAAGACGACGAAATTCCCGACGCCGGCGCGATCATCGGCGCGTTGGAAGCATGTACGGAACGCAAAGTCGAATTGGTCGCCGGCAAGCCGTCGCCATTCATGGCGGAGATCGCGCTCGATCGGTTGGGGCGCAGCGCGCGCGAATGTCTGTTGATCGGCGATAACCTCACCACGGATATCGCGATGGGTCAGCGCGCGGGGATACCGACGGCGCTCGTGCTCACCGGTCTCAGCAAGCGCGCCGACCTGGAGCGCGCGTCGGTCAAGCCGGACTATGTGCTGGAAAGTATCGCGGAGGTGCCGCGACTGATCGCCGACATCGGGTAAGGGCGAAGCATTTTTCGGTCTGAACTTCAGACCGAAAAATGCTTCGCCCTTACATTTTCTCCATCAACTCACGGATCTCATTCGCGCGCAACGTATGCGCGGCGCGATTGACGATGAATGCGGCTTGCGATTTGAAAATTTCGTCGAGTTCGACCAGTCCATTTTCTCGCAAAGTGCGTCCCGTGTCGACGACATCCACAATCAAATCCGCCAGCCCAACCATCGGCGCGAGTTCGACCGAACCGTACACCTCGATGATTTCCGCCGAGAGACCGCGCGCGGAAAAATATTGCTTGGTCACGCGCGGATATTGCGTCGCAACGCGCAAGCCCGCGAGCATTTTCCATTCCGCGTTTTGAAATTCGGGTTTGCCCGCGACGACGAGTCGACACGCGCCATAGCCGAGCGCGAGCGGTTCGTACACGTTCGTCCCGCTCTCGCGCAACGCGTCCTGTCCGACGATGCCAACGTCCGCCGCGCCGTACTCGACGTAGATCGGCACATCCATCGGCTTGGCGAGGATGAAGCGCGCGCCGTTCGACGCGATGACGAGTTTGCGCGAATCGCGCGCGTCACGCAATTCGTATCCGAGCGATTCGAAGATCTTGATCGACGGTCCAAGTAAGCGACCTTTGGCAAGTGCGATTGTAAGTTCAGCCATAACGAAACCCTTCAAGCGGACACTGATCGACACAGATTAACACAGATAATCAAAATCAGCGTTCATCAGCGTTTATCTGTGTCTAATCTTTCTACGTGTCCATCGCGCCACCAGATTGCGCGCGCGCCGCGCACGCGCGCGTACTCGCGCAATGCCGCATCATCGCGATTCAAAACGTCCACCTCGACGATTTGACCGCGCGCGCGCGCCTGTTCCACGCGCGCATCGTACACCTGCGCGATCACGTCGGGCGCGATGCTCGCGCGTGCGCGCTGCGCCATCATCACGCGCTCGACGCCGATGGCAAAGCCAACGGCGGGAATGTTGTGTCCAAAATGCGCGATGAGGTTGTCGTACCGACCGCCGCTTGCGACCGCGAAACCGAGTCCCTGCACAAATCCCTCGAACAAAATACCGGTGTAGTACGCCATGTTGCGATTTTCGGCGAGGTCGAGCGTGACGAAATCGGCGAGTCCGAATTGCGCGAGCCGCGCGACGACAGCGCGCAATCGTTCGATTGTCGCGTGCGCGTCGTCGTTGATGCAGATCGCGCGGCCGAGTACATCGGCGTTACCCCACAACGAGGGTAGTTGCGCGAGCGCGCGCTGGCGCGTCGCGTCAAGTTTCAGCGCGTCGAGCAGTTGCGCGAGCGCGGGCGCGTTCTTGCGGCGAATCGCGTCGCGGAGCGCGGCGTCGTCCGCCTCAGTCAGCGCGAGATCGCGCAGTGTCGCGAGCAGGTACGCCGCGTTGCTGAGCGTAAAGCGAAAATCGTTCAAACCAATCGCGCGCAGCGCGGTCATCGCGAGCGCAATCGCTTCCGCGTCCGCATCGGCAGTGTTCGCGCCGATCAATTCGACGCCGGCTTGGGTGAATTCGCGCCGCACGCCGGCTTGCGGTTCTTCGTACCGAAATACCGAGCCAATGTAGAAAAATCGCAGCGGCATCGCGCGGTCGAACAATTTCGTGCCGACGATGCGCGCGGTCGGAATTGTGAAATCGGCGCGCAGCGCGAGCGTGCGTCCGTCGCGGTCGAAAAAGCGGTACATTTCTTCGCGCAGTTGCGGTCCTGCTTCCGCGGCAAGCGATTCGTGATACTCGAACATCGGCGGAATGATTTCGGAATAACCCCAGCGCGCGAACGTCTCCGCGAGCGCGCGTTCGACGGTACGTTTGCGCGCCGCGTCGTTGAAAAACAGATCGGCGACGCCGTGCGGTAGTTGTTTGTCGAGTGGTTGAGAAATCATAACCCCCATCCCATCCTTTCCCCGTCGGCAAAGACCGCCGACCGGGGAAGGGGTAACGGAAACAAAAAAGACAAGTCGCAATCGGACTTGTCTTGGGATGAATCGAGTACGCCAAAAATGGCGAATCGTCCTAGCGATTCACCCCGCTTGTGTGATGATGCTTGCAAAAGAAAATCTTGGTCAACATTCTAGCGTGATTATATGCGCGGATTGTCAGATTGTCAAAAAATCACAGCGAATACACTGGCACGAGGACTTGGCGTCCGCGCACACTGGCTTCGATTGTCTTGAGTACATTCGCGGCGTAGTATCCTGTACCACATTTCGCGCAAACGCCCGCAGGAACGTTTTCAATCAGAACGTACTTGCCGCGAATTTGGCGGTGTAATGTGACCCGTTTTTCGACGATTGCGCCACCGCAGTATTCACATATTTCGTTGTCCCAAAAACCCATTGGTATCCCCTCCATTTTGAATTATCTTCGTACACTGTGATGATGCGAACTTTGTTCCCCTTGGTGATTCGACAGACGATGCCGATACGCCGAATGAATGTCCTTGTCAAACGGACTATCTCAAAACAGGAATGGTATAAACATCTTGCTCTGTTTTCTGTACGTTTCGTACGCCGAACCGAAGAACCGCACGTCTTCGACTTCTTCGGCTTTGGCGGGCGCGATCAAAAAGAGCGTTGCGAGCAATGCCAGGATTCCACCCGGCAATGACGGCAACTTGAAGAACACTCCCCACGTCAAGAACAACAATCCCGCAGTAATTCGTTCTGCATTTCGTCCTGTGCCGACGGCTTCGCTTGAGTTCCTCCCGGCATCATTGTAGCACAACACCTAAAGTTAAAACAACATCGGTTGTAGCACAACATCTGCGGAGCGACAAAACGCGCGGTCACGACGAGTTTCAGTACAACAAAAAATCCCCAGGCGGCATTCAAGCCGCCTGGGGATTGCTCGGTTGTGTCCGAATCTAAAATGTGAGGGATTTGAAACGGTTTTTTGTAGACCGTGAACAGAAGAACCATCGTTATCAAGTAGGCAAAACGCGGACAGCAGAATTCTCTATCCGCGTTTTGTCCTTGCCGCGTTTTCGTACGCTATTGCTTTGTGGCTATTCGTACCGCAGCGCGTCAATCGGGTTGAGACGCGCGGCGCGCTGCGCCGGATAGATGCCGAAGAAGACACCCACCGCGACGGAAAATCCCATCGCGAGCACCGCCGCGCCAAGACTGACCGACGCGCTGAGCAAGCCCGAAAGGGTCACCAGCAACGCGACCGCCGCACCCAGCGCCAATCCAATCACGCCGCCGGTCAAACTAATCGCGATCGCTTCAAAGATGAATTGCAGCAGAATATCGCGACTCTGCGCGCCGACCGCTTTCCGCAGTCCAATCTCGCGCGTGCGCTCCGTCACGCTGACGAGCATGATGTTCATAATGCCGATCCCGCCCACGAGTAACGAGATGCCCGCGACCGCAGCCAGGAACACGGTCAACAAATTTGTGATCGTCGTGAGAGTGCTGAGGATGGACGCTTGATTCATCAACTGGAAATCGTCCTCACTGCCGTCGGATTTGAGGCGATGCCGCTCGCGTAAGAGTACGCCGATGCGTGATTGAACAGCGTCAATGTCCTCCTTGTTCTTCACCGAAGCCGTGATGGTCGAAACGACGTAACCGTTACCATCGGGCGTGCGCGCGTTTGGGAATCGCTGGTGCGCGACGGTAATTGGCACGAACGCCATATCATCCGCCGAAGCCATCCCGCCCTTCGGTCCAAGCACACCAATCACGCGAAAAGTCTGCTCGCGAATCCGGACGTTTTGTCCAACGGCTTGACCTTTGCCGAACAAATCGTTCGCCAGTGTGCTTCCCAGCACGACCACTGCCGACGCGCTTTTGACATCGTCGTCGTTTAGAAACCTGCCGTTTGTCACAGTCAGATTCTGCAGTGGCTTGTACGCTGCAACCGTGCCGGAAACTGACGCACTCTTATCAGCGGCTGACGCGACGATTTGTGCGTTGGCGCTGAATTGAGGCGCGATGCCATTTACAGGTAAATTCAGCGATTCGATTGCTTTGGCGTCATCCAGCGTCAACGTCTGCGCCGATGCCGTGCTGCCAGGTCCGCGATTGCTGGGCGAACCGGGCATAACCATAAGCAGATTTGTGCCGATAGAGGTGATTTGCCCGGTGATGGAATCCGCTGCGCCCGACCCGAGCGCAATCAACGCGACGACGGACGCTACGCCGATAATTACACCCAGCATCGTCAACGCCGAACGCACTTTATTTGCCAGCAAACTATCGAATGCCATCCAGGTCACTTCGAGCCAATTTACACTGCTCTCGCTGTTTAGCGGCGGCAAGAGATGTGTCGTATCCATCGCCATTTTCAATTCCTTTCATCTTTGACCAGCCGCCCATCGCGCATCGTGAGAATGCGCTGCGCGTACGCGGCGATGTCGCGTTCGTGGGTTACGACGACGACGGTCAATCCTTGTTCCCGATTCAACGTTTGCAAAAAGCCCATGATCTCCGCGCTCGTCGCCGTGTCGAGCGCGCCGGTCGGTTCGTCTGCCAGCATCACCGCGGGACTGCCGACGAGCGCGCGCGCGATCGCGACGCGCTGTTGTTGCCCGCCGCTCAGTTCGTTGGGGCGATGGCGCATTCGTTCGCCCATTCCGACGATTTGTAACGCGGTTTCCGCACGCCGCCGCCGATCGCCCGCGTTCGCGCCGCGATAGATCAGCGGCATTTCGACGTTACGCAGAGCGGATTGGCGCGGCAGTAAGTTGTACTGCTGAAAGATGAAACCGAGTTTACGCGCGCGTACCTGCGCCAGATCGTTGTCGCTCAAACGCGCGGTGGCAACTCCATCGAGTTGGTACTGACCGCTCGTCGGCGTGTCCAGACAGCCGAGCAAATTCATCAGCGTGCTTTTTCCGCTGCCGCTCGGTCCCATAATCGCGACGAACTCGCCGCGCGGAATGGTGAACGAGACCTGGCGCAGCGCGTTGACCTGAACCGTACCCATTTGATACGTCTTGGATAATTCGTTCACTGCAATGATCGCTGTGTCCATGCTTGCTCCCCTGAAAATAAACTGTTGCGCGAGCCGCTGGCTCGCTCTGCGACGGGCGAGCCGCCCGTGCCACATTTT
>DYJA01000070.1 GCA_020723345.1 Candidatus Aquidulcis sp. | reverse complement strand
GCGACCGCGACGTACAGCGCGAGCAAAATCGCCGCCGTCGCGTTGATCGTCATCGAAGTGGAAACCTTGCCGAGCGGAATGTCGTCGAACAATCGCTCCATATCTTCGAGCGACGAAATCGCGACACCAACTTTGCCGACTTCGCCTTCTGCCATCACCGCGTCGGAATCGTAGCCCGTCTGCGTCGGCAAGTCGAACGCGACGGACAAGCCCGTCTGTCCCTGCGCGAGCAAATATTTGTAGCGCGCGTTCGATTCGTCCGCGCTCGCGTAACCCGCGTACTGGCGCATCGTCCAAAAGCGACCGCGATACATCGTCGCTTGCACGCCGCGCGTGAACGGATACTCGCCAGGCAAACCGAGTTGCGCGTTGTAATTCTGCGCGCCGTCGTCGGGCGCGTACACGCGCTTCGCTTCGATGCCTGAGAGCGTTTCAAATTTGGGTTTACGTTCTTGAAGTGTCATTCTTAATATCCTTGTAGCCAGTATTGGTACATCTCAAACCACTTGTTGGTTTTCAATTTCTTGGGTATTTCCAATTCCGACAACGCCACGCGGTACTCCTTTTTGCCTTTGCGAACGCGCGCGATGACGCCGTGTTTCATATCGCTTCGGTTATCGTCAATGCCAAGCACCTCCATGGTTTCACCCAATGCTTTCGCTTCAAACGGGAATGGAAGGTTTTCGTCAAGCGTGACGATAACACCCATAAATGCTTCGTATTCATCATAGCAATCCACCGTTGCTTCCTCAAGCAATTTGTCCAGATGCTTTTGGGAGGTTTTGAATTTCCAACGCATTGGCTATCACTCCCCACTACTTGAACTCGCCCAAATCGCGATAACTGTTTTTCATCTCATCGGCGTCAACCGTATTCAGCAAATTGAGGACGCGGCGCAACAATTCACCAACGGACAATTGCTCGGAAACGATTACGCCGTAATGTTCTCTGCCCGCGCGCCAGTACTCGTCAAGCAACGGAACAAAATCCTGAATATTGCAGGTCAGGATGGCGCGACGCTGTCCGATCGCATATTCCAATTGTGCGCGATCATCCAGTTCGGCATTGCCAACCTCCTTTGCCGAAATCACGTCAAAGCCCTTTTCGCGCAACGTGGGCGCCGACTTTTTTGAAACATCTGCGTCTAAATACAATGCTATGAAGAGACGGGCGGTTGCCATCCTCGCTCCAGTGCCGCGCGATTTTCCTCAAGGTACTGATCAATCTCGCCAGGATGATCGTAATAGTAACTCAGCGCATCGTAGACCTGCGCGAGCGTCAGTGCTTGATCATAATCCTCGACGATTTTTTCAGGACCGATATTCTGCTTGAACAGTGCGACGATTGTCTGCACACTAACACCAGTACCGCGCACGATCGGCCGCCCTCCATGCACACCCTGTAACCGAATAATATGCGGATGCTCGGTGAGAAATTCAGAACGTTGGCTTCCGCTCGGCGTTTGTTTCAGTTCCACTTCCAGCGCGTACACTTGCTCGCGCAGTTCTTTCAGTTCGTGTATCATTTGCTGCGTTTCGCTTTTCGTTTCCATTTCACCCTCCCGCAAAACGTTCTTCGACCGCTTGGACAAAATCCGCGAACGTCATCGCGTTCGCCAGCGCGCGATGTTCTTCTGGATTCTCAAATGGATGCAAATGCCAACCGCCCGTATTGTCCGCGCCGAAAATCCGTTTGTCATCACGAATGAGCGCGAAAGCAGTTGTGCCTGTTTCCTGGTTGAAAAACGCGTCAATGAATCCGCCGAAGGTCAGTGGAACGCGGATCGCTTCAAAAGTCGGAGTCAGATTGCGAATCAAGGGAACATCGCACAGCGGCGACTGATCCGCTGCCTGAAAGACCGCGCGCTCGAATTCTTCGATAGTCATAGCAATTCGTCCAGCATCTGTCGATATTTCTTTTCGTCGCTGACCGCCGCTTCCCATTCCCAGTAATCGCGCTCGACTTCGTACGAATGTCTATCGGGGATTTTCTCGGCGTCCCACGCCTGCTTGAATTCGGCAAACTGCATTTGATAACGCGATTCGAATTCCTTGACACGCTCTTCGACTTGTCGCAACTTCAATCGCAACAAGTCCTTAGCCGCAAGTTCCAGCGCGACCTCCGCGCGGTTCTCTCCTGTCAGATTGGAGAGAATTCGATGCATTGGTTTTGAGATTGTCACTTGTATCATTTCATCCTCCCGTGCAGTGCAGCATTGCGGCAACACCGACCACGCGACTATTTGACCACCACCAGCACCTGCCCCTGCTCCACCTTGTCGCCCGCTTTCACGCGTATTTCTTTGACGATACCCGCGCGCGGCGTCCGCAATTCATTCTCCATTTTCATCGCTTCGAGAATCACGACGCCTTGCTTCGCCGCGACATTATCGCCGACGTTCACCGCGACGCCGCGCACGAGACCTGGCATCGGCGCTTTGATGATCGCCTCGCCCGTCGGCGCGGCTTGCGCGCCTTCTGCCTTCGCCATCTTGCGCGTGCGCTCGTCCTGCACGACGACGACATTCAGTTCTCCGCCGATCAACACGCGATACTCGTCGCCGTTACGATCCACCAGCGCTTCCCAGGACGTATTGTCGAGCAATAACGAAAACTGCGCGCTGCCGTCAATCGTGCGAAAGTCCACGTTGTGCGGCTCGCCGTTTACCATTACCGTGTTGTTCGCGCCCACTTCGATGTCGTACGTTTTGTCGTTGATGATCGCGGTGTACTTCATCGCAAGCCCTCCAGCGAACCAAATCGTTTCCATCCCCCGCGCGTACTCGAAGTCGGCGGCGGAATGTTGAGCGCGTGCTGGCGCCGATCGTGCGTGAGCAGCGCGGCGATGATCGCAGCGACGCGTTCGCGTTCATCCGAGCCGCCCTGCTCCATCGAAAAGCGCTCGTCGAGAAACGCCGTATCGAAATGTCCGCCGATGAAACTCGTGCTCTGGAATAATTTTTGGTGAAACGGAATCGCCGTCGCGATCCCCAGGATTTTGTATTCGCCGAGCGCGCGCTTCATCCGCATGATCGCCGTCGCGCGATCTTGTCCCCACACACACAATTTCGCGATGAGCGGATCGTAATACAACGACACTTCGAATCCTTCGAACAGCGCGCTTTCGAGTCGCACGCCGGGTCCCGTCGGTTCGTGCAGACTGATGATTTTTCCCGTCGATGGAAGAAAACCGTTGTACGCGTCTTCGGCGGTGATACGACATTCGATTGCCCAGCCGCGCGGCTGCACATTTTTTTGCTGATAACTCAACGGGCGACCCGACGCGATCCGCAGTTGCTCTTTCACAATGTCAATGCCCGTCACAAGTTCGGTCACGGGATGCTCGACCTGCAAGCGCGTATTCATTTCGAGAAAATAAAAATTGCGATCCTTGTCGAGCAAAAATTCAATCGTCCCCGCGTTCACGTACCCCGCCGCCTTCGCCGCCGCGACGGCTGCTTTGCCCATTTTCTCGCGCAGTTTTTCATCGAGCGCGACCGACGGCGATTCTTCGACCATCTTTTGATGCCGCCGCTGAATCGAACATTCGCGCTCGCCGAGATGAATGACGTTGCCGCGCGCATCCGCGAGAATTTGAAACTCGACATGGCGCGCGGGCTTGACGATACGTTCGAGGTACACCGTGCCGTCGCCGAACGCGGATTCGGCTTCGCTACGCGCGCGCGTGATCGCGTTCGCCAGTTCTTCGATTTTTTCGACGCGGCGCATCCCTTTGCCGCCGCCACCCGCCGACGCTTTGACGAACAACGGAAAACCGACTTGATTCGCCGCCGCGATCATTTCGTCGTCGCGCAATGGATCGTACGTGCCCGGAACGACCGGGACACCCTGTTTCGAAACCGTGCGACGCGCTTGAATCTTGTCGCCCATCGCTTGCATCACCGCGGCGGGCGGACCGATAAAGACGATGCCCGCTTCGGTACACGCGCGCGCAAAATCGTCATTCTCCGCGAGGAAACCGTACCCTGGATGAATCGCTTCCGCCTTGGCGCGAATCGCCACATCAATGATGCGATCAATCCGCAGGTACGATTCGCGCGCGGGCGCGGGACCGATCATGTACGCTTCGTCGGCGTAGCGCACGTGCAGCGCGTTGCGATCCACTTCGGAATACACCGCGACAGTATGCAGCCCCAGTTCGCGGCACGCGCGCAACACGCGCACCGCAATTTCTCCCCGATTCGCGACGAGAACTTTTTTGAACAAGCCAACCCCCAGTGTTCAGTATTCAGAATTCAGTATTCAGTCCGACTGAATACTGAACACTGAATACTGATTACTTGAGCTTTTCCGCCAGCCGCACTTTCACCGCTTGCCATTCCGTATCCACGATGCTGTACATCACCGTATCGCGCTGATAGCCGCCGCGCGTGAGCATGTGCTTGCGCAGCACGCCCTCTTTCACCGCGCCCAGTCGTTCAATCGCGCGCTGCGAGCGAATGTTGCGCGCGTCGGTTTTGAGTTGCACGCGCATGCAGCCGAGCGTTTCGAACGCGTGCCGCAAGAGCAAGTACTTGCACTCGGTATTGATCGCGGTGCGCTGCGCCTCAGGCGTCAGCCATGTCCCGCCGATTTCGAGCCAGCGATCTTTCGCGTGAATGTCGAGATACGCGGTCATGCCGACCACGCGCTCGTCGCTGCGGCGAACGATCACGAACGCCACGCTCGTGCCTTGCTCCATCTGCGCGCGCCAGCGTTCAATCGCGGCGCGCCATTCGTCAATCGTTTTGTACGGACCGAACGGCAGATACTCCCAGATCTCGTCGTGCCACGACGCCGCGAGCAAATCGGCGAGATGTTTTTCCGCGGGCGGTTCGAGGCGGATGTGGGTGCCGGTGAGGGTGAGAGGTGAAATGTTCATCATTGCAAATTGTACTGCAAGACGATATGCTCACCGTTGCGCTTATGCAGGATCACAAAATAGCGCAACCTGAGTTTATTCTTACCTTCAGAAAGCAGAAAGGATTTGGCGTCGCCATCCACGACTACTTCCGCCTGAATACCTTCTTTGGCGAATTCTTTCTGTAGCGAAGTCTCGTCAAGACCGCGTTCACGCTTGATTACCAGATTCACAGTTCGCGGTTTGATTTCAGCGTATGAATGTAACTTGGCATCATGGTGAACTTCCGCCATCAAACGCAAACGCGGCTTGACCGATGCTTGCTTGATCTCTCTTGACCGAGCAATTTCCGATTGCTCAAGACTCGCCAACAATTCGACGAGGTGAGGACGGTCGGCAGGCGTGACACCGCCAGCATCAAGAACTTGATCCCAAACTTGCGCAAGCAATTGCTCCTTGGGCAAAGTCTCAAAGAACGAGCCTTCTATCAACGAAATCCTCACCTTGTCATCATTCTTTGCTTGCGTGCGAACCAAGTAAAAGCAAGGGCGCTCTTCGGCAAGATATTGGGGATCAACAGACAGTGGAAAATCATAAAGCCGCGCCGCATTCGGAACGAGGTTTTTCCCTGAAATATGCTGCACGTCTCTCAACGATTTGAAACGCGTCGGAATCGTCGAGTTGAAAGATGCAATGCTATCACCTTTCGAGTCTTTGAGTTCGAGCAACGCGCCATTTCCAAAAGTCGCGGTGCCGTCCACCGCCAACAGAAAATCTGGGAACACTCCCGAATCTTTTTCCCATTCGCGTCCCAACCAATCTCCAACAATATCAAATCCCTGGCGCGATGCTTTCGACTTAATGGATCGAACCGTTTCAGCAAGTGCTGGCTCTGTGTCTTTCAACGTTTCTAAGCGTTTATCTGGAATCGCGCACAATCGCTGAAGCAGTTTGTCTGCTTCTTGCCGAACCAACGAACTGAGTGTTTTGCGATTGCCGATGTACGAAAATTGCCTCGCGTTGGCGGCAAGTTCATCCAGACCAATGCCTGTCGCGCTTGCTGGCTCAGCGTGCAAAACACGAACAATGGAAGCAAAGAATTTAAGCACGCCCATGTTTGTACCTCGGCTTCTTTTCAAGAAGCGCCATTTGCGGTTGTGGCGTTCTTCGCGCTGGTGTAGCGCCTTTCCAGATCTGATCTAACCCAGGCGTGAAACGATAGTACTCGCGCATCGGAGATACTGAATCCGCATCGCGCCGCGCGTCCAAGCGTTCCTGGATTAGGTTCACATTCTTAGGATCAATTTCAATCCCGACCGATGTTCGCCCAACTTGTTCTGCCACAACAAGCGTTGTGCCTGTGCCCGCAAATGGGTCAAGCACCAAGTCATCTGGCATCGTCGACGAGAGAATGATCCGCAACAACAACGCGACAGGCGATTGTTGTTTGTGAGCGCGCTCGCCGTTATCGCGACGCAACGCTTCGTCGCCCGCGAAGTAGCCAGAGGTCAATTCGCGGATGTCGTCCCAAACATCTGTTACAAACAAACCGTCTTCGCGCGCGTACTTGTATTCAGGGCGCAATGGCAGATCAATCCGCAAACGATTGAACACGCACGGGCGTTTGCCTTTCGTCGCGAAAGCAATGATTTGATATTGCTTGCCGAAACGGATCGTGTTTGGCACAGCAGACGTGCGCTTTGTCCAGATAATCAGGTTCTGCAGTGTCCAACCCGTCTCGCGCAAACATTGTAGAACGGCTTCGGTGTTTTTCTCGCGTTGCATGAAATAGATCGCGCCGCCGTCTGCCGTCAATTCGCGCACGCGCGCACATACTGTTTGCATCATCAACCAGTACTCGTGTTCAGGCAAAGTGTCGTCAAAGTAATCGTAATCCTTGCCTTGATTGAACGGCGGATCAAGAAACGTCAAGCAGACAGGTTCTCTACCCGCTTCTCGACGAAAAACCGTTTCATTCAGTTTCTCTACACAATCACCTTGGA
Organism: Candidatus Aquidulcis sp.; assembly: GCA_020723345.1. Taxonomy (GTDB): domain Bacteria; phylum Chloroflexota; class Anaerolineae; order UBA4142; family UBA4142; genus VGOB01. The sequence goes on along the minus strand of DYJA01000070.1, from coordinate 25,148 downwards.
TTACTTTGGTCATTTGTCACTTACCCATTGGTCTGCACGATGCGGCATTGAACCGCTTCGCAGCATAATCCACGTACTCTTTCAGGATTTCAATACTGACATGACGCCGCCCAAGTTTCTCGCAAGCGAGCGCTGTTTGTCCGCTTCCCGCGAAGATATCAATGACCGCGTCACCTTGATACGAGTACAACGATACAACACGCTCCGCCAATTCCAACGGGAACGGCGCGGGATGTAGATTTTCCTGCGGGGAGAGCGGGCGAATTTTCCAGACGTTCTTGCTCATCTCGCCTTGAAAATTGCTCAGGTCAAGTCTGCTCCGTTCCTTTTCTTCAGCCGTGCGGTTCCAGTAGATATTCTCGCGATCTTTCTTTGCGGCGGGCTTTTGGAAAACGAAAACATACTCCGAAACGAGATTCGGATAGTAATATCCTGGGTATGGATGTTGCAAGAGAACGCCCGACCGCCGATCCCGCGCAATCGTTTTTTCCCAAACAATATCTTCTTTGAATTTCCAACCGATTTGCTCCATCCAACTCACAAAGTGAAATGGCAAAGCCATTCGTTCACCATTCCACCCAACGGGTGAAATATTGACGATGTTATAGCCACCTGGCTTGACCGCGCGCAACAACGCTGCAAAGCGATCAGTCAGGAATTGTCGGTACTCGTCGTAAGAAACGTTCTCACGTTTCCAATAATCCACGCGCCCTCTGATCTTGTCAACGTGTTGAGAGTAATTGATCGCGTTGAGATAGGGCGGCGACGTGAACGCGAGAACGAATTCATCGGCGGGGAGATCGTTCAATACATCCAAACAATCCCCTTGAATGAACTTGCCTATCCCAAGCGCACACTCGGAAAAACTCTTTTTTCGTTTTCGCATCAACTGTTCAATCCAAAATCAAAAATCCGCAATCGAAAATCACAACGGAATATTCCCATGCTTTTTCGGCGGATTCTGATCGCGTTTGTTTTGCAACATTTCCAAGCCCGCGATCAACTTGGCGCGCGTCTGGTGCGGCTCGATCACGTCGTCAATGTAGCCGCGCCCCGCCGCGATGTACGGATTCGCAAAGTGATCGCGATATTCCTGGGTCAGTTTCTGCTTCAGCGCGTCGGGATCGGCGGCTTGCGAAATTTCCTCGCGGTACAAAATATTAACCGCGCCGTCGGGTCCCATCACCGCGATTTCCGCGGAGGGCCACGCATAGTTCAGATCGCCGCGAATGTGCTTGCTGTTCATCACGTCGTACGCGCCGCCGTACGCCTTGCGCGTGATGACGGTGATCTTCGGCACTGTCGCTTCGCAATACGCGTACAGCAATTTCGCGCCGTGGCGAATGATGCCGCCGTGCTCTTGCCCGACGCCGGGCAAAAATCCCGGCACATCTTCAAACGTGATCAGCGGAATGTTGAAGCAATCGCAAAAACGGACGAACCGCGCGCCCTTTGCCGACGCGTTGATGTCGAGACACCCCGCCAGCACCATCGGCTGCTGCGCGATGACGCCGACCGCGCGCCCGTTCAAGCGCGCGAAACCCACGACGATGTTCTGCGCGTAATGTTCGTGTACTTCCAAGAACTCGCCATCGTCCACGACGCGGTTGATGATCTCTTTAATGTCGTACGGCTTGTTCGGCGAGTCGGGCACAATCGAATCGAGCGATTCTTCCGCGCGCAGCGGATCGTCGGTCGTGCGAAAAATCGGCGGCTCTTCCATGTTGTTCTGCGGCAGATACGCGAGCAATTTGCGAACCAACGCGATGCAATGTTCTTCGGTTTCGGCGGCGAAATGCGCGACGCCGCTTTTTTCGTTGTGCGCCATCGCGCCGCCCAGTTCTTCGAACGTCACGTTTTCGTGCGTCACCGTTTTGACGACATCGGGTCCCGTGACGAACATATAACTCGTGTCTTTGACCATCAAGATAAAATCGGTGATCGCTGGCGAATAGACCGCGCCGCCCGCGCACGGTCCCATCACCGCGCTGATCTGCGGAATGACGCCGCTCGCCAGCGTGTTCCGCAAGAAAATATCGGCATACCCGCCGAGCGAGACAACGCCTTCCTGGATGCGCGCGCCGCCCGAATCGTTCAAGCCGACGAGCGGCGCGCCGTTCTTCATCGCGAGATCCATGAGACGGCAAATTTTTTCCGCGTGCGCCTCGCCGAGCGATCCGCCGAAGACGGTAAAGTCCTGCGAAAAAACGTAGACGAGTCGTCCATTGATCGTGCCATAACCCGTAACGACGCCGTCGCCATAAAAGACCTGCTTCTCCGCGCCAAAGCCCGTCGTGCGCGGCGTGACGAAACCGCCCAACTCCTGGAACGATCCTTCGTCCAAAAGCAAATCGACGCGTTCGCGCGCGGTCAATTTGCCTTTCGCGTGCTGCTGGTCAATTCGTTTTTGCCCACCGCCCAGCCGCGCGTCTTCACGCCGCTGGCGCAGTTCGAGAATTTTGGGATCAATGGACATGGTTTTTCCCTCGCGCTTGGATTTTCTTCAGCGTCTCTTGCGCTTCGTTCACAAAATCCTCGGCATCACAGATCGCTTTCTCGGCATCTTCTCGCGTCGCAAGGTATTGTTCGTTGTAATCTGCGTCTATACGCAGGCGTTCTGCTTTTGCCAGAGTACGCCCATAACGCGGATCAGTTAGCCCAACTCTGGCGATCTTTTCCCCAAACATCGTCACGACTCCCTTGTGTTTATGGGGATCTTGATCTAAAGCCAATAACAGTGCTTTGCCCGCGTAGAACATGGCATAGTACGCCTTGGAGATTGCGTCGCCATAATGATCGTTCCTCAGCAATTCAACCGCGACACTCAACTTGTCACGCGCAATAGACAATCTCAATTGGATATGCTCTTCTTTGTGCATCGCCATAATTCGACTCCATCCTTTCGGATATGCGCCAAGAGCGGCGTCCATTCCTTTGTCCTTTCAATGTGCATCACCGTTGGAGACAAATAGACACCGTACTCCATCAAGAAATCAAACGTGGGATCAACAATCGTCTGCCAGCGTGAATCACACGCCCCCAGACCTATGATAGGCGCACCCTTGATCGCAACCAACAAATCCACATCCGAATCGCGCGCGCTATCGCCGCGCGCCTTTGAGCCGAACAAAACGATGCGCTCGATTTGGTCAGGCAGCGCGGCGAGCAAATAGTCTTGGTATGCCTTGAGCGCGACGCGTTCCTTGCGCGTCAAGTAACGCGCTTGCGGAAAAAGAACTGGCCGCGGCGCACGCGACTTGGCTGGTCGCGTCGCGTACGCCGCCTGTTGTTCTTTCAATCGCCGTCCTGGTTTCGCTTTCATTTCCCTTCCAACGCCGCGCGCGCGATCACCATGCGTTGAATCTCGCTCGTGCCTTCGTAAATCTCGGTGATTTTCGCGTCGCGGAAATAGCGCTCAAGCGGCAACTCTTTGCTGTACCCCGCGCCGCCGTGAACCTGGATCGCTTTCGTCGTCACCCACATCGCGGTCTCGCTCGCGAAGAGTTTCGCCATCGCGGCTTCGCGACTGAATTTGCCGCCGCTATCCTTTTTCACCGCCGCATTGTAGACGAGCAAGCGCGACGCTTCGATGCGCGTCGACATATCCGCGATCATCCACTGAATTGCTTGAAACTCGGAAATCTTTTGTCCGAACGCGGAACGCTCTTTCGAGTACGCGACGCTCGCTTCGTACGCGGCTTCCGCGATGCCGAGCGCCTGCGCCGAAATACCGATACGTCCCATGTCGAGAATGCTCATCGCAATCTTAAACCCGTCACCTTCATTTCCGATACGATGCGACACGGGAATTTTGTAATTGTCGTACGTCGCCTCGCACGTCGCGCTCGCGCGAATGCCGAGTTTCGGTTCCTTCTTGCCAAGTTCGAAACCTGGGAGTTTGGTGTCGACGACAAACGCCGCCGTGCCGCGATGTTTCAATTCGGGTTGCGTCGCGGCGAAGAGGATCATGTAATCGGCGGCGGGACCGTTTGTGATCCACGACTTGCGACCGTTGATGACATAGTGATCGCCTTCGAGCACCGCGCGCACTTTCATATTGCCCGCGTCGCTGCCCGACTGCGGTTCCGTGAGCGAGAACGCGCCCAACTTCTTGCCTGACGCAAGTGGGACGAGAAATTTCTGCTTTTGTTCTTCGGTGCAGAATTTTTCTAGCCCGTAGCAGACGAGCGAGTTGTTCACGCTCAAAATAACGCCGTGCGACGCGCACACTTTGGAAATTTCTTCGACCGCGAGCACGTAACTCACCGCGTCCAGTCCCGCGCCGCCGTATTTTTCGGGAACCTCGATGCCCATCAAACCGAGTTCGCCCATCTTCTTGACGGTTTCGTACGGGAACTCGCCGCTCTCGTCGATTTGCGCCGCGATCGGCGCGATTTCTTTCTGCGCGAAATCGCGCGCCAGATCGCGAATCGCGCGTTGTTCTTCCGTTAGTTGGAAATCCATTTTTGATTCTCCTTTGAATCAGAATGATTCACGTTTCGATTTCGAGATATTGACCGTGATGGAAACATATGCGCATCTGGTCAATAATTTCCCGCCCGATCAGGTACTCGCCGCCGAGAAACAAGACCGTCACTTGAAATTCCGATTCTCCGATGAGCACATTGCCGACATATTCAGCGCCTATTGTGTGACTCGCGTCGCCTAATTCGATGGGAATGTAGGCGAGCGGCTCGGACAACCCTTTCCTTTCGGACTCGGGAATGACCATGCCACCGCTAAAACCAGTGTCTACATACGCCAACTCCTCGAAAGTTCGATCAGAAACGCGACAACGAAACGCAAGGTAGGGGTACGGGCGGTGGATGGTCATCATTATCTCCACTTGAGTGCGTAATCGTAGCCAATCTTCCACAAGGCAAAATTACCCGCGCCGAACTTCTCTACAGCTTGTTGGAGTACCTCGACATGAATGCTCCCTACAACCAGCGCGCCATCCAAACCGATTGCGACGTACTCGCCCTTGTGTTCACGCTCCAAATGCTTGGCGAATTTCTCATAGAGCGCGACATTCCGCCGCAATAGTCTAACTTGGGCTGGCGTCGCATTTCGCAGGACAAATCGTTTTGACAACGTGTCCCCCTCGCGTCGCGTAGATGTCGCATACCGCGCTTTGGTTTCTTTGGCTATCTTCGTTCTGACCATGGCTTTCCTCTCTCGCTGGCGCAGGAAAGTGGCGAGAGACGTGGGGCACATGACAAGAGTAACTTCACGCACCACGTTTCACGCTTCACGCATCACGTCACCCGTCACTCGCCACACGTCACACGCTTTCCACCGCCATCGCGACTGCTTCGCCACCGCCGAGACACAGCGACGCGACACCGCGCTTCAAGCCGCGATCCTTGAGCGCGTACAGCAACGTCACGAGAATCCGCGCGCCGCTCGCGCCAATCGGATGACCGAGCGCGACGCCGCCGCCATTCACATTCACGCGCGCAAAATCGAGTCCGAGTTCTTTGCCGTCGGCGAGGACTTGGGCGGAGAACGCTTCGTTGATCTCGAACAGATCGACGTCGTTCAATTCCCAATTTGCCTTTTCCAAAACTTGACGCACCGCGTAGATCGGCGCCCAGAAAATATACTTGGGATCGGTACCGGCTTGCGCGTACGCGACGACGCGCGCGAGCGGTTTCAGGTTATCGCGCGCGGCAACATCATCGCCGACGAGGACGACGGCTGCCGCGCCATCGCTCAACGGCGGCGCGTTGCCTGCAGTGACGGTACCGTTCGCCTCGAACGCGGGTTTCAATTTCGCGAGCGCTTCGAGCGATGTGTCCGCGCGCGGCGTCTCGTCGGTTTCAAATAATGTCACGCCTTTCTTCGACGGAATTTCAATCGGCGCGATTTCGTTTTTGAATTTGCCTGCTTGGATCGCCGCCAGCGCTTTGCGGTGACTGTTGAACGCGAATTCGTCTTGCTGTTCACGCGTGATGCCGCACTCGCGCGCGATGAATTCCGCCGCGCGTCCCATGTGCCAATTCTCGAACGCGCACCACAAGCCGTCGTGCACGACCGCGTCGAGCATTTCCGCGTTGCCCATGCGATAACCAAAGCGCGCGTTCGACAACAAGTACGGCGCGCGATTCATATTTTCCATTCCGCCCGCGACCAAAACATCGGCATCGCCCGCGCGAATCATCGCGCTCGCGAACATCGCCGCTTTTAGACCCGAACCGCACACCTTGCCGATTTGCGTCGCGGCGATGGTGTCTTTCAGTCCGGCTTTGAGCGCGGCTTGTCGCGCGGGCGCTTGCCCCAGTCCCGCGCCGACAACGTTGCCGACGATCACTTCTTCGACGCGCTCGGGCGCGACGCCCGCGCGCTCGACCGCTGCGCGCACGACGACCGCGCCGAGTTCAGGCGCAGGAATGTGCGCGATCGTGCCTTGAAATTTTCCGATGGGCGTGCGCGCGCCACCGACAATCAAAACCTCACGTCTTTGTGTGGTCATGTTTCCTCCTTGATTTGGAAGTTGGATATTGGAACGCTTTCAAGTTCCATCCTCCAACCTCCAATTCCTATTTTACCAAAAATCGCGGCGTTTGGCGAGTATTGTCGCGCTTGCCCGCCGTCGTTTCAAAACGACGGCTCAACGAGGTGAAAACACGTTGAAACGTGTCGGACGCGATCAGCCAATCCGATTTATCGGATTTTCACCTGCGATAGACGCCGAATTGATTCGGCGGTCGCGTTGCAACCAAAACGCCAGCGCGCCCAGCGCGCGCAGCGTCGCGCCGAGCAGCAGCATCGCGTGGATTCCGAAAATCAGCGTCAGCGATGTCGCAAGGATCGGCGCGACGAACGCGGCGATGTTGACCAGGACATTGTACACCGCGATATAACGCGCGCGATTTTGTTCGGGGCACACTTCGAGCAAGCCGTTGAAAAAGCCCAGCCCATATCCGGCGGTGAACACGCCGCCCACAAACGAAACGAAAAGAATCCATTCGACATTCGGCGAGAACGCGGTCATCAGAGGATACAGCGCCAACCCCGCCGTCGCCAAAACGATAGCAGGATGATTGCCGCGCCGCGTCGTCATGCGGCTCCACAACGGATAAAACACAATCGTCGTCGCGCTGGCGACCATGCTGAACGCGCCGATCCAGCCATCGCTCGCTTCCAACACGCGCACCCAGTAAATCGAATAGAGCGGCACAGGGAAGAACAAGCCCCAATGAAAAATGAACGAAGCGAATGCAAATCGCGTGTACTTGCGATTGCCGCGCAGCGTCGCGAGAAAAGCGCGCGCACCGCCCGTCGCGCTCCGCGCGCGCGCCGACACCGTCGACGTTTCGGCGGGCAAACGAATGCGCGCCAGATAGTACTGACTCAACATCGATCCGGCGAAGGCAATCAGGAAAAGAATCTGATAATTGATCGGAAACAAAACTTGATCGAGAAACTTGCCGCCGAAGAACGCGGTGAGCGTGCTCGTAATCCCAACCCACACATTCCGCACCGCGACGACGCGCGCGCGATTTTCGGGCGCGACTGCTTTGCCGAACATCGTCGTGAATGCGATGTTCGCCGTCGCGACCGGGATTGTCAACAGCGCGACCAGCACGACAATCGCGTCGGCGCGATTCGTCGCGAGAAAAAACGGTACGAGCGCAATCGCGAGATAACCCGACCGGTGCAAAAACGCGCTGATCAGCAAAACCGACAGCGGCTTTTTTTCGCGTTCGACCAAGCGACTGCCGGGCAGTGACGCGAAAATCGTGATGAGCGCGGGCAGTGAGGAAAGCAAACCGACGTGGGTATCGCTGCCGCCCAGACGAATTACAAAGACCGCGAGAAACGCGCTCGCGACGCCGGACAAAATCCCAAACCAAGCAATATCGGCGTAGAGATTCCAAGCATTTTGCGCTTCCAGTGTTGCGCCCGGCTTGAGCGCATTCAGCACGCGGTTTTTGATACGCAAACTCAAATTCATCTTTCCAACATCGGTAGGGGCGCAATTGAATTGCGCCCCTACATCGTTCCACTATCGTTTTTTCTCCCGCCGATTCTTCGTCGGTGTTGTGTTCGATTGCTTGTCCACAGATCGAAATGCTTCCAGCAATCCATCGTACGTCTGCGGCAACAATTCGGGTATCATTCGCACGTCGGCGAGCACCGGCATAAAGTTCGTATCGCCGCCCCAGCGCGGCACGACGTGAATGTGAACGTGATCTTCCACACCCGCGCCCGCCACGTGTCCCAGGTTTGCGCCAACGTTGAATCCTTGCGGGTTCATCATCACTCGCAACGCGCGGATACTTTTCGCGACAAGCAGCATCATCTCTTTCAGCGTGTCGCCGTCGAGCGATTCCAATTCCCCGGTGTGCCGGTACGGCGCGACCATCAAATGTCCATTCGAGTACGGATACAAATTCAGCACGACGAACGCGCGCTTGCCGCGCCACACGACCAAGTTCTCGCGATCTTGCGCGACGTTCGCGCGAACCTTATCGCAGAAAATACATCCGCGCTTGTTCGATGTTTTGGGTGCCTTCAGGTATGCCATCCGCCACGGAGTCCAGAGTCGTTTCATGGGGCATTGGAAGTTGGAAGTTAGAGGGTGGAAGTTGGAACAATCATCCAACCTCCAATCTCTAATCTCCAATCTCTATTTTCGCGCCGCGTCCAAATCACATTGGAAACGACCGAGGCGCGTCGCGCGCTCGCCCACGAATCGCTCAATGCCTTTCAAGATCCAGTCCTTCGTCAAATGCGCTTCCTCAAGCACTTCTTCGACTGTGCCGCCCGTGCGCCAGCGATTATCCCAGTCGGCGGAGAGCGCGTACTCTTCGGCGATTTTGTTGAAGAGCCAATCGTGCATCAGCCAGCGCGCTTGCGTCGTGAGCACCGTCGAATCGATCTGATCGGCGGACGACAACACTTGGCGGCGATATTCTTCCGGCTGAAGCGCGAACAACTGCGGACTCGTCGCGCAAACGATTTTCACATTCAGCCCGCGCGCGTCGAGTTCCGGCAACGCCTTGACGATGTTCGCCATCGCGCTGGTGCCCTGGACGATGATCGTACCGCCGTGCGGTTGATCGGCGCGATAGTCGCGCGCGATGTACGCGCCGCGCGCCGCTTCAAAGTGCGATGGGATTCCCAGATTCGCGCGGTCGGGAACATCGATGGGCGGACGCGTCAGATGCAGCGCGACGAGCGGAGCGTCTTCGTTGAGCGCGGCACCCAACAACACCGGCACCTCATTGTATTCCCACGGGTGCAAGTTGATGATCTGTCCCTGCGGAAACAGTTGCGTCACGCCCGGCGAAAAAATTCCAAAGTGCGTCCGGCTGTCTTCCGCTGTTTCAGGTCCCGAATGTCCGGCGACGAAAACGACCTTGCCAAGTTTCCATTGGCAATCTTGCGCGATCTGACTGAACAAGCGCATCATGCCGTACTTTAAATACGAGAACGAACCGTACGTCGAGCAAATGCCCCAAAAGCCGTGAAATTCTTTTTCGGGATCGGTCGCAAAGTTGATCGTCGCCATGCCGGTCAACAGACCGACGTTCACAAACTCGGTGATCTCCTGCGGCAAGAGCGCGCCTTCCGTCGTACCGTAACGTTCGTACCAACCATAGCCGGGAAAATCGCCGTACTTGTCGGCAAAGCCAAAGATGTTCGTCGAGCCCGCGAGGTCGGCGGACGCCGCGATGAAGAGCGGGCGATTGTACTCGCGCGCGCCGAACGCGTTGACCCACGCGCCCCATTTCGCGAGCGCGGCGCGGTTTGCAATCGACGTGCCGGGCTTGATGTAGAGATCGGCGGGATAGTTGCGGAAATCGTACACGCGCGCGTCGTGGTACGGATTGCGCGTACCAAGTCGAAACGTCTTGGGTGTGTCGTTCGGCACTGCGTCGCCCAGCGCGACGAGCGTATCGGTAAGATAATCTATCAACGCCTGATCGCGATGTAGCACATCCATCACGACTTGCAGATTGGCTTTGAACTCGGCGCGCAGCGCGGCGGGATCGGACGGCGCGGCGCCGCCAAAATTGACGAACGACGCGTCGTACTTTTCGACGAATGGTTTTTTGGTTTCCCAAAAAATTTCGCTGTTGAGCTTGTGCGGCGATCCGTGCGACGCATTGTCGTACTTGAGATAACCGCGTCCCTTGTGCGTCTTGACCCAGGTCATGCTTGGCTGACGATTCGGATTTTCTGACGAGACCATCGTGAGTAACGTCTGCGAGATCGCGTCCCAGTTTTCGCCCTGCTCCGTGCCGAAGACACGCCATCCATGCGCGGCGTACCAATCAGCAGGTTTGCCATAGACCGCGCTGCTGACCGGGTGATCGTCAATCCCAAAATCGTTCCAGTCGATCAGATGATACAGATTGTCGAGCGCAAGTCCCCACGACGAATTCATCACTTCGTAATTTGCGCCGGGCGTCAGCCCGCCTTCGCCCTCGATGAAAAAGACGCGCACATCGCCGACGCCCGCGCGTTTGAGCGCGAGCGCTTCGCCCACTGCCGCGGTGCTGCCATGTCCCGACGGTCCCGTGTTGAACTTTAAGAAGAGCGTCTTGCCTTCCATTTCCGCGTGACCCGACAGTCCTTTGTTGCGGCGAAAACCCAACAGGTCTTCCCAGTACAGTGGACCTTTCACCGGCACGTGAAGCGCGTAGCGCGCGTCGCCGGTTTGCTGGTACTTGACGCGCATCGCTTCGTTGAAAACCGCGAGCGTACCGTAAACAAGTGGAATCGCGTGTCCTGCGCCGAGGATGAAACGATCACTAAAACGTTTTTCGGGGTGACGAATGTCCCAGCGCATTGCACCGCTTAGAAGCAAGGACAAAAACGGATATACTTTGGAACGCGAGCCGCCAGGGTGACCGCTCTGGCGATAGTTGACGAGGATGTCAATGATCTGATCAATCAGATCCTTGGTCTTCTCCCAGTGGGGAAAGTTCTTGGCTAATTCGGCACAACGTTGCGCCACGCGTTCCTCCGTCGTCGTCGACATCATTTGACTCCTTTGGCAAATCGAAAGATTTTCGGCAACCATCAATTTGCGATTTGCGTTCGCAGTGTAGCACCAAAGAGATTGCGAGTCAAGATTTTTCTGGTATAATAGCGAATGACAAATGATGGATGAACAAATGATAAACGACAAATTGTCGGCGGAGATACTCCAACGCGATTTGACGACGCGCGTGCTGGGGCGACGCGTCGTCTATTACGAACGGATCGGATCGACGAATGACGCGGCGCGGCAACTCGCGGATGCGGGCGAGCCGGAAGGCACGCTCGTGATCACGGATGAGCAAAGCGCGGGGCGCGGACGCCTGGGACGATCCTGGGTCGCGCCCGCGCGGTCGTCCCTGTTGATGTCGCTGATCTTGCGCCCCGATCTGACACCCGCGCAAGCCGCGCGCGTCACGATTGCTATTGCGCTCGGCGCGTGCGACGCGCTTCGCGCGGAGACGGGTTTGCCCGCGCAAATCAAATGGCCCAACGATTTGCTTGTGCGCGGCAAGAAGTGCGCAGGCATTTTGGCGGAATCGGGAATTGTCGGCGAGAAGCTGGAGTACGTGATCGTGGGCGTCGGCATCAACGTGAATTTCGCGGCGGCGACAGTGGAAGGAATTCCGCGCGACGCGACGACCATCGCCGACGAACTTGGGCAGCCCTTTCCGCGCGCGCAACTCGCGCGCGCCATCCTGCGCGCAACCGAAGCGTACTATTTGCGTCTGCGCGCAGGGGCAGATTTGCGCGACGAATACAAAAATCGGCTCGCCACTTTGGGGCAACCCGTGCGCGCACAGACCGCGCAGGGGATCGCTGAAGGCATCGCGGTTGACGCGGACGAGAACGGCGCGCTCCTCCTGCGGCGCGCCGATGGTTCAATTGAACGATTGCTGGCAGGTGACGTTACGCTGTCGAATCACTAATCTCGAGCTTGGAGGAAAACGATGAGCGACAATCCAAACGCGCTAACTTATCGGCACTGGTTCTTTATCGCGCTGCTCGCGCTGATCAACGTGATCATCTTCGGTTGCGTGATCTTGGCGCTGACGGAGAAAATGTATTTTGGCTAATCGGCTTTGATGGGCGAATTTTAACGAAAATTAAACTTGACACAGTCCGCTTTTGCCTCTATAATGTCCTCTTGCTTACGGATAGCATGGCACGGGCGCGAGGCATTTCGGGCGGTCGCGGTCGGTAATTTTTTGTTGTCGAGTGGCAGGTCAGATTATCGTTTTCTTTCTCTTTTCTTCGCCTGCCGCGCCGCGTTTGGTGGACACTTGCATTTTTTCCTTCCTCCTTGCTTGCCTCGCTTGAAGCATCGTTAGCGCTTGCTTCTGCCCTCGCTTTCCGAGAGGGAGTTCGCGCGTTGACCGGTCAATGCTAGCGAACTCCAATCCCGCCTCTCCACCGTTAAAGCCAAATCAATCTGTTTTTCAATCAGCGGCAGGTGGGCATCGCTGCCCTCTTGTCCCGCATTTACGCGTCTTGCACGCTCGCCGTTATGTCATTATCGGCGAGTCACCAATGAGCGCGGCGCGTCGAATGCCTTTTGAGGAGTGTAGCGAATGAGCCAATTGACCATGTCCACCCTTGTCAATACGCTGATGCCTGACCAAAAGTCGTATGCGCGTATCCCCGACGTTCACAGCATCCCCACCCTCATCAAGGTTCAACTCGAGTCGTTCGAGTGGTTCAAGACCGAAGGTCTGCGCGAACTCTTCGACGAAATCACCCCGATCGAATCGTTCAACAAGGAATATTCGCTCTATTTTCCGGGCGATAACGATATCGCGCGCAAACTGAACTTGACGTACTGGTTCAGCGAGCCGAAATATTCTGAAGCCGAGTGCCGCGAAATGGATATGACCTTCGCCGCGCCACTGCACCTCAAAGTCGCGCTGATCAATAATCTGAACGGCGAAACGTCCACGCAAGAAGTCTACATGGGCGATTTCCCGTTGATGACCGAACACGGTACTTTCGTCATCAACGGCGCGGAGCGCGTCGTCGTCTCGCAGTTGATTCGCTCGCCGGGCGTTTATTTCAGCGCGGGCGAAGACCGCGCGACCGGACGCGTCCTCTGCTCGGCGAAACTCATCCCGAATCGCGGCGCGTGGCTCGAATTTGAAACGAGCAAGCGCGATATTCTCTCCGTCAAAGTCGACCGCAAGCGCAAGATTCCGGTCACGATGCTCCTCAAAGCCGTCGGCGTGGGCGATGGCACCGACGAAGGAATCATCAACATCTTCGCGGGCGCAGACAACAACTCCGAGCACGAATACATCAGCACGACGCTCGAGAAAGAGTCGCCCAAGATGAACAGCATCGACGAAGCGCTGATGGAGTTTTACAAGAAACTTCGTCCCGGTGATCCGCCGACGCTCGACAACGCCAAGACCTTTTTGACGACTTTGCTCTTCACGCAGCGCCGTTACGATCTGGGCAAAGTCGGTCGCCACAAACTGAATCGACGTTTGTACGGCACGGACGTTCCCGTCGATCAATTGCCGCCCGAACGCATTCTGCGCGCCGACGATTTGGTCAAAGTGATCGAGCACATGATTTTGATCAACAACGGCATCGAAGGCGGCGACGATATTGACCACCTCGGCAATCGCCGCGTCAAGACGGTGGGCGAACTGATTCAGAATCATTTGCGGATCGGCTTGCTGCGTTTGGAGCGCGTCGTGCGCGAACGCATGAGCGTCCGCGATCCGGAACAGATGACCGCGATCAACTTGATCAACATTCGTCCCGTCGTCGCGGCGATGCGCGAATTTTTCGGCGGCTCGCAGTTGTCCCAATTCATGCAGCAGACAAATCCGCTCGACGAACTGACGCACAAGCGCACGCTGTCGGCTTTGGGTCCCGGCGGCTTGCGTCGCGAACGCGCGGGCTTTGACGTGCGCGACGTGCATCACTCGCACTATGGTCGCATCTGCCCGATTGAAACGCCCGAAGGTCCGAACATCGGTTTGATTGGGCGTCTGGCGACGTACGCGCAGATCAACGAATTCGGTTTCATCGAGACGCCGTACCGCATCGTCAAGAACACTGTGCCGAACGACAAAAAAGTTTTGCTCGGGCGCATCTTGCGCGAGGACATCAGCGATCCCGATTCGAACAAAGTCATCGCGAAAGCCGAAACGGTGGTTGACGAAGCGCTGGCGGCGAAAATCGCCGCGCTGAAGAAATACGAAGAGATTTCGGTGCGCGCGTACGCGACCGACGAAATCGTCTACCTCGCGGCGGACGAAGAAGATCGGCACACCGTCGCGCAAGCGAACGCGCGCCTCGATCACTTGCACCAATTCGTCGACAAGCGCGTCGAGATTCGCCGCCGTCAACAATTCCTTACCGATTCATCGGATCGCGTGCAGTACCTCGACGTGTCGCCAAAACAGATCGTCGGCGTGTCTGCCGCGCTCATTCCATTTCTCGAACACGACGACGCGAACCGCGCGTTGATGGGTTCGAACATGCAGCGCCAGGCGGTGCCGCTGCTGCGTCCCGAAGCGCCGGTCGTCGGCACGGGCATGGAAATGCAAGCCGCGCTCGATTCGGGTCAAGTCGTCGTCGCGGAAGAAGATGGCGAAGTCGTCAGCGTGACGGCGAAAGAGATCAAAGTCCGCAGCGGCAAAAAAGATCACGTCTACGTCTTGCGGAAATACAATCGTTCCAATCAATCGACCTGCATCGATCAGCGCCCGATTGCGTCGCGCGGTCAGAAAGTAAAAAAGGGACAGGTCATCGCGGATAGTTCTTCGACCGACCAGGGACAAATCGCGCTGGGACAAAATGTCGTCGTCGCGTTTATGAGTTGGGAAGGCGGCAATTACGAAGACGCGATCTTGATCAGCGAGCGGATGGCGCACCAGGACAAGTTCTCCAGCATCCACATCGAAAAACACGAGATCGAAGCGCGCGATACGAAACTCGGTCCCGAAGAAATTACGCGCGACATTCCGAACGTCGGCGAAGACGTGTTGAAGGACTTGGACGAAGAAGGCATCATTCGCATCGGCGCGGAAGTGGGCCCCGGCGACATTCTCGTCGGCAAGATTACGCCGAAAGGCGAAACCGATCTCACGCCGGAAGAAAAACTGCTGCGCGCGATCTTTGGCGAAAAAGCGCGCGAGGTGAAAGATTCGTCGATGCGCTTGCCGCACGGCGAGCGCGGCAAAGTTGTAGATGTGCGCGTGTTCACGCGCGACGAACATCACGAATTACCCGCAGGCGTCGACAAACTCGTGCGCGTCGCGATCGCGCAGCAACGCAAGATCACCGAAGGCGACAAGATGGCGGGGCGGCACGGCAACAAGGGCGTCATTTCCAAAGTCGTGCCGGTTCAAGATATGCCGTACCTCGAAGACGGGACGCCGGTCGACATCATCCTGAATCCGCTCGGCGTGCCCGCGCGTATGAACATCGGACAAATTTTGGAAACGCACTTGGGTTGGGCGGCGGATCGTTTGGGTTTCAAAGTCGTCTCGCCAGTGTTCGACGGCGCGGACGAAAACGAAATCAGCGCGGAACTTTCGCGCGCGTGGTTGATCGACCAGGCGTGGCTCGAAGCGACGAACCGCGCGTGGGTTTGGCTCAAGGAACAAGAATACAATCTCGACGATTTGATGAATGACGACGAAGCGCGCGCGCTCTACTTGCACGAGTGGTTGAAAGATGCCGAACGCCGCAAACTCACGACCGATCGCGTGTACGCGCGGCGTCAGGTGTTGCGCGCGTGGTTGAAAGAAAAAAGTTACGATCCCGATGCGCTCTTGTCGTTTGAGGAAGACGAGCGCACGATGGACGAGCGCGTCGCGAGCGATAAACTCGCGCGGACCGCGTGCTATCGGCTGTGGCTCGAAACGTACGACCACAAGCCATCGGAAAAATTGAGCGAAGAGCAATTGCGCGCCGAAATTGATCGCATCAGCCAAGAACTCAAAGTGCCATCGCCGATCTCCGGCAAGTTGACCTTGATTGATGGCAAAACGGGGATAGCGTACGATCAACCCGTGACCATCGGCGTGATTTACATGATGAAACTCGCGCACTTGGTCGAAGACAAAGTCCACGCGCGCTCGACGGGACCGTACTCGCTCGTCACGCAGCAACCGCTGGGCGGCAAGGCGCAATTCGGCGGGCAGCGCTTTGGCGAAATGGAAGTGTGGGCGCTCGAAGCATATGGCGCGGCGCACACGCTCCAAGAAATGCTCACCGTCAAATCGGACGATGTGACCGGACGCGTCAAGACGTACGAAGCGATCGTCAAGGGCGAAGAAATTCTGGAACCCGGCGTGCCCGAATCGTTCCGCGTGCTCGTCAAAGAATTGCAGTCGCTTGGTTTGGGCGTCGAAGTCTTCAACACCGACGGCGAGAAGATGACGTTTGGCAAGGAAGAAAGCGAAGAGCGCACGCCGAGCATGGGCGGCGGCGGTTTGTTCCACGAAGGCGCGCCGAGGACCGAACGCGATTTGATGCGCGAACGCCGCGAACGTTTTGCACGCGGTGAACGGATCACCGGCGGTGCGCGTCGCCGCGGCAAACGTTCAGACGATGGCGAAGTGAAGGGCGGGGAATAAGTGAGTTGACGGAGCACGGAACACGCAACACGTGTTGCGTATTGCGTGTTCCGTTTCTTCGATAAAGTGGAGTGACAATGGAACTCAAAGATTTTCGCGCGATGCGCGTCAGTTTAGCGTCCCCCGATACGATTCGAGCGTGGTCGTACGGCGAAGTTCAAAAACCGGAAACGATCAACTATCGCACGCTGCGCCCCGAACGCGACGGCTTGTTCGACGAACGGATCTTCGGACCCCAGCGCGATTGGGAATGTGCGTGCGGCAAGTACAAAAAGATTCGCAATCGCGGCATAATCTGCGACAAGTGCGGCGTGCAAGTCGCGCCCGCGCGCGTCCGCCGCGAACGGATGGGACACATCGAACTCGCGTCGCCGGTGTCGCACTTGTGGTACGTGCGCGGCGTGCCTTCGCGCATCGGCTTGATTCTCGATCTGTCGCCGCGCGCGCTCGAACGCGTTTTGTATTTCGCGCAGTACATCGTGATGAAAGTGGACGAAGACGCGCGCAAACGGATGATGCAGCGGCTCAGTAAGGAAACGCAGAACAAGGTCGCGGAAATCGAACTGAAAGCCGAAGCGGAAATCGAAGAACTCGAAAAGCAATACGAAAAAGAGATCGACGCGCTCACGCGCAAGACCGAAGCGGCGACCGGCAAACTCGAAGAGCAACTCGCGGACAAGACCGATCAGATCGTCAGCATCGCCAAGAAATTGGAAAATCGGATCGAGGAGGCGAAGGGATCGGAAATTCGCAAGGCGATTGTCTTCGAACCGACGGACGAGATTGTCGCGGACGAAGGCGAAACCGTCGCGGCGAAACATCGCAAACGACTGAACGAACTCGTGCAGGCGCACCTTGCCGAGATCGAAAAAGATATTCGCGCCAAAGAATCCGACCGCCGTTTGCTGCTCGACGCGGAAAAAGAGCAAAAGAAGCAAGCGCTGAACGACGAGTCCGCCAAGATTCGCCAGAAACTCGACGCGCAGACGGAAAAGGTTCACACCGCGCACGACGAAAAAATGGACGAACTGAAAGCGATCCGCGTCGGCGAAATTATCAACGAAGCGCGCTACGCCGAGATGCGCGAAAAATGGGGCACGCTCTTTGAAGCCGCGATGGGCGCGGAAGCGATCTACGAAATTCTCAAGGGCGTCGATCTGGAACAACTTTCACAGACGCTCCGCACGACGATTCGCGCGACGAAATCGAAACAGCAAAAGAAAAAGGAAATCAAGCGGTTGCGCGTCGTCGAAGCGCTGCGCCGCGCGGGCAATCGTCCCGAATGGATGGTGCTGACTGTCCTGCCCGTCATTCCGCCCGACCTGCGCCCGATGGTGCAACTCGACGGCGGACGTTTCGCGACGTCGGACTTGAACGACTTGTATCGCCGCGTGATCAATCGCAACAATCGCTTGCGCCGCTTGCTCGAACTCGGCGCGCCCGAAGTGATCGTCAACAATGAAAAACGGATGCTGCAAGAAGCCGTGGACTCGTTGATCGACAATTCGTCGCGCGGCAAAGCAGTCAGCGCGCGCGGTCAGCGCAAACTGAAATCGCTGTCCGATTTGCTCAAAGGCAAGCAAGGTCGTTTTCGCCGCAACCTGCTCGGCAAGCGCGTCGATTATTCCGGGCGTTCCGTGATCGTCGTCGGTCCGCATTTGAAATTGCATCAGTGCGGTTTGCCGAAAGGGATGGCACTCGAATTGTTCAAGCCGTTCGTGATGCGAAAGTTGGTCGAATACAACTACGCGCACAACATCAAATCGGCAAAACGGTTGGTGGATCGCGGCTCGTCGGAAGTTTGGGACGTGCTCGAAGAGATCATCAAGAACCATCCCGTGCTCCTGAACCGCGCGCCGACGCTGCACCGCCTTGGCATTCAGGCGTTCGAAGTGATCTTGGTCGAAGGCAGCGCGATCCAAATTCACCCGCTCGTCTGCGCGGCGTTCAACGCGGACTTTGACGGCGATCAGATGGCGGTACACGTGCCGCTCTCCGAAGCCGCGAAAGACGAAGCGCGCAAGTTCATGCTCGCGTCGCACAACTTGTTGAAACCCGCGTCGGGCGAGCCGATTGTCGAGCCGACGAAGGACATGGTACTCGGCGTGTTCTACCTGACGATGGAAAAACCCGGCGAACGCGGCGAAGGCAAAGTGTTTTTCTCGCCGGACGAAGTCGCGCTCGCGTACGATCTGGGTCACGTCGAAATTCACGCCAAAATCAGATTGTCGTTCGATTCAGAGACGTGCCAGCGCATTCCCAAAGGCGCGAGGAAAAAAGGCGATCTCTTTGAGACGACGGTCGGTCGCGTTTTCTTCAATGAAATTCTGCCGCCCGAAGTGCGCTTCGTCAACGACACACTTGACAAGAAACGCTTGAAAGAACTCGTCGCGGAAGTGTACGCCAAAATGGGTTCGGAAAAAACCGCCGACGTCGTGGACAAGGTCAAGGAAATCGGCTTTAAGTACGCGACGCGCAGCGGTCTCACCATCGCGATTGACGACATCACCGTCCCGAACGAAAAGCAAGTGATTCTGGATCGCATCACGACCAAAGTCCACGAAGTCGAACAGCAATTCCGCAAGGGCTTGATCACCGAAGAAGAACAATACGTCAAGACCGTCGAACTCTGGACGGAAGCGACGGAATCGGTCACCGAAGCGGTCGCAAAAGGAATGCGCGCCGCGTCGCCGATTAGCGTGATGGCGAACTCGGGCGCGACCAAAGGTGGCTTTCAACCGATTCGCCAACTCGCCGGAATGCGCGGCTTGATGGCGGATCCGGCGGGACGCATCATCGCGCTGCCGATCAAGTCGAATTTCCGCGAAGGACTGACCGCGCTCGAATATTTCATTTCGACGCACGGCGCGCGCAAAGGTCTCGCCGATACCGCGCTCCGCACCGCCGACGCCGGTTACTTGACGCGCCGCCTCGTCGACGTCGCGCAAGAAGTCATCATCACCGAAGACGATTGCGGCACGAGCGCGGGCGTGTGGATCGACGCGAATTCCAAAGAGCGCACCGGCGAAACGTTCGCCGAGCGCGTGACCGGACGCATCGCCGCCGCGGCGATTGTCGATCCCAAGAATGACACTGTGCTCATTCCGGCGGGCGAGATGATCACCGAAGAAAACTGGGCGCCGGTCGAAAAAGCCAAAGCGCCGCGCGCCTTCGTCCGCAGTCCGCTGACCTGCGAAGCGCGGCACGGTTTGTGCGCCAAATGCTACGGGCGCGATCTCGCGCGCGGTGGCTTGATCACCATCGGCGAAGCGGTTGGCATCATCGCCGCGCAGTCCATCGGCGAACCGGGCACGCAGTTGACGCTCCGCACGTTCCACACCGGCGGCGTCGCGGGCGTGGAAGACATCACCAGCGGTCTGCCGCGCGTCGAAGAGTTGTTCGAAGCGCGCGATCCGAAAGGCGAAGCGTTGATGGCAGAGATTGACGGCGTCGTTCAGATCTATACCGAAGGCGACGAACGCAAACTCCGCCTCGCCAACACGCGCGTCGAGCAGGACGAGTATGCCTTGCCGCGCGGGACCAAAGCCGCGATCAAAGACGATGAGGAAGTCGAGCAAGGGCAAGTGATCGCCAAGGGCGACGAGGCAATCGTCGCGAAGAACTCCGGTACGGCGATGGTCGAAAAAGGGCTGATCACGCTTCGTCGCGAGATTCATGACGAAGCGGAGTACGAAGTGTCGGCGGCGGCGCGCATTCGCGTGGAAGACGGACAAGCCGTCCAAGCCGGCGATCAGTTGACCGACGGACCGAAAAATCCGCGCGAGATTCTGCGGATTCTCGGCAAAGACGCGTGCGAGCTGTACTTGCTGGAAGAAGTGCAGAACGTTTATCGCTCGCAAGGTGTGAACATTCACGACAAACACATCGAGATCATCGTCAGCCAGATGCTGCGCCGCGTGCGCGTCCGCAGTTCCGGCGATACTGACTTGCTGCCGGGTGAAATTCTCGACCGCAAGGCGTTCAACGAACGCAACGCCAAAGTGACCGAAGCCGGTGGCAATCCGTCCACCGCGCAACCGATTCTGCTCGGCTTGACACGTTCCGCGCTTGCGACCGAATCGTTCCTTGCCGCCGCGTCGTTCCAGGAAACTTCGCGCGTTCTGACCGATGCCGCCGTACGCGGTCGCGTCGATCAGTTGCGCGGGTTGAAAGAGAACGTCATTCTCGGCAAGTTGATCCCGGTTGGCAGCGGTTTCCATCCCGAAGCCCTGCCGCTCGACATCGGTCCCGTGCCGACCGTCACGGTTGACGACATTTCGGAAGAGCCGGAGGCGGGATAGGACAATTTTGAAAATTGTCCTACGGCGCGATTTGACACGCCATCGCGTATTGCATATAATCGCCTAGCACGAATCGTGACCGACAAAGTGTTTCACGACTCTTTGCTCTGTCTCTAAACGGCGATTCGTGACCAATGTTGGGTCACCCGTTCCCTCGTGAGGGGGGAACGTAAGAGGTTTCCGCAAGCAATCGTTGTCCACGTTTACGCGTGGAGACGCGATTGAACCGAACGAAACCTTTTGTGGAAACCGGTTTGACCCATCGTCCGCTAGATTGGACAGAAGGATTGTTTGCCCTTCCCTCGCGCGTCGTCGGTGGCACGAACCAAGCCACGCTGAGACCGCGATGATTCCAAAGCGGGAGGGCATTTTGTTGCCAAAAACAGGCAGTCAAACCAACCTTGCGAAGGATGCAAGAAAACGCGCGCAGGCAACGATCAAACCTTCGCAAGGATGAATGTGCGCGTTCTGGAGGAAATTAGGTGCCAACGATCAATCAATTGATCCGCAAGGGTCGCAAACCACAAGGGAAAAAGACCAAAGCGCCCGCGTTGCGCTTTACGCTCAACACGCTCCGCAACAAGCAAGAGCGCGGCAAGGGCTCGCCCTTGAAACGCGGCGTCTGCACGATCGTCCGCACGATGACGCCCAAGAAACCAAACTCGGCGTTGCGGAAAATCGCGCGCGTGCGCCTGACCAACGGCATCGAAGTCACGGCGTACATTCCGGGCGAAGGACACCAATTGCAAGAACACTCGGTCGTGTTGATTCGCGGCGGCCGCGTGAAGGACTTGCCGGGCGTGCGCTATCACATCGTGCGCGGCGCGTTGGACACGACCGGCGTCGAAAAACGCCGCAAGGGTCGTTCCAAGTACGGCGCCAAGCGACCCAAAGTCAGCGCGGGTGAAGCCGCGGCGTAGGCAACCAGGCAATTAGGCAATCAGTGATCAGTAATCAGTTGACCAATCCCTGATTGACCAGTTGACGAAGGAGTTTTCAGATGCCCCGACGTGGAAAAGTTGAGCACTATCCAGTTGCTCCCGATACGAAATATAACAACTTGCAGATTCAGAATTTCATCAATCGCGTGATGACGCGCGGCAAAAAGTCCGTCGCCGCGCGCTCAGTTTACCACGCGTTCGACATCATCGGCGAAAAGACCAAGAAAAATCCGGTCGAAGTGTTCGAGACCGCGCTCCGCAACGCCGGACCCACGATTGAAGTACGCCCGCGCCGCGTCGGCGGCGCGACCCTGCAAGTCCCGGTCGAAGTGCCGAGCGAACGCCGCGTCGCGCTGGCGATGCGCTGGCTCATCGCCAATTCGCGCGCGCGCGGCGGCAAGACCTACGCCGAAAAGTTGGCAGGCGAATTGATGGACGCCGCCGCCAATCAAGGCGCGACGATCAAGAAAAAAGAAGAAACCCACAAGATGGCGGAAGCGAACCGCGCTTTCGCGCACTATCGATGGTAAATGACAAATGACAAATTAAAAATGACAAAGGCGCATTTGAGATTTGTCATTGGTCATTTGATCATTTGTCATTGAGAGTTATCGTGGCACGTTTAGTCCCGCTAGAGCAAATTAGAAACATCGGTGTCATCGCGCACATTGACGCTGGCAAAACGACCGTCAGCGAGCGCATCTTGTACTACACCGGCAAAACTTATAAAATCGGCGAAGTGCATGACGGCACGGCTGTGATGGATTGGATGGAGCAAGAGCGTGAACGCGGCATCACCATCACGTCGGCTGCCACCACCACGTCGTGGCGTGATCATCAGATCAATCTGATCGATACGCCGGGGCACATCGACTTTACCGCCGAAGTGCAGCGCTCGCTGCGCGTCCTCGACGGCGGCATCGTCGTCTTTGACGCGGTCGCCGGCGTGCAGCCGCAGTCCGAAACGGTGTGGCGGCAAGCCGACCGCTTTGGCGTGCCGCGGCTCGCGTTCGTTAACAAAATGGATCGGCTCGGCGCGAACTTTTATCGGACGATTGAGATGATCGTGGATCGCCTCGGCGCGCAGCCGGTCGCGATTCAAATGCCGATTGGCGCGGAAACCGCGTTCGAAGGGTTCATCGATCTAATCGCGATGAAAGAAATCGTCTACAGCGATGATCCCGATGTCGCGCCAGAAACGCGCGAGATTCGCGCCGAACTGAAAAAGGACGCCGCCAAACGCCACGCCGCGATGATCGAAATGATCGCCGAGACCGACGAAGCGCTGACGACGAAATATTTGGAAGGCAAAGAAATTTCACAGCGCGAATTGATGCCCGCCCTGCGCCGCGCGACGGTCTCCGGCAAACTCGTGCCGGTACTCTGCGGCGCGGCGTTGAAGAACAAAGGCGTCCAAGCCGTGCTCGACGCGGTCGTGGATTACCTGCCTTCGCCGATTGACATTCCGGCGGTGCGCGGCGCCCTGCCCGACGACGCGACGAAAGAAGAAACGCGCAAGGCAAACGAGAACGAACCGACTGCCGCGCTCGCTTTCAAAATCGTCACCGACCCGTACGTTGGTCGTCTCGCGTACGTGCGCGTGTATTCCGGCAAACTTGTGGCAGGCAACGCGTACATCAACTCGACGCGGCGCAATCAGCGCGAACGCATTGGTCGCTTGGTGCGGATGCACGCCAATTCGCGCGAAGAAGTGCAAGAAGTTTTGGCGGGCGACATCGCCGCGATCATCGGACCGAAAAATACTTTTACCGGCGATACGCTCTCCGATCCTGAAAAACCGATTTTGCTCGAAGCGATCAAATTCCCCGAACCGGTCATTTCAGTCGCGATTGAGCCGCGCACCAAAGCCGATCAGGATAAGATGTCGGAGGCGCTACGCCGATTGTCGGAAGAAGACCCGACGTTCCGCGTTCGCACCGACGAAGAGACCGGACAAACGCTCATCAGCGGGATGGGCGAATTACATCTCGACGTGCTGGTGGATCGGATGACGCGCGAATTCAAAGTTTGGGCAAACGTCGGCAAACCGCAAGTCGCGTATCGCGAGACGATCACCAAGTCGGTGAAAGCCGAAGGGCGTTTCGTGCGCCAGACCGGCGGGCGCGGTCAGTACGGTCACTGCTGGCTCGAACTTGCGCCGCTGGAAAAAGGCAAGGGCTTTGAATTCGAAGACGCGATTCGCGGCGGCTCGATTCCGCGCGAATACATTCCCGCGATTGAAAAGGGCGTGCGTGAATCGCTCGACAGCGGCGTGATCGCCGGATATCCGGTCGTGGATTTGAAAGCGCGTCTCGTCGACGGTTCGTACCACGAAGTCGATTCGTCGGAAATGGCTTTCAAGATCGCCGGTTCGATGGCGCTCAAAGCCGGTGTGCAAAAAGGCAGCCCGGTCCTGCTCGAACCGATTATGCGCGTCGAAGTCGTCGTACCGGAAAACTTTATGGGCGATGTGATCGGCGATTTGTCGGCGCGCCGCGCGCATGTCGAAGGAATGGAGCCGCGCACCGGCGGAGTCACCGCGATTCGCACGTTCGTCCCGCTCGCGACGATGTTTGGCTACGCAACTGATCTACGCTCGCAAACGCAAGGGCGCGGTACGTTTACGATGGAATTCGATCATTACGATCAACTCCCCACGAATATCGCCGAGGCGATTGTGGGAAAAGGGAAAGTCTAGTTTGCAGTATTCGGTGTTCAGACGTCACTGAATAGTGAATACTGGACACTGAACACGGAGTAAAAAATGGCAAAGCAAAAATTTGATCGCACGAAACCACATGTCAACGTCGGCACCATCGGTCACGTCGACCACGGCAAGACCACCCTGACCGCCGCCATCACCAAAGTCGCCGCGCTCAAAGGTCAGGCGAATTTCGTCTCCTATGACGATGTGGCGAAGGCGTCCGAAAAACAAGGGCGCCGCGATGAAACCAAAATTCTCACCATCGCCATCTCGCACGTCGAATACGAAACCGACAAACGCCATTACGCCCATATTGATTGCCCCGGACACGCCGATTATATCAAGAACATGATCACCGGCGCCGCGCAGATGGATGGCGCGATCCTCGTCGTTTCCGCACCCGATGGTCCGATGCCCCAGACGCGCGAACACATCTTGCTCGCGCGCCAGGTCGAAGTGCCTGCCATCGTCGTCTTCCTCAACAAGGTCGACGTGATGGAAGATCCGGAACTCCTCGACTTGGTCGAATTGGAATTGCGCGATTTGTTGACCGCCTACAATTTTCCCGGCGACAAGACGCCCATCGTGCGCGGCAGCGCGCTCAAGGCGCTCGCCA